>DATKCV010000100.1:0-74390 GCA_035513015.1 Gemmatimonadaceae bacterium
CGGCGCGCGCAGGTCGACCGGGAAAGGGAAACGGTCGAGGACGCGTCGCGCGTCGGGACCTTCAAGGGGTCAGAGTCGTTGAACGGAGTTCAACGACTCTGACCCCTTGATCGCCTCGATCGCCGCTGCTGCATCCTCCGCACGAGCGCCGGAGCGAAGGAGATGGCGATCAGCAGGGCGCCGGCTATCGCGACGTGAATGAGAGCCCGGCGCGACGCCCCGGTGACGCCGGATACGAGCGCGTCGGCGAACCAGGTGAAGATGAGCGTGGCGGGAATGATCCCGAGTCCCGTCGCCAGCGCGAACGTCCGCGCCGGGACGCGCGCGATCCCGGCCGCGTAATTGAGCCCGTTGAACGGCACCACCGGAAGCAGCCGCAGCCGGAGAATCGACAGGAAGTCGGCGTGGCGAGTCACGGTATCGAGAACGGAGGCGTGGCGCCGGAGTATTCGCCGCACCGCGTTCGCGCCGAGCGCGCGACCGAGCGCGTACGCGCCCAGAGCCCCGAGAAACGCACCCATCCAGTTCAGCACCGAACCGAAGGCGAATCCGAAGATCGCGCCGCCGGCGAGAGACATCGGCGACGACGGAAGTCCGACTGACGCCACGATCACGTAGACGACCAGGAACAGCGCGGGAAGCGCCCGCAGCTCACGCACGGCATCCAGCGTCTCGCGGAGCCGGTCGCCGTCGGCGAGCTCGAAGAGGCCCAACCGCTGCGCAACCAGGGCGGCCCCGCCGACGATCGCCAGGAGCGCGAGGAGCTGGAGCACAGCTCTCGCTGGGCTGATCCGAGCCGTGACGGAAGAGTCCGTGAGTCCGGGATCGGTCATGAGGCCGGCGAGCCTGCTCGGTCGTCGGGGACGTTCATGCGCGAGCCGCGCTGAGATCGCACCAGCGCGTCGCCTGGAACGTCCATGAATCGAGCTGCAACCTTGTCGCTCCTGGGATGAGTGGTCCGGGGGTGTCGGGAACCGCGGGCAAGCGTGGCGCATTGAAAGAGTCGCGCCACGCCCATAGACCCTCCGCGTGGCGGCGGAGTTCCCGCGCGTCCCGGGGCTCACCAATCTTCGCGCTTGGGAGCATCTTGTGACGTGTCCGCGACGAGGTGCAACGATTACGCGGGAATGAGCGTGGCTGATCCGGATATCATCGTCGTGGGCGGCGGCACGGCGGGGCTGGTTCTGCGGAATGCGCTGTTCCCGTTCTCGGCCCGCGCCGACTATTCCGTCGTGTCGTGAGTCACGTTCACCGATCCGGAGCTCGCCCACGTCGGTCTCACGGAGGAGGAGGCGCGGGAGCGATACGGCACCGGCGTACGCGTCTGGCGCGCGCCGTTCGAGACACTGGACCGGGCGATCACCGATGGCGAGGATTACGGGATGGTCAAACTCATCACTGGCGCTCGTGGCAGGATTCTGGGAGGCCACGTTCTCGGCCATGGCGCAGGCACGCTGGTCGCCGAGATCGCGCTGGCGATGCGGCGCGGGATCCCCGCCGCCGGCGTGGCGACCGTCATCCACGCGTATCCGACCTACTCCGATGCCGTCCGGCGCGCCGCCGATGCATACTACACATCGCGCTTCGGCGGCACGGCGCGGGCGATCGCCCACTGGCTCGCCCGCCGCTAGCCTGGCGAGGCACGCTTCTCACCGACACCCGGGCAGGGTCATGGACTCGACGCACCGTTCCTCAGCGCACTACTATCACTCCGCCGATCTCGGACGGTTCGGCGAGATCGCCCGGGGAAGCCCCGACCTGGCGAAGAAGTTCTTCGACTGGTACAACGCCGTGTTCGCCGAGGGCGCGCTGACGAAGCGCGAGAAGTCCCTGATCGCACTCGCCGTGGCGCACGCGGTGCAGTGTCCCTATTGCATCGATGCATACGCGAAGGACACGCTGGAGCAGGGGTCGAACGTGGACGAGATGACGGAGGCCGTTCACGTGGCGGCGGCGATCCGCGGCGGCGCTTCGCTCGTGCACGGCGTGCAGATGCTGAACCACGCCGACGATCTGGGGATGTAGATGTCGAGAATCCTGCCGACGCTCCGCCGCCGCGGCGATGAGCTCGCCGATGGCGCGCTGCAGAGGGAGCGGCTCGCCGCGGTGCCGCTGCCGCGGACGTTCGAGCGGGCGCTGGCCGACTCGACGCTCTGGCCGCTCCGCGCGACGGGGATCGAGATCCTCCAGATCAACGTCGGCAAGCGGTGCAACCAGACGTGCCGGCATTGTCACGTCGATGCCGGCCCCGACCGGACCGAGGTCATGCCGCGCGCCGTGCTCGAGGCAGTGCTCGGCTTTCTCGAGAGCGTGCGCATACCGGTTCTCGACATCACCGGCGGCGCACCCGAGCTGCACCCGGACTTCCGGGAGATCATCGCCCGCGCGTCGCTCGCGGGGGCGCGAGTGATGCACCGGTGCAATCTCACCGCCGTCCTGCTCCCGAACTACGCCGACATCCCGGCGCTCCTCGCCGGGTACCGGGTGGAGGTGGTCGCGTCGCTCCCCTATTTCCAGGGACGCGAGACGGACGCACAGCGCGGCGAGGGCGTCTTCGACGAGTCGATCGAGTCGCTGTGCCGCCTGAACGACCTCGGCTACGGGCGTGGCACGGGTCTCGTGCTGGATCTGGTCACGAACCCCGTCGGCACTTTTCTCCCGGGCGATCAGGGGGCGCTCGAGCGCCGGTGGAAGCTGGAGCTCGAGCGCCGATACGGAATCGTATTCGACCGGCTCTACACCATCACCAACATGCCGATCAGCCGATTCCTCGAGTTCCTCGAGGAGCGCGGCCGGACGGAGGAGTACCTGAAGCGACTCGTCGACGCCTTCAATCCGGCTGCGGCGCGCGGCGTGATGTGCCGCAACACGCTCTCCGTCGGATGGGACGGCGCACTCTACGACTGCGACTTCAACCAGATGCTCGAGCTGCCGGTGGACTCGGCCGTGCCGCGGACGATCTTCGAGGCCGAGCGCATCGCGCTCGACGGGCGGGCGATCGCCGTCGGCGCGCACTGCTTCGGGTGCACCGCGGGTTCGGGAAGCTCGTGTGGCGGGGCGGTGGCGTGACGACAGCGAGCGAGTCCCGGAGCGATGGATGCCCGGCGGGCGGCCGGGCACCGGAGCGGGTGCGGTGCCCCGCCGTCTCGGTCGTCATCCCGGCGCTCGATGAGCGGAAGTGCATCGCGGCCATCCTCGGCGATCTTCGAGAGCTCGACCTGCCGCACGAGGTGATCGTCGCCGACGGCGGCAGCACGGACGGCACTCCGGAGCTGGCGGCGCTGCTCGGCGCGCGCGTCGTCGCGGCTCCACGCGGGCGTGGCGTGCAGCTGGCGGCCGGCGTGCGGCAGGCCACTGCCGCCGTGCTGTGCGTGCTCCACGCCGATGCGCGGCTCGACGCGGCTGCACGCCGGGAGCTGGCGTCGATCGCGCGGACGCCGACTGGTGGCGCGTTCGCCTTCCGGTTGCGGATCGACGGCCGTGGATGGCGCTATCGGCTGATCGAGTTCGGCGCCAACCTGCGCGCGCGCGTGTTCCGGCTTCCGTACGGCGACCAGGGGCTGATCGTGGGGCGCGCCGACTACGATGCGGCCGGAGGCTACCATCCCATGCCGGTAATGGAGGATGTCGCGCTCGTCGACGCGCTGCGCCGCGTGACGAACGTGCGCCTGCTGCGATCGTCGATCGCGGTCTCTGCGCGCCGGTGGGAGCGCGATGGACCGCTCACCCGATCGCTGCGCAACTGGCGTCTCCTAATCGCCTGGCGGCTGGGCGCATCGACCAATGCCCTGGCCGCTCGCTACCTGCCGCACTCGACGATCGGCTCCGACGAGCGTGGACAGGGCTGACATTTCGTCGATGGGCGCGGGATCAGGCGCCGCCATCGGCCGCGCGTTCGCGCTCCGCGCACCAGTCCCGCCAGTCCGCGGCCGTGTCGATGTCGCGTCGGGTATCGAGGAGGGCGACCGAGAGACCCGCGGCGACGGCGCGCTCCAGTGTCAGACCGAGGGTGTCGGGCGTGCTCCACGGGATGCCGGTGAACAGCGCGACGTGAGGTCGCGACACGCCGATCAGGTAGTAGCCGCCGTCGCGTGCCGGGCCGAACACCACGTCGCTCTCGTCGAGCAACTGGAACGCCCGCTCCACAGCCGGCGGATCGAGGTCCGGACAGTCGGTGCCGATCACCACGACGCGACGGGCACCCTTCGACAGTGCGTGCTCGATCGCCTCGGCCATGCGCGCGCCGAGGTCGCCCTCCGACTGCGCGCGAAGCGTCGGCCCGGCTCCGAGCCAGCGACGCATGCCCGCCGCCCGGTGCGCGGGTGTGTATGCCACCACGGTCCGGTACGACGAGCAACCGCTCATCACGTCGATCACCCGGCCGGCGATGTCGCGATAGACCGCCAGGGCGCCGTCGTCGCCCAACTCCGCGGCAAGTCGCGTCTTCACGCGACCTCGCTCCGGATAGCGGGCGAAGATGATCAGGGTGCGAAGGCTCATTGGGTCGACCGGGAATCGGCCGGCGGGTGCGTCGATGCGTCGATCAGGAGTCGGATGTCCAATATGCGCTGGCTCGCGACCTCACGTGAGCGCACGCTTTCCCGTGCATCGTGCGACGCCTGATTCTCGTCGGTGGCGGGCACGCGCACCTGGAGGTGCTCCGGCGGTTCGCAAAGCGGCCAGCAGGAGGTGTGGAGATCGTGCTGCTCTCGCCCTCCACGCATCACGCCTATTCGTCGATGGTCCCCGGCTACATCCGGAAAGCGCATACGGCGGCGGAGCTGGCGTTCGAGCTGCCGCCCCTCGCCGAAGCCGCCGGCGCGCGGTTCATCGAAGCGGCGGCCACCGACGTGGATGGCGGTGCGAGGATCGTCCGGACCGCTTCCGACACACTCGAGTTCGACGTCTGCTCGCTCGACGTCGGCGCCGAACCGGCGGGGCTCGAGCTGCCGGGAGTTGCCGAATACGCCTGCACAGTGCGCCCGATGGGCCGCGCACTTCAGCTGCGCCAGCGCCTCGACGCGCTCATCGCGCGGGCGCACGGATCGCTGGCTGTGTGCGTGGTAGGCGGCGGCGTGGGCGGGGTGGAGCTCGCCTGCGCTCTCGCCGCGCGTCTCGCCGGGTCGGCATTCGGCGGCGAAGTACATCTGGCGCACGCGGAGGCGGAGATTCTCGACGGGTTCGAGCCGGGCGTGCGTCGCCTCGCCAGGCGGCTGCTCGCGGCGCGTGGTGTGCAGGTGCGAACCGGTGTGCGAGCGACGCAGGTCCACGCCGATGCGGTCGAGCTCGTCTCCGGAGAGCGACTGCCTTCGGTGCTCACAGTATGGATGGCCGGGCCGGCGCCGTCGGGCGTCATCCGGCGTTCTAGTCTGCCGCGGTCGAGGGATGGGCTCGTGCTGGTGGACGACACTCTGCGCGCGACCGACGGTTCGCCGGTATGGAGCGCCGGGGACTGTGTTACATTGCGCAGTCACCCCGACACGCCGAAGGCGGGTGTCCATGCGGTGCGGGAGGCACCAGTTCTCGCGCACAATCTTCGCGTCGAGCTCACGGGCGAAGGCACGAATCGAAGCTACGAGCCGCAAGCGCGCTTTCTCGCGATTCTCGACACGGCCGACGGGCGCGCGCTTCTCCGGTGGCGCGGGCTGTCGATCCACTCGCGCCCTTCGCGCTGGCTCAAGGAATGGATCGACCGGCGCTTCATGCGTCGTCATCGCCCGGTGCGACTCACCGCACCCCGATCCCTCACATCCTGAAGGGCCCACCGATGCACGTCCAGGTGAACACAGATAGCAGCGTCGAAGCGACCGAGGAGCTGATCCGCGAAGTCGAGGCCGCGGTCGAGAGCACGCTTTCCAGGTTCGCCGACCGGGTCACTCGCGTCGAGGTCCACCTGAGCGACGTCAACAGCGAGAAGGGCGGTGAGACCGACAAGCGGTGCCTGCTGGAAGTCCGTCTGGCGGGACGGAGGCCGGTAGCGGTCAGCCATCGGGCGGGCTCAGTGCAGGCGGCCGTCGCCGGCGCGGCCGAGAAGCTGAAGCGGGCGCTCGACCGCTCGCTGGGCCGGCTGAAGGCCTACTGACGCCGCGCGAACGGACGCCGACGGCTTGCAATACCTCCAGCGGTAGCACATCTAGGAGGCATGACCGATGCGCCGGCGCTCACTGAGGAGCAGCTCGAGGAGCTGCGCGCGGAGCTCGAGCGCGAGCTGAAGCGGCTCGAGCGCTCGATGCGAACGACGGGCGAGGCAGCCCGGCCGGTGGTGCTCGACCAGAGCGCCGTCGGGAGGCTGTCGCGCGTCGATGCGCTGGCCAACCAGCATCTGACGCGGGACCTGCACGCCCGCGAGCAGGTACACCACGCCGAGCTGCTCGAGGCGCTCGCACGAATGGAGGCCGGCACCTACGGGCGGTGCGAACGGTGCGGCGCCGCCATGCCGTATGGGCGCCTGATCGTCTTCCCGGAGGCGCGGGCCTGCGCGAAGTGCGGCGACGCGCGATGACGGGGGCGAAGTGCCCGCTCTGCGGGTCGCCGGTGCTCGACCTGTATGCCCGGACGAACGGACGCGCCTACCATCGCTGCGCGACGTGCGCGCTCGTTCATCTCGAGCCGGCCCTGCGGCCGACGCCTCTCGAGGAGGTGCGCCGGTATCTCGAGCACGAGAACGACGTCGGCGACCTGCGCTACCGCGCATTCCTCGATCGACTGGCGGCTCCGCTGCGCTCGCGACTCCGCGCCGGCGCCGAAGGACTCGACTTCGGCTGCGGCCCGGGACCCGCGCTGGCGGCGATGATGTGCGAGGCCGGCTTTCCGACCGCCGCCTGGGATCCGGTGTTCCGCGCCGACGACGCGGTGCTGGCGCGCGATTACGACTTCGTCACCTGCACGGAGGTGGTGGAGCATCTTCACGAGCCAGCGGCGACATTCGACAGGTTGGCGCGATTGCTGCGCCCGGGCGGCATGCTGGCCGTGATGACGCGGTTCTACCCGGCGCGCGAGGCGTTCGTGACCTGGCACTACCTGCGCGATCCCACGCACGTACTCTTCTGGTCCGAGGAGACCTTTCGCTGGATCGCGGCCGCTCACGGCTGGACGCTCGAGTTGCCGGCGCCCGATGTCGTACTGATGCGGGCGGGCGCCGGCGGGCGTCCGTGATGTTCTCGTTCGAGCGGCCGGCATTCGCCACCGGGAGGTCCGCGCCGCTCCGTTTTACCGGATCCCGACGATGATCACCCTCGCACTCGTCATCCTCGTCGCCCTGGCGGTCTCGTTCCTCTGCTCGATTCTGGAGGCGGTGCTGCTCTCGGTCTCGCACGCCTACGTCGCGATGCTGCGGGACAGCGGGCACCGCGCCGGGCGGCTGCTGGCCGCGATGCGGAAGCGGATCGACGAGCCGATCGCCGCGATCCTCACCCTCAACACGATCGCGCACACGGTCGGCGCGGCGCTGAGCGGCGCCATCGCGCTGCGCGTGTTCGGCGACCGCTGGCTGGCGCTCTTTTCCGCCGTGCTGACGCTTCTGATCCTCATCTTTTCGGAGATCGTTCCGAAGACGATCGGGGCGACGTACTGGAAGCGGCTGGCGCCGTTCGCGGCGTACGTGCTGCGCGCCCTGATCGTGATCCTCAAGCCGGTGCTCGTGCCCCTGGCGGCGTTCAATCGGCTGATCACGCCGCGGGGCAAGCCGCCGATCACCGTCAGCCGGGCCGAGCTCGAGATCCTCGCCGAGATTGGCCGTCGCGAAGGAACGATCGACGAGCACGAGTGGCGCGTCGTCAGCAACATCATCAATCTCGATCAGGTCCACGTGAGCGAAGTCATGACGCCGCGCACCGACATCGTGGCCGTACCGGTCGGTGCCACGGTCGAGAACGTAGAGGAGGTGATGCTCGAGGAGGGCCATCTGCGCCTGCCGGTGTATCGCGAGACGCTGGACGACATCGTCGGCATCGTGCTGGCGCGCGACCTCTGGCGTGCCGCCCGCGAGGGAGTGAGCGAAGTCAACGCGGTGATGCGCGAGCCGAACTTCGTTCCGTCCACCAAGCCGGTCGATGAGCTGATCACCGAGATGCGGCGGCAGCGGCTGCGGATGGTGATCGTGCTCGACGAGTACGGCGGTACGGCCGGACTGGCGACGCTCGAGGACCTGATCGAGGAGATCGTCGGCGAGATTCAGGACGAGCACGAGCAGGAACCGCTGCCGTTCGAGGAGCTCGCGGAGGGAGAAGTCCGGATCTCGGGAGGCGCCTCGCTCAACGAGCTCAGCGAGCGCTACGAGCTGCCGCTTCCGGTGGACCGCTACGACACAGTCGGTGGGTTCGTGTTCGGGAAGCTGGGAAGGATTCCACGCCTCGGTGACGAGATCACGCTGCCCGGCGGCCGTTTTCGCGTATTGGCGATGGATGGCCGGCGCATACGGCGCGTGGCATGGATCCCGAAGGCGGCACCGGCGGGCGAGAATGCCGCAGAAGCCAGGGCGCGGAGTGGCCCCGAGCCAAAGGCGGGCTGAACGGTAAGGCGAGCGAGGGTCAGTCCAGCGCTGCCACGCCCTCGAACCCGTTCGGCCCAGGAACTCGGCGCGAGCGGCTGCGTAGGATAGGTGTCAGGCGGTGCCTCCGACGCTGCTTGCCGGTCCCGCGGTGCGACGCATATCGAGCTACCCCCCCGGTCGTCCGCGCCACATGGGATGACCTCGCCCTCGCGCCGCGGCCCGCGGCCGCTTACTCGACCAGCCCGCGGCAGTACATGGCCAGCGCGTCCGTCCCGTACGCTGGCGCGCCGCCCTCGGAGCGCCACTCCCACGTGCCGCCGCTGGTTTCCATCGGCCGGAACAGCGTCGTCTCCACGGCTACCGCGCCGGCGTTCGAACGGCGGGTGTGTCCGGGCAGGGAGACCTCGCCGCGCCACTCGGTCACCACCACCTCACCGAGCGTGTCCGCATCGGGACGCGCGGGAAACCACGACACGCTGACCGCGCGCGACTCGCCCTGGAGAATGCACCGCCCGGGGGCCCGATGTCGCTTGATCGCCAGCACCGGCGCGTCGTGCCGGGCAGGTGGGCGCTCCGGTGCCAGTTCGTCGAGAAGTCTTCCGACCTCGCGCTGGACGGCCGTGCGCTGCTTCACCGTGTGCTGTACGTAAGTGTGCCAGTCGCTGCTGCTGCTGGAGACAGGGCGGTCGTTCTCCTGCACGAAGCCTCCGGGTGCCGTGTTCGAGACGAAAAAAAGCGGCCCTGCGCGAGCGCCGGGGCCCTCTTTCGTGAGCGGTTTCGTGCGCCGGGCGCACGCGTCGCTGCCCTAAGGCTACGCCCGTGCGCCCCGCTGGTCAACGATCGCGGGCGTTGATGCCGTTGCCAAGGGCTCAACGGCGGGAATTGGTCTCGCGCGAGCGCCCTTCCGGTGGCGAAATCTGATGGCGAAACCCGACGTAAGCGGGGCCCGTAGTCACGCCTGTGAACGACAACGGGGGAAGCCGATGAAGCCGGTGATCGAGAACGCCGCCAGGGACGCGCGACTCGCCTTCAAGCTGCTCGCCCGCGACCGAGCGTTCAGCGCCGCGGCGGTGGTGACGTTCGCCCTGTGCGTCGGCGCGAACGCGGCCATCTTCGGCGTCGTCAGCGCCGTGCTCGTGAAGCCGTTGCCGTTCCACGAGCCGGACGCACTCGTGACCATGTACAACAGCTATCCGAACGCCGGCGTGGCTCGCGCGGGCAACGGAGCTACCGATTACGACGATCGTATGCGGGAGGTACCCGCGCTCGCATCTCTGGCCATGTGGCAGGAGAGCGGCGTCACGATCAGCGAATCGGGTGCCGCCGAACGCATCCCGGGCATGCGGATCACCCCGTCCCTGTTTCCGACGCTCGGCGTCTCGCCGCAACGGGGGCGCGCTTTCACAGTCGAGGAGGCCCAGCCCGGCGCTCCCCGGGTCGCCGTGATCAGCCACGGTCTGTGGCAGGAGCGCTTCGCGCTCGCCGACGATGTACTCGGGCGGACGATCCGGGTGAACGGCAACGACCACGAGATCGTCGGCATCATGCCCCGCGACTTCCGCTTCGCGACGCACGAGGCGCGGATATGGCTGCCGATAGTCATCAGCCCCGACATGCTGGAAGTGCAGCGGCGGCACAGCAATCAGTTCCAGATGCTGGGGCGGCTCGCACCCGGCTCGTCGCTCGCCCAGCTCCGCACACAACTCGACGAGCTGTCGCGCCGCAACGACGAGCGCTACCCGCAGTTCCGCGAGCTGCTGGCGCAGGCCGGATACCGCGCCGTGGCGAGCGGTTATCGCGACGACCTGACGCGCGAGGTGCGCGGCACGCTACTGCTCCTCCAGGCCGGCGTTCTCGTGGTGCTCCTCATCGGCTGTGTCAACATCGCCAACCTGGTCCTCGTGCGCGCGATGGGGCGGGCGCGCGAGCTGGCGACGCGGGCCGCGCTCGGAGCCGGCTGGCGCCGGCTGGCCTCGCAGCTCGTGACCGAGAGCGTGGTGCTGGCGCTCGCCGGCGGCGCGCTCGGACTCGGCCTGGCCTGGGGAGCGCTGCGGGCGTTCGCCGTGCTCGGCCTCGACCGGCTGCCGCGCGGCGTCGAAGCGAGGCTCGACCCGGTTGTCGTCGGTGGTGCCCTCGGCGTGACATTGCTCGCCGGTGTGCTGTTCGGGCTCGTGCCGACGCTGCGGCTGCGCCGACACGACCTGGCCTCGGTGTTCCGCGAGGAGGGTCGTGCGGCGACCGCGTCCCGCGCGGCGCTGACCGCGCGCGGCGCGCTCGTCGTCACCCAGGTCGGCCTCGCCTGCACGCTGCTCATCGGTGCCGGGCTCACCATCGCCAGCTTCCTGCGGGTGCGCGCCGTCGATCCCGGTTTCACGCGGGACGGTGTGCTGACGGCGGCCATCGTTCCTCCGTTCGCCCGCTACCCGAACGACACGGTGCGGATGCAGTACTTCGACCGCGTGCTCGACGGCGTCCGGGCCATCCCGGGCGTGGCCGCGGTCGGCCTCACATCCTCGATCCCTTTCGGGGATTTCAACAACAGCAGCGTCGTCACCCCGGAAGGGCACCTGCGGCAGCCGGGCGAATCGGCGATCGCACCGTCCATCATCTCGGTGACGCCGGGATACTTCGACGCCATGCGCATCGCGGTCGTCGCCGGTCGCGACTTCGACGAACGCGATTTCGACGGCGCGACGCCGGTGACGATCATCGACGAATCCCTCGCCCGTCGCTACTGGCCCGCCGGCGACGCGCTGGGACGGCGCATCTTCATCGGCGTCTACGAGATCGATCTGCCTCCCGAGGCGATGCCGATGCTCACCATCGTCGGTATCGCGCGCGAGGTGCGCACGGCGGGACTCGTCGGCCAGCAGCCGCCCGGGCAGCTGTACCTGCCGTATCGCCAGTCGGTGGCCGGTCAGAGCCACGTCGTCGTGCGCACGGGGGTCGAGCCGGTCACGCTCGTCGCCTCGATGCGCAGCCGCGTGGCCGAGGCCGATCCGGAGGTCCCGATGTTCGACGTCCTCACCATGGACGAGCGCGTGGCGGCGTCGCTGCTGACCGAGCGGGCGCGCAGCGTGCTCCTCGTCGGCTTCGCCGGCATCGCGCTGCTCCTGGCCGCGGTCGGGCTCTACGGAATGCTCGCCTACAGCGTCGCCCAGCGTCGCGCCGAGATCGGCATCCGCATGGCGCTCGGCAGCAGCGCAGGCGGCGTGTTCATGCTCGTCCTGCGACAGGGGCTGACGCTGGTCGCGATCGGGGTCGCGGCAGGGCTGGCGACCAGCGCGGCCGGCACGCGCCTCATCGTCGGGATGCTCCACGGCGTCGGTGCGCTCGATCCGGTCGTCTTCACGCTGGTCGTCGTGCTGCTCGGCAGCGTCGCGGTCGTCGCCTGCCTCGTCCCGGCATGGCGCGCGACCCGCGTCAGTCCGGCCGCCGTGCTCAAGGAGGCGTGACGCGGCGGCGGCCGCGCCTCCACGGCCCAATCACCGCAGATCGAGCACGAAGTCGAACGTCGCCGCCCCGCCCCGATCGCCTTCGATTCCGCGGAGCGTGAGCCGCGGATCGAAGATTCGATCGCGCCGGTTCCCCGGCTCGCCGGCGAAGTAGAGCTGCGTCGTCAGCGCCGGCCGGTTGGCTGCCTGCACCTTGATGTGTATGTGCCGCGTCCGCCCCGGGTAAAGGCCTGGCACGATCGTCTCGAGCCGGTAACGTCCCGCGTGGTCGGTGAACTGGTGCCCGCGGAGCGTGAACCCGGCGTTGTCGTAGTGCCCTGCCGCATCGCACTGCCATACGTCGAGCAGGGCGTTGGCGATCGGGCGGCAATCGGTGTCGAGCACCCGGCCGGTGACCGCCAGAGCCGCGCCGGCGACGGGCGGCTCGACCAGCGAGGTCCGCCGCGGCGAACGAGGCTTGAAGAACGGTCCTTCGATCTGCGGCGGCGTCGGGTCGTCGTCGTCGTCGTCCCCGCAGGCCGGAGTCGGAGGAAGCGACATGGCCTCGGCGAGCCCAACATCGCGGGCGAGGAAAATGGTCGGCGTCGCGAGCACCAGCGGCGCCAGCGCCAGCCCGCGCAGAAACCGGCGGCGGGCGTCATCGGGGTGGTGGGAGTCGGCCATTGTCGCCTCGTCGTGCACGGGTGCGGAAGGGTATTTGCGCCTGGTGGGACGCTCCAGGGTCGGACGATGTTAAGGCCGTAACAGGCGCGGTCGTCACGCTATTCCGATCCGCCGCTCGCGCCGCGGTGCCACCGGCAGCAAGCCAGGCTCCCTATCCCCCATCCCCTATCCTCTCCCCTCCCTTCCCCCGACCCCGGCCTTCCCGATTCCCGCACATTGCCGGGGAACGACGCCGACTTCGGGCAGGGCGCGGGGACGCGATGTTCAGGGTCAGCCCACCACCGAGGTGACCCATGTCGACGAGAATAATGCGCGCGGCAGTCGTCCGCGAGTTCGGCCAGCCGCTATCGATCGAGGAAGTCCCGATTCCCGTACCCGGACCGCACCAGGTGCTGATCCGGGTGGTCGCCAGTGGCGTCTGCCATACCGACCTGCACGCCGCCGACGGCGACTGGCCCGTGAAGCCCACGCTGCCGTTCATTCCGGGCCACGAGGGCGCCGGGTACGTCGTGCAACTCGGCCCCAGCGTCACCGGGCTGCGGATCGGTGACCGCGTGGGCGTTCCGTGGCTGCACAGTGCCTGCGGCACCTGTGAGTTCTGCCTCACCGGCTGGGAGACGTTGTGCACCGGCCAGTCGAATACCGGCTACTCGGTCAATGGCTGTTTCGCTGACTACGTGCTCGCCGATGCCAGATACGTCGGCCGGCTTCCGGAGGACATGGAGTTTTCCACCGCGGCGCCGATTCTCTGCGCCGGCGTCACGACGTACAAGGGGCTGAAGGAGACCGATGCGCGGCCCGGGCAGTGGGTGGTGGTGTCCGGCGTCGGCGGGCTCGGCCACGTAGCGATCCAGTACGCGAGAGCAATGGGATTCAAGGTCGCCGCCGTGGACGTCGCCGACGAGAAGCTGTCGCTGGCGGAGCGGTTCGGCGCGACGCTGACGATCAACGCGAAGAAGCAGGACCCGGCGCAGGTGGTGCAGGAAATGATCGGCGGCGCGCACGGCGCACTGGTCACCGCCGTGTCGCCGATCGCATTCTCCCAGGCCGTCGGGATGCTGAGGCGTGGCGGGACTTGCGTGCTGGTCGGGCTTCCGCCGGGCGAGTTCCCGGCGCCGATATTCGACATCGTGCTCAGGCGGCTCACGGTGCGGGGCTCGATCGTCGGGACTCGCATGGATCTTCAGGAGGCTCTCCAGATGGCCGCCGATGGCGGGATCGAGATCGAGAAGGAGGCGCTGCCATTGTCGTCGATCAACGAGGTCTTCGACCGGTTGCGGCAGGGGAAGGTAACCGGCCGTGTGGTGCTCGACCTCCTGAAGGAGTCGACGACCGTGCCGGCGGAGGAGTTCGTGGAAGCGGGCGCGATCTGACGATCCGGGCGCGGCGACGCGCGACGGGTGCGGGAGCGGGCGTCGGCCAGCGGCCGGCGCCCGTCGTCGTCGTCGGGTCCTCGAAACCTCCGGTTCCAACCCGTCGTACGGCCGCTTGGCCCCTCGACGCTGGATTCCGGACCCTCCGCCGTGTCATCGTTGAGGGCGGTTCGCCGCCGAGCCGGCGCCGCCAGGTCGTCGTCCGTCGGTGCGTCCCCGGACCCGCGTCGCCTCCACATTCCACGTTCCCGCCCCATGGCTCATCGCCGCGACTTCCTCAAGCATTCGGGCCTTGCCCTGGGCGCGATCGCCCTCGACGGCGCTTTCGGACCGTTCGGCGCGCTCCCGTCAGGGTCCGCGCAGGGTATCATGTCCGCGCCGCCGGTAGAGGTCCCATCCGAAGCCGACATCCGCGAGCTGCTGGCGGACGCACTCGGGGCCGCGACCAGCGCCGGCGCCAGCTGGGCCGACGCCCGCATCGGGCGATATCGGCAGAACTTCGTCCAGACGCGCGAGCAGCAGATCGTCAACGTCATCGATACCGACTCGATCGGATGCGGGGTTCGAGCGCTCGTCGATGGCACATGGGGGTTCGCTGCCACCCGCACGCTGACGGCGGACGCCGTGGCGGGTGCGGCCCGCGAGGCCGTTGCCATAGCGAAAGCCAACCGCGCGGCCCGCGATCGCCCAATCGAGCTCACTCCCGCGCCGCCTCAGCGCGACGTGCGGTGGCAGAGCGCGTTCACCGTCGATCCGTGGACCATACCGATCGAACAGAAGGCCGAGCTCCTGCTCGCCGCGAACGCGGAGGGAATGAAAGCCACCAACGTGCGGTTCGTGTTCAGCGCGATGTTCTTCCGGAAGGAGGAGCGCAACTACGCCAGCACGGAGGGCTCGACCATTGCGCAGACGGTGATTCAGAGCTGGCTGCCGATGCAGTTCACCGCCGTGGCGCCGGACTTTTCCGACTTCCAGAATCGCGGGAACGTGGTCGCGCCGGCCGGCCGCGGCTACGAGTACATCGTGGCCCAGGACATCGTCGGCAAGGCCAGGCAGTGGGGTGAGGAGGCCGCGCAGAAGCTCTCGGCCAGGCCGGTCGAGGTCGGGCGCTACGACCTCGTGCTCCACCCGAGCAACCTCTGGCTCACGATCCACGAGTCGATCGGGCATCCGACGGAGCTGGACCGGGCCATGGGGTACGAGGCCAACTATGCCGGCACGAGCTTCATCGCGCCACCGGACGAGTACCTCGGCAGGTTCCGCTACGGGCCGGAGTTCATGAACGTGCAGGGCGACCGGTCGCAGGAGGGGGCGCTGTCGACGATCGGCTACGACGACGACGGCGTGCGTCCCGACGACTTCCTGATCGTGAAGAACGGGGTGTTCAACGACTATCAGACCACTCGCGAGCAGGCGAACTGGCTCCGCGGGTGGTACGAGTCGCAGGGTCAGCCGGTGCGCTCGCACGGTTGCGCGTTCGCCGACTCGTGGTCGAGCGTACAGTTCCAGCGGATGCCCAACGTCTCGCTCCTGCCGGGGGAGCAGGACATCGGCTGGGATGACCTCATCGCCGCCACGGATCGCGGGATCGCGATCGTCGGCGATGGCTCGTTCTCGATCGACCAGCAGCGCTACAACGCGCAGTTCGGCGGACAGCTGTTCTACGAGATCAGAGGCGGGAAGATCGCCGGCCTGCTCAAGGACGTCGCCTATCAGATGCGGACGCCCGAGTTCTGGAACGCGATGGACACGATCGGAGGCAGCCGGAGCTACGAGCTCGGCGGGAGCTTCTTCGACGGCAAGGGGCAGCCCGGGCAGATCAACGCGGTGAGCCACGGTTCCGTCCCGGCGCGCTTTCGCGGCATCAACGTCATCAACACGGGGAGGACCGCGTGAGCGCCCCCAAGAGACTGCTGGAGACGGTTCCCGACGGCGCGGTGCTCACCCGCGATCAGGCGCAGGCGCTGATCCAGCGCGTCATCGGGATGTCCAAGGCGGACGCCGTGCAGGTGTCGGTCACCGGCGGATACGGCGCCAACGTGCGCTTCGCCGCCAATCAGATGTCCACCTCGGGCGCGATCACCAACCTCCAGGTCGCCGTACAGAGCTCGTTCGGACCGAAGAGCGCGGTCGTCGTGACCAACGACGATTCCGACGAGGCGCTGCGTCGAACCGTGGAGCAGTCGGAGGCGCTGGCACGGCTGGCGCCGGACAACCCGGAGGCGATGCCGCCGCTCGCTCAGCAGCCGTTCCGCGAGGTGCCGGCGTACTTCGGAGCGACGGCGGATGCCGGCGCGGCCGAGCGCGCGATGGTGGCCCGCACCGCGCTCGATCCGGCGCGGGCGACGGAGGACATGCACGTCGCCGGGTTCCTCGCCACCGATGCCAGCATCTCGGCGCTCGGCAACAGCGCCGGTCTGTTCGCGTATCATCGCGGGACCAGCGCCAACTACACGGTTACCGCGCGGACGACCGACGGCACCGGCTCGGGGTGGGCCGGGTCCGAACACCCCGACTGGCGGCAGGTGGATTTCGGCGCGGTCAGCGCGCGGGCCATCGACAAGGCGCGCCGTTCGCGAAGTCCGCAGGCGATCGAGCCGGGACGCTACACGGTGATCCTCGAGCCGCAGGCCGTCGGTGACCTCGTGCAGCTCCTCGGCTTCTACGCCGCCGCGCGCGCGGCCGACGAGGGACGTAGCGCGTTCGCGAAACAGGGGGGCGGCAACCGGCTCGGCGAGAAGATCGTCGACTCGCGGATCTCGATCGTCGCCGATCCGTTCGATCCACGCGTGCTCGCCCAGCCGTTCGACGGCGACGGGCTGCCGCTGGGCCGGCAGGTGCTGGTCAGGGATGGCGTGCTGGAGAACCTCTACTATTCACGGTTCTGGGCGCAGAAGCAGGGAAAGGAGCCCACGGGGGCGCCGACGTCGGTCATCGTCAGCGGATCGGGTGAAACGATGTCGATCGAGGAGATGATCGCGGGCACGCCGCGCGGAGTGCTGGTGACGCGGCTCTGGTACCTGCGCGAGGTGGATCCGCGGACCATCCTCTATACGGGTCTGACGCGCGACGGGACGTTCCTGATCGAGAACGGCCGCGTCACCCGCGCGGTCAAGAACATGAGGTTCAACGAGAGTCCGCTGTTCATGCTCAACAACCTCGAGGCGGTCGGCACGCCCGTGCGGTTGGCGGGAACGGAGGCCGGTGGCGCGGTGGTGATGCCGCCGGTCAAGGTGCGGGACTTCAACTTCACCTCGTTGTCCGACGCCGTGTAGTCGTCGAGGCGCGGCCGCTAGCGCAGGTAGATGAGTGCGGCGGTCGCGGCGAGGATGGCGACGATCGCGATACCGGCGACCAGCAGGCGGGCGCGGCCCGGCTGGTGGTGCTCACCGGTGGCCAGGATCAACGTTTCGTCGGTGGCGATCTCGGTCGGTGTCCGTGCCCGCTTCGAGGCCGCCGGTCCGGTAGCCGCGGCTGCTCGGGGTCCCTCGAGCGCTTCGACGAACGCACTGCCCGTCGCAAACCGGTCGTCCGGGGCGCGGGCGAGTGCGCGCTCGACGGCGGCGACTGCCGGCGCGGGTACGTCAGGTCGCACGACCCGGAGCGTCGGCGGGTCGCCGAGCATCTTCATACGGAGCACGGCCTGCGTCGTCGGCCCGGCGAACGCGGGCGTGCCGGCGAGCATCTCGTAGAAAACGCAGCCGAGCGAGTAGATGTCGGTGCGGCCGTCGATCTCCGTCTCGCCTGCCGCCTGCTCGGGGCTCATGTAAGCGGGCGTGCCGAGCGAGTAACCCACCTGCGTCAGCGTGTCGGTGCCGGCGGCGCGCACGATCGCCCGGGCGATCCCGAAGTCGGCGACGAGAGCGCGCGACTGGGACAGCAGGATGTTCTCGGGCTTTATGTCCCGGTGCACCACGTTCTGCGCGTGGGCGTAGGTGAGTGCGTCCCCGATGTCGATGGCGATGCGCCGCGCGACGTCGAACGGGAGTGGTCCCTCGCGGGACAGCCGGTCGCGCAGCGATTCGCCCTCGACCCACGGCATCACGTAGTACAGCGTGCCGTCGGCGTCGCCGGAGTCGTACAGCGGCAGGATGTGTGGATGCTGGAGCCGGGCGATGAACTTGATCTCGCGGAGGAACCGCTCGGCGCCCATGGCCATCGCCACGTCGCGGCGCAATACCTTGAGCGCGACCGGCCGCTCGTGCTTGAGGTCGTGCGCGAGATAGACCGTCGCCATGCCGCCGCGTCCGAGCTCGCGCTCGATCGCATAGCGTTCGGCCACCGCCGACCTGAGCACCGCGGGGATCTCGGTCACTGCTCGCTCCCGGACGTTTCTCCGCCAACCTACCTTCCGCGGGCAATCCTGAAAAGAGCGTCCGAGCGTAGCCGAGAGGGTACGAACGGCGACCGCCGTCCCGCTCGGCGAGCGGGACGGCGGTCGCGGAACCCGGCTCACCGGGGGGGCCGGTGGCCTGGCGACGAGTTCATTCCGCGAGCGCGTCGCCGCTCTGGACGTCGAACGTCGCATCGGCGCTGTCGACGCTGAGCTTCTTCCGGCCGCCCTTCACCTGGTCCTGCTCACTCTCCGTGGTCTCCTTCGCCTCGAGGTCACGGATCTCGGGCTCGTCCTTGCGGGTCTCGCTCCGCTGCGGGTTCTTTTCCATCGCTCCCTCCATGGTGGTGACTGGATCCGACACACGGTACGGCGACTCCACGACTTTGCGGCGGCTGGCGCCTGGTCATCGCTCGCGCCTCGGCACGTCCTCGCCGAATACCCTGCCGCCGCCCTTCACATCTGCTTTCGGCGCGAGATCCTCGAGGAGGATGACCTCCTCCTCCCCGTTCCCGGCGTCCTCGCGCCCGTGATCCGCCTGGCGCGGCGTCCGCCCCTCAGGCGTCTGTTGCCGATCGCGCTCGCTCACGTCCGCGGACTCCGGAGGATGTGCGCGGCGCTCATCCTCGAGATCGCCGCCGCCGCACCCATTGGCAACCGTCGTACCACTGGCGATCATCGCGCAAGCCGAAAAACGACAGCGAGTTGCGTGCGATCGCATTCCGGTGCCGCAGCCACGGAGTCGCAGATCTGGACAACGGCACGGCTTCGCTTCGGTACTACGGTCTCGATTCGCGACCAGGGGAAGCCATCTCGCCGAGCTTGCGGTCGAGCGTGGTGCGCGAGAGTCCGAGGGCGCGGGCGGCGCGCCGCTTGTTGCCGTGCATCAGCTCGAGCACGCGATGCACGTGTCGCAGCTCCACCGCTCGGAGCGTGAGGTCCTCATCGAGGGATGTCGGGCGAGATGAGGTATCTCCGTCGCGCTGCGGCGGAGCGTGGATGGGCGCGTCGGTCGCCGTGCGGCCCCTCACTCCCTCGAGCAGGATCGCGTCGGCCGTGATGACGGCGCCAGTGCTCATCGCCACCGCGGAATGGATCACGCGCTTCAGCTCGCGCAGGTTGCCGGGCCAGTGATGGGCAAGCAGCCTCTCAGCCGCGCGACGGTCGAGGCCAATGATCTTCTTCCCATCGGCCTCGCTGGCTGCCGCGATCTCCCTTGCCACCAGCGCCCGCAGATCGTTCGGGCGCTCGCGCAGAGCCGGTATCGCCACGGTGATGCCGCTGATCCGGTAGAAGAGATCCTTCCGGAAATGCGCGGCCTCGATGTAGCGCTGAAGCGGCAGATGGGTGGCCGAGATGAGCCGGACGTCGGCCGTGCGGATCATCTCGGAGCCGAGGCGCTCGAACTCGCCGCACTCCACGGCGCGCAGGATCTTCGCCTGCGCGGCGGCGGTCATGTCGGCGATCTCGTCGATGAACAGCGTCCCTCCGTCGGCGAGCTCGAACTTGCCCTTCATCGCGCGCACCGCGCCAGTGAACGCGCCGCGATCATGCCCGAACAGCTGGCTGTCGAGCAGCGTGTCGCTGAGCGCGGCGGCGTTGAACGCCACGAATGATGCGCCGGCACGTCGGGATGAGTTGTGGATCGCCCGTGCGAGGAGCGTCTTGCCCGTTCCCGATTCGCCGAGTATCAGCACCGGCAGATCGGTCTGGGCGGCGACACGGGCGAGATCGAGGCAGGCGCGCATCGGCGCGTCCGCGCTGTCGAAGTCGGCGAGGGTAAGTCGCGCCCAGGTCTCGGCGATGCTGGTCATGACGGCGGCTCGGCGAAGCTCTCGCGAAGCTGGCGGATCGGCTCGAAGGCGTAGCTGACCAGCGTTCTGCGGCCGACGATCACGCTCCCCGTGCCGCTCATTCCCGGCATCAGCACCCGCGTCTCGCCGCGCACGCGCACCGCGGAATCGGCGAGGTCGACCAGCGCGCGGAAGGCGGGAGCGGCGCCGTGCTCCGCCGCGCCCATGCCCGGCGGGCCGACCCAGCGAATGGTCCCGTGACGCACGCCGTAGCGCTGGTAGGGGAAGGCATCGTAGAGGAGCTTCACCGACTGTCCCGGGCGAAGTCGTGCGAGCCCGGCCTGAGCCACGGTCAGCTCGCCGAGCAGCTGCTCTCCAGCGCAGGCGAGCTCGCCAAGCACGTCGCCCTCCTGCACGACCGCGCCGGCCGCACCCACGCGCAGACGGAGCACCGTTCCGGCGCAGCGCGCCACGACCGTCAACTCGCCCCGCGCGCTCGTGGCGAGCTCGCGTTCGAGCGCGGCGATGCGGATCCGAGCCTCCTCGGCGCCACTTTCCAACCTCCGAAGCGCCTCGCGGTGCTGCGCCGCGCGGGCCGCCGACTCGTGCCGCAGCTTCTCGGCCGCCGCGGCCGACTCGGCGTGTTCGCTTTCGGCGAGCTCGAGCTCGACCGCCAGGCGGTCGGCGTCGAGCTGCCGCGCGGTGTACTCGCCGGTGCTCACCGACCCGCCGGCCACTCCTTCACGGTGCCGCTCGGCGAGCTCGCGGGCGAGCGCGAGCTGCCGTCGCTGGAGATCCGAGGTACGCGCCAGGTAGTCGGCGCGGGCCGCGAGCCGCCGCGCCTCCTCCTCGTCCGCGCGGCGCTGGCTCTCGAACTGGCTGCGCAGGTTCGCCGCGCCGCGCGAAGCGCCGTCGACCTGCGCACGGAGCGAACCCAGCTCGGCGAACCGGTCGCCGAACGGCTCCGAGCTGAGCACGAACAGGGTGTCGCCCTCACCCACGGTCTCTCCTTCCGGTACGCGCACCTCGACCAGCATCCCGCGGCGCGACGCGCGGATCGGATCGGTGCCGCTGACCGGCACCAGCGTGAACCGTCCGGACACGCTCTCGGGCACCTGGACCGCGACGGAGAACAGCGCCGCCGCGGCGAACAGCGCGATCAGCGCGTAGGCGAGTCCACGCGCCGCCCAGTGCGGCGGCTCGGCATCGAAGAACGGGGGAGGGTCGATCGGATCGGGCATCAGAGCTCCAGCTGCTGGCTGACGAGATAGAAATACAGCCCCTGCCGCTGCATGAGCTGGTCGTGCGTGCCCTGTTCGGCCAGCCGTCCCTGCTCGAGCACGAGGATCAGGTCGGCGCCGCGCACGGTGCTCAGCCGGTGAGCGATGATGAACGACGTCCGCCCCTCCAGCAGCCGGTCCATGTTCTCCTTGACGGCGCGTTCCGACTCGGTGTCGAGCGCGCTGGTGGCCTCGTCAAACATCAGCACCGGCGGTCGGTGGTAGAGCGCGCGGGCAATCGCGATCCGCTGCCGCTGCCCGCCGGAGAGGCCGAGTCCCGACTCGCCGATACGCGTTTCGTAGCCGAGCGGCAGCCGGTCGATGAACTCGTGCGCGTTGGCCGCCCGCGCCGCCCACAGCACCGCGTCCATGTCGGGCTCGGCATCGCCGAAGGCAATGTTTCGCGCGATGGTGTCGTCGAAGAGATGATTCTCCTGGAGCACGAAGCCGATGTTGCGCCGGAGGTCGCGGTAGTTGAGCGTCCGCAGGTCCACCGAGTCGTAGAGGATGGTTCCGTCCGTCGGCTCGACCAGCCCGGAAAGGAGCTTGATCAGCGTAGTCTTTCCCGATCCGCTGCGGCCGACGATCGCGACACGTGTATTCGGAGCGATGTCGACGGTGATCCCCTCGAGGATCCGCGGCGACTCGGGACCGCCGTAGCGGAAGCCGACACCGCGCAGGGTGATCCGCCCCTCCAGTGTTCGCACGGCGTGCAGTCGCGAGCGGTCGGTGCCCTGCTCGGGCTCCTGCTCGAGCACATCGTCGAGCCGCGACAAGAGGACGCGGGCGATCTGCACGTTGTCCCACAACCTGAGAAGAAGGACGATCGGGGCGTTGGCGATCGCGACCAGGGAATTGAAGGCGACCAGCGCACCTATCGTCATCTGCCCCTGCATGACCTGGTGCGCTCCCGCCCACAGGAACAGAACGACGGAGAGAAAGGTGACGACTCCGATCGAGCCATCGTACGACATCGCCGTGAAATCGGCCCTGAATCGGCGGCGTGCGACGCTGTTGAACTGCGCGAGCATGATTTCGCGGAACGCTCCCTCGGCCCCCATTGCCTTGACCGTCTCGATCCCCTTGATGGCGTCGATCTGGTGCGAGTGGTAGCGGCCGTCGGCTTCCTCGAGCGCGTCATACATCGGCCGCAACTTCGCCGCCGAGAAGCGCATCAGAAGAACGTAGATCGGGACCACGGCCAGGAACACGAGGGTCAGCGTCGCGCTGTAGATGGTCATCAGCAACAGCGCCGCCGAGAGCTGCGCGACCGACGTCAGAGCGACCACGCCGTGCTCGACGAAGAAGATGCGAACCTGACGCAACCCGGCCAGGCGCCGCTGGATGTCGCCGGTGCGCCGTGTGTTGAAATAGCTCATCGGCAGCGACAGCAGCCGGCGCGTCAGGAAATCGAGCGCGGCCGAGTCGATGCGCACGGCGATGAAGCTGAGCAGGTAGCGCTGCACGAGCAGCGCCGCCGCCATGAACAGCATGACAGCCAGCATGGCGCCGATCATCACTCGCAGAAGTCCGACGTCCTGGTCCACGAGGACGCGATCCACCACCACCTGGGTGAAGATCGGGAGGACCATCGTAAGTGCGCTGACGATCAGCGCCAGCGCCGTGGCCTGCAACGCCAGCCGCGCGTGTGGACGGAGAAGCGGGAACATCCAGGTGCGCGGTGCCGGCCGCGCAGGCGGGAGCGGCACGTCCAGCGCGTGGTCGAACAGCGCCGCGTAACCGGACCACTTCGCCTCGAACTCGGCGCGCGGCAGGCGGCGGAGCCCCGCCGCCGGATCGGCGATCTTGACGTGCGTCGGACCGGTGTCGTAGAGCACCACCCAGTGGTTCCCCTGCCAGTGGGCAATGGCGGGGAGCGGCATCTGGCCGAGGTGAATCGGCGACGCCTTGACCGCGCGCGCTGCCAGCCCGAGCTCGGAGCCGGCGCGGGTGATGGCACGCATGCTCGTTCCGTCGATGCTCGTGTGCACGAGCTGCCGGATGCGGGCGAGACTGGTCGTTCGGCCGAAGTGCTGGCAGACCATCGCCAGTGCCGCGGCGCCGCAGTCCATCTCGTCGATCTGCCGAACGTGCCGGAAGCGCCTGATCCGCTTCGCTCGCCGCACGAACTTGCCGTCGGCAGTCGCGAAGGGCTGGGGCGGCGGCGCATCGGGACCCTTGCCATCCCCCGCGACACCCTCGTCGTCGCGGATACGCTTTCCGCGATCGCCCGCCACCGGCATCTCGATCGTGTACTCGACCTGATCGGGCCCGACCTTCTCGAATACCGAGGTGTCCGCCGGGAGCAGCTCATCGGCAAAGTCGATCGGCACTCTCGCCGTGTGACGGTAGTCGTACTGCCGCACGCGCTCGGCGATCCGCTCGCGGAACTCGGGATACTGCGCGAGCAGCCGCTGGTACGTGTCCGCTGTGAGCTGGAGCAGCGTGCAGGGAGCGACCGCCTCCACCGTGGCCGAGCGCGGGGCGTCGGCGAACAGTGACAACTCGCCGAAGAAGTCACCCGTGCGCAGGTAGGCGAGGTAGCGCCGGTGGCCGTCGTCCTCGACCGAGGTTCGCAGGTGACCCTCCTCGACCACGTACATGCCGCCGGGCGGATCGCCCTGGCGAATGACGACCGTTCCCGGCTCCACGGAGACTCGCTCGAGCTCGGTGACCATGAGCCGGAGTGCGGCCGTTGGCAGGCGGGCGAACGCGGTGAACCGGCGGAGGAAGTTGTGCAGGTGACGGTGTCGCGTCTGCAGGTCGAGCCAGTCCCGGATTTCGGGGCGGCTGCGGACGAGCGCGTCGAAGACGGTGCGGTCGAGGCGCAGCACCTCGACGTCGCTGCTCGCGCGCACCGTCGCCGTGCGCGCGCTCCGCTCGAGCAGCGCCGTCTCGCCGAAGACGTCGCCAGGTCGGAGCGCGCCAAGCGAGATCTCCTCGCCGGTGTCGGCGACGTGGAGAATGCGCGCGCGGCCGGCGACGAGCACGTAGAGCGCATCGGCCGGCTCCCCGCTGCGCACGATGGTGTCGCCGAATTCATAGGTCGCCGGCACGAAGCTCTCCATCACCAGCGAGCGCACATCGGGCGGAAGGAGCCGGAGCATCGGCAGCTCCTCGAGCAGCGCCCGCGAAGCCGGGCGCGCACCATCGAGCCCGGCGGCGCCGGCGGGTGCGCCGAACGCGCCCGTCAGGCCGTTGCGTACGATGGGCTCAGCCACCGGACTCTCCGCTCGAGCTCGACCGCGACCGCGCGGCGCAGGGCCACGTCCGTCGCGCGCGCGCGAACCAATGCGTCGTTTTCCTCTGGTACCTCCTTCCCCACGATCTCGTAGAGCCTGAATCCGCCGTTCTCCGCGACAGGGCCGACCAACTCGCCGGGCCCCGCGCTGAACATGCGATGGCGCAGGGCCCCGTCCACCTCATCGAGATGGAAGCGAACCTGCCGCAACGGGGCGTGTGCGAGGTCGGCCACCCGCTCGACCGGCTCGCCATCGTCGCGCACGCAAAGAGCGGCTTCGAGCGCCGCCGGCTCGTCGCTGAACTCGAGCACTCGGCAGGTGAGTCGGATCCAGTCGAGCCGATGCGCCGAGACGATCGCGCCGAGCGCGGCGGTTGATCGCACCCGCTCGAGGAATCGCGCGTGAGCGCGATCCAGCTCACGGAGCGTGGCGAGCCGGCCGGGGTCGCTGCGGAGTCCGGGAATCGCGCGCCGCCCGGAGTCCACCGGCGCTGCATCGCGCTCGCCGGTGCCGGGATCGGTCGCGGCACCGTCCACAGCCGTGTCATCCGGTGCAGCGGCAAGCGCGGCCGCCGCCGCGGCGCGCTCGGCCAGCGTCCGCGCGAAACGCGCCAGCTGGCCGTGGCAGACAGCGTCGACGAGCACGACCTGGTCGATCGCCGCCTGCGCGACAGGGTGACGCGAGACCAGCGCGGCCAGCTCGGAGGTGTAGAGGCTGCGGGCGACGGACCGTCGAACCCAGGCCATCCATCCAGCCGGTGTGAGTCCCCACTGCTCCAGCCAGCGCTCCGTTTCGGCGGCGGTGATCAGGTCGCGATCGTAGCGGAATCGCCTGGCCGCTTCATCGACGGCGTCGCGGTCGACGGCGTCGCCGGCAGCGGCGGCGTGCGCAAGGCAGGCGAGCTCCTCGCGAACCAGGCTCTCGAGCGCGTCCCAGTCGCCGCGGAGGGTCGCGGCGTGCACGACGTCCGCCCAGGTATGTGGCTGATCGTCGACGGTGAATACTGGATCATCGAGGAACATCTGCATGCGCGATGCTCTCCTCGTGCCGAGCTCCGCTGCCCGCGGCTCGCTGCCCGCTCCCGGTTGTCCGTGGACCGACCGGAACTACCGGTCCACACGGTGCGGGACCAGAGTATTGCAGGGACGGGAAGTGGTGTCAATCTTGAACCACCTGGCCGCGGAATTGGGCCGCCGGACTTCGGCCCGAAGGATTGCGGCGCGGGTCCCGACTCCTGACGGCGGTCGCGGCCGGCCGTGGTGATGCGTCTGCGCAACACCCTTCACCATCGGCTTTCCCGAGCCCGCACGACGACGAACCGCGTCGTGTTCGCCGGGTCGTCCTGGATGCCCTCGACGAGAAGTGCCAGCCCGTAGCGTTCCGCCGCCGGCGCTGAGGCGACCACCGCCAGCTCGTGCGCCTCGCGGGTGACTGCATCGTACCAGGGTATCGCCCCCGTCGCCACGCAGGCGCGGTCGATGCTCGTGGCGAGCAGCGCGAGCTCGCGCGCCGCGCCGGCGGTGTCGAACGCCTCGCGAGGCGCGATCCGTGGGCGCGCGGCGAAGAAGCGCGTGCACTGTGCCAGCGCCGCCGGATGACTGCCGGCGACGCGAATGTCGTCCAGCGTGGCGCCAGGCAGCGCCAGCAGACACTGACGCACCGGAACGTGTACTTCGTCGAGCGCGCGCGTACGCGCGGCATAGAGTGCCAGCGCCAGCCGCGGAACGAGCAGCTCGCCGATCGCCGAATTCCAGGTCGGGATTACCGCGTAATCGGCGTGTCCGGCGCAGACGAGCGCCAGCGCGTCGGCGAAGGTACGTCCGGGCACGGCCTCGGCCCGCCCGCTCCAGTGCCGCATCACCGCTGCCTCGCCGAAGGCGCCGGGCTCGCCCTGAAAGGCCACGCGCGGATACGCAGGCTCGATCGACAGGGCGCTCATGCGCAGTTCACCGCGCGCGGGCCGTCCGTCGTAGCGCTCGGTGAAAGGAGCGACCGCCCGCAGGCCTCGGCGATCGGGGCTAGCACGCGCATCATCGCCGCAAACGAGTCGGGCGTCAGCGACTGTTCGCCGTCGGACATCGCACTCGCCGGCGCCGGATGTACCTCGACGATCAGTCCGTCGGCTCCGGCCGCGATCGCCGCCGCGGCCAGGGGCAGTACGAGCGCCGCCTTCCCGCCGGCATGGCTTGGATCGACGAACACCGGCAGGTGCGTCGCCGCCTTGAGCACCGGAATCGCGGCGACATCGAGCGTGTTGCGCGTGGCCGTCTCGAACGTGCGTATGCCCCGCTCGCAGAGGACCACCTGCGTGTTCCCCTCGGCGAGGATGTACTCGGCAGCGTGCAGCAGCTCGCTCACCGTGGCCGACGGTCCGCGCTTGAGGAGCACCGGCACGCGCCCGCGGCCGACCTCGGAGAGCAGCGCGAAGTTCTGCATGTTGCGCGCGCCAACCTGAAGCATGTCGACACGCGCAGCCACCAGCTCCACCTGTCGGGGATCCAGCACTTCGGTGACCACCGGCAGCCCGGTGATCGCCCGGACCTCGGCGAGCAGCTCGAGCGCCAGCTCGCCCATTCCCTGAAACGCGTACGGCGACGTGCGCGGCTTGTACGCTCCGCCTCGGAGCATCACGGCTCCGGCCGATCCCACGGCGCGCGCCGTCGCAAGCAGCATCTCGCGTCCCTCGACGGAGCAGGGACCGGCGATCACGGCGATCGATTCGGCGCCGAGGATGGCGCCACCGGCGCGCACTATGGTGCGGTCGGGATTCGTGTCCGGGTGGTGCGAGGCGAGCGGGTGGGGGGACTGCATCGCTAGCTCGAATCGGGTGAGGGGACGACGGGCAGAAGCACTGGTGGATTTTCGGGGAGGGTCGGCTATCGTGATCCGGAGGGTGAACCTCCCACCGCGCCCAGGAGGAACTGACCTGGACTGCCGGAATTCGCGGACAACCCAACAAAAAAAGGCCCCCGGAGTCATCCGGGAGCTTCGAGAGAGCGTATCTGCGTGAGCCTACTCAGTCACCTGCACGCGCGCGTCTCCAGCTCCCGGGGCCCGGAAAGCCGAAGTAAAAAAAGAAGACGGTGGCGGATGCGAGACGGCTGGTCATTGTCCGGCAAGATAGCACTGGGTCGAAATCGCGCAAGGCCCGCCTCAACGCGCGGATAATGAGCCTGGTGGAACACGAGCGAGCTCGAACGCGTCGATGTCACCCTCTGCACCCAGCAGAAACTCCAGCTCGTCCACTCCATTCAGCAGGCAGTGCCGCGCGAACGGCGGAACCGGAAACCGCACCGAAGATCCGTCGGGCAGCGTCAGCGCCTGCGTCTCCAGATCGATTGCCAGCAATGCGTCCGGCGCGAACCTGGCCGGGTTCATCAGTGACTCCACCACCGTGCTGGCGACCTGGACCGGAAGCAGTCCGTTGCCCAGCGCGTTCCCGCGGAAGATGTCGGCGAACCCGGTGCTCACGACGGCGCCGATGCCAGCGCCGAGCAACGCCCACACGGCATGCTCTCGCGACGAACCGCAGCCGAAGTTGTGTCCGGCCACAAGAATCCGTGCCCCTCGCGCCTCCGGCCGGTTGAGAGGAAAGGCCGGATCGGTCGAGCCGTCGGCACGGTATCGCCAGTCGTGGAAAGCGTGCGTGCCGAGGCCATCGCGCCGCGTCGTCGTCAGGAAGCGTGCGGGGATGATCTGATCGGTGTCGATGTCATCCCGGGGAATCACGATCCATTGGGAGGCAACAGGCGTCCAGGGGCGGATCAGCATCACGTCGCTCCCGCGGCGAGAAGGGTGCGCGGATCGGTGACACATCCGGTGATCGCGGCGGCGGCGGCGGTCAGCGGGCTGGCCAGCAGCGTGCGTCCGAGCGCGCCCTGCCGACCCTCGAAGTTGCGATTGCTCGTCGAGACCGCGAGCTGGCCAGGCCGCAGCTCGTCGCCGTTCATCGCGATGCACATCGAGCATCCGGATTCCCGCCACTCCGCTCCGGCCGCGCGGAAGACTTCGTCCAGCAGCTCGGCCTCGGCGGCGCGCTTCACCTGCTGCGAGCCGGGGACGACGAGCATTCGGACCCCGTCCGCCACCCGGCGGCCGCGCAGCATGGCCGCCGCGGCGCGCAGATCGGAAAGTCGCGAGTTGGTGCAGCTGCCGATGAACACGACGTCGATCGGTGTGCCGAGCAACACCTGCCCCGGAGTGAGCCCCATGTAGCGTAGCGCCCGCGCCGTGCTGTCGCGGTCGGCCGCGACGTCCAGTCGCGCCGGGTCCGGGACCGCGCCCGTGATCGACACACCCATTCCGGGATTCGTCCCGTAGGTGATCATGGGCGTGATTCCGCCGGCGTCGATTGTCAGCTCGGTGTCGAACGGAGCACCATCGTCGGTGTGCAGCGCGGACCACCGCTGGACGGCCTCGTCCCAGTCGCGCCCGCGCGGCGAGTACGGACGGGCGGCGATGTACTCGATGGTCGTGTCATCGGGCGCGATCATCCCGGCCCGGGCGCCGGCCTCGATCGACATGTTGCAGACGGTCATTCGTGATTCCATCGACATCGCCTCGATCGCCGAGCCAGCGTACTCGATCACGTGTCCTGTGGCACCGCCGACCCCGATCCGGGCAATGACGAACAGGATGACGTCCTTGGCGGTGACGCCGTGCTGGAGCGCGCCGTCGATGCGGATTCGCATCGTCCTGGGCCGCGACTGGAGCACGCACTGCGTCGCCAGCACGTGCGCGACCTGCGACGTCCCGATTCCGAACGCGAGCGCGCCGAACGCGCCGTGGGTGCTCGTGTGGCTGTCGCCGCACACCACCGTCGCGCCCGGATGCGTGAGGCCGAGCTCCGGCCCGATCACGTGGACGATTCCCTGCCTGTCGTCGCCGAGCGCGAACAGTGGTATCCCGGCAGCCGCGCAGTTGCTAGCCAGCTGGTCGAGCTGTGCCCGAGCCGCCTCATCCACGACTGCGAGCAGCGGCAGCCCGGATCGTCCCGGTCGCGCGTCGTCTTCGCCGCCACGCCGCGTCCCGACGGCAGCCGGAGCCGGCCGCGGATCGGTCGGTGTGGCATGGTCCATCGTCGCAACCGTGCGGTCCGGGCGGCGAACGGCCAGGCCCCGTTCGCGCAGCTCGGCGAATGCCTGAGCCGACGTCACCTCGTGCACGAGGTGCAGGTCCACGTAGAGGATGGCCGGGGTCGCCTCCGTCGCCGCGCGCACCTCGTGGGCGTCCCACACCTTCTCGAACAGTGTGCGCACCCCACGACTGGCTGGAGCGGGGAAGGCGAGCACGCCGGCACCGCGGCGGCCGCGCGCGGTGCGTGCGTCGCTCATGCGACGCTCTCCACGAGGGCGCCGGCGTCACCGGTGCGGTGGGCCGGCGCCGGCGATGCCGCAGCCGCCTCCGCCGATCCGCCACCGTTCGTCGCCGCCCGCGCCGCGAGCAGCCAGTTGAGAGCGCCCACGTACGCCTGGCACGCCGCCACCACGAGATCCGTGTGGACGCCGTGTCCGGTGAAGACGCGACGCGAATGGTAGTCGCGCACGCCGGCGCGCACCTCGCCGACCGCGTCGATCCCTTCGGTCGCCGCGCGCACGGTGACGTCGCAGAGCTCGCCGAGCTCTCCGGCGATCACGTTGACTGCGCGGCACGCCGCATCCACCGATCCCGTGCCGGTCGCCGACGCGGTGTGGATCACGCCGTCGTGACTGCGCAGCCGGACCGTGGCCGTGGGAATGGCATGCGTTCCGCAGGCGGCCTGAAGGTGCACCAGCTCGTAGGGCGCGTGCAGACCTTCCACCTCTCCGGCGACGATCGCCGCCAGATCGCGGTCGTCGATCACCTTCTTGCGGTCGGCGAGCTCCTTGAACCGCGCGAACACCGCGCGCAGAGCCTCGTCGCCGAGGTCGTAGCCCATCCCGCCGAGCCGCTGCTGGAGCGCCCGCCGGCCGGAATGCCTGCCGAGCACGAGGCGCGTGCCGTCGGCGCCGACGGATTCAGGAGTCATGATCTCGTAGGTCTGGCGATGCTTGAGCATGCCATCCTGATGAATCCCCGCCTCGTGAGCGAACGCGTTCGCGCCGACGATCGCCTTGTTCGGTGGCATGTGCACGCCGGTGCAGGCCGCGACGATACGCGAGGCCCGCGACAGCTCGCGTGTGTCGAGGCCGGTCCGGGTGCCGAACAGCGACGCGCGCGTGTCGAGCGCCATCGCGATCTCCTCGAGCGAGGCGTTGCCGGCCCGCTCTCCGATCCCGTTCACCGTGCATTCCACCTGGCGCGCGCCCGCGCGCACGCCGGCGAGCGAGTTGGCCACGGCGAGCCCGAGGTCGTCGTGGCAGTGCGTCGAAACGATCGTCCCCGGCACCCAGGCGGCTACTACGACCACGCGCGCGATGAGGGCGCGGTACTCGTCGGGCGTCGCGTAGCCGACGGTGTCGGGGATGTTGAGTGTCGTCGTGCCCGCCTCGAGCGCCGCGTGCAGAACCTCGCACAGAAACGCCGGATCGGAACGGGTCGCGTCCTCGGGTGAGAACTCGACATCATCGGCCAGCGTCCGCGCGAATGCGACCGACTCCGGTACACGCCGCAGCACCTCGGCGCGCGAAATCCGGAGCTTGTGGCTGAGATGGAGGTCGCTGGTCGCCATGAAGGTATGGATACGCCGCCTCGCAGCCGGCGCCACCGCCGCGGCACACACTTCGATGTCCGACATCGACGCGCGGGCGAGCCCGCAAATGACGGGTCCCTCCGCGCTCCCGACGGCCTCGGCGATGGCCCGGACGGCGTCGGCCTCGCCGGATGACGTGGCTGGGAATCCCGCTTCGATCACATCGACACCGAGCCGGGCGAGTTGGCGCGCAACTTCCAGCTTCTCGGAGAGGGACATCGTGCATCCCGGGGCCTGCTCGCCGTCGCGGAGCGTGGTGTCGAAGATGCGGACGCGATCCGTCGTCGCAGTCGAGCCCGCCGGTCCGGCCTCGTTCACGGCGCACCGTCCGCCTGGGAGATCGCCGACGTCACTTGCGGCGTCGGCCCGCTGCGCGGGCGATCATCGTGATGCTCGGTCGCGGGAGGGGATCGATGCTCCGGTGGACTGGCGGGTGCCGAGGAAGGGTCGTGTGGTGGTCGGCGTGGAAACGTGGTCATGAGTGTGCTCGCGACGTTTTCGAGTGATGCTGCGACGGACGAGTCGCGCCGTGCTGGCCGGAGCGGCTTCCACCTCGGCGGGAGATCGGCCCAGGCGAAAGCGGCCCCTCCCACTGTTGCGTGGGAGGGGCCGCTCACAGCGTAGCGCCGCGTTACTCGGCTTCGCCTCCCCCGCCCACGCACGAAAGCCCGCGACCGAAGAGTAGGCCGAGGGCGCCGCTAAGGAGGAGGCTGCTGGCGCGTTGCATGGGACGAGTAGAGTACGGTGCTCGCCCGGATCCGTCAAGCGGGACGAGCTCCGGTCGCTGCCGGCACCGCCGTGGCCGTGAAGCAGTGCATGCCCCACGGGGGCAGCTCCACGAGCAGTCCGTCGTCACGTACCACCAAACCGTCACGGTCCCACGGCGCATCGCCCAGCGTGTCGATGAGGGTCCACCCGCGCCCGCCGATCTCCGCCCAGGGCAGGTACACCCGGCCGAGTGCGGCCGCGTCGGAGTAGTTGACGACGATGAGCATCCACTCCGCGTCGACGCGCCACGACCAGGCGACCAGATGACGATGCGCGATGTGGTCCTCCCACGCGGCGGTCTCGCACAGACGCCATTCGCCCTCGTGCAGCGGCCGCGAGCGGAGCGTCGCGAGCAGCCGCCGATGGAACAGGAGGATCTGTTCGTCAGGCTGCTCCGCCGGGCGCCGGGCGAGCTGCACCGGGATCCTGACCCGGCGTCCCTCGAACTGGCCTTCGTGGAAGAGCCGCATGCCGCTCTGCATTCCGGCGATCACCGTGGCGGCCCGATGCCGGCCCGCGGGGAGCATTGCGGCGGCGCGCGGTTCGTCGTGATTCTCGATGAACCGGACCAGCCGCATGCCGCGCTCGTGCTCGGTGCGCAGATCCCGAACCACGGACTCGGCGTCGCCGGTCACCAGCCGGTCGTAGAGTCCCTTGTCGTAGCACCAGTCGAAGTCGAGGCGTTGGAGGGCCCACTCGCGCTCCCAATAGGCTTCGGCAATGAATCGGAAGTCCGGCCGGGCGCCGCGCACGGGGTCGATCATTTCCGTCCAGAATTCCGCCGCCGGCGGCGATCCGGCGCGCCCGGCCCACGTTCGCCCGAATACGTCGCTGAGCACGAGCATCGCCATGTCGCAGCGCACGCCATCGCACTGCGTGGCGATGTCGAGCAACGTCGCCCGTGCGGCGGCGCGCAGTCCGGGATCGAAGGCATTGAGCTGCACCGTGTCCTTCCACGGCTGAAACCACGGATCCCGTCCGCGGGCGAGAACGACGCCGCCCAGCGCGATGAACTCGTCCGGCGCTCGCGCCAGATCGATCGCGTTGCCGTGGATGAAGAACGACGGCGACTCGGCGACCCACGGATGATCGGGAGCGACGTGGTTGGGGACGAAGTCGAGAATCAGCGCGATGCCACGCGCGGCCAGTGCCGCGCGCGCCGCCGCAAGCCCGGCTCGCCCGCCGAGTCGCGCATCGACCTCGTACCGACGGATCGAGTACGGCGAGCCGGCCACGTCGTCGCTCGTGAGCCCCGGCAGTGCGCGGCGAAGCTCGTCCATGACGACGGGGTCGGCGAGGGTGATCTGCCGGCCGAGCGGGCTGCGCTCCCAGACTCCCATCAGCCACACAGCGTCGAGCCCCCAGGCCGCCAGATAGTCCCAGTCGCGCGGCGGCACGTCGCCAAGCCTGACCGTGCGTCCGTCGCGTTCGGCGATCTCGCCGAGCCAGACCCAGGTGTTGATCTCGAGCACGACCGGGTGAGGGGTCCACCAGGGAGTCCGGCTCCGGTCGTGTTCTCGTTCGCGTGCCGCGTCGTCGATCATCCTTGCCCCGCAGCGAAGACTTCCAATCCGCAAGATGCGACTTCGGTCGCTGGCCGGCGAGATCCGGGTCGAGCGCCCCGCTCGCCGATTCGCCGCCACGGCGACCGGTGGCTTGACCCTTCCTACCGGCGCCGTACTTTCCGGGCGCAAGCCGGTTTGTCCCGTTCGCCACCCTCAGCCTCGCCAACCCGATGCTCACCGATGACGAGCTCCGCCGCCTGGTGCAGTCCGGCGAGCGGTTCGACATCGAGTTCGCGAGTGAGGAATCGAACCTCGTCAGCGACGAGGCCCTGGTCGAGGCCGTCGTCTGCCTGGCCAACGGACGAGGCGGCACGATCCTGGTCGGCGTCGAGGACGACGGGCGGATCAGCGGCGCGCGGCCGCGACACGGGGAGTACACCGACGCTCGGCGCATCGAAGCCCTGATCGCCAACCGAACTGTACCGAGCTGTCCGGTCGAGTGCGCCGTCACAGTGCTCGATGGTCTCGCCGTACTCGCCATCACCATCCCCGACGGCCGGCCGGTCACCTCCACCAGCGGCGGCGTCTACAGGCGCCGCGCCTTCGATGCGCACGGGCGCGCGCGGTGCCTCCCGTTTCTCGCCCACGAGATGCAGTCGCGCGAGGCCACTCGCGGCGCGCTCGACCACTCCTCGCTGGTCGTTCCCGAGGCGAGGTGGGAGGACCTCGACCCGATCGAGATCGAGCGTCTGCGCCGCACCATCCTGCGCAATCCGGGCCGCGCCGATGCCTCGCTGCTCGCGCTCGCCGACGCCGAGATCGTGCGCGCGCTCGGCCTTGGCGAGGTCGGAGAGGGAGAGAGTCGCGTCCAGCGCCTGCGCGTCGCCGGCCTTCTGCTGCTGGGTCGGGAGGAAGCCCTGCGCCGGTTCGTCCCCACCCACGAATTGGCGTTTCAGGTGCTGCGCGGCAGCCGCGTCACGGTGAACGAGTTTGCGCGCTGGCCGCTCGTGCGCGCGGCCGAGGAGATGGCGACGAGATTCGATGCGCGCAACGAGGAGGAGGAGATCGAGATCGGCACGGTGCGGGCCGGCATCCCCGATTACAGCCCTGGCGGCTTCCGCGAGGCGCTGCACAACGCGTTCGTGCACCGCGACTACACCCGATTGGGAGCGGTGCACGTGCTGTGGCGCGATGACGAAATCGAAATCGCCAGTCCCGGTGGGTTTCCCGACGAGGTCAACGTCGGAAACCTGCTGGTGACGGCGCCGCGGCCGCGCAATCCGGTGCTCGCCGATGCATTCAAGCGTATCGGTCTGGTGGAGCGCACTGGACGGGGGATCGATGCGATCTACGAGGGTCAGCTTCGCTACGGCCGCCGAGTTCCGGATTACTCCCGGAGCACCGGCGGCACGGTACAGGTTGCGCTTCCCGGTGGCCCCGCCAACGTTGCGCTGGCCCGTCTGATCCTCGAGCACGATACGCCCCGCCGCCGGGTGACACTCGACGAGATGCTGGTCCTCAACGCGATCGAGCGGGAGCGGCAGATCGAGATCGCGGCGGCGGCGCTGCTGATACAGCGGCCCGAGGAGGCGGCGCGGGCGGTCCTGGAACGGCTGGTGGAAACTGGCCTGTTGGAGCCGAGACACGACCGCCGGGAACGCGTCTACCGCCTTTCAGCCCTCGCCAGCCGCGCCTTGGGGGTCTCGCCCGCGGGCGTCGGGTTCAGGGGGACAGAGGCGATCGAGAAGGAGCAGCTGATACTGAAGTTCGTGGATTCACACGGCCGGATAACGCGCGCACAGGCAGCCGAGCTGTGCAGGGTCGGGTCGCGGGAGGCTCGAACGGCGCTCGACCGGCTGGTTAAGCGAGGTCAGCTGTTAGTTCGCGGACAGCGGCGGGGCGCCTATTATGAGCGGATCGAGGCCGAATCTGTGGCGAGTGGTTCAAAGTTATGAACATTGTCCACAGAGTTATGAACATGGGCCATAAGCTTGCGGCCGAGCGGCCCATTTCCCGGGATTCGACCCTTGGCTGCCCGCTTCCGAGATTTGTTGCCGGGCTTCACATTCGCTGACCCGGGGGCGAGACCGCGTCATGGGAGCGGTGGGCGACGCCTCCCGGTTGTCCTCTGCGTCCCTGCGTCCACCGCGGTTGACTTTCTTTTCATGGACGTTGCGACGCAGCCGACGAGCTCCCGAAAATTCCCGAAGAATCAAAAAGAAGAAGGCCGCGGTCGCCCGCGGCCCTCTCTTCATTCGTTAGATGCTCAGCTCCAGCTCAGATCCGTCTTCGATATCGGCAGGGTCCTGATCCGCTTCCCCGTGGCGGCGAAGATCGCGTTCGTCACCGCCGGGATCGCCGGCGGGAGCGCCGGCTCGCCGAGCCCCGTCGGGTCGAAGTCGGTGATCCGGAAGTGCACCTCCACCGGCATCGCCTCGGTCATCCGCATCAGCCGGAAGTCGTGGAAGTTGCTCTGCACCGTCCGGCCGCGCTCGATCGTGATCTCCTGCGACAGTGCCTCGGCGATCCCATCGAGCACGCCACCTTGCACGTTGTGCTCGGCGTTGAGCGGGTTGATGATCTGCCGGCCGACGTCGCCGGCGACCCACACCTTGTCGATCTTCAGCGCACCGTCGGGAGAGACCGTCACCTGGGCGACCTCGGCGAAGTAGCCGCGGTGGCTGAAATGGAACGCCACCCCCATCCCGGTGCCGCGCGGATGCCGTTGCCGTCCCCACCCCGACCTCTCGGCGACCAGCTCGAGCACGCCACGCATGCGATCGGCGTTGAACGCCGCGCCTTCCTGCGCGCCGCCCAGCAGGTCGAGGCGGAACTGCACGGGGTCCTTGCCTGCCGAGTGCGCCAGCTCGTCGATGAACGACTGGGTGACGAAGGCGATGCCGTTGCTGCCGGGCGCTCGAAGCGCGCCGGTTGGAACGCCGAACGACATCACCGAAGCCCCGAGCGAGAAGTTGGCAAGGAAGCGGGCGGGGAACTCGCTCGGCGAGATGGCGGCGCTCGACGCGAACCGGTCGCCTTCGCCGAACGAGACGAAGTGGTTCTGCCATCCGACGATCCGTCCCGCGGCATCGACTCCGCCCCTCAGGTAGTGCCAGCCGGCGGGGCGGTAGAAGTCGTGCTGCATGTCATCCTCGCGCGTCCACACCAGCTTGACGGGAACGCCGATCTGTTTCGCGATCCACGCCACCTCGACCATGTAGTCGTTGTACAGCCGGCGGCCGAAGCCGCCGCCCATGCGCATCAGGTTGATCGTGATGTCCGACTCGTCCATCTCCAGCGTCCGAGCCACGAGCTGCCGGCCGCTCTGGGGAGTTTGCGACGGTGCCCAGATCTCCAGCTTGCCATCGCGGTAGTGCGCGGTGCAGTTCTGCGGCTCGAGGGGCGCGTGGGCGAGAAATGGATAGTGATACGCCGCCTCCACGACGTTCGCCGCGCCACCGAGCGCGGCGGCGACGTCACCGTCGCCGCGCAGCGTGCGCTGCGGCGCCTGGCGGGAAAGCGCCTCCGCCTGTGACGCGAATCCGGCGCTGCTCTGCTGGACCGTCGGACCCTCGTCCCACGTCACGCGGAGCCGCTGGCGTGCGGTGCGCGCCGCCCACCAGGTGTCAGCGACGATCGCCACGCCGCCGAGCAGCCCGTTGAGCGCCGTACCGCCCTCGACCACGAAGGCATGCCGCACGCCCGGCTGCGCGCGCACCTCGTCGAGGTTTGCGCTCGCCACCTTGCCGCCGAACACCGGGCACTTCTCGAACACCGCGTGCAGCATCCCCGGCATCGTGAGATCGATCCCGAACAGCGGCTTCCCAGTGACGATCGCCGGGTTGTCCACGTTCGGCACTCGCGTGCCGATGATTCTGAATTCACCCGGATCCTTGAGCGGCACCGTCGCCGGGTCGGGCGCGGGTATCGTAGCCGCGCGGTCGAGCAGGTCGCGGTAGGGCAGCCGGCGGTTCGACGCGCGGTGGTGCACGACGCCCGATGCGGTCGTGCACTGGGAGACGGGTACGTTCCACTGCTGGGCAGCCGCCGCGACGAGCATCGAGCGGGCAGCCGCGCCGGCGCGTCTCATCGGCATCCAGTGGCTCGGCGTCGCGTTGCTCCCGCCGGCGAACTGCCCCGTGTACTTCGTCGTGTCGAGCGGCGCCTGCTCGACACGCACGTCCTTCCAGTCCACGTCGAGCTCGTCGGCGATGATCATCGGGAGCATGGTCTTCACGCCCTGCCCGATCTCCGGATTCTGCGCCATGATCGTGACGATGCCATCGGGCATCATGCGGATGAACGCATTCGGCACGAAGTCGGCGGTCGTGGTACCGCCCAGCAGGTCGGCCGCGGCGAGCGACTCCGGGGATCCGATCCGGAAGCCGAACACGAGGCCGCCGCCGACGATGGCGGAAACGTGGAGGAACCGGCGACGGGAGACCTGCACTGTGGTGTCCATGTCGCCTCCTTACAGGTTTGAGTCGCCGGAGCGGCCGTTGCGCGCACCGGCACCGGCACCGGCGCCGTCGGCGGCGATCGCCGCCGCGCGATGGATCCCCTGGCGGATGCGCAGGTACGTGGCGCACCGGCAGAGATTGCCGTTCATTGCCGCATCGATGTCGGCGTCGCTCGGGCGCGGAGTGCGCGCGAGCAGCGCAGCCGCGGACATGAGTTGCCCGGCCTGGCAGTAGCCGCACTGCGCGACGTCGAGCTCCTGCCACGCACGCTGCAGCGGGTGCGACCCATCGCCGGAAAGTCCCTCGATCGTGACCACGTCGGCGCCCTGCGCCGCGGTGGCCGGGAGCACGCACGACCGCGTTGCGGCGCCGTTCACGTGTACCGTGCACGCGCCGCACTGGGCCACGCCGCAGCCGAACTTCGTCCCCTTGAGGTCGAGGACGTCGCGCAGGACCCAGAGAAGGGGCATGTCCGCGGGAACGTCCACAGTGACGGACCTCCCGTTGACTCGCAAGGTGACCGCCATGGCTCTTTCCTTTCTGGTGATGACGAGGGACGGAGGGCGGCTGGCGCACTCCGGAGGGTCAGAGTACTATGCTCGAAGGGCGTGGTGACGGCAAGGGACTGCGAAGGCGAAGTGAACTTTCCGCCGACGACTGACCACCGTTCACTTCGCCAGTGCGTTCCGCTCACTTCGAAGTCGCAACCTCCGTGTTGTGCACACGCTCGGCGATCCCTGCCGGCGCGCCAGGAACCGGATAGTACAGCAGCACCGGGCACTGCGCTTCACGCATGATCGTGTCGGCCACGCTGCCGAGCATGGCGCGCGAGGTGCCGCGGCGGGCACGGGTGGTCATCGAAATCAGGCGCGCCTGGATCTCGTAGGCGAAACCGGTGATCGCTGCCGCCACATCGCGCTCGATCAGCACGCGGGTCGATACGTCGATTCCCCGCGCCCGAAGCCGCTTTGCCACCCGCTCCAGCTGCGCCCGAGGTGGCCAGTTCGTGGCGACGGGCTCGTTCGCGTCGGGCGAGGTCGCCTGGTGCCCGAGGTCCGGAGGCACATCGGCCTCGCCGCTGATCACCCGAACCAGGTGGTAGGTGACACCGTCGGTGCCGGCGACCGCGATCGCGGGCTCGACCGCTTCCTCGCTCATCTCGGATCCGTCGAGCGCGATGATCACGCGCTTGAAGCGGCGCTCGGCGCCCAGCTGGGCCTCGGTGGGCGGGGGCTTGATGAGAAGCACCGGCACCGGCGCGTCACGAACTACGCGGTCGGCGACGCTCCCGAGGATTGCGCGCGCGACGCCGCCGTTGCCGCGCGTGGTCATGACGATGAGCGAGGCGCCGCACTCGGCAACGTGCCGCACCAGCGCGTCGCCGGCCGCCCCGCGAACGACGCGCGCCCGCGCATTCACCGACGGTCCGAGGCGCTCGATCACCTGGTTCAGATAGCGGCGCTCCGGGCCCGGCGGTCCCGGGTCGCTGATCGGCCGCCGCTCCATCTCCGTGCGAATGTCCTTTGGCTCCCAAGCCATTACGAGCTCGAGCGGCTGGTCGAGGCGACGCGCGACGCCGATCGCATTGCGGATCGCGTGCTCGGCGAACGGCGACCCATCGAGTGGAACCATGATCGACTTGCGCATCGAGACTCCTTTCCTGAGGGTTGGCACTCGCAATGTCGTCGCTGATCACTCGTTGGGCTGTCGGGGAGAGCGGCGAAAATCGTGTCGGGGAAAGGACTACAGTCGGCGGCCCGGCACCGGGTCACGGTCCGAATCAGGTTCGAACGCGGCCCATTACCGAGCCCAGCACATCCTCCAGGCCCACCTTTCCACGCATCTCGAGCTCGTAGCGCACGCGTGTGGCCGGCACCGGCAGGTGCACCAGCTTCGACAGATCGATCGGCGTCCCGACAGCCACCGCCTCCACGCCGCCCTCGGTCACGCAGCGGGCGATCGTCCTCTCGAGGTCGCGCACTTGCTGCTCACCGTAGCCCATCGCCGGCAGCAGCGGTCCTATTCCCGGGTAGCTCTCGAACGTCTGGGCGATCTCACCGACCGCGAACTCGCGCGGGTCGACCAGTTCGGCGCCGGCCTCGCGCGCGGCGAGGGTGGCTGCGCCGTAGCGCATCCCGCCGTGGGTCAGCGTCGGACCGTCCTCGACCGCAAGCACTCTCCTGCCGCGCAGGATCGCGGTGTCATCGGCGGTCGGTGGCGATGCCGCCTCGAGGATCACCGCGTCCGGGTTCGCCACGCGCACGTTGCGACGCACCCGCTCCACCGCGCCGGCCTCGGCGGTATCGACCTTGTTGATCAGAACCGCATCGGCCAGGCGCAGGTTCGTTTCGCCCGGGTGGTAGGTGAGCTCGTGCCCGGCGCGGTGCGGATCGGCCACCATGATGTAGACCTCGGCGGCGAGGAACGACGTGTCGTTGTTTCCGCCATCCCACACGATCACGTCGGCCTCCTGCTGTGCCTCGTCGAGGATGGCCTGGTAGTCCACTCCGGCGTAGACAACCGATCCGGCGGCGATGTGCGGTTCGAACTCCTCGCGTTCCTCGATTGTCACGCGGTGGCGCGTCAGGTCGTCGGCCGACGCGAAGCGCTGCACGCGCTGGGCGGCGAGGTCGCCGTACGGCATCGGGTGCCGAAGCACGACCACCCGCCGGCCCGCGCTCCGCAGGAGGCGCACGATCGCGCGCGTCGTCTGGCTCTTGCCGGCGCCGGTGCGCGAGGCGCAGACCGCTACGACAGGGACGAGCGCGTGCAGCATCGTGTGCTTCGCGCCGAGGAGCTGAAAGTCTGCGCCGGCTGCGTTCGCCCGGCTGGCGAGGTGCATGACGTCCACGTGCGACACGTCCGAGTAGGCCATCACGCACGCGTCCACCCGCCGCTCCTTGATCAGCGACTCGAGGCGGTCTTCCTCGACGATCTCGATCCCATCCGGGTATCCCTCGCCCGCCAGAACGTGCGGATAGCGCCGCTCGGCGATGTGCGGGATCTGTTGCGCCGTGAAGGCGACTACGCGATACCGCCGGTCGCCCCGGTAGGCGACGTTGAAGTTGTGGAAGTCACGCCCGGCTGCACCAAGAATCAGTATGCGCATCGGTTCCACGGCATCCACCTCCGGCGAAGGTCGCGGGGTCGGCGAGCGGGCAACCCGGTCTCGGCCCGGCCTGAATATGCAATGTCCCCGCGAGCCCGGCATCGCCGGACCCCACGGGGACACGTCATGCTCGATCGGGACCGCGGCGATGCGGTGATTCCGCCGTCCGCCGGAAACGTCCGGGCGCTCAGCCCTGCGGTGCCGGCATGCTCGAGTTGAAGATGTCGCGATGCAGCTTCCAGCTGCCGTCCGGCTGGCGCTTCCAGACGACGATGTATTTGCCGCTGTCGGTCACGGCGGCGCCGCCCTGCGGCTGCATGGCCAGCGTGTAGTGCCCCGTCTCCACGGCCAGGTCGCCGGCCACCTCGACATCGGTGGTCTCCAGCTCGAGACTGGAAATCCCGAGCTCACGGGCCGACGACACCCAGAACGCGCGGATCGAATCGAGCCCGGTCACCTCAGGCATGTTCTGGGGCATGACCACGGCGTCGGCGGTGTACAGGTCGGCGATGCTGTCGAACGCCGCGCGCGAAACCAGGTCGGAGAGCCTGCGGTTCGTCCGGTCGATTTCGCCTCGAACGGCGGCCTCATCCGGAGCACCGCCGACGGCGGCGTCCTGTAGCGGCCGGTCTCCAGACTCGCAGGCTAGAATGGTCAGGGCGGGGAACAGGAGGAAGAGATGAGCGGCACGCATGGGAGCCTCGACGAGGAAGAAGGAGGAAAGCTGCGCCGGCTGCAACTCCAATATGGGGCTCACTCCGCTCGAGGGGCCACCATCGGATCGATCATGCCGTGCGGAAGCGCTGATCGCGGGGCTTGACCTCTCCTCTCCGACTGGCCTCTCTCGGCACGCTACCTGACGCGCTCGAGCCCCTCCTTCGCTCCGGTGATCTCCGGGTTGAGCCGCAGCGACTCCTCGTAGGCGGCGCGGGCCGCCGCGCGATCGCCCTGCTTCTCGCGGATCATCCCGAGCCGCCAATGTGCGTGTGCGATCGACGGCTCGTTCTCCAGCGGCGTATGCGTGAGATACTGCTCCACCGCCCTGACGCCGCGGTCGAGCTCGATGCCGCCCTCGGCGGCGATCCGGCCGACGATGTAGTGCCCGATCATTACATCCGGACTCGCACGCCGGAACCGATCGGCGATCGTCATGGCATCGTCGTAACGTTGCGCCCGCACGTACGTGTTCACGAGGCTGGAATACGGCGCCAGGCTGTCCGGGTACGTCGAGATGAGCGACCGGAGCTCGCGTTCCGCCTCATCGGGGCGTGCTCGCCGCTGGGCGAGGTTCGCCGCCTGGAGCCCGCCGAGGTATGCGTTGCGACGGCGGATCTCCTCGACCTGCTCGTCGGCCCTGGTCGCGCTCCCGCCCATGATGCCGGGCGCCTGGACGTAGAACTGGGCGAGCGCCGCCCGCGCATCCAGATAATCGGGGTCGAGCTCGACGGCACGAGTGAACGCGTTGCGGATCCGCCCGGCGAGCGTGGCCTGCCGCAGCCTGTTGGCGCGCGTCGCCTGCTCGGCGTAGGCGCGGCCGAGCCAGAGGTGATGCGCTGCGTTGCCCGGCATCACCTTCACCGCGCGCTCGAACGCGGCGGTGGCCAGGTCCCACTTCTGCTCGCCGAAGGCGAGGCAGCCCTGGGCGAAGTGCGTCGCGGCCGTTGCGGGGGTGGCGGCGGCCTCGACGCGAAGACGCGCGGCCTCGTCGGGAAAGCGCAGCGGCGAGATGCCGCGCTCACAGAGCACGTGGCCGCTGAGGGGAGCCTGGAGCAGCGCGGCGGCAGCGAGCATGAGGGAGAGCGGCATCGGTCTCGTCACTCCGAACGAAGGGCCACCATCGGATCGATCATCGCCGCCCGGCGCGCCGGAATCCAGATGGCGAACGCCGCCACCGCGATTAGCAGTACCGGCACGCCGACGAACGTCACCAGATCGGGTCCGCTCGGGCCATAGAGCAGTCCGCGCACTACGCGCCAGGCGCCGAGTGCACCGGCGAGCCCGAGTGCCGCGCCGATGGCGACGAGCGTCAGTCCCTGCCGCATCACCAACCTGACGACCTGCCGGCCGGCCGCGCCGATGGCGATGCGTATCCCGATCTCGTGCGTCCGCTGCGCCACGCCATAAGCCATCACGCCGTACATGCCCACGGCCGCGAGGACCAGGCCGAGAAGGCCGAACACGGCGAGCACCGTCCCCGCCAGCCTCGCCGGAAGCAGCGCGATCCCCAGAAAGTCCGTCATCGTCCGCACATCGGTGAGCGGGAGATCGGGATCGAGTACGCGCACCTCGGCCCGCACCGCCGGCACGAGTGCGGACGGGTCGCCCGCCGTGCGCAGGTGCATCGTCATCTCGAAGTTCCAGAACTGCGCCTGGGCCAGATAGTAGTAAGGCCGCGGCGGCTCGCCGAGGCTCCGGTACTTGCCCGTAGGCGTTATCCCGATCACGGCATGATCGCGGGCGCCGACGCGGACAGTGCGGCCCAGCGCATCCTCGCCCGGCCAGAACCGCTCGGCGAACCGCTCGTTGATCACGATCGCGCGCGCGGCCTCGGCGTCGTCGCGAGCGGTGAACCCACGGCCGCGCCGCAGCAGAATCCCCATTGCCTCGAAGTAACCCGGGCCGATGATGTTGTAGTCGATGCTCATGTTCTCCTGCGGAGCCGGCGTGTAGCCGGGAATCTCCACCCCTCGCTGCTGACTCCCGATTCCGAGCGGCACCATCTCGGCGAACCCGACGGCACGCACGCCGGGGAGCGAGCTCAACCGACTGGCGAGAGTCGCGTAGAACGTCTCGGCGCGAGTCCGATCGTAGCCCTGAAGGCCGGGATCGACGGTGGCGAGAAGAAGACCCTCGGAGTCGAACCCGGTGTCGATCTGCGTCGCCGTCTGGAGGTTGCGCAGGAAGAGCCCCGCTGCGACGAGCAGCACGAGAGACAGCGACATCTGCGCGACGACGAGAACACGGCTGGCACGCGAGCGCGACCCGCCGGCTGGCGCTTCGCCCTTGAGAGCGGGCACGAGCGAGGACGATGTGGCCTGGAGCGCGGGCACGAGTCCGAACACCAGGCCGGTGATGAGCGACAGGCCCAGCGTGAATCCGAGGACCGGCGCACTGAGGCGCAGGTCGAGGGTGAGCGGGATGTCGATCGGCAGGTGGACGCCGTTGAGCGCGCCGATGACCGCGCGTGCGAGCAGGAGCCCCGCCGCGCCGGCGATGAGCGCGAACAGGACGCTTTCGGTGAGCAGCTGTCGAACGAGCTGCCGGCGGCCGGCACCGAGGCTGAGCCGCACCGCCATCTCCCGCGCGCGCTGGCTCGCCCGGGCGAGAAAGAGGTTTGCCACGTTCACACAGGCGATCAGCAGCAGCATGACCACTACCGCCATCAACACACCCGAAAGCCCGACCTGAGCGCCCCGCCATTGCGGGTTGATACCCGCGTCGCTCTGCGGAACGAGCGTGATGCCCCACTCATCGTAATGGCCGGGATGCTCCTCGCCGAGCTGCACGGTGAGAGCGCGCATGCGGTCGCGCGCCTGCTCGATCGTCACGTCCGGCCGCAGGCGCGCGACGACGTTGAGGAAGCTCGTCCCGCGCTGCTCCAGACGCGCCAGAGTGCCCGGCTGGAAATGATCGATCTGCATCAGCGGGACCCATAGCACCGGCTCGACCAGGGCGATCGGTCCACGGAAGTCCCGTCCGGCCACGCCGACGATCTGGTAATTGCGGCCGTTGAGCGTGATCTCGCGCCCGACGATCTGCGAATCGCCGGCGAACATCGAACGCCACGCGCTGTGCCCGAGTACCGCGACCTGGTGGCCTCCCGGTCCGGTGTCCTCGTGCGGAAGGAAGCCGCGTCCGTGGGACATCGGCGCACGCATGACCCGGAAGAAGTCCGCCGAGACCATCTGTCCCAGGATCCGTTCGGTGCGCCCGTCGGACGAGAGGTTGACGGGCACGAAGCGCCACGCCGTCGCCCCCTCGAAGACGTCGCCTGTCCGCTCGCGCAGGTCGTTGAAGTGCGGGACGGAGTTGGCCCCGAACTCGAACTGCGGATGCGACCGGTACACCTGTACGAGGCGATCCGGTTCGGGCACTGCCGGCAGCGGGCGCAGGAGCATCGCCTCGATGGCGGAGAAGACCGCCGTGTTGAGTCCGATTCCCAGCGCAAGCGTCAGGACGGCTACCGACGAGAAGACCGGGTTCCGGAGCAGCAGCCGGGCGGCAAAGCGCAGATCGCGCCACAGGTTGCCGAACGGCTCTCCGCTGCGTGCCAACCCCGGTACCGGCGGATCGCGCTCGACACGCGTCTCGACGCGTCGCAGCCCGGCGGCCAGTCCTCCGGTCGCGTCGAGCTCGTCCAGCACCGTACGGAACGCGACGTCGTGGGCGACACCACGCCCCCGCAGCTCGTCGTAGAGGTCGTCCAGATGCTGTGCCAGCTCCTCGCGGACCTCGGCTTCGCGGGCGGGAGCGAGTCGGAGGGCGGCCAGACGCCGCTCGAGCTCTCCTTTCCAGTCAGGCATGACGCACTCCCGCGATGCCGCTGACCGCGCGCACGAACTCCATCCATCCGTGGCGCTGCGCCTCGAGCACCTTCCTGCCGGCCTGAGTGAGCCGGTAATAGCGCCGGCGGCGGATTCCCGCCTTCTCGACCCAGCGCCCCTGTATCCAGCCGCGGCGCTCGAGCCGGTAGAGGAGCGGGTAGAGCGAGGCGACGTGGTAGCGCAGCACGCCACTCGAGCGCGATTCGATCAGCTTGCCGAGCTCGTAGCCGTGCCGAGGCTCGTGCTCCACGAGAGAGAGGATGAGGAACTCGGCGCTTCCCTTGCGCAGATCCTGATTGAGCATGATTGCGGCGGTCCGGGAGAGGGGTCATGGTGGCAGCGTCCACGCCATATATGGCCGCACAACATATGTGGCGGGGCCCGCGGCCCGTCAAGGGGCTTCAAGGGGTCAGAGTCGTTGAACCGTTCAACGACTCTGACCCCTTGAAGCCCCCCTGATCCCCGTGGTTCACCACGTCGCCGTCAGGGCCGCAGCATGAATGACGCCGATCGCTGCTGCTCGGCCGGCAACCGGGCCGACGGGTCCGGACCGCGGTCGCTCACGTCCCACCCGAACCGGTAGGCGTCGTAGACGATGCGATACGTCCCGGCCACGGCGTGCCGGGGCCGCAGGTCATCAAATGGACGGGATCGTCGATCGGATTCTCGTACACGACCACCACCTGCGCCACGAGCTCACCGCCGGTCGTATCGGCATGAAACTCCGTCGAGGCGAGCTGGAGGGGCATCCACTCGTCGGCGGCGCGGTCGTCGGTGCTGCACGCGCCGGCCGCGAACAGCGCCAGCACCGGCGTCAGCGCCATCGCATGAACTCGATGGATCATCGCGTCCTCAACTCGAACGCTCCCGACCTCCGCTCCACTTCCGGCAGCTGCGTGGCAGTATCCGGACGTGCGTCGCTGAGCGTCCAGGGCCGCCGGTAGGCGTCGTACACGATCCTGTACGTGCCGTTCACATTGGCGGCGGCGAACTGCGGCTGGCCGGCCGTCGCGGCGCCGGCCCCCAGGGATGCGCGTACCGAAAGCGTGTCGGTGCGCGTCGAGCGCGGTGCGATGGCCATCGGAGTGGCGGCCGGCGGACAATCGAGATTCATCGCGACGTCCCAGATGTCGCCAGCCAGCCACTCGACGAATCGCGGCGTGTCCGGACCGCAGCTCGCCAGGTAGATCGGCCCGTCGGTCGGATTCTCCGTCACGATGACGACCTCCACCTTGGCCACTCCGCCGGCCGTGTCCACGAGGTGGGCGCTCGATGCGGACTCCATGAGCACTACCTCCGCTGCATCCACCACGGTGTCCGTCCGGCTGTCCACCTCGCGCTGGCAGGCCCAGGTGATGATCAGAGCTGGCACGAGCGCCACGACCGCGGCGCGTCCACGTCGTAACACGTGTAAAGTCCCTCTGCGATGATGATACGGTCGCTGAAAAAGCAAGGGCCGGACCATCAGCGGTGCCTGCGCCTGAAGTGATCATCGTGGCAGCGAGGAAGCGGTGGACGACCCGTCCGCCTTGCGTGCCCGGCAGCGGGGTGAACCGGTCCGGCGAGCCGCGTATTGGTCACGCGCATGCGTCCTTCCTCGGTAACCGCCCGCCGGGCCGGCGATCGTGATCAGCCCTCATCGCAGAGGCCCGCCGCCAACTGGATCACTCCAGCCACGCTGCTCGCGATCAGCAGCCTCACCGTCATGGCCGGCGCGACCGTGGCACCGGGGCTGCCGGCGATGCGCGCGCATTTCGCGGACGCGCCGGGCGTGGAGCTGTCGATCCGCCTCGTGCTCGTCCTTCCCGCGCTGGCGATCGTCGTCGCGGCACCGGTCGCGGGCTACGCTCTCGACCGGTGGAGTCGGGCGCCGATCCTGGCAACGGCGATCTGCCTCTATGCGCTCGGAGGCGCCGCGGCGTTCGCAATGGATTCGCTGAGCGCGATTCTCATCACTCGCGCCGTGCTCGGAGTGGCCGTCGCGTTCCTCATGACTGGTGCGACCGCGCTCATCGCCGACATATATCACGGCTCGGCGCGGGCGCGGTTCATGGGACTCCAGGCGGCGAGCATGGCCGGCGGCGGCGTCGTGTTCCTCCTCCTGGGTGGGGTGCTCGCCGGAGCGAGCTGGCGTGCTCCCTTCCTCGTCTACCTGGTCGCGGTCGCGACGCTCCCCGGTCTCGCCCGCGTGGCCCGGCAGGCGGCGATCGCGCGGTCCGGATCGGCAACACGGATTGCCGGAACCACGGTTCCCGAGTACGCACCACGCCATCTGCTGGTCGCGCTCTACCTGATCGCGTTCGCCGGGATGATGCTCTTCTACCTGACTCCGACGCAGATCCCATTCCTGGTGGAGCAGCGCATCGGAGCCGGAGCGGTGCTCGCCGGTATCGCGCTGGCGGCGACGACGCTCGCCGGCTCTCTGGCGTCCCTGTCGTTCGCCCGCGTGCGCACGAGACTGGCGCCACCGGCGATCTTCGTGATCGTGTTCGCGCTGCTCGGCTCAGGCTACCTCGTCACCGGGATCGCCTCCGCGTACGCGGCGGTGCTGGCCGGCCTCGCCATCGCCGGACTGGGCATCGGGTTGCTGATGCCCAATCTCACGAGCTGGCTCACCTCCGCAGTGCCGCCGGCGGTGCGGGCGCGCGCGCTCGGCGGGCTGACGACGGCGATATTCCTCGGGCAGTTCGTTTCCCCGTTCGCGGCCCAGCCGGTGCTCGCGCGCGCCGGGCTCACCGGCGTGTTCCTTCTCGCCGGCGGCACGTCGCTCGTCATCGCGATGGGAGTGCTTCTCCTGTCGCGGCATGGGGGTCATTACCCGGAGTGAGCGGATTGCGAAGCCGGCGATCAACCGCATCGCGGAGCGACCGGATGAACGCGCCCTCGTCCGTCCAGGTGCCGTCGTACCGCTCGCCGTCGATGAAGAATGTCGGCGTGCCGTTCACCCCGCTGCGCACACCGCTCCGGAAGTCGTCGCGCACGCGCGCGGTGAACGTCCCGGCCTCCAGATCATGCGCAAGCCGCGCGGTGTCGAGCCCGATCGATCTGCCGTAGCGCAGCAGATCGGCATCCTCGAGCGCATATTGGTTCTCGAAGATGACGTCGTGCATCTCCCAGAATCTTCCCTGTGCCGCCGCCGCCTCGGCGGCTTCGGCCGCGTGCTGCGCATGCGGATGAATCTGCTTGAGCGGGAAGTTCCGGAAGACGAATCGCATCCGATTGCCGAGCCGGCGCCTCGCCGCCCTGACGATCGGATGGGCCATGAGGCAGTAGGGGCATTCATAGTCGCCATACTCGACCAGCGTGATAAGCGCATCGGCTGGTCCGACGGTGTGATCGCCGGCGCCCACCGGTGGCGTGAGGCGGGTCACGGCCGGAGATCCCTGACGCCGGCCCGCATTTCGCCCGCCCGCCCTCCAGCGCCGGCGCTGGTGATTGCCTCGAGCGCGTTCAGGATGCCGTCGGCTCCCGGGTTCACGCCGATCGGGGCACGATGGCTCCACCGGATCACGCCGTCGCCATCGAGGACGAAGAGTGCACGCTCGCAGGTCCCATCGGCTTCGCGATATGCACCGTAGCGCCGCGCGACCGCCCCCTTCGGCTCGAAGTCGCTGAGCAGCGGGAAGCGAAGGCGGCGGTCGCGCGCGAACGCGGCGTGACACCAGACGCCGTCCACGGAGATGCCGACGAGCTGCGCACCGTATTCGGCGAAATCGTCAAGAACTTCGTTGTAGAGGGTCAACTGGTCTCCACAGACGGGGCTCCAGTCCGCCGGCTAGAAAGCGAGCACGACTGGCCGCCCGCGCAACTCGCTCAGCCGCAGCAAGCGGTCGGGCGCCGAGCGAAGCTCGAAGTCGGGTGCCATTACGCCGGCGCCCAGACCGGGTGCCGGGCCGGCAGTTGCCTCGGGAATTGCCGTCCTTCTGATCTCCGGTTGATTCGATCGGGTGACGGCCCTCCTATCCGTCGTCGCGTCGAGGCGTTACCAACCCGCCCGGAGCGGCCGCCTGTTCGAGTCGTTCGGGCGCGGTGGCCGGTTTCTCGCACGTCGCGGTGGTCGAACGGCCCACAGCGTGAGCTGGCGATGGCGATGGCGGGTGGATCGTGCAACGCGCGGTGCCCGTCGAGCCGTACTACTTATAGATGGCGGATCGAGCGCGAAGAGGCGCCGTGAGCCCGCGCTGAGTGCCGGCGGCACCGCCGCCGCTCCCCACGGCCGGCACGACCATGCTGCCTGACAGCGACGCACCGGACCTGCTCCGCATCCTGATCGCCGACCGGCGAGGCTGGATCGCGCGTGCTCTGGTGAACGTGCTCGACCCCGCCGAATGGGTGGTCAGTCACGTGCCCACGGCGGACCGGGTGCTGGATCGCATCCCGGAGGCGCGGCCGCACCTGATCCTCGTCCACGACGACCTCGCCGACATGGACGCAGTCGAGCTGTTGATCCGGTTGCGCGCCCACCCCGCGGTCGGGCTGATCACGCCGATCGTCGTCGTGTCCACCAGTCCCCTGCGGGAGCGGCCGATCGAGGCGATGCGCGCTGGAGCAACGGACTACAGCGTCTTTCCCTCCAAATCGGAGTCGTTCATCCTCCGGCTGCGGGCGCTCGCTGTCGCCCGGCGTGAGGCCGAGCGGCTCGAGCACGCCTCGCTGCTCGACGCGGACACCGGACTCTACAACGCTACCGGGCTCGACCGCCGCGCCAGGGAGATCGGCACGGACGCGGCGCGCCGGCACGACGCCTTGAGCTGCGTCGTCTTCGTGCCTTCGGCTGCGTCACTGGCGCCCGACGAGCGTGCCCGCGCTGGCGCCGGACTGGGCGCGGCGATCCAGCGCGCGGGACGACTGTCGGACGCCATCGGCAGGCTGGACGAGGTGCTCGTCGTGGTTGCCCCGGCAACCGGCGAACCGGGGGCGCGCCGGCTGGCCGAGCGGCTTCATGCGGTGCTCGAGCGAGCCGCCGACGAGCTCACGCGACAGGAGCTGGCCGACGTACCGCGCGTCCGTGCCTCCTGGTGTTCGGTGTCCGACTTCGCCCGCTCGACGGCCGATGTCCGCCAGATGATCGATCGCGCAATCATGACATTGCAGCGGGACGAGGGCTTGGCGACCCGACCGCCGGCAATCATCGGCGAGACGATCCCCCTGGCCGACGCTCAATAGGTCGACCGTTCGGTTCGCTGGCGAGGCGATCCCCTTGGCCGACTCCATGGGTTGCCCGTCCTGGTTCGCACGGTCGGCCGCGGAGCCCGGTCCGGATTCCGTGGCCTGAATGATGCTCGGGTCCGCTCGTCGGGCCGTAGCGACGATGCGACGATCCACGACGGGGGCGGGCGAGTGACGATGCGCCGAAAGTTGGCCGATGCCGGAGAAGGCGGGTCTCGCCACGCCGAGCATCCCCCCATCCCCCCCGATGCACGCGCCACGCTCAAGCTGCTGATCGTCGAGGACGATCGCACGTTGCGCGAGGGACTCGTGGTCACGCTGCGCGCCGACGGATTCACCGTGAGCTCGGCGGCCAGCGGAGCCGAGGCCCTGGCCGAGCTCGAGCGCTCGCGCTATGACATAGTGATCACGGACCTGCACCTGCAGCCAGTGACGGGCGCCGATGTGCTGAGGGCAGCCCGGCGGGCGCAGCCACACGTGGTGGTCGTCGTGATCACGGGCGACCCGAGTCTGCCCGGCTGCCTCGAGGTCATCCGCGCCGGGGCCTGGGATTGCCTTCCGAAGCCTTTTTCGGCGGCCCACCTCCGCGATCTCCTCGCGCGCGCAGTGCACGTCGTGCTCCAGGCGAACGGTTCGGCCAGAGCTGGAACGCTTGCGGTAACGCAGGATGACGAGCCCAGCCGCCGTGAGCGGATGATCACCGAATTCGAACGCGCCTACCTTGGCCGGTTGATGCGCGACGTCGGTCGAAACCGGAAGCGGGCGGCTCGGCTGGCGCGAATCGACACGACCACGCTCCACCAGCTGCTGGAGAAGCACGCGCTCGAATGAAGCCCCACGAACCGAGGATCGCTGGCGGCGCCGGAGAGTCGGGTGCCTTGCCGGGGGAGCTGAGCCTGCTGATCGAGGTTGCACACGACATTCGGTCGCCGCTCACGTCAATCCTTTTCCTCGCCGAAACGCTGCGGGATTGCCGCGGCCAGACGATCGGCCCGACGCAGGAGCGGCAGCTGATGCTCATCTACAGCGCCGCGTTCGATCTCTGCGCTCTGGCCACGGATCTCACGGAGCTCGGTCGCGGCCGGGAGCAGATGCTGGAACGTTCGCCGGCTCCGTTCTCGCTCGACGATGTCTTCGAGTCGGTGCGGCAGGTCGTGCGACCGATCGCCGAGGAGCGGGCGATCGACATACGGCTGGCTCAGGAAGCCCGGCCCGAACGGCTCGGGCATCCGGCCGCGCTCGGGCGGGTGCTGCTCAACCTCCTCACGAACGCGTTGCGGTCAACGGAGTCGGGGTTCGTCGAGGTCGCGGCTCGACCGTTGTCCGGGACGCGTGTCGAGTTCTCGGTGCGCGACACGGGACCGGGTTTGCCGGACGATCTCATCGAGAATCTGGCGTCGCCGTTCGATCCAGGGGCGATCGGACAGCGGTGCAGGTTCTCCAGCTCGGGGTTGGGATTGACGATTTGCCGACGCCTGCTGATCGGAATGGAGAGTGATCTGAGCGTCAGGCGAATGTCGGAGCGGGGCGCGTGCGTATACTTCGCGCTCGAGCTACCCCCGGCGGACGATGAGAAGGGTGGGGAAGCAGCGCGCCCGACATGACGCGGCTCAGAGCCGCACCTCGAACGGCGCCGACCGCCGCTGCTCGGCGGTCCCGGCGCCGGTGGTGGCAGCGCGTTCAAGGGTTGGGCAAGAGAGTAGGTCGGGCGTTCCCTGGCGTCAATCCGCGCCACCATCGCGCTCGGCGAAACACGGCGCCGAGCCACCCCGTACTGGCGGTGATGACGTCAACGCCGATCTCGGTCGCCAATCCGTTCGTGGCCGCCGGCCCTTTCCGGCTGCGCGAGGTCGCCTACGCCCCGGGATTGCGCCAGCCCGTGCACTGCCACGCCGAGATGGGGTTGACCCTCGTCGTCCGCGGCGCCATCCGCGAGGTAGTGCGCGGACGCGAGGAGATTGCGACTGCCCTGAGCGTCGTCGTCAAGCCGGCTGGCGTGGAGCACTCCGATGAGATCGGCCCCGCCGGCGCGCACACGCTCCAGATCCTGTTCGACCCAGACATGGCGCGGGCGCTGCTCGGCGACGCACCCGGGCTCGATCGCTGGACGTGGCTGCACGCCCGGGGTGTGTCGGCCGGGATGCTCCGGCTCATGGGCATGTTGCGGGGCAAAGACCCCACGGCGGCCGGGGACCTGGAAGACGGCATCCTCGACGCGCTCGCCGCGGCGACGGACATCGTCCCTGCTCGTGGCGAGCCGCCGCGCTGGATCGCTCGCGTGCGGGAAGCTGTCGACGACGGACTGTACGATGGGGTCAGCGTGCAGTCGTTGGCGCGCGATGCGGGGATCCACGCCGTCTCGGTGTCGCGCGCCTTTCGCCGTCACTTCGGTTGTACGATCGGAGCCTACCGCCGCCGTGAGCGGTTGCGGCGCGCCGCGGCGAAGGTCGCCGACGCGCCACTCGAGTTGGCGCGAATCGCCCATGCGTCCGGCTACGCAGACCACGCGCATCTCTGCCGCGAGTTCCGGGCTGCTACGGGGCTGACGCCGTCGCGGTTTCGCGCCCTGGCACGCCATCCCGCCTGACGGGTTCGTCGACACGCCTCCGGCATCCGCAGGTCCCGGTGAGCGGTTGGACGCTGGCGGCATCCGGTTTGATTCGTTCAAGCGGCTGCCCGGACCCGTCGCCATCGTGGATACGTCCATACCCGACGAGAAGACTCCATGCGATGGGCTCGTGCGAGCGTGATCACCATGCCATTCATGACCGCAGGCGCATTCGCCTCGCCACTCGCCGCCCAGGCGACGATCGGCGGCGACTGGCGCGAGGATGTCGCGCAGTTCGCGCACCGGCTCGTGGATGCCGGCCTGACGCCCGGCATGGGCGTGGCTGTCTCCATTGGCGACCGGGTCGCGTACGCCGCCGGCTTCGGTCGGGCCGACATGGCGACCGGCCGCGCCGCCACCGGCGACACGCCGTTCTACATCGCCTCGACGACCAAGTCGCTCACTGGTCTCGCCGCGGTCCTCGCGGCGCACAGCGGAGAGCTGGATCTCGACGCGCCGATGGTGCGGTATCTTCCCGCGGCCCGACTCCCCGATGGAGTGGCCCGCGAGTCGATCACGGTGCGCGACCTCCTGACGCTCACCCACGGTCTCGCCGGCGATGGCCCGGTCGTGCTTCGCACCGCATACACCGGACAGTTCACGACAGCGCAGCTTCTCGACCTGCTCCGCTACCACCGCGCGACCGGTGCGCACGGGACGTTCAGCTACAACAACCTCGGCTACAACCTGCTCGGCCTGGTGCTGGAGTCGGTGTACGGGGCGGCGTGGCAGGACGTCGTGCACCGGCTCGTCATCGAGCCGCTCGGGCTGGCGCGCACGACGGCGCGGCTCTCATCGCTCCCACCCGACGTGATCGCGCTCCCCCACGACTGGACTCCGGCCGGCTTCGCGCGCGCCGAGTTGGGCAAGGCGGACGCGAACATGCACGCCGCCGGTGGCCACTTCGCGTCGGCGCACGATCTCGCCCGGTACACTGCCGCGCACGTCAGTGGCGGCATCGTCGACGGCCAGCGCGTGCTGCCGGCCGCGCCCGTGCTGGCGACCAGGGAGCAGCGGATCGGTCAACAGCGGCAGTTTGGTCCCTTCCACCGGTTCGGCTGGGGATACGGGCTCGATCTCGCGACCTACGACGGGGACACGCTGGTGAGCCGGTTCGGCAGCTTCTCCGGCTATCGCTCCCACGTTTCGTTCATGCCGCGGCACGAGATCGGCGTGGTCGTGCTGGTGAACGGAGGCGGGCCGGCGTTCGACGTGGCCGACATCGTGGCGACCTACATCTACGACCGGCTGCTGGGCAAACCCGGACTCGAGGCGCGCTACGGCGCTCGTGTCGATTCGCTGACCCGTCAGGCGCAAGAGAGCCGGCGGGTGATGGCCGCGCATCTGGCCGAGCGTCGGGCGCGGCTCGCCCCACTGCCGTATCCCTTGTCCCGGTACGCCGGAACCTACGAGAACGCCCTGCTCGGTCGGATGGAGTGGCGTGTCGTCGCGGGCGGACTGGAGATGACGCTCGGCGTCGTCCACAGCCGCGCCGAGGTGTTCGATGCGTCGAAGCACCAGCTACGCATCGAGGTCGGAGGCGGCGGGCAGGTGGCGGAGTTCCGCTTCCCCGAAGCCGGCGGGCCGGCGCGCGGCGTCAGGCTCGCCGGCCAGGAATTCGCGCGGGCGCCGCCTCCCTGAGCTGCGGCCCTTACTGTGGTTCCGGACCCGCGCTGGCCACCGTCGCCGCCCGCTCCACTGGCCCGAACTGAAGGTCGAGCCAGTCGAGCACCTCGCGGATGAGCTCCAGCCGGTTCGTCGGGATGTGGCCCCCGGTGAGCCGGGCGTGGCGCTTCATGTCGGCGGGCGCGCCGAGCATTGCGAGCAAGGGCGCCTGCGACAGCTCGTACGGCATGAGAAAGTCATCGACCCCGTTGATCATCAGCGTCGGCGTCCGCGACCGGGGCGCGAAGTGCACGGGGTTCACCTCGGGACGCCACTGGAACGGCACCAGACCGCCACCGAGCAGGATGCTGGCCCCGATGCGCGGTTCGACGGCCGTGAACACCGGTCCGTAGCTCGCCCCCGCGCTGAAGCCGTAGTACCCGATCTTCGTCGCGTCGAAGTCGGGGCGCGTCTCGAGGTAGTCGATCGTGCGTGAGACGTCCTGTGACCAGCGGATGATCATGTCGCGCATTCCGCTGGGCGAGCGAACCCACGGTTCGGCACGCTCGTACAATCCCTTGTACACCGGGTACACGAGCACGCGGCCGCCGCGCGGGAGGAAATCGAACAGGTACGCCGAGGAGTAGCTGTCGCTCGACGGCAGCAGGAACGCGTCGTCTCCCGGGTACCAGATGACCGACTGGTACGGCGGCGCCACGTCGCGGGGAATCAGGAGATGCACCGCCATCCGCTCGCGCCCGTACGCGGCGTTGATGGAAACGATCTCGCGCAGGTAGCCGGGGAAGTCCTCCTCCCGCTCGGCGAACGGTTCGAGGGGCAGGGCATCGTAGGCGTACATTCCCCGCAGCACGCCGAAGGCCTCATCGCTGATCGGTGTCAGCGGCGTGATCTCCTGCCGCGGAGTCACGGGGGCGAACAGCTCTTCGCCCGGCGGCGACGGGTAGCTCGCGCAGCGCACGCCGTAGGTGGCCTCGCGGCCCCAGGGATCCTGCGCGATCAGGTGCTTGAACAGATATGTCGGCTCGTTCCAGGCTCCGCCCAGGATGTAGCGATCGCTACCGGTCGCGTTCCAGACCCACTCCTTCACGTTGCCGGCCATGTCGTACGAGCCGTACGCGCTGAGCCCCTTGAACCGACCCACGGGAGCCTTGCGGTCGCTGTCCATGTTGCTGTGCACGAGGATGTCGGAGAGCTGGTCCTGGCCGATGGCGCGGAACCAGTGGTACACCGTCGGCAGGCTCTTTCCCGCGAACGCGCAGTACGCCGCCGCCTCGTACCAGCTGATCCCTCCCACGGGATGGTCATCTTCGCCCACCGGATAGCCGCCGAGCTCCCATGTCGAAGGTCCGTACTCGCCCGCCGGGTCGCGGAACCGGTCGATCGCCTCCTGCCACGGAATCTCACGGCCTTCGCGGACGATCGGCGACGGCCACCATTCCTGTCGCCGATAACCGCCGGCGGCGACGAATTCCCTGAACTGGCGGTTCGTCACCTCGTACTGGTCGAGGAAGAACGCGTCGATCATCATGGCCGGCAGCTGATCGGGCAGAGGCGCCTCGGGAAGCTCTTCCAGCAGTCCGGCGGGAACGCGCACGGTGCCCCGCGGCCTGGCATCGACCGAGTCGAGCAGCAGTCCGGAGGCGAGATCCATCAGCGCCGGGCCGCTGGACGGCGCGCCCTCGAACGGCTCGTAACCCGCCTTGGTGATCCTCCACCGCATCATCGCGTAGGGAATGCGGAGCGTCAGCGGCGTGACACCGAGTCGCTCCCACTCAGCATCGGGCGTCGCGTAGCCCTTCACCGACACTTCGGCGCCGGGCGGGTCGGTGTTGACGGCGAGCGGCAGCGTGATGCGCGCGACCATCTTCTGGATCTCGGGGTCTCCCGGCCGGTACTTCTCAGCTTCGAGGGCGGTACGATAGGCATCGTAGAGGTCACCGCGCTCGATGAGCGCGGTGATCTCCTCGAGCGCATCGTTCTCTGCCCACCTCCGCTCCGTGCCGCGGCTCCGGAGCCAGCCGGCGAGACCGAGCGCGAGCACGAGCGCGGCGAGCGTGCCGGCGACGGCCGGACGCCGGAGTGTCGCGACGAGGCCGCGCCCGGCGCGGGTGCGCCGGTCAGCGCACCGGCGCAGCTCCGCGCCCAGCTCCGCCGTCGACGGGAAGCGCCGGTCGGCCTCCTTCTCCAGACAACGCCCGATGATCTGCTCGAGGTCCGCCGGAACCTCGGCCCGCAGCTGCCTGAGCGGCGGTGTCGGCTTCACCAGGATCGCGCTGATGATCGCCTGCATCGACGGCCCGTCGAACGGCGGCTTCCCGCCGAGCATCTCGTAGAGAAGCACGCCGAAAGCGAACTGGTCGGAGCGGTGATCCACCGGGTCCCCCGACAACTGCTCGGGCGACATGTAGTGCGGCGTGCCGACGATCACCCCTTCCCGCGTCTCGGTCAGCGTCGGCCCGGCGACCTCCCGCCCGTCAGTGGGCAGCGGCTTGGCGAGACCGAAGTCGAGGATCTTGACCAGGTCGTCGACGGTGACCATGACGTTGGCCGGCTTGATGTCGCGGTGGACGATCCCGGCGGCGTGCGCCTTCGCCAGACCGTCGGCGATCTGCCCGGCGAGGCCGAGCGCCCGGTCGATCGGCAGCGGCCCCCGGGCGATCAGCTCGCGGAGAGTGCGCCCCTCGACCAGCTCCATCGCGATGTACGTCGTCCCCTCGTGCTCGGCGACGTCGTGGATCGTGACGATGTTGGGATGGTTGAGTGCCGAGGCGGTGCGGGCCTCGCGCTCGAACCAGGCGAGCCGGGAACGGTCGGCGGCGAGCTCGGTGGGAAGCACCTTGATCGCGACGTCGCGGCCGAGCTTGAGGTGGCGGGCGCGGTGCACCTCGCCCATGCCGCCGGCGCCGATCGGCTGGAGGATCTCGTAGGGTCCGAGGCGTGAGCCGGGGGTCAGGGGCATGCGGCCTCTCGTTCGGGCTGTTTGGCGCGGCCGCGGCGACTGCGCCACTGGTAACGGAGAGAGTAGGGCGAAGTCGGGCGCGGAGTCAATGATTCCGGCGTATCGCCTGGGCGGGTGGTCGGTCGGCAAGACCGTGGCGAAAAAGGTCGAGAGAAGCCATGCGGCAGCTGGCGCGTGTCCCCCGCCGGATGCAGGCGATCGACCGATTCCCGAGGCCGCCGAAACGACCCGGCCACCGGTCATTGACCTGTCACAGGCCTGCCGTAGGATGGAGCACACCGACCCCCTCCCTGGAATGCCCGCTCGCAAACGCTCCTCTCCTGCCGCGAAGAAATCCCGCGCCCGCTCCCCGTCGTCGACCCAGCCCAAGATCCAGCGCTGGATCGACCTGGTAGCCGCACTCCTCCGCCGCCACTACGGCGTCTCGTTCGAGGAGCTCCGCCAGGAGGTCCCGGCCTACGCCGAGGACAAGAGTAAAGCGACGATCCTGCGGATGTTCGAACGCGACAAGGACGATCTGCGCGAGCTCGGCGTGCCCATCGAAACCGTGTATGACGACGACGGGCAGCCGGCCGCCTATCGTCTGCGCGTGCGGGACTTCTATCTCCCTTATTTGGCGGCGACCACCGAGAGGGAGGGTTATCGCGCGCTCCCGCGACTCGCCTTCGAGCCCGAGGAGCTCGCCGCCGTCGCCGATGCCGCCGAGCGCGTCCGCCAGCTCGAAGACCCGGTACTCGCGGCCGACGCCGATGCGGCGATCAGGAAGCTCGCCTTCGATCTACCCGTCGGCTCGCTGGCCGCGAACGGCATCGTGAGGATCGTTCCCGGCACTCCTCGCGCCAGCGACCGCACTTTCGAGCTCCTCGACTCGGCCCTCCGACGCCGCAAGCGCGTCTCGTTCGACTACCACTCCATGGAGCGCGACGAGTCGAATCGAAGGAGCGTCGAACCGTACGGTCTCTTCTTCCTCGGGGCGCACTGGTACCTGGCGGCGCGGGACGCCGAACGCGGTGTGCTCCGCAACTTCCGCATCAGCCGGATCGCCAACGTCGAGGTCAACGAGCATCGCGAACAGTCCGCCGACTACGACATCCCCCGTGACTTCGACCTTCGCGCGCACGCCGTCTCGAGGCACGCGTGGGAGCTCGGCGACGGCGACGCGCTGGATGCGGTCGTCCGGTTCCGCAGCCTCGATGGCGCCACGGCCGCCGCGGCTCGGCTCGGCGAACCGGTTGACGGCGACGACGGAACCAGGCGCTTTCGCGTCCGCCGCACGGGTACGTTCGCGCGCTGGCTGATGTCGTTCGCCGGGGATGCCAGGCCGCTCTCCCCTCCCGAGGTCGTCGAGGCATACCGCGAGTGCTCGCGACGAACGCTCGCGCGCTACGAGTCGTCGCCCTCGTCGGGCGGAACCGCTCGGGGCGGTAGAGCGGGATGACGGCGAGCGTCCAGCTCCGCCGCCTGCTGGCGGTACTACCCGAGCTCGCCGATGGCGAGGAGCGCTCGTACAGCCAGATAGCCGAGCGCGTGGGGGCCGGTTGGGAGGTGATCCGCGACGACCTTCACGCGCTCTCGGAGCGGCAGAGCGCGCCGGGCGGATTCGTCGAAGGCGTGCAGCTCTACTTCGGCGAGCGCGGCGTCCGCGCCCTGTCCGCGCACTTCCACCGGCCGATGCGGCTCACCGTCGGCGAGCTCAGCGCACTCGAGCTGGGGCTGGCCATGATACGCGCCGAGCGTCCGCCGGAGGAGCACCGCGCGATCGAGCGGGCACGCGAGCGGCTCCGGAAGGTCATCACGAACACCGCCGATGCTGAGCCGATGATCGCCGCGCGCCATGCCCAGGCCGCGGCCGGCGACTCGCTGTACCTCGCCCGCGTGTCCGACGCTCTTCGGCGTGGGCGCAAGGTCAGGCTGGACTACCGCGGCCGGGGGCGCGACGAGGTCTCGACGCGGACGATCTGTCCCTTCGGCCTGGTTGCATCGAAGGGCATGTGGTACATCGTGGCCCACTGCGAGGCGAGCGCCGGAGTCCGCATCTTCCGGCTCGATCGGATCGAAGGTGCAGCGCTCACGGATGAGCCGTTCGATCGGCCGACCGGCTTCTCGGTGGACGATGTCGTGCGGGACGGGAAGGTGTTCCTGGCGGAGTCGCCACCGGGATCGATGTCGGTGCGATACTCACCGAGGATCGCCCGGTGGATCGGGGAGCGGGAAAGGGGTGTCGTCGAGGAGGATGGTGCGATCGTGGTCGAGCACCCTGTGGCTGATGTCGAGTGGGCGGTGCGCCACGTGCTCCAGTACGGGCCGGACGCGGAGATCGTGGAGCCGGCGGAGTTGCGGGAGGAGATCGCCCGGCGGTTGAGGGAGATCCTCGACTTGGCGGCGAGAGAGCGCTAGGAACACTGCGGTCGGAATAGCTTCGCCGAATGCCCCCTGGACCGAGCGGAACGAGTAGATACATACCACATCGACCAGGATGTCCTCTTGCATCTGCCGCGTCCATCGACGCATTTCACCTGTTCGCCTGCTGGACACTTCCGCCTTCCCCGCGTCGTTGCCATGCGCCTTCTCGCGAGCCTGATCACGGCAGTCGTTCTCGTAACCCCGCTCACCGCCCAGGAGCCGGACACCGGCCGCACCGCAACGCCCACGATTCCCGAACGCTGGGACGTCTCGGCGAAACACGGCCCCACCAGGGATGTGGAGTTCGAGACGACTGAGGGCACGTGGATATCGGTGGACGTCTCGCCCGATGGCAGAACGCTCGCCTTCGACCTGCTCGGCGACATCTACACGATGCCGGTCACCGGCGGCCGCGCCGCGCTCGTGCTCGGCGGCCCGGCGTACGAGACCATGCCGCGCTGGTCGCCCGACGGAACGCGGATCGCGTTCACCAGCGACCGCGACGGACTCGAGAACATCTGGACGATGAACGCCACCGGAGGCGACCTCCGGCAGATCTCGCGCGAACGCGAGCGGCAGGTCTCCAACCCCGCCTGGACCCCCGATGGCCAGTACGTCGTCGCCCGCAAGCACTTCCGGAACACCCGCTCGCTCGGCGCCGGCGAGATGTGGATCTATCACATCGCCGGCGGTGGAGGGCTCAAGCTCACCGACCGCCGCAACTGGGAGCAGAACGCCACCGAGCCGACGGTATCACCGGATGGCCGCTACGTGTACTTCAGCGAGGATGTCTCACCGGGCGGCGGCTTCCAGTACAACCTCGATCCCCACGGCGTCATCTACGTGGTTCAGCGGCTCGACCGCGAGACGGGGGACCGGACGACCTGGCTGCGGGCGCCCGGCGGTTCGCTGCGGCCCCAGCTCTCGCCCGACGGCAACACGATGGCGTTCATCCGTCGGGTGGATACGACGACGGTTCTGATGCTCCACGACATGGAGAGCGGCGCCGAACGAGTGCTGTGGAACGGGCTCGATCACGACCAGCAGGAGGTGTGGGCGATCTTCGGCACGTATCCGGGCTACTCGTGGACGCCCGATGGCCGCAGCATCGTGATCTGGGCACGGGGCAAGCTCTGGCGGGTCGATGTCGCGAGCGGACGGCCGTCGGAGATCCCGTTCACTGCGCCGGTGAAGCAGACGATCACCGAGGCGGTGCGCTTTCCGACCGCGGTGGCCCCGGACACGTTCGACGTCAGGATGCTGCGCTGGGTCAGCGTCGCCCCCGATCAACGACGAGTCGTCTACAGCGCGCTCGGGAAGCTCTGGGTGAAGGAGCTGCCGAACGGGCAGCCACGCCGCGTGACGAACGACGCCAGCTCGTTCGAGCTGTATCCGGCGTGGTCACCCGACGGACGGACGCTCGCCTACACGACGTGGTCGGACGAGTCGTTCGGCGCGGTGCGCACGGTGGGTGTCGATGGCCGCAACGCCCGCACGCTGACCACGCGGCCGGGACACTACGTCGAGCCGCAGTGGTCGGCGGACGGCCGGTCGATCGTCTTCCGGCGCGTGTCGGGCGACAACCTTCGCGGCACGCTCCACGGTCGCGAGACGGGCGTCTACACCGTCTCCGCGGCCGGCGGCGAGATGCGGCTGGTCACGACGAGCGGCGCCGAGCCGCGCTTCAACCGCGCCGGCGACCGGATCTTCCTCACCGGATCGGAGGCGCAGCGTCGGGCGCTGTACAGCGTGAACCTGACCGGCGGCGACCGGCGCGTGCACGTCACGGCGCAGAACGCTACGCAGTTCGTCCCCTCGCCCGACGAGCGGTGGGTTGCCTGGATCGAGCGGTTCAACGCCTACGTGGCGCCGCTGCCGCTCACCGGACAGGCGGTGGGCGTCGGGACGTCCACGACGGAGATCCCGGCGCGCCGGATCTCGCGCGACGCGGGGCTTTACCTGCACTGGTCGCCCGATTCGCGGCGCGTCCACTGGGCGCTCGGCCCGGAGCTGTTCCAGCGCGACATTGCGCAGACGTTCGCCTTCGCCGCCGCGGATACCGCGGATGTGCGGCGCGAGCCGGAGGGACGCGGAACGCCGATCGGATTCCGCAGCGCGCACGACCGTCCGACCGGACGGCTGGCGCTGGTCGGAGCGACGGCGATCACCATGAACGGCGATGAAGTGATCCCCGAGGCGACGATCGTCATCGACCGGAACCGGATCATGGCGATCGGACCGTCGGGGCAGGTGCAGGTGCCGGCCGGCGCCCGACGGATCGACGTCGCCGGAAAGTACATCATGCCGGGGCTGATCGACGTCCACGCGCACATCGGCACCGGGTCGGGCGGGATCACGCCCCGGACGCACTGGGGGTTTCTCGTCAACCTCGCCTTCGGCGTCACCACGCTGCACGATCCATCGAACAACTCGGAGATGGTGTTCGCCGCATCGGAGATGGTGAAACGCGGCGAGATCGCAGGTCCGCGTCTCTTCTCCACAGGCACGATTCTCTACGGCGCCGAGTCGGCCTCGCGGGCGATCACGACCTCGTTCGAGGACGCCAGGACGCACCTGCGGCGGATGCAGGCCGTGGGCGCGTTCAGCGTCAAGAGCTACAACCAGCCGCGGCGCGACGCCCGCCAGCAGATCGTCGAGGCTGCGCGCGAGCTGAACATGCTGGTCGTCCCCGAGGGCGGGAGCACGTTCTTCTTCAACATGACGCACATGCTGGACGGGCACACCACGGTCGAGCACAACATACCGGTGGCGCCCCTCTACAACGACGTGCTGACGCTCATGGCCGCAAGCGGTACGGCGTACACGCCGACGCTGATCGTCAACTACGGCGGGTTGAACGGCGAGTTCTACTGGTACCAGCAGGACGAGATCTGGAAGAACGAGCGGTTGCGGCGGTTCACGTTGCCGGGCGTGCTCGACGCGCGTGCGCGCCGGCGCGTCATGGCTGCCGAGGAGGACTACTCCTACATCGGCACGGCGAGGGCGGCCAAGGCACTCGCCGATCGCGGCGTCCGGGTGCTGCTCGGCGCGCACGGCCAGCTCCAGGGGCTCGGAGCGCACTGGGAACTGTGGATGCTGGAGCAGGGCGGGCTGTCGACCCACCATGCGCTGCGGGCGGCGACGATCCACGGAGCCGAAGCGCTCGGCCTGGACGCGGACATCGGGTCTCTCCGGGCCGGCAAGCTGGCCGATCTCATCGTGCTCGATGCCGATCCGCTGGAGAGCGTCCGGAACAGCACCACGATCCGGTACGTCATGGTGAACGGTCGGATCTTCGATGGGGAGACCATGGCGCAGGTCGGGAACCACCCGCAGCCCGCACCGGTGATGCGGTGGGAGCGCTGAGCGGTCCGCACTGGTTCCGCCGGTTCAGGAGGCATTACGCCATCGCTCATCCCGTCGTCTGGATTGGAGCACCGGAAGCAGGAACGCCCGTTCCAGCTCGCCGTAACCCGACAAACGACGTCTGACGCACCGATCCGCCCACACGGGGGGCCCGATGCCGCGTCAGGCGAGGAGATGACCATGGCACAGCGAACCGTCACCGACGATTCCGGCCGAACCTGGATCGTCCGAGCTCTCGAAACCCCGCGCAGCGTCGGCGTCGTCCGTCAGGGGCGCGATGTGACCCTCGCCTGCACGAGCGACTCCGTTCCCCAGCCGGTCAAGCTGGTCGCCGGCTGGCAGTGGGAGCGCATGGCGCCGAAGGGACTGGCCCGCATGATCGTCAAGGCGATGGGGGCCCGAACGCAGTAGGGCAAGCAGCGAAGGTGGCCGCGCAGACTGGATCGGAGGCCTCTGGCGCTCGCCTGCCCCGAGGCGCAGACTGATCGCCATGAGCCTCCACGCTCCGTGGCCATCGGGCGTCCCCGTGCTCTGTGCCGTGCTCGCCTCCGCCTGCGGCCCCGCGCCGGGGGCGGAGATCGATGCCGCATCGCGCCGGGCGGAGATCGTCACCACCGACGTCCGCAACTTCATCGCGATCGCGGCGTCGCTCGACACCACCGACGCCGAATGTGGAAACGTCGACGGCTATTTCGCGGCCGCGACCCCGGGTCTGGCGGACTACTCCAGCCGGTTCAGCGTCGGGCCCCGCCGGCTCTGCCAGGCCATTCGGGCGTCTCCACAACGATACGTCGGGCTCGAGGCAAAGCTCGCGACGATCGACTCGCTCGAGCCGCGACTCCAGGCGCTGCTCGAGCGGCTGTCGGAGCTCGTTCCCGACGCCGAGTGGCCGCCGGTGTACTTCGTCGTCGGCAACGGCGTCTCGGCCGGCTCGGGCGTGCGTGGCCGGGCGCCCAAGGTCCTCATCGGACTGGAACGTGTCGGCTCGCTCGACGGGCTGCCCCGGCTCGTCGCCCACGAGGCGATCCACACGCAGCAGCGGCACCCGGGGATCCGCGTTCTGACCGGCGGATCTTCGTTCATTCGCTTCATGCGCGGGACGGTGCTGCGGCACTCGATCGTCGAGGGCGCGGCGGACTTCCTGGCCGAGCTGATCGTCCCCGCCGAAGGAGGTCCGCCGTCGCGACGCAATGCCTATGGCGACGCGAACGAAGCCGAGCTGTGGCTCGAGTTCCAGCGCGACATGCACGGCCGCGACTACGGGATGTGGCTCTACAACGGCTGGAGCCGCGAGGCACTGGGCGACCGCCCGGCCGACCTCGGCTACTACTTCGGCTATCGGATCACCCAGGCGTACTACGATCGGGCGGATGACAAGCAGGCAGCCGTGCGCGAGATCCTCACCGTCGGCGACTTCCCGCGATTCCTTCACGAGAGTGGATATGCGCCGGCGGTCGACGACGCCGTCGACGAGCCGACTGCGCTACACGGCACGACCGCCCGACTGCACCCGGCTACCAGGACATGGACGAACCCGTCAGACAGTCGCCTCCCTTCCGCCACGCCGCCGCCTCGCCGCTCCCGAGCCGGAACTCGTACCGAATCCCGGGCACGCGCATCTTCGCCGGCCACTATCCGAGCCACCCCGACCGCGCGCAGGCCCTGGAGAAGCTCGCCCGGTATCTCGATGCCGGGATTACCAGCTTCATCGATCTGACGACCGAGGACGATCCGCTCACCCCGTACGAGCCGCTGCTGCGTCAGCTGGCGGCTGAGCGTGGGGTCGACGTCGAATACCGCCGCATGCCGATCCGCGATCTGCGCACACCGGCGCCGCGGGAGATGAAAGCGATGCTCGACGCCATCGACGCGGCTCACCGCGCGGGACACGGTGTCTACGTGCACTGCTGGGGTGGAATCGGCCGCACGGGGACGGTCGTGGGATGCCACCTCGTGCGGTGGGGGCTCGGCGGCGATGACGCGCTGGCGGCGCTCGACGAGCTGTGGACCACCGTCGACAAGAAGACCTGGTTTCCGCGCTCGCCCCAGACGGACGCGCAGTGCGCGTTCGTTCGCCAATGGGTGGAAGGCGGCTCGCCGCCCGCTGCCGACGCGGCGGAGACGGGATCTCGCCCCCGGCGGCCGCGCTTTCTGCGGGAGCAGATCCGCGGGGCGCTGGTCGGCCTCGCAGTCGGCGATGCCCTTGGTGCCGCGGTCGAGTTTCGGGCGCCTGGCAGCTTCGAGCCGGTTACCGGCATGGCCGGTGGCGGGCCGTTCGGGCTCAAGCCCGGGCAGTGGACGGATGACACCGCGATGGCGCTTTGCCTCGCCGAAAGCCTGCTCGAGTGCGACGGAATGGACCTCGCCGACCAGGCGCGGCACTACGTCCGCTGGTGGAAGGAGGGCCACAACTCGAGCACCGGCCGCTGCTTCGACATCGGTGGCCAGACCGCGGAAGCGCTCGAGCGCTTCATCGCGACTGGTGGCGCTCTCGCCGGAGCGACGGAGCCGGGCCGCTCCGGCAACGGGTCGGTCATGCGCCTTGCACCGGTGCCGATGTTCTTCGCGCTGGCGCCGCGCGCGGCGCTCGATGCCTGCGCCGAGAGCTCGCGGACGACGCACGGCTCGCCCGCCTGCCTGGATGCCTGCCGGTACCTGGGCGCTCTGATCATCGGCGCGCTACAGGGGCACACCAAAGTCGAGCTGCTCGCGCCGAGGTTCACGCCGGTCCCCGGCTACTGGGACGATCACCCCCTTGGTCCAGAGGTCGGCGAGGTGGCCGATGGCTCCTTCAGGGCGAAGGAGCCGCCGGAGATTCAGGGTACGGGATACGTCGTCCGGACCCTCGAGGCGGCCCTGTGGGCCTTTCGGCGGAGCGGGAGCTTTCGCGAGGGCGCGCTGATGGCGGCGAACCTCGGCAATGACGCGGACACGACGGCGGCCGTGTACGGTCAGCTCGCCGGGGCGTTCCATGGAGAGGAAGGCATCCCGCTGGAGTGGCGGGCGACGCTCGCTCGGTGGCCGACGATCGATCGGCTGGCGGGCGAGCTGGTGAAGCGGGCTATCGGCAGGGCCTGCTAGGCCGGGCGAGCACTCCACGCCGCTTTCTCCATTTGACAGGCTCGTCGAGCGCGGGCTATATCAGCACTTCCGCTCTCACCCGCGTACCTATTCGAAACGATGGCGGCCGCCTCTCCGCGACCGCTACGCTCGGCGCCCTCTCTTCCGACGGTGCTGGAGCTCTGCCCGACCGCCCTCGCCCCTCGAGGGCGCCTCACGAGGAGGTTCTGATGTCGATCCGCACCGCGCTCCTGGCGAGTCTCGCGTTCCTGCTCCCCGCCAGTGTGTGGGCCCAGACCACTCCGGTGGAAGGACTTCGAGAAAACCCATCGGGCGTGCACGCCCTCACCGGAGCGAGGATCGTCGTCGCGCCGGGACGCGTCATCGAGCGCGGGACGCTGGTGATCCGCAATGGCGTGATCGAGGCCGTCGGCGCCAACGTAGCCGCGCCGCCCGATGCCCGCGTCTGGGACGGGAGCGGGCTGACGCTCTACCCCGGCTTCATCGATCCATACTCGGCCGTCGGGATGCGCGGCGAGCTGTCGCGCGACGACCCGGAGCGCGAGCGGGGGGCGTTGTACTGGAACCCGCAAGTGCGCTCGCACATCGATGCAGTCACCGAGCTCGGGCCCGATGAAGCGCGGCTGGGCCGGCTCCGCTCCCAGGGATTCGCCGTCGCGATGGCGGTGCCCCAACTGGGACTCTTCCGCGGCCAGACGGCAGTGGTGAGTCTCGGCGACGAGTCGATGGCGCTCCGCGTCGTCCGTCGCGGGGTCGCGCAATCGGTGACGATGGGTCGCGACAACCAGGTGGGCACCGGCTATCCGACGTCGGCCATGGGCGGGATCGCCTTCATCCGGCAGACCCTGCACGATGCCGACTGGCACATGAAGTCGCACGCCGCGTACGAGCGCAATCCGCGTGGCGTCCGGCGTCCGGAGGCCAACGCCGCGCTGGCGGCGCTGGCGCCGGCGCTGCGCAAGGAGCAGCCGTTGCTCTTCGAGACACGTAGCGAGGAGGAGGCGCTCCGCGCTCTTCGCTTCCGTGAGGAGTTCCCGGTGAACCTCTGGATCCGCGGGAGCGGCTTCGAGTATCGACTGGCCGACCGGTTCCGCGGACTCGACGTGCCGCTGATCCTTCCGGTGAACTTCCCCGAGGCGCCGAACGTCTCCAGCCCCGAGCGGGCGCTGAACGTCAGCCTCGGCGATCTGCGGCACTGGCATCTGGCGCCGGAGAACCCGAAACGGCTCGCCGATGCGCGAGTCGAGTTCGCGTTCACGGCGGACGGCCTTGGACCTCGGACCAGCTTCGTCGGCAACGTGCGCACCGCGGTCGAGCGCGGGCTGTCGCGAGACGTGGCCCTGGCCGCGATGACGACGGTTCCCGCACGGTACCTCGGGATCGACCGGACGCACGGAACGCTCGAGCAGGGCAAGGTCGCCAACGTCGTCGTCGCCGAGGGCGATCTGTTCGCCGACGGGTCGTCGATCCAGGCGGTGTTCGTGGATGGCAAGCGGTTCGATGCCGCCGCGCCCGCGGGCGTCGATCCGCGCGGACAGTGGCGGATCGTCGCCGTCGGGCCGGCGCGTGTGCAGGGCACTCTCACGCTCGCCGGCACGCGGGCGCAGCTCACCGGTACGTTCGGCGCACCGGGTGCGGAGGCGAAGCTCTCGTCGGCCCGCATCAGCGGTGAGGCGGCGCAGCTGCAGGTCGCCTTCCCCGGCGACGTGCTCGGGCACGAGGGCACGGTGCGTCTTTCGGCGAGCGCCACGGCAAGCGCGCTCAGTGGGTGGGGCGAGCTTCCCGACGGCACGCGTTTCAACTGGAGCGGCGAGCGGATCGGCGATGCGCCGGGTGCGACGTCCGGCGGCGCGTCGGCGAACGGAGCGAACGGACTCGATTCGGAGATCGGCTCGCGCGCGGCGCGGGCCGCCGCGATCGAGCTGCCGGACGTCCGCCCGTCGATGGAGTACGGCAGGGCGGGCATACCCGAGCAGCCGGCCAACTTGCTGGTGCGCAACGCCACCGTCTGGACGATGGGACCGCAGGGACGCCTCGAGAGCGCCGACCTGCTGGTCACGCGCGGGCGCGTGGCGCGCGTCGGGCAGAACCTCCAGGCGCCTGCGGGCGCGGTGGTGATCGACGGGAGCGGGAAGCACGTCACCCCGGGGCTGATCGATGCCCACCTGCACGACGGCGCGTCGGGCGGGATCAACGAGACGGGAAGCGCGATCGTTCCCGAGGTCCGACTAGGCGACGTGCTGACGATCAACAACATCTGGATGTACCGGCACCTCGCCGGCGGGCTCACACTCGCGCACGTCATGCACGGCTCGGCGAACCCGATCGGCGGGCAGAACCAGCACGTGAAGATGCGCTGGGGTGCGCTGCCCGAGGAGCTGAAGGTCGAGGGCGCGCCGCGGACGGTGAAGTTCGCGCTCGGTGAAAACGTGAAGCGCCGCGAGGACCGCTATCCCGATACGCGGATGGGGACGGAGCAGATCATTCGCGACCACTTCCTGGCAGCGCGCGAGTACGAGCGGCGGTGGCAGGAGTGGCAGCGCACGCCGCAGGGCGTGCCGCCGCGGCGGGACCTGCGGCTCCAGGCGCTGGTGGACATTCTCAACGGGGACATCCTGGTCCAGTCGCACAGCTACAGGCAGGACGAGATCCTGATGCTGATGCGCCTGGCCGAGGAGTTCGGGTTCAGGATCAAGGCGTTCCACCACACCGTGGAGGCGTACAAGGTGGCGCCGGAGCTGGCGGCGCACGGTGCCGGCGCGGTCGTCTGGACCGACTGGTCGTCGTTCAAGATCGAGGCGTACGACGGCACGACGTGGAACGCACGCGTGCTCCGCGATGCCGGTGTGCTCACGTCGCTGCACTCGGACAACAGCCAGATCTCCTCGCGGATGAACTGGGAGGCGGCCAAGATGCTGCGCACCGGTCTGACGCCGGAGGAGGCGCTGGCGCTGGTCACGATCAACACCGCGAAGATTCTCGGGATCGACCAGCGGGTCGGCTCCCTGGAGGCGGGGAAGGACGCCGACTTCGTGCTGTGGAGCGGCGACCCGCTGTCCACATCATCCAAGGCCGAGCAGACGTGGGTGGATGGGCGGCGTTACTTCGACCTCGAGGAAGACAGGCAGCTCCGCGAGCGGGCCGAGCGCGAGCGCGCGCAGCTCATCCAGCTCATTCTCTCGCAGCGATAGTGAATCGGAGATGACATACATGATGCCCAAGCACCAGTCCCTTCGACCGGCGGCGACGCTCGCCATCGCGCTGGCGGTGGCCGTCACGACGGCCCCGGCTCTCGACGCCCAGATCATTCCGGCGGCCAAGCAGAGCCGTCCGATCGCGCTCACCGGCGCCCGGATCAACACCGTCGCCAACGGAGTCATCGAGAACGGGACGATCGTCTTCGTCGATGGGAAGATCACCGCGGTCGGGCGCGATGTGGCGATCCCGGCCAACGCCCAGCGCATCGACGTCGCCGGGAAGGAGATCTATCCCGGGCTCATCGGCTCGCACAGCCAGATGGGCCTCACCGAGATCGGCGGGTTCGACCAGGCGATCGACCTGCGCGAGCTCGGCCCATTCAACCCGAATGCGCGCGCCCACGTGGCATTCAACCCGGAGACACGGCACCTCGGACCGGCGCGGTCCAACGGCGTCCTGGTGACCGTTTCGGCACCCGCCGGCGGTCTCGTCGCCGGGCTCTCGGCGGCGATGATGCTCGACGGCTGGACGTGGGAGGAGATGACGCTCAAATCCGAAGCGGGGCTGATCGTCAACTGGCCGGCGTCCGGGCGCGACTCGGTTTACGACGCGTCGATCAGGGAGCTGCGGGGCTACTTCGCCGAGGCGCGCGCGTACCGGACGGCCCGTCAGGCGGCGCCGGAACGGCACCCGAGCGACTCCCGGCTCGAGGCGATGATTCCGGTGCTGGAGCGCCGCATCCCCGTGATGGTGAACGCCAACGATGTGCGGCAGATCCAGGACGCGGTGACGTGGGCCGGTGAAGAAGGAGTGAGAATGGTGCTGGTCGGCGGGCGGGACGCGGGCTACGTGGCCGGCCTCCTGGCGAGTCGCGACATCCCGGTGCTGCTGACGTCGGTGCTCGACTCGCCGACCCGCGAATGGGAGCCGTACGACCACGTCTACTCTCTCCCCGCGCGGCTGCACCAGGCCGGGGTGAAGTTCGGGATCACCGGGGGTGCGAGTGCGGCGTACGCACACCGGCTGCCGTACGAAGCGGGCGCCGCGATCGCTTACGGGTTGCCGGAGGATGTGGCGCTGCGCGCGGTGACGCTGAGCCCGGCGGAGTTCCTCGGCTTCGCCGACCGGGTGGGCTCACTGGAGGTCGGAAAGGATGCGACGCTGCTGATCACCACCGGTAATCCGTTGGAGTATGCGACGATCGTCGAGCAGGCGTACGTCGAGGGGCGAATGATCGACATGAACGACGCGCACCGTAACTTCTTCGAGAAGTACTCGGAGACGGTGCGTCAGACCCGGAGCGTGGGGCCGATAGTTCCGTAGGGACGAGGGACGAGGGACGAGGGATGAGGGATGAGGGATGAGGGACGGAGGCACGAGGCTGCTGGTTGCGCCGGAGACCGGATGAGGCGAGCTTTCCCGTGAGTGGGGAGTAGCCTGCCCGCCCGGCGCCGCCAGCGCGCCGCCGGACCGAGCGCGGTCAATCGTCAACACGGTACGCCCCCGGCGTCCCCGGTTGGCCGACGAGCTTCGACGAGGCGAGACCACTACGACACTTCGGTGCCGTAGGGGCTCGCCTTTCGCGTGCCCGGCGCCTTGTCCCGGCAGGGTGAATGGCGACCAGCATCTGGTTCTGGGTCCTCTTCAACGCGTTCGTTCTCCTCCTGCTCGCTCTCGACCTCGGCGTGTTTCACCGCCGGGCTCACGAGATCCGGTTCAGGGAAGCCGTGCTGTGGAGCGTGGCGTGGGTGGCCGTCGCCCTCCTCTTCGGCGCCTGGCTCTGGAACGCCGCCGGCCGCGACGCCGGGCTCGCCTGGTACACCGGGTATCTGGTCGAGAAGGCGCTGAGCGTCGACAACATCTTCGTGTTCGTGATGATCTTCCTGTACTTCGGCGTGCCGCCGAAGTACCAGCATCGCGTTCTGTTCTGGGGGATCCTCGGGGCGCTGGTGATGCGGGGGATCTTCATTGCCGTCGGGGCGATGCTGCTGGCAAGCTTCCACTGGGTGGTCTACGTCTTCGGCGGGATCCTGCTGATAACCGGCGCGAAGATGGCGTTCCGCGAGGACAAGCCGTTCGACGGATCGGCGAGTCCGGTAGTGCGGCTGGCGCACCGCGTCTTCCCGGTCACGGAACAGTACGACGGGCAACGGTTCTTCACCCGCGAGCGGGGTCGGCTGATGGCCACACCCCTGTTCGTGGTCGTGATCCTGATCGAGGTTTCGGACCTGGTGTTCGCCGTCGATTCGATCCCCGCCATTTTCGCGATCACCCAGGATCCGTTCATCGTCTACACGTCGAACGTATTCGCCATTCTCGGGCTGCGGGCGATGTACTTCGTGCTGGCGAGCCTGGTCGGCCGGCTGTACCTGCTGCGGTTCGGTCTGGCGGCGATTCTCGTGTTCGTCGGGATCAAGATGATGCTGGTCGACGTCTTCCGGATACCGGTCGTCGTGTCGCTCGGCGTGATCGGGACGATGCTGGCCTCGTCGGTGCTCGCCTCACTGGCCTGGCCGGCGCCGGCGTCGGCCGGGAAGGGGGCGGTGGCGAAGATCGAGCCCGAGCCTGAAGCCGGCGCCGACGCGGCGCCGGAGCAGCCACCGGCGGAGCGTGTCTAGCCGCCCTTGACAGGCACCGGACCCGCTCCGTTATTCGTGGCCGGCGCCGATGAAGGTGCCGCGGCCGATGGGCCGCGCCCCACACCCCACCCGGGCGTCTCATCCTGTCCCACCGCAAGGTACTGCCCCCTGCGATGCCGCGGTTTCCCCGCGCATCGCACCGTTTTCAGCACGCGTTATCTGCTTCAGGAGGAGGATCAATGCTCGTTCGCGCACTTGCACTGCGGACGGCGGCACTACTCATTGCCGGCGGCGCGCTCGTCGCCGCCGTCCCGGAGGCGCTGTTCGCCCAGGCGACCGGGACGATTCGTGGGCGGGTCGTGGAGACCCGGACCCAGCGACCGATGAGTGATGTTCGTGTAACCGTCACGGGTACTCGCCTTGGCGCGCTCACCGGCGCCACCGGGGAGTTCGTGATCAGCAACGTACCGGCTGGAAGCCGGGTAGTCCGGGCGCAGTTCATCGGATACCGGGCGGTCGACCAGACGGTCGATGTGCCGGTCGGCAACGTCGTGCGCGCGGAGTTCGCGCTCGACGCGGCGGCGATACAGTTGAGCGAGATCGTGGTCACCGGCTCGCCGGTCGCGGCCGAGCGGCGTACGCTGGGGAACGCGGTCACCACGCTCGATGTGGCCGAGCTCTCCTCGAAGAGCACGGTGGCGAACGTGACCGAGTTGCTCCAGTCGAAGACGCCCGGAGTACAGATCCTGCCGAATTCCGGAGCCCCGGGTACGGCGTCGGAGATCCGGGTGCGCGGAGCGGGTTCGCTGAGCGGTTATGCGCCGGTGGTCTTCATCGATGGCATCCGGTACAACATCGAGAGCCTCGGCAACTTCAATCCGACCGGCGCCGGGCTGGCCGGGCAGGCCCAGTCGTCACAGGTGACCTCGGCGCTGAACTTCATCAGCCCGAACGACATCGAGTCGATCGAGGTGATCAAGGGGCCGGCAGCGGCGACTCTGTACGGCGCCGAGGCGGCGGGCGGCGTGATCCAGATCATCACCAAGAAGGGGACGCGCGGCGAGCAGTCGGTGCGCTGGACGGCGAGGTACGAGCGTGGTGAGAGCGATTGGCACCTCGCTTCGCCGGTCAACTACACGACCTGCGACGCGGCGAAGATGGCGCTGCCGAACTCGTGGCCGGGATGCGTGGGCCGCCAGCTCAACGAGATCCTGGTCGATGAGCCGATGCGGCGCGATCCCAACGCGCTCAGGGCCGGTACGGTCGAGAAGATGTCGCTCTCGCTCCGCGGCGGCGGCGACCGGTATTCCTACTATCTGTCGGGCGACCGGGACGACGAGCAGGGCGTGTTCTTCAACAGCTTCAACACCCGGAAGTCGCTGCGCGGAAACTTTACGCTGGCGCCGAGCGACGAGGTGGATGTACAGGTGATGACGGGGTACATCCGCGGCGACCTGCGGCTTCCCTATCAGGATGAGTCGGCCGGATCGCTGCTCCTCAGCGCCACGCGCGGCAGGCCGGGCAACGTGGTTCAGGACACGTCGGGCTGGGGAACGATCCGCCCGGAGCGGTCCAACCTCTACAACAACACGACGCGCTCCGACCGGTTCACGCTCGGAAGCACGGTCACGTACCGGCCGGTCACCTGGTTCACCAACCGGCTGACGGCCGGCCTGGACTTCACCTCGAGCCTTGCGCAGCTGGTATCGGGGCCG
>DATKCV010000101.1:0-92224 GCA_035513015.1 Gemmatimonadaceae bacterium
CTCCAATCCCGGTGGGCGTCTGACTCGACCGGATTCGGCCGCGAGTCGAAGTACCTCCCAACCGAGGTCATGATACGCCACGGCGAACACGAGGTGCGATTCAAGGCCGGTCAGCGCGCGCAGCTGCGCGTGAGGGAGGGCGTCCGCCATGGCGCTCACCATGCGGCCTGAAAGCTCACGGAGGAAGCGATGCAGCGGATCGTCGGCGCGGACTACGGGGATCTGCAGCGTGCCATCCTCCGAAATCAGCTCCAGCGCTCTGAGCGTCGTGGCCGTGGCGCTGTCGGCAGGAGCGCCCGCCAGCGCGGACGTGTATATCGGCCGCCAGTCGTCGTACAGGCGCGCCAGACTGCTGCCGCCAGGTGTCCAACTGATCGCCAGGAAATGATCCGCCGACTCTTCCGGAACGAGATTGGTCCCCGTCTTCCACGGGTGCTCCGGATAGACCACCCAGGCCACTACGGTGGAGAGCGGTGGCACCAGACCTCGCTCGATCATCTCGACCCACGCGAATTGAGAGTCGATGAGCTGCGACCAGAGGAAGTGATATCCCCAGTCGCTCCATCCGCGGCGGTGCAGCTCGATGAGCAACGAATCCAGGCTGGGAGAGAACACCGTCATTACTTCATGGGCGGCCATCTCGACCAACGCGTAGTATGCCGTTGCCCGTTCGTCCGCGAGGATCGGAAAAGAGGGTCGGAATGTCGTCGCGTCACGCACCAGCAGCTTGCGCTCCACGAGCCGCGCAAGCCGTGCTCGACCGCTGTCCGGCCGGCTCGCCAGCGCCAGCAGCTCATCCTCGGGGGCACCCGAGGCGGCGACCACCAGGATGGCAGCATGCCTACTGTCGGTCCAGAGGAGGTCGTCGAACGGCGAAGCGCCGAAGCCGTGGGAGAGTCGCGCCCGCAGGATGATCCGCGGATCGATGGAGTCTCGTGCGGGCGCACGCACATTTGCACCGGGCGAGCCCGCTGGCGCGCACGTGTCCAGCAGGAGAATGAACACCACCGACAGAGCGGCCAGCGCGTGGCGAACGCACCGCCGTCGCTTCGTTCGCACGCGTGGGACGCGCCTCTGCGTACTGGCCCGGGTGCGCGTCACGAGGGAAACAGGGTGTTCTGGAGTGCGACGCCGATGACGAAGACGAAGATGGCGATCCCGAACGCCGCAGCGAGGCGGCGCCATGGGCGTTCGCTACCGAGCACGCTCGCTGCCCCGCCGCCAGCCGCCACCGAGGCGGCGGTGAAGAAGAGGGGCCAGACCAGCAGAAGGGAAACGGGAGCACGGAACACGGAGTAGATGGCCAGTGCGACCAGGATGCCGTAGACGGCGCCCGCGATCGCACCGAAGCGCAATCCCGCGACCACGCCAGCGCCACGTCCGGGCAATCGCGTCATCAGCCAGACGAGCACCGCGCAATAGAGCGCGAATGACGCGTAACCGAACGGGATTCTTCGAAACAGCTCTTCAGGGCGTAGCCAGAACTGTCCCGTGTCCCGCCACCAGCCTGCCATGATGACTGCGTGCGTGAGGAAGTCGACGGCGAGGTACAGGAGCCACGCGGCCAGCGCTGCCGGCAGGAGATGGAGCGAGCCTCGCGACTGGATCGGGCCGTTCATGTGCACCCCACGGATGTCGCCTGCCCCCGCGGTGGCCGGGTGTCCGCGGGGCACGACGCCAGCAGGCCCGGGTTTCGCCAGTGCCTGGCGGCGATGCAGGTCGTTTGGCAACAGGTCGAAGCTACGAGGTCGCGCGCATCCCGCTGTCGGGCGATGCCGCACACCGCCGTAGTCGTTCGCCCGAGTGGTGCTGCTGCCTGGCGTGTTCCAGGGGGAAACGCGCAGGTAAACGAGGACACGCCAGCTGGCGGCGGACGTAAGGACCTGCGCGGCGTCGCTGAGAGTTCCGACCAGATGCGGCGGGGCGCCGCAGGAACCTTGACAAGGCCCGGGAGCCGGATAATAGTAAACCCTATGGTTAACAATCAGCGAGGGCTCGACCTGGTCTTCGGCGCGCTGGCCGATCCGACCCGCCGCGCCATACTGCACCGGTTGCACGGGCGGGGACCCGCCACCGTGACGGAGCTGGCCGACCTGTTTCCCGTCTCGCTTCCGGCGGTGTCGAAACACCTCAAGGTGCTGGAGCGCGCCGGCCTGGTACGTCGCCGCGTCGAGGGTCGCGTGCATCGGCTGACTCTGCGCGCTGGCCCACTCGAGGACGTGGCCGACTGGGTGTCGCACTACCGCCGGTTCTGGAGCGAGCGGATGGTGGCGTTGGAGCACGAACTGGTTGGAAAGAGGACCAAACGCGGCACCAGGCGATAGGAGGGAATCATGAGCCGAGGGAGTGAATCGCGAGCCGACGGGCGGGTGGAAGTACGCCACGTGATCGCGGCGAGTCCGGAGCGGGTGTTCGATGCATGGACGGACGCGGAGTCCATGACACGGTGGATGCGACCGGGCCCGGGAATGCAGTGTCGCTGCCGGCTCGACGTTCGGGTGGGCGGCAGCTTCGAGATCGACATGATCGCCCCGGACGGCACGACGCTGCCGCACACGGGCACCTACAGGGTCGTGGACCGTCCGCGGAAGCTCGTCTTCACATGGATGTCGGGGCCGACGAACCACCGGGAAACCATCGTCACCGTCGAGTTCCAGGAAGCGAACGGCGGGACCGAGATCGTGCTCACGCACGAAGGGCTGCCGGTCAGCGCGGCGAAGCCTCACGAGGGCGGATGGCAGGAGATCATTCGCAACCTCGCGGACGCCGTCGCAAATACGGCGCGGTCGCCTTCGGCAGGGAGGAGCTCGTGAGTTCTGATGCCGGGGCGACGACGGAGTTCGGGGGCGAGTGCGCTTTTGCCGTGAGTCTCGGCAAACGAGGTGTGAGGGGCAGGGAAGGCTGTCACGCGATCCGCGGCGGCCGGAGGTACGTCTTCTCGAATGCCGTGGCCAGAATGCTCTGGCTGCTCGTTCCAGGTCGGCGCCGGGCCTCCGAGCGCCACTGGTCGGCGCGGCAGGCCTCCGCTTCGAGCGCGCGGCACCCGGATTGATTCACTGGCCCTGAAGAACGAAGCGAAGTCCATCGCTCAGGGCGCCCGGAAAAATCGACGGGTGAGTCTCGTCCTCCTCGACGGACCACCTCATGCGAAGGCCCGGGTATGACCGCTTTTCCAGCGTGGCGGCGAGCCGTCGGAGATCCGCTACCATGTTGATCTGATCGTTGATCTCGCGCGAGCCGACCGAGAGGTGGAGACGCACCGGCATGTCGCGCCGCGTCGACGCCAGTCGCTGCTCGTCCCTGAGGATCAGGTGATCATCGTACCAGAGCGATGGGCTCACGGCCACGTAGCCACTGAAGCGTTGCGTATCGTGCAGAGCCACCCACAGCACGAAGAGTCCGCCGTAGGAATGTCCGACGAGTACCCGCTGCTGCGTGACCCGGTATTCACGTTCGACGAACGGGATCAGTTCTTCCGCGATGAAGCGGAGGAACAGGGGTCCGCCTCCGGAGACCGCCTGGTACTCGGGTCCGTAGCCGCCGCTGGCGACGTACGTTGGCGTGTAATCGCGCGTACGATGGCGGCGATACGCCGGCGGGCCGTCGTAGGCGATCCCGATGATGACGGCGGCCGTGAGGTGGCCGCGGTCGCTCAGGTGCTCCACGATGTTCCGTGCGATCGCGAACGAGTAGTCGGCGTCGAGGACGTACACCACGGGATAGCGCGCCGATGCGTCGTCGTAGCCACGGGGAAGACTCACGTAGAGCTTGTAGGACACGTCGTTGACCGTCGAACGAAGAACCAGCTGCTCCGTACCTGGCAGCACGACCGGCGGGCGCTGCCCGTCCGCTGGAGCGACCGCCAGGAGGAGGAGGAGAGCGAGAAGCGCCGTCGCGCTCGAGCAGTGGCTGATCATCGGGAGTCTCAGGCCTCCGGCCATTCGGCCGTTGGTTTGCCCAGCCACACCCAGACGATGAAGTCCACCGTCTCCGGCGTCGCACCCAGATCGCGCAGGACAGCACTCGCCTGAGCGCGGTGGTGCGTCGAGTGGCTCGTCACCTGAAAGATCGTCTCCGCCAGCGTCGGCGTTTCGATCTTCCGGTCCAGTGCGTCCGCGGCTTGAATGCTCCACGGAAGGACCACCGGCTGCGCGAGCTGCGCCTCGTCACACGACGCCAGGAATGCACGCGCCTCGGCATGGTACGGACGCGCCCAGTCGAGCAGCTCGGCCAGGCCCGGAAAGTCGCTCTCCGAGTGGAATGTCACCGCCTGGTTGGTCCAGACGTGCAGGAAAGCGCGCTGCGTCTCGTGAAGATGCAGGAGAAGGCTGCGCAGGCGCTCCGCTGCGCGATCCCGGTCGCACGACAATGCGACGCGCCAGATCCTCGCGTCCGCCCACTCCATGTGAAGAAGGAGCTGCCGCAGCCCCTCGAGCGAGAAGAGGCCGCCTTTTGCTTCGTCAGCCTGCATTGTCTCCAGGGACGGGTACGGGCACGGATTCGATCCGCATCGTAGCGTTCGCTACCGCCGACCGTCTTGAACGATCCGACGGCGCACCGCGCCCGGCGTCGTCCCGAAGCGCGCGCGAAAGGCCCGCGTCAGACAGCTCTGATCGGTGAATCCAGCCTGTGCGGCGATGGCGGCGATCGAATCGCCGCTCCCGGCGAGCTGACGCGCCGCCCAGTCCAGCCGCAGCAGCCTCACGAAGTCGGCCATCGTCGTCCCGAAGTGCGCCCTGAACCGCCGCGCGAGATACGCCGGATGCACGCCGACCTCGTTCGCCACGACGCCGGCCCGGAGAGGTTCGCGGAAACGCCCGATCAGCACCTCGCGTGCGGCGAGGAGCCAGCCCGGCGGATCGGATGACGCCCGTAACGCGGTCGCGCGCCGGGTGCACTGCACCAGCAGCTCGAGCACCAGTCCTTCGATGCCGAGTGGTGCCAGCGCGTCGTCGGCGCGCAACTCGGCGGCGAGACGGCGGGCGATTTTCGCTGCGACCGGGTCGGGAAAGCAGTGAGGCGCGTCGAGAAGGCGCGCCGCCGGTCCGAGCGCGTCGGCAGCCTCGGGGGCCGGCTCGACGACGACCACTCGCGCACCTGCGCCGCCGAACCGGTTGCCGTGGCGCTCGCCCGCCGGCTTGGTCTCCACGGTGCCGGCGAGGCACTGGTGCGTGCGTCCGGCCAGCAGCACGTCGAGTGAACCCTCGAGGACGACGAAGAAGCTGATGCGCTCGTGTCCATGCGGCGCCAACCGCAGTCCGGCCGGGAACCTCGAATCGGAAACCCGGAACGCGCCCAGGTCCACGGATTCGAACCGCGGGCTGCCGGTAGTGACGGGAAGAACGTGCGCCTGTGGCTCCGTCGCGGCCGCACCCGCCGGATCTCGCATTCGTTCAAAACGCATTCGCCGGCGATCAAGAGAAGGGCGCGGCGGCCGGTGAACGTTGGCTCCCGTGGCGGTACACCTCCGTCACGACCAACCCACTACCCCCGGAGGCAACATGTACGGAAAAGAGTTGTCGGCATTGGTGCTGTGCGCTGCGATGCTGTCGGCTTGCGGTGCGGAGCGTACGCAGGCGCCCATCGATGGACCGAGCCTGACGGTGAGCGCTGGCGTCCTCGCCGCGGCCACGGGCAGCGGCGGCTTCATCGCCGCCAACGGCGAGCTGCGCAGCTTTACCTTCGCGGCGATCACGCATCGCGACGGCACGGTCGGCGGCCAGTTCCAGCTCGTCGCCGGCAACGCCGACCTGGTCGCCCACGGCACCGTGACCTGCATGAGGGTGATCGGAAACCAGGCCTGGGTCGGCGGGACCATCGACCGCAACTCGATCGATCTTCCGTTGACACACGGCTGGTTTCGCACGGTGGACAACGCCGGTTCGGGCTCGCCGGATCAGATCAGCCTGCTCGTCATAGCGAACAATCCAGCCGGAAACCTGCTCCAGGCGTACTGTGCCAATACGCCCGAGTTCCCGCCGCTCAACACCGTGACCCACGGAAGCATCACGATTCGCTGAGTGCGTCGCGCGCGGTGGCGGCTGCTGCACCGCCGCCACCGCGCGCGCAATCCGCGAGATCGCTCGGCCGTATCCGGTCACGGCGCCGCTTTCACGAGACCCACGACGTTGCCGTCGGGATCTGCGAACAGCGCGAAGGTCACCATGTCCGGGATCTCGGTGGTCGGCACGATCGTCGTACCGCCGAGCTTCGTGACGCGCTCGAGGGCCGCGTCGGGATCGGGCACTTCCACGTACACGGTCACGTGCCCGGGCCGCCCATCTTCCGGCGCGCCCACGCCGCCGGCGATGCCGCGTCCGGCCTTCTCCACCAGGCCGTACTTCATCGGATTGTCGCTGTCGATCTTCCAGTCGAACAGCTTGCGGTAGAAGTCCTGGAGTCGGGTTCCGCTCTTACCGAGGATCTCGAAATGCACGACGGGTGCGGCCACGGTCTGTTCCTCCGGGTGGTATTTCGTTGAAGTCCGGGGACGGCGTACGGCGATGCACGAGCCGGAGCTCAGAATACCTCGCAGCGCACCCGCCTCATCGGGAAATCGATCCCGCGAACCCCGCCATCGCGCCCGGGCCCCTCGATGCGCGCGATCAGCGAGTCCGCGCCCCGCCGTCGATAGATGATCCGCTGCGGAAAATCGTGCGTCGGGTTCGCGACGGTGAACCCCGAGTCCGTCACCGCGGCCGCCGTGAACACCGTCTCCCGCTGCCCCGACGGCACCGCGATGTAGACGAGACCGTCGGGCCGCCCCTCGATCCGCAGCAGCTCCGTCTCCCGCACAGCACCGGCCACCACCGTGCGGCTCGCGCCGAGCATGAGGCCCCCCGCCGGCGGCATCCACATCTCCAGCGTCACGCGCTCGCCCCGCTGCAACTCCCAGCAGCCGGCCAGCCAGCGCAAGCGATCCATCGGCGGGTCCTGCGCGCGTTGTGCGCCGGCGCCGGCGGCGAGGGCCAGCGCGGCGAGCACGGTGACGAGTGTCCCTCTCATGGATGCTCCGGGCAAAGGTGGCCGTCAAATGTCGCGCGGCTGCCCGGCGCCGCCTTGGATGAATGCGACAATCAGGCATCGTGGGAGCCGGCAGCGCCCATGAAGGCGGACGCGAGCTGCGGCCGGGGTCGGAAGAAGGACAGCGGACTCTCGCCGGCGAATCGGCGAAACTCGCGGATCATGTGCGCCTGGTCGTAGTAGCCGCAGGCCGCGGCGACGCCGGCCCACCGCCCGCGCGGCGTGCGCTCGAGCAGACTGAATGCCCCGCGGAATCGGAGGATCGACTGGAAGACCTTCGGCGACATGCCCACTTCGGAGTGGAACCGCCGCTCGAGTGTCCGCGGCGTGGTGCCCAGAAGTCGCGCGATCGTTCGAATCGCGAGCCCGGAATCGGCGAGCATCGACGCTGCCTGCTCCACCACAACGGGCGAACCGCGCCGCCGTCTCGCCGCCACCAGCACGGCGGTCACGGCATGCAAGCGCCCCGCAGAGTCTGCCGATCGTCGGGCCGCGTCCTCGAGGGAGCAGGCGAGCGACCGACTCACGTCGGCGAGCGGCACGACGCGATCGGTGAGCTCGTGCATGTCCACGCCGAGGACCGCGCGCGCACTGCCGGGGTGGAATCGGATGCCGATCACGTCGGCCTCCGCTGAAGGGGCGAGTCGAAGCGGACCGGTCAGCTGCCCCGACACGAGGACGCTCGCCTGCCGGTGCGCGGCGCCCGCTGCATCCACCTCGCTGAACGGCTCGCCGAGGTGAACGATGAGCTCGGAGTGGCCATCAGGGACCACGGGCTCCGACTGCGAATCCCCACCCGAGGCCCGCAACGTCCAGATCCGGTGAACCACGTCCGACAGGATCGCGGGGGGCGCCAGCTCGGTGTATTCCATTCACACCACGCCGGGTCCGCCGCGGGCTACGCCGTCGGAGAGCAGTTGCGTTCGGCGAGGCGCCCCGGCTCGCTGGCGCGCGCGCCGGTACGACCCCGGCGTCACGCCGATCTCCCGCTTGAACGAACGGGTGAGATGCGCCTGGTCCGCGTAGCCGGCCTGGACGGCGATCACCGAGATCGGCACGCTCGTGCCGAGCAGCTGCTCCGCCGCCCAGTCGAGCCGGAGCCGGCGCAGGTAGGTTCCGAGCGGCACACGGTGGACCCGACGGAACACCGCCGCCAGATGCGCCGGATGCACGCCCGCCGCGCCCGCGACGTCGCCGATGCGCACCGGTTCGCGGAAGTGCGAGTGCAGGAAGTCGGTCGCGTGCCCGAGCCACGACGGCATCGCTCCACGCCGGAGACGCTGGTCGCCCTCGAGGCGAGCCGCCTCGGCGAGCATCTCGAGAACCAGTCCCTCGATCGCCAGCGGAGTCACGTCGTCGGGCGAGATGATCTCCCGTGCCACGTGCCGCGCGATCGCCACCAGCGGGCCATCCCGGAAGTGATTGATCCGGTCCAGCATGTTCACGCATCGCCGCGGCAGCTCGTCGCCGGCGAGATCGGGCTGAAGCACCACGACGCGGGCCCCGTTCGGGGCGACGTGATTCGCGTGCTTCTCGCCCGCCGGCTCGGTGAAGATCGTGCCGGGTGCGCAGGAGAAGCGCGAGCGCCGGATGGCCGGACTCGCGAACTCCAGATCGAAACCGCCGGTGAGCATCGTGGCGAAGATCGGGCGGTCGTGCACGTGCGGTTCCAGCACGGCGCCGGGTGGAAACCAGGCGAGGGTCACCAGGCAGCTGCGCACGTCCCGCGTCTCGAAGCGGGGACTGCCCATTGTCACGGGAACGGGTTGCTCGGGCATCGTGCGCAGATCGTACGTGCCGTCACCGGAACGGGCAATACCCTTCGATTCTTCAAGACGGTGGTATGGACGGCCCCCTACACTGGCGGATTACACGGCCGCGCGCGGCCGGCGGACGTCCAGCCGGTCGCGCGCCTTCACCTCACCCGGAGGAACGTATGCGCACGAGACACTTTTGTTCGATCCTGTTCGCCGCGGGCATCCTGACCGCATGCGAGGATTCCACGACCATCAGCGAGCCATCACCGGCGGATCCGGCGCTGGCCGTGAGTCGTGCCGTCGAGGGGATCACCGCTGGCGGCGGCAAGGCCCAGCTTCCGCCTGGATTCACTCTGCTGCGCTTCGCCTTCAACGCCAAGCTGCACGCCGACGGCAGCGCCACAGGACGGTTTCAGCAGCTCTACGAGAGCTCCGGCGGGACCGTGGACTTCCACGGCGTGGTTACCTGTGTCTCGTTCGACGCGGTGAACGGGCGGGCCTGGGTGGGTGGGGTCATCACGCAGAACAACTCGACCAACGCGGCGGTTCAGGGGGCGATTCACCAGGTGGGCCGCGATGTGTGGTTCCGCGTCGTGGACAATGGGGAAGGCGAGTCGGCCGCCGACCGGACCACCGTGTTCGGCTTCGAGGGCGCCGCTGGCTTCATCACGTCCGCGGCCTATTGCGCGGGCCAGCCGTGGGCGGCCAATGACGCCAACACCTGGGCGGTGGTGGAAGGGAATCTGCAGGTGAAGCCGTAGGCGTCCCGCTTTCCGGCTCTGCCAGGCCCGGGACGCTGCTCGAGGTGAGCTCAGTCCCGGGCGAGGAAGTGTTCGACGTTCTCGCGCGTGATCATGAGGCCAAGGAGGCGAAACGGTACGCGTTCGCCCTGGATCAGCGCGAGCGTCGGCACGCCGCGGACGCGCAGCTCCTCCGCGCGCGCCGCTCCTTCCTCGGTGTCGCTGTCCACCCGTTCCAGAGGCAGGCCGGTTTCGGTCGCCAGCTCCTCGACTAGTGGCGTCTTCTCCTTACAGACCGCACACCCGGCCGTGGTCACGTAGACAAGTCGGCGATCGTCGGTCGTCATCTCGAATCTCGCCCGCCGCCCGGGACGGCGGAACACGGTGGAACCATGGCCGATGAGCTTCCGGCTCCCGACTGGCATCGCTGCCTGTGCATGCCGAGATTGTAGGAGCCGCCGGGCAATGAGGCAATGGCCCGGAATCCCTGACTGCGCGGATTGTTCGCATCGAAGCGCAGTACTGGCGATTGCACCAGCGTCGGCCGGTTCGGACACGCGGCCTCCGAGGACATGATGCGCGAGATCACCCGCGAGTTGGAGCTCGCGATCCCCGTCGAGTCCACCTTCGCGCTCCTGCACACACCCAGCGCCGTCCGTGGCTGGTGGTCGGCGGCACGCGCGATCATTGCTCCGCGCGAAGGCGGATTGTGGGTCGCCACCTGGGGGGCTGACGAGGACGCTCCCGAATACATCACGGCGGCGCGGATCCTCGCCTGGCATCCGCCCCATCGGCTGCTGCTCGGCGCCTTCGAGTACTTCATGGCGGCCGGCGGCCTGCCGTTCGACGCCGACTTCGAGACCGAGTTCACCGTCGCGCCGTCACCGCGCGGCTCGATCCTCCGGGTGCACCAGACGGGTTTTCCGGACGAGGCTGTCGCCGACGAATTCTACGCCGGCTGCGAGCGGGGGTGGGAAGCGACTCTCGAAGGAGTGCGACGCTACGTAGCCGAGCGATCCGGATCTCGAGCGACCATCGACTTCCGAGCCGCCGCCGGCCGGCTGACCGATAGGCGGTGAGACTTTGCTGCCGCGTCCGCTATGGAAACGTTGAGCGGAACGCCGACTCGGGCACGGTGTACGGTCGCTTACGAACCGATCGCCCGCGCGCCTCGTCTTCCTGACTGTGCGCGGACGCACCTGAGCCCGAGAATGATCCGGAGTCTTCGATGTCGCGCGGAATCACCGCACGTCTCGCCGCCGCATCAGTAGTCCCGCTGCTGCTCTGCGCGACGGCCGAGTTCGCGCACGCGCAATCGCTCCGTGGCTCGCTGGCCAGTGTTCGCCGAAGTCACGCGTATGCGAGGACGAACGGACTCCACTTCCACCGCACCGGGGCGTCGGTTCGCGCGTCGGTATCGGCCGGCCGACTGGTCGCGCTCCGTCCCAGCGCCGACCTTCGGCTCGCCGGCGTGGCCCATCCCTATGTACGGCCCACCACCGCGCTGTTCGTGCGGCGGCTCGCGGCTCAGCATCGCGCGCGGTGCGGGGAGCCGCTCGTCCTCACCGGCGCCACGCGCCCGCTCTCCGTTCGACTGCCGAACGGCAGTGCGCGGTCGGTCCACCCGGCCGGCATAGCCGTCGATCTCCGGCGGCCGACGGGCGCCTGTCTCGCCTGGCTGAGGCGGACGCTGCTCACGCTGGAGGAGTCGGGCCTGATCGACGGAACCGAGGAAAGGCACCCGCCCCATTTCCACGTGGTCGTTTTCGAGGTGCCCTACCGCCAGTATCTCGTGCAGCGAGGCGTGCTGTCCGCGCCCCGCCGGGCGTCCGCCGAGGGACGTTGAGAGGCGGAGCCGGCGGCGGCTACGATCTTGTGTCCTTGCCGATCGCCCGCACCTCGCGCTGAGCGCCGCCCGGTCTGAGGCTTGCCACCGGCGCGGACGCGGACGACTCCTCCCAGGCTGGGAAGAGGACCTCGAATCCGGCCCCGACTTCGGTTCCGCGCGCACCGCGCACCAGCAGGTGACCGCCCGCGCGGTGGGTGATCCCGAGGGCGGCGACCAATCCCATCGTGCCCGTGCGCTGCGCCGCGCCGGCCTGCCCGGACGGCTCCGGCGCGAGCGTTCGCGGGTCGATCTCCGGCCCTTCATCCTTGACCCGAAGAGCCACGTATTCCCCCGCTGGAATGACACCCGCCGCGTGCATCAACGGGTGCGCCACCGTCACGGCTTCGGTGGCCACCACGATCCGGCCCCCGCCCGGCATCCGCTCGCACGCATTGAGCACCAGGTTCAGCAGCACGTGCTCGATCATCGCCGGATCGGCGAGCGCGCACCCGGACCGGCCCGGTGCGATCCATAGCGAGTGATCCTCGGAGAGCACGCGAAGGAGCACGCGCTCGAGCCGCTGCACGAGCTCGTCGATCGCGATCACCCTCGGCTTCGCCGGTCCCGTACGGGCGAGCGTCAGCAGCTGCCGCACCAGTGCCGCAGCGTTGTCGGCCGACCGGGCGATCGCCTCGAGGTCTTCCCGGTGCCGCGCCTCGCGGAGATCCGGCATCAGCAGATCGCAGTACGCGCGGATCGCCGTGAGGAGGTTGTTGCAGTCGTGCGCGATCCCACCGACGAGCGGACCGTGCGGGCCGAGGGGACCATCGCCGGCGTGCGCCGAGCCTTTCATTTGCGGCACGAGGGATCTCTCCGGCGCAGTCCGAGCTCGCACCGCCGGTCATTGGGGTAGACGACGAACGTCGTTCGCGATGCACGCTCACCGAGCACCGCGAGGATGGTGAACACACCGGGCTCCCGGGCGACGAACACGCGGTCCTCCGAGATCGTCGCCGCAGGCATGGCACCCTGCGCCACGATGCCGTAGTAGCTCCGCGCGTGCACGATCGGTGTGCCGCCCCGCTGCCAGGCTTCCTCCCGCAGTCGAATCGGCTGTCCGACGCGCGGATAGTGCACGTTGCTCTGGAGCACCATGTGGGCGACCGGATTCGTGCGAACGAGCAGCCGGCGGCTGTCGGTCCTGCCGCCGTGGCTGGCGAACAGCCGCACCCAACCGCGGCGTCGGAAGCTGACGACGCCATCCGCATCGATGAGCGCGATCGTCGAATCGCTCGACCCCCACGTGATCTCCGCGTCGTCCTCGCTCGCTCGCTCGCCCTCGAGCCAGACGCGCGCCGACAGGCGGATCGAGGTCCCGGTGAACGCGTCGTACCCGATCGGCGCGAGCCGCACTCGGCGGGTCGCGGCCGGAGTCACGACGATCGTCCGCATCCGCGGTGCGTTCGCGCCGGCCGTGTCCGCGTCCGCGATCGTCCGTCGAAGAAGCGGCCCCGGCGAGGCGACCGGCGCACGCACGAGCACCGGCACGCTCGACGCGTGCCCGTTCACTTCCACCAGGATCGTGTAGATCCCCGGTTCGTCGGCGACGAACACCCCGTCGGGTGTGACGCGCGCCAGCGTTTCCGCGACGCCACGCCGGTCGAGCGCGAACGCGGTTCGCACATCATTCACCTCTTGCCCGCGGCGGTCGTACGCGAACGCCACGATGCGGAGCGAATCGCCCGGGAACGTCGGGCCATCGTCACCCCGCCGTGCATCGACGCGTGCGACCGGGTTGGATCGCACTTCGAGAACGGTCGACGTGGCGCGATCGTCGATGCGCGCCGTGACCTTCACACGCCCGGGACGATAGAGATGGGCGATACCGTCGGCGGTCACCCATGCGGACTGATACGGCTCGGTGCTCCAGCGCACGCCGGGCGCGCTTCCGGCGCCGATCACGCGCAGCGGAACCGAGGTGCCGGCGAAGGGCGCGTGCTCGAGCGGTGCGATGGCCAGCGAGGTAGCACCCGGGCCCCCGGCGTACTCCCGTGGGAACGAGGAGAGCCACCCGCACCCGGTGAATGCGAGAGCGGCGCCGCCGAGCAGCGCGGCCCTCGAGATCGGATTGGTCATGAGAGTCCGGCCTCGCTCAGCGCAGCGCCGGAGCTTTCTTGCCGTCGCGCCACTTGCGCCACATCGCGCCGGCCGCGGCCCCAGCGCAGTCGGCGGCGATGTCGAGCCGCGATACGTAGCCCTGGGAGAACTCGAATGCCGTTCCGGCGGCGCAGACCGCCGCCGCCGCCACCCACGGGCGCGCGCCAAGGTCGATGCCGACGCCGGTAAGTGCCCATCCGGCGAGCGCGTGCACCGCCTTGTCCGGAAAGGCGGCCATGGTCGTCAGGCCATCCTTGTAGCCACCTGCGTCCGGATCAATCGCGAACTGGAACGAGAGCGCCGCGCCGGCAATCAGGGCGCCATAGAACACGCGCTCGGAGCCGAACCGGGACTGGCGCGACAATGCCGTCCGTGATGTGGTGTCGAGCGAGAGCGTGAGCTTACCGGCGCCCGCCAGCTGTACCGCCGGCTCGAAGGGCAGGTTCTGCGCGAGGGCGCCGTTTGGAGAGGCGAGCGCGAGCGCGGCGACTGCCAGGAGGGAGGGCAGTGCGCGCCGCCGGAAATGAATCGGCATGATTTGGCCTCGAATGGTCGGGTCCGCCAGCGAACAATCGCTCGCTGAGCGAAGCCAGGCATTGGCCAGCCTCGTGCCGCTGCGGACCCTACCATTATAAGTCGCCAAATTTCAAGAGGATATGCTGTGTGTCGCCGGCACTGCGCGCCTCCAGAGCAGTGTCCGCCAATCCGCCATCCGGCATGCGATCCGGCCCCCAACTCCGTCTGTCGCGTCCGCTTACGTTGCCCGTGTCCGGTCCGCGCACATGACCGTGAAGTGGACACCACGGTTGCCGACTCGATGTTGCAGCGGCGGACACTGCCGCGTCATCGGACGAATGGCTGAGCCCGCACACATCAGCCATCTCGGACGCACCCACCTCTCGCGGGCGACGATTCGAGAAACGCGGCTGACACACCAAATGGGTCCGCCGCCGACGAACTCCTTCTTGCTTCCACCGGCCCTCCGGCTTTGCCGGCCGGGCGGCCTGGAAGCTCTTCTGGCCTGCATGCGTTCACTGCTCCTGATCGAGGATGAGCTGCACCTGCTGCACGCCCTCTCCGCCGCGTTCGAGCGGGACGGCTGGAGCGTGCTCCGGGCCGCGGATGGGCCAACCGGCGTCGAGCTGTACGAACGTCACCATCCCCAGGTGGTCGTGACCGACATGCACCTGCCGGGGTGGAACGGCCTCCAGGTGCTGCACGTGCTGAGGCAGCGCGACCCCGATGCGGCGGTGATCCTGCTGACCGGCGACGGTGACATCCCGACCGCGGTCGAGGCAATGCACCTCGGCGCCGAGAATTATCTGACGAAGCCGATCGAGCTCGACCAGCTGGCCACCGCGGTCGCACGAGCTCACGAGCGGGCTCGGCTCCGTAATCGTCACCGTCACTTCAGGGAACGTCCGGCCGAAGCCCCCGGTCTCGGCGCGCTCGGTTGCTCGCCGCAGATGCGCGCGGTGGCCAGTCAGGTCCGCGCCATCGCCGACGGCGATGCCCCCGCGCTCCTGCTCGGTGAGAGCGGTTCGGGGAAGGGGTGGGCGGCCCAGATGATCCATTCACTCTCACCACGCTCACGCGCTCCCTTCGTCGAGGTCAACTGCGCATCCCTCACCGCGACCTTCCTCGAGTCGGAGCTGTTCGGTCACGAACGTGGCGCGTTCACGGATGCAAAGGCGGCCAAGCGCGGCTTGTTCGAGGTCGCGCACGGAGGGACGCTGTTCCTCGACGAGATCGGGGAGCTGTCGCTCGAGTTGCAGCCGAAACTGCTCAAGGTGCTGGAGAGCGGCCGCTTCCGGCGCCTCGGCGGTACGCACGAGATCACGGCCCACGTGCGCGTGATAGCCGCCACGAACCTGGAGCTCGAGCGCGCGGTCCGAGCTCAACGGTTCCGGGCCGATCTGTTCTATCGCCTCGCGGTGCTCCCGCTGACCCTGCCGCCGCTGCGGGAGCGTGGCCGCGACGAGATCGCCGACCTCGCGTTCTCGATTCTCACCGAGCTGCGCCGCCGTCACGGCCGCGGGCCGACGCGAATCGCGTCGGCGGCACTCGCGGTAATTCTGCGGCACCCGTGGCCCGGGAACATCCGTCAACTCCGCAACGTCCTCGAGCGCGTGGTGCTCCTCGCCGGCGAGGCAGAGGAGCTGCGCCCGGAGCACCTGCCGGCGGAGCTACGCGGGGACATCCCGGCGCCAGCACTGTCGGACGACGGCGATCTTTCGCTGGTGGCCGCCGAGCGTCAGCACATCGCCCGCGTGCTGGCGCGTTGCGGCGGCAACCGTCTGCAGGCGGCCCGCGTGCTCGGCATTACCCGGAGCACGCTCTATAAACGATTGCGGGAATACGGCTTGGAGCAAATCGGGCGCGCCAGCTGACAGGCAGGAGTTGCCTCCGTCGCGTGCTCGCCCGCGCGACCAGCGGACGACGTTCCTGCCGATCGACGCTCGGTGCCGATCCATCGGTGCAAATCGGCACCGTTGAAGGAGACCCCGCGCTCCAGTTCTTCGAGATAGCCGGCATCGTCCGCCTCGATGACGGCGCCATCGTCGTGCTCGACGGCGGCGCCCGCGAGCTCCGCTACTTCGGCGCCGACGGGAGATTCATCAACAGGGCCGGACCGGAGGCGGCGGGCCAGGCGAGTTTCGCTGGCCAGTGAACGTCCTTCGCGGAGCGGGCGACACCGTTGTGCGGATGATTGTTCAACGACTCTGACCCCCTTGAAAAATCACGACTTCTCTTTGCCTCTGGGCGTCCCCATATTCCCCGGCCATGGCCATCACCCTCATGGATGCCGGGGCCATGGACCGCACGCTGCGGCGCATGGCCGATGAGATCATCGAGCAAAACAACGGAACCGATCAACTGACCGTGGTCGGGATCCAGCGCCGGGGCGTGCAGCTGGCCGACCGCATCGTGAAGATCATTCAGGAGCGCCAAGGGACCGAGGTTCCGCGTGGGGCTCTCGACATCACGCTGTACCGCGACGACCTCCAGACCGTTGGGCCGCGCCCGGTGGTCGGCCCCACGCACCTGCCCGGCGCGATCGACGGCCGGCGAATCGTGATCGTGGACGACGTCCTGTATACCGGGCGTACTGTGCGTGCGGCGCTCGACGAGCTGGCCGACTTCGGCCGACCGGGCCGGATCGGTCTGGCCGTCCTGATCGATCGCGGCGGTCGCGAGCTTCCCATTCACGCCGACGTCGTCGGCCGTCGCGTCGAGGTCGAGCCCGGCGACCGGGTGGACGTCCTCGTCCAGGAGCTCGACGCCCGCGACGCTGTGGTCGTCGTGAAGGGCGGGAACGACACGTGACGAGCGCGCTGGGCAAGGACCTGCTCGGCCTCGAGCCACTCAGCGGCGACCAGATCCAGCTCATCCTCGACACCGCAGAGCCGTTCAAGGAGATCAGCGAGCGCGCCATCAAGAAGGTTCCCACGCTGCGTGGCTACACCGTCGTCAACCTCTTCTTCGAGTCGTCCACGCGCACGCGGATCTCGTTCGAGTTCGCCGAAAAGCGCCTCTCCGCCGACACGGTCAACGTCGCCTCGACCGGCTCCAGTGTCACCAAGGGGGAGACGCTGGTGGACACGGCGCGGAACCTCGAGGCGATGCGCATCAACATGGTCGTCATCCGCCACCACGCCTCCGGTGCGGCGCAATTCCTCGCCGAACGTATCGAATCCAACGTCATCAACGCCGGGGATGGTACGCACGAGCATCCGACCCAGGGTCTGCTGGATCTGCTGACGCTCCGCGACCACTTCAAGCGGCTGGCCGGGCTCCGCGTGTGCATCGTCGGCGATGTCCTCCACTCGCGCGTCGCCCGCTCCAACATCTGGGGCCTCAAGAAAATGGGAGCCGAAGTCGGCGTCTGTGGCCCGCGCTCGCTCCTTCCCAACGCGATCGACGATCTGGGCGTGGTCGTCTTCGATCGGGTCGAGGACGCGATCCAGTGGGCCGACGCACTCAACATCCTTCGCCTCCAGCTCGAGCGGATGACGGGCGGCTACATCCCGTCGCTGCGCGAATACAACCGCGTCTTCGGCGTGTCCACCGCCCGGCTCTCGCGCGCACCCAAGGACCTGCTGATCCTCCACCCGGGACCGATGAACAGAGGCGTCGAGATCGACTCCGACGTGGCCGATGGCCCGCATAGCGTGATTCTGCACCAGGTGACGAACGGGATCGCCGTACGCATGGCGGTACTGTACCTCCTCGCCGGCGGGCGTCCCGAGCTGGCCGAGGCGGCGAAGCGGGGGAGCGAGCGTTGACGCGCCCGGTCCTTCTGCGCGGCGGCCGCCTGCTCGATCCCGGCCAGTCGCTCGACCAGATCGGTGACCTCCTTCTCGCCGATGGTCAGATCGCCCAAGCCGGCGGACGTATCGAGGCGCCGGAAGGCGCGGAGGTCCTCGACTGCGCGGGGATGATCGTCTCGCCCGGGTTCATCGATGTGCACTGCCACCTCCGCGAGCCCGGCCGCGAGCACGTGGAGACTATCGCCACCGGTGCTGCGGCGGCCGCCGAAGGCGGTTTTACCGCCGTGTGCGCGATGCCGAACACCGAGCCGGTGACCGACAACCAGGCGGCCGTCGGGTTCATCATCCGGCAAGCGCAGCGCGCCGACAAGGCGCGCGTCTATCCGATCGGCGCCATTTCCGTCGGCCAGAAGGGCGAGGCATTGGCCGAGTTCGGGGAGATGGTCGGCGCCGGCGCGGTCGCGGTGAGCGACGATGGTCGTCCGGTCGCCAGCGCGCACCTCATGCGCACCGCGCTCGAGTACGGGCGCGCTTTCGGGATCCCCGTCGCCGATCACTGCGAGGAGCCTACGCTCGCCAACGGCGGCGTCATGAACGAGGGTGTGGTCAGCGCCCGGCTTGGCCTCAAGGGGATTCCGAGCGAGGCCGAGGAGATCATGGTCATCCGTGACATCCTCCTCGCGCGGCGCACCGGCGGCCACGTGCATCTCTGCCACATGAGCACCCGCGGCTCGGTGGAGCTCATCCGGTGGGGAAAAGAGCGCGGGATCAACGTGACCGCGGAGGTGTGTCCCCACCATCTGTCGCTGACCGAGGACCGGTGCGAGGGTTACGACACGAACGCAAAGATGAATCCTCCGCTTCGCACGGCCGACGACGTCGCTGCCCTCCAGGAGGCGGTAGCCGACGGCACGATCGACGTCATCGCCACCGACCACGCGCCGCACCACTACGACGAGAAGGAGCGCGAGTTCGCCGACGCGCCGTTCGGGATCGTCGGGCTCGAGACCGCCCTCGCCGTGGTGGTGACCCGGCTGGTCGTCCCGGGGCTGATCGACTATGCCACGCTCGTCGATCGAATGGCCTGCGCGCCGGCGCGAATCTTCCGCCTCCCCGGCGGCACGCTCCGCCGAGCCGCCGTCGGCGATGTCACCGTATTCGATCCGGCGCGTGAGTGGGAGGTCGAGCCGTCCAGTTTCCGTTCGATGGGGCGCAACACGCCCTACGCCGGGATGCCGCTGCGCGGGCGCGCCGTTTACACGCTGGTTGGCGGCCGCGTCATTCATCGCGCGCCGGGCTGAACCGACCATGACCCAGGGGCTCGAGGTGCGGCGTGAGATCGTCCGCGTCTGCCAGCGTCTCTGGGAGCGCGGCCTCATCGCGGGCCCCGACGGCAACGTCTCGGTCCGGCTCCGGTCCGACCGCATCCTGGTCACCCCCGCCGGGCTCTCCAAGGTCGACGTGCGGCCGGAGGATCTGGTGGAGCTCTCCCTCGACGGCCGGAAGCTTCGCGGCCGCATGCGGCCGAGCTCCGAGGTCGGGATGCATCTGCGCATCTACCAGCGCCGGCCCGACGTGCAGGCGGTCGTCCATGCCCACCCGCCGACCGCCACCGGCTTCGCCGTGGCCGGGGAGGGCTTCATGGACTGCGTCCTCCCGGAGGTTATCTTCCAGGTGGGCTCGGTGCCGTTGGTCCCCTACGCCACCCCCGGCACGCCCGCGCTGGCGGACAGCTTCGAACCGTACCTGGATCGGCACAGCGCCTTCCTGATGGCCAACCACGGTGCCACCACCGTCGGTCCCTCGCTCCTCGTTGCCCACCAGCGGATGGAGAGTCTGGAGCACGCAGCGCGGATCCTGCTGACCGCCCGGGCCCTCGGCCGCGTCCAAACACTTTCGGCCGAGGATGTTCGTCAATTGGAGGAGGCACGGCACCGGGCCGTGCCGGGAGAGCCGTATCCGGGCTGTCCGGCGCCGGGCAGCGGACTGGAGTGGGAATGAAGAAGCGGACGGTGAACCCCGTAGACGCCGTCGCGGGGTTGATGCAGGAACGCCAGCGGTTCGAGTCGTGGATAGCCGCGCTCGAGGCGAAGCGGAGCGTCACGCCGCCGCACGTCTTCGAGCGCGTCAAGGCCGACTACGAGACGCGGCTGAAGGCCGTCATCGATCAGCTGCTGGGCCGCTCCACGGAGCTCCAGGACACCCTGGGCACGTTGACCGCCCGCATGGCGGCCGTGCAGCAGGCGGAGTCGAAAAAGCGCGATGCGCGATTCGAGGCCGAGCTGCGCGCCGACGTGGGGGAGCTGAGCGGCAACGCATGGCGGGACATGCAGCGCGAGTTCGACGAGGAGATGGGGCGCCATGCGCGCGAGCGGGAGGCGATCGCGGCCGAGATCTCGCGCCTCCAGCAGATCCTGTCGATGACCGATGGTGGCGGTGGCGAGCCGCGGCGGCCGACTCCGCCGGTCGGCGGCGGCGCGGCCGAGGGGCGGAGCGGTACGGCGCCGGGCGGCGCTACGAATGCCCGGCCGGGCGGGTCGGGTCGCGTTGGCGGTTTCGACGAGCTGGCGTTCCTCAATTCCGTCGTGGACCCGCAGGAGAGCGCCAATCGTCGTGGTGGTGACGGGAGAGGGCAGCCGGCCGCTGGGAATGCCACGCAGCGTCCCTCCTCCTCGAACGACGCCGTGCCGCCGCGATCGCCGACGCCGACGTACCAGACCGATCTCGATCCGGCCCCGGACCCCATGCCACCCGAGGGCACGCCAGAGCCGGCGCCCGTTCCCGCTTTCCTTCGCGACGTGCCGTCGGAGCAGACCAGGACGCTCAAGTGCGCCGAGTGCAGCTCGATGAACTACCCGACCGAATGGTACTGCGAGCGCTGTGGTGCCGAACTGGCGGCCATGTGATCGGGGGATGACGAACGGCCGGGATTCGCATTGAATCCCGGCCGTGCATTGACTTCGCCCCGCCTGGTTCAGCCCAGCTTCGCCAGCTGGCTCTTAGCCCGCGCGGCGGCGTTCCGGTGAATCAGGCCCTTGCGGGCGGCGCGGTCGAGCAGGCTGACTGCGTTCAGCCGATCTGCCTCCGTGGCCTCCGGCGTCCGCGCCTTCTTGACCGTGGTGCGGAGCGTGGCTCGCTGCGCCCGATTGCGGACGGTGGCGGCGCGGGTCTTCCGCATGTTCTTCTTGGCGGAGGCGATGTTCGGCACGAAATGATCTCCAGAGACTCTTTGGCGGGCGATGATCGCGGACGTTGCGAACACGAAAAGCTAACCGGCGCCCATCGCGGATGTCAAGGCAACACAGTACTTTGACAGTGGTTTAGGCCCCGGCTAGGTTTCGCGCCGCCGGACCCCGGGTTCCGGCCGTCGTCCCCGGGCCGCTCTCGTCCGGGTGCCTTCTTCTCGTGCCCCGACCGCGTGAACACCCAGCTGTTGCAAGCGATCGCGGTGATCGGACCCGTGCTGCTCTTCTCCGTCATTGCCCACGAGATCGCCCACGGCTACGCGGCGCTTCGACAGGGGGATCCGACGGCAAAGGAGCTCGGGCGACTCACCTGGAATCCCATAAAGCACATCGATCCCTTTCTCACCCTCCTGCTCCCGGCGGTCATGTATGCCGCCGGCGGCGCGATCCTCGCCGGCGCCAAGCCGGTACCGGTGAATCCTCGCAACTACCGCGAGTACCGTAAGGGCGACATCATCGTCTCGCTGGCCGGCGTAGCGACCAACTTCGCCATCGCCGTCGGCTGCACGGTCCTCATCGTGGTCGTCGGCTTGCTCGGTCGCGCCGCTCCCGCGCTCGCTCCGGTACTCGGCTATTTCCAGGCGATGCTGCACTTCGGGGTCCTGCTCAACTGGGTTCTCATCGTCTTCAATCTGCTGCCGATTCCGCCGCTCGATGGTTCGCACGTGCTGAAGCACTTCCTCCCGCTCCCGCTGGCCCGAGCGTACGTGGACATCGGCGGGCGCTTCGGCTTTCTGATACTGATCGCCCTCGTGTTCTTCTGGCGGGACGGACTGCGGCTGGTCTTCCGCCCCGCGTTCGCCGCGGCGCTGGCGTTCCTCGAGCCCACGGCGGGTTTCCTGCTCCCGGAGGCGCGGGCGTGGGCGGTGCTGTGAACGGCGCGCGCGCCGGCGCGAGCCCCTTCGCCCGCGGCGATGTCGGCGGCGAGTCGTTCGTCGTCGACCTCGGCTCCTTCTCCGGCCCGCTCGACCTGCTTCTCGCGCTGATCCGCGAGGACGAGATCGACATCTACGACATCCCGATCGCCCGCATTGCCGAGCAATTTCTGGTGCGGATCCGGACGCTGGGGCTCAACGACGCCGCCGACTACCTCGAGATGGCCGCCCGGCTCCTGCGCATCAAGGCGCAGATGCTCCTCCCCCGTCACGGCGACTCCGAGCAATGGGAGGATCCGCGCGCCGAGCTGGTGCGCCGGCTGCTCGAGTATCAGCAGATGCGTGAGGTCGTGGACGTCCTCGAGCACAGAGCCGACGAACGCCGCCGCCGCTTCGCGCGCTCGTACCTTCCGCAGGCACCGGCGCCGCCGGCCGCGCCGCTGGCGCTCTCGCTCTCCGAGCTCCTCGCCGCGGTGGACCGCATCCTGCGCGTCGCCCGCGAGCCGACTCTGCACGACGTCATCCCGCGAGCGCTCGATGTGGACGGCGCGATGGCGACGGTGCGCTCCGCGCTCGCCCTCCGTGCGTCGCTCGCCTGGAGCGACATGGTGCGGGGCCCGGCCGAGCCGTGGCAGATCCTCTCCATGCTCCTCGCCCTGCTCGAGCTCGCGCGCCGCGGCGAGCTGCGTCTCACCCAATCCCGGCCATTCGGGTCGGTGGAGATCCTGCGTGACGCCGCTGGCCAGGCTGCTTGAGGCCGCGCTGTTCGCGAGCGCACGTCCGATACTGCTCGACGAGCTCGCCGCGCTCGATCCCGACGCCACGACGGATCAGATCCGTACGGCGATCGACGAGCTCCGCGAGCATTACGATGATGGCGGCCACGCGATCGAGGTCGTGGAGCTCGCCGGCGGCTGGCAGATTCTCACCCGCAGCGAGTTCACCGAGATGATCGAGCGCGCACAGCTCGCCGCGCGCCCGCAGCGTCTGTCGGGTGCCGCGCTGGAAACGCTGGCGTTGATCGCCTACCGCCAGCCGCTCGGCCGTGCCGAGATCGAGGAGATCCGCGGCGTCAACGTGGGCGGCGTGCTCAAGCTGCTCCACGAGCGCGGCCTGATCGACGTGGTCGGTCGTGGTGAGGGACTCGGCCGCCCACTCCTCTACGGCACCACGCCGCTCTTTCTCGAGCACTTCGCGCTCCGGCATCTCGACGAACTGCCGCGCGCGGACGAGCTGGCGATCGCGCTGCGAAACGACTCGCGCGGCCCGTGACGCGCACCGAGGCGATGCGCATCCAGCGCGCGCTCGCCCGCGCCGGAGTGGCCTCGCGCCGGCGCGCCGAGGAGCTGGTCGCCGCCGGCCGCGTGCAGGTCAACGGCGCGGTCGCGCGAACCGGCCAGTCCGTCGATCCGGCACACGACCGGATCACCGTGGACGGCGTCGCGATCGGCCTGCCGGCGGAGGTCCGATGGATCGTCCTCCACAAGCCGCCCGGCGTGATGACGACCCGCAGCGATCCGGAGGGGCGCCGCACCGTCTTCGATCTCGTCGAGGCAGTGCCCGGCCTCACGTACGTCGGGCGGCTGGACTACATGACCGAGGGCGTCCTGCTCCTCACCACCGACGGCGCGGCCGCGCACGGTCTCACGCACCCGAGCCGCGAGATTCCTCGCACCTACGTCGCCACCGTGCGCGGCCGGATCCCCGATGCGGTCAAGCGGCTGAGGCGCGGTGTCGAGCTCGACGATGGAGTCGTCACCCCTTCCGACATCGAGGCGAGGTCGCTCGGAGGAGGGCGGTGGGATCTCGAGCTTACGATCGCCGAAGGCCGGACGCGCGAGGTGCGCAGGGTGTGCGAGGCCGTCGGGCTCGAGGTTCTGAGGCTCGTGCGGACGCGATTCGGCCCGGTCACGCTCGGCAAGCTTCCCGCCGGCGAGACGCGCGCACTGACCAGCAGCGAGCGGCGACAGATTGCCGCCCTCACCCGAGTGGAGCGATAGGCATGGAACTACGCGGCGCGACGGTGCTGCTGCTGGGCGGGAGCGGTCTCGTCGGCATGGCGGTCGCCCGGCGACTGCTGGAGTACTCGCCGGCCAAGCTCCTGGTCTCGGGCCTCACGCGGAGCGAGGCCGAGGAGGGCGCTCGCGAGCTGCGTGCCGAGGCCGGAGAGGTGCCGGTCGAGGCCCGGTGGGGAAACATCTTTCTGCCGGTGGATCTCGCCGAGCGCTCGCGCTCCGAGCTGATCGCAGACACGGCCGCCCGGCGCCGGCTCGTCGACGAAGTCCTCGGCCCGATGATCGGGCCGTCGCTCGAGCAGAACCTCCTCTACCACTGGCTCACCACCGACCGGCCCGACGCGGTGGTGGACTGTGTCAACACGGCGACCGCGGTCGCCTACCAGGATCAGTTCGCGAGCGCCGCCGCGCTGCTCGCGGCGGCGGACGGTGGCGCCGCCGGTTCGGAGGCGGTAGAGCGACACCTGCTGACGCTCGCCCTGCCGCAGCTCATTCGCCACATGCAGACGCTGACCGAGGGATTCCGGCGCGGCGGCACGAAGGTCTACGTCAAGATCGGCACGAGCGGTACCGGCGGGATGGGACTCAACATCCCATATACGCACAGCGAGGAACGTCCTTCGCGCACGCTGATGACCAAGTCGGCGGTCGCCGGCGCGCAAAGCATGTTCCTCTTCCTGCTCGGCCGTACGCCCGGCGCTCCGGCGGTGGTCGAGATCAAGCCCACGGCCGCCATCGCCTGGCGAGAGATCGCCTACGGCCCGATCCGGCGAGGTGGCGCGCAGCTCGAGCTCGTCGACTGCGCCGAGCCGCTCCCGCTCGACCGCGCGTTCGCCCCCGACGCCGCCGGCTGGACTCGGACGGGCGAACCGCTCGAGAACGTCTTCATCAACGTCGGCGAGAACGGCCTCTTCGCGCGCGATGAGTTCGAGACGGTGAGCGCGCTCGGACAGATGGAGTTCGTCACCCCGGAGGAGATCGCCGATGCCGTGATCGATGAGCTGCGCGGCCGCCCCACCGGGCGGGACATCGTAGCCGCCCTCGATGGCGCGTCGCTCGGACCGACGTACCGTGCCGGGTATCTGCGCGCCACCGCCGTCACCGGATTGCGCGACCTCGAGCATCGACACGGCGTCCGCTCCGTCGCCTTCGAGATGCTCGGGCCGCCGCGTCTCACCAAGCTGCTCTACGAAGCGCATGCCCTGAGTTGCATCCACCCATCGGTCCGCTCCCTCGCCGAAGCGACGCCGAACGGTGTGGCCACGGCGGCCGAACGCCTGGTCCGGGAGCAGGATCCAGGGCTCCGGCGGCAGATTCTTTCCGTCGGTCTCCCGATCCTGCTGTCGGACGGGCTCTCGGTGCTCCGTGGCCCCACGGTGGTGGTTCTGCCCGAACCGCCGGGCAGTGATGTGGCGCACCGTGGGTGGGTCGATCTGAGGCCGTCCAACTGCGCCCATTGGATCCGGCGGGCGCAGGCGATCGGTCGCACGGTGCCCGACCGCCGCACCGGATCGTCCGCAGCGTGGACCGCAATCGATCCGGATGCTCCCATCGAACCGGCTCGCATGGCCGTCTGGATCTTCGAGCATGAGGACGGGGGGTTCCGCGCCAAGCGCTGACGACGACTGCCGGGGAGCGCACCGGCTGGCCCGGCGGTCCCGATCTTGATAGTCCCTGCGCCGGGAGGCGCGTACGTCGTGCAACTACCGGCTCCACGACGGGTACAGATCACCAACAGGGAGGCGTGAGCGTGGCAACACAGGTCTCGTCGACGGCCGACACGGAGCTCATCCAGCGGGTCGAGCGCGAGATGGCCCGTCGCATCGTCGGACAGGAATACATGGTCGAACGGCTGCTCATAAGCCTCCTCACGGGCGGCCACGTGCTACTCGAGGGCGTCCCTGGCCTGGCCAAGACACTGACCGTCCGCACCCTCGCCGAGACGATCAGCACGACCTTCTCCCGGATCCAGTTCACCCCCGACCTCCTCCCCGCCGACGTGGTGGGGACCATGGTGTACGACCAGTCCACGAGTCAGTTCAGCGTCAAGCGCGGGCCGATCTTCGCCAACATCATCCTTGCCGACGAGATCAACCGCGCTCCGGCCAAGGTACAGGCGGCGCTGCTCGAGGCGATGCAGGAGAAACAGGTCACGATCGGCGGTACCACCTACCCGCTCGAGGAGCCGTTTCTGGTGCTGGCCACGCAGAACCCGATCGAGCAGGAGGGAACCTACCCGCTGCCCGAGGCGCAGGTGGACAGGTTCATGCTGAAGCTGCGGATCGGGTATCCGTCGCGCGACGAGGAGAAGGAGATCATGCGCCGGATGGCGGGCGGCGGTGTGATTCCGGTTGGTCACGTGGCGACGCCCGAAGCGATCCTCGACGCGCGCGGCCGCGTGTCCGAGCTTTACATGGACGACCGCATCGTAGACTACATCGTGGACCTCGTCCACGCCACGCGCTCGCCGGCGGAGGCCGGTCTCAAGGACCTCGGGCCGCTGATCGAGTTCGGCGCCAGCCCGCGGGCGACGATCGCGCTCGCTCAGGCGTCGCGGGCCCACGCGTTCCTGCGCGGCCGGTCGTTCGTCACGCCCGACGACATCAAGGCGATCGCCCCCGATGTACTGCGACACCGGGTTCTCACCACGTTCGAGGCGGAGGCGGAGGAAGTCACCAGCGACGACATCGTCCTCCGGATCCTCGCCGCGATCGAGTCGCCGTGAGCGTCGCCGCCCCCGCGCGCCCGCGCGCGGGCGTCCCGCCGGAGGTCCTCCGCCAGGTGAAGCTCATCGAGCTTCGAACCAGGGGACTCGTGAACTCGCTGTTCACCGGGGAGTACCACTCGGTGTTCAAGGGGCAGGGGATGGAGTTCGCCGAGGTGCGCGAGTACCAGCCCGGCGACGAGGTGCGCATCATCGACTGGAACGTCACCGCCCGCATGCGGCGCCCGTTCGTCAAGCGCTACGTCGAGGAGCGCGAGCTGACGGTGATGCTGGTTGTGGACCTGTCCGGCTCGGAGCGTTTCGGCACCGTGCGGCGCTTCAAGAGCGAGCTGGCGACCGAGCTCGCCGCGGTGATCGCCATGTCGGCGATTCGCAACAACGATCGCGTCGGCGCGCTCCTGTTCACCGACCGGGTCGAGCACGTGGTCCCGCCGAGAAAGGGCCGGCGTCACGCGCTCCGGCTCATCCGTGACATCCTGGTGTTCGAGCCGGCAGGCCGGCGCACCGACCTCGGAGTCGCGATGGAGTACCTGCGGCGCATGTTGTCCCACCACACGATCATCTTCGTTCTTTCCGACTTCGTCGACCCCGACGTGGAGCGGCCGCTCAAGATCCTGTCCCAGCAGCACGACGTGGTCGCCGTCACGATGGAGGACCCGAGCGAGCGAGTGCTCCCCGACATCGGCCTCGCCCGATTCATCGATCCGGAGTCGGGCGAGACGGTGGATGTGGACACCAGCGATTCCGACGTCCGGGCCCAGTACGAACGGGCGGTGACGGAGGCCGACGATGCGCGGCGCCAGCTCCTTCGCCGCCTGTCGATCGATGAAGTGCCGGTGCGGACCGATCGTGGCTACCTCCAGCCCCTGCTCCGCTTCTTCAGGGCGCGCGAGACGCGCGCGCACCGCCGATGATAGCGCTGTTCGCCCTGTCGCTGCTCGCCGCGAACGCCGCCCAGGTCCCGGCGACTCCGTCCGCATCACAGACCCGCGTCCAGAGCGGCGTCTCGGTGCGTCCGGACACCGTGACCGTCGGCGATCCGTTCATCGTGCTGGTCCGCGTGCGCGCGCCGCGCGGCGCCATGATCGCCTTTCCCGATCTCGCCCCAGGCGAAGGTTTTCAGGAGTTCGAGGCGGTCGATCCGCGCGAGGTCGTGCAGGCGACCGATACGATAGCCGTGGAGCAGACGGCGCGGTACCGCTGGGTGGCCTGGCGGCCCGGTGAGCACCCGCTCCCGCTCTCCGATGTGATCGTACGCGCCGGCGGGCGCGACCAGCGCATCGCGATCGGCGGCACCACCGTGTTCGTCCGGAGCGTGCTGCCCGCGGACACCGCGCTGCACGTCCCGAAGGAGGTCCGCGACATCGTCGCGCCGCTGCGGCCCCTCTGGCTCTACTGGCTCGCCCTGGCGGTCGCGGTCCTGCTGATCGCGCTCCTCTGGTGGTATCTGCGGCGGAGGCGTCGCAACACGGCCGATGCCACGACGGCGTTCGAGCGGGCGGAGCGCGAGTTCGACCGGATCGAGACGCTGCGGCTCATCGAGGCCGGTGAGCGCGGCCGATACGTGGCGTTGATGGTCGAAGTGCTCCGCGACTATTTCGCCGAGCGGTTCTCGGCTGCGTCGCGGTCGTTGACCTCGTGGGAGCTGCTCCAGGTCGTACACGACCTTCGCGTCGTGCCTGCCCGAAGGCTCGAGGCCGTGCTGAGGGAAGTCGACCTGGTGAAGTTCGCGCGACACCCGATAACGATGGAACGCGCCCGGGAGGTCGGACGGGAGACGCGCGCGATCGTGCGCGATGTCGAGCGGGCCGTCCGCGCGGCCGACGAAGCCCGTGCGGCCGACGAGGCGAAGCGCGCGGCCCGCGATGCGCCGCGGGAGGCCGCATGAGCGTCTGGAGCGGCATCACGTTCGGCACTCCGCTGGCGCTCCTTCTCCTGCTGGCGCTCCCGGCCTGGTGGTGGTACCGGGCGCGGCAGCGTCCGCCGGCGATCGTCTTCTCACGCGTTGGCATACTGGCCAGCGGACCGCGCGCCGGGCGCGCCATCGCCCGCACGCTGTTCGTGGCCCGCAACCTCCTCCTCGCCGGCATCATCGTCGCGGCGGCACGCCCCCGCAGCGGCGCCCGGACCGAGACGGTGACGTCGGAAGGAATCAACATCGTCATCGCCATCGATCTATCGAGCTCGATGCTGGCGCAGGACTTTCTCCCCAACAACCGACTCGAGGTGGCCAAGGAGAAGGTCGTGCAGTTCGTCGCCGGCCGGCGCAGCGACCGCATCGGCATCGTCGCGTTCGCCGGCGAGGCGCTGACGCAGGTTCCGCTCACCGTGGACTATCCGGTGGTCACGGCGGCGATCAACGGCCTGCACGCCGGCCAGCTCGAGGACGGCACTGCAATCGGCACGGCCATCGCCACCGCCGCCAACCGGCTCCGCTACGCGCCCGGGACGTCCCGGGTGCTGATCCTCCTCACCGACGGCGAGAACAACCGCGGCGCGATCGACCCGCGTACGGCCGCGCAGGCGGCGGCCGAGTTCGGGATCCGCATCTATACGATCGGCGTCGGCCGCGAGGGTATGGCGCCCGTGCCGGTGGGGCGCGGCGTTTTCGGGCTCCGCTATGAGAACCGCCAGGTACGGATCGACGAGCCGCTGCTCCAGGACGTCGCCAGCACTACCGGCGGCCGCTACTTCCGGGCCCACGAGCCGGTGGCACTCCAGCGGATATACGAGGAGATCGACCGCCTCGAGCGCGTCCCGGTCCGCTCCCGCACCTACGTACGTCACAGCGAGCAGTATCGCGTCCCGCTCTCGCTCGCCCTCGGTGCGCTGATCCTCGAGCTGGGCCTGCTGGCCTGGCGGGCGCCGCTGCCATGACGATCCTCGGCTACTTCGACCGCCCCTGGATGCTCGGTCTGGCACTGCTGCTTTCGTTCGTCGCGGCGCTCGCGGTGGCGATCACCTTCCGCCGCCGTCGCGCCAGGCTCCAGCGGCTCGGCAGCGGCGACGTGGTCTCGCGGCTGGTGCCACCGTCCTCGCCGGCGATCGCCCGGTGGCGCGCTCTTCTCCTCGCCATGGCGGCGCTGCTCGCCGGCATCGGCGCCGCCGGTCCACGGTGGGGCGTCGAGCAGACGATAATTCGCGGTGAGGGGATCGACATGGTGCTCGCGCTCGACGCATCGCTGTCGATGATGGCCAACGACGAACGCCCCAACCGGCTCGAGCGCCTCAAGCAGGAGGTCCGCCGCCTGCGGGCGATGTCGAGCGGCGATCGGGTCGGCGTGCTCGCCTTCGCCGGACGCAGCTACATACTGACGCCGCTGACGATCGACGACGGCGCGCTCGACCTGTATCTGGACAACCTCGACCCCTCCGTGGTCGGCCAGGCCGGGAGCGCGCTCTCGCGGGCGATCCGTCAGGGCGCGGCCCTGCTCAGTGCGACAGAGTCGGGCGCGGACCGGGCTCTGGTCGTGATGAGCGACGGCGAGTTCTTCGAGTCCGAGGATGAGATCGTCGCCGCGGCTCGACTCGCCGCCGAACGCGGCATCCACGTCGTCACCGTGGGTTTCGGTACGACTGAAGGGTCGCGCATTCCCGTGCGCAACGCCGAGGGGACCGGTTTCCATCGCGACCAGCAGGGTCAGGTGGTCGTGACTCGCTACTCGCCCGACCTCCTGCGCGCGGCGGCCGAGGCGGCGGGCGGAACGTTCATCGATGCCGCGGAGACCGACAAGGCTGGACGAATCCGCCGGGCACTGTCGACTCTGCGCACGCAGCGCCGGGCCGCGGCGGCCGGCGAGGAGCGGACGCCGCGCTTCCAGCTCTTCCTGTTCCCGGCACTGGCGCTGTTGCTGCTCGACACCATGCTCGCCGACCGCCGGGGACGGCGCCGCCGTGCGCCGGGTGCGGCGACCCCGACGGCTCCCGCGGCCGCCGCCGCGCTCCTCCTCGTCGTCGGACTCGGCGCGTGCGATCGCCCCGGCGACGCGGCGGCGCGCGCGTTCCGGGCCGGCGACTACGCACGCGCGGCGGCGCTGTTCCGGCGGGCGATCAATGAAGGAGATCGGCGGCCCGAGGCCATGTACAACTACGGCACCGCGCTCACCGCCGCCGAGTCGCTCGAGGCGGCGGTCGAGGTGCTCGCGCGCATGCAGCAGGTGCAGGATCCCGAGCTGCGATTCCGAGCGCTGTTCAATCTGGGGCTTGCGCACCTGCTCGAGGGGCGCGCAACGTCGGGGGAGGCGGGCGCCCCGCCGCTGGATTCGGCGATCGCAGTCTACCAGCGGAGTCTGCGCCTGCGATCCGATGACATGGACGCGAAGTGGAACTACGAGCTCGCGCTGCGTGATCCCCGCAGCAGCGGTGGCGGCGGCGGCGGTGGCGGCGACTCCGAGCAGCAGCCGGATCCGCAGCCGAGTCCCGAGGGTCCGCCGCAGGAGACCGAAACGCCATCGGGTGGACTCGGCCAGCGACAGGCCGAACAGATACTCGAGGCCGCGGCTCGCGAGGAGCGCTCGGTCCAGGCGCGATCCCAGCGGCAGACGCGTCCGACGACGCCGCCCGGCGGCCGGGACTGGTGATGCTGGCGCCACTCGCCCTCTTCGCGCAGCTGTCGATCGCCGTCAGCGCGCCCGACAGTGTCGGGGCCTGCGCGCCGCTGGCGATCACGGTGGAGCTGCGGGCGCCCGGCACCGAGGCCCCGCAGCTGTCGCTCCCCGACTTCCGGCCGTTCGCCCTCGTCCAGAGCTCGGCGCGCCCGCGACTGGAGACCGATGCACGCCGCGGTGTCTGGGTCAGCGACCAGTACCGGTACACGATCGCCACGCCCCGCGCGGGGACGTACGTCATTCCGCCGTTCGTCGCCAGGCTCGGTCAGGATGTGGTCCGCTCGGCGCCGCTGCGCGTGACGGTCCTGGCGCCGGAGCAGAGCGGGGGACCGTCGATCGTCACCCGAGCCACGATCGACCACGACCGCCCGGTGCACTTCCAGGCGATGGCGCTTCCCGAGACTGTGTACGTCGGCCAGCAGGTGACCTACCAGGCCGCGGCGTTCCTCGAGGACTCGGTGCAGTCGAGGCTCCGGCGCAACCCGGAGTTCTTTCCGCCGGAGATGCGGGCGATGCTGGCCTACGAGCTCCCATTCGTGCGCGCGCATCTTCCGCGGCGGGACCGGGCGAACCGCTGTTACGAGGTGCCGGTCTTCCAGCGCGCGATCTTCCCGCTCGTCTCCGGCCGGCACGCGATCGCGCCGGCGCAGCTGATCTATACGCTGCCGCGATCGCACAGCTTCTTCAGCCGCGAGGAAAGCCACGAGATGCGCACCGACTCGGTGATCGTCGTGGCCGTCGATCCGCCGCCTGCCGGGCGCCCCGATGACTACATCGGCGCGGTCGGCCGGTTCGCGATCGCCGCGCGGCTCGACACGAACGCGGCCCGCGTCGGCATCCCGCGCGTTCTCACCGTGCGCGTGGAAGGGGAGGGGAACATCAGGCTCCTTCCACGGCCCATCGTGGCACTGCCCTGGGGGAAGCTGGTACCGGGGAACGAGCGCGTCGAGGTGACCAGCGATGGCATCGTTGGAGGGGCAAAGGAGTTCGACTGGATCCTGACGCCTCACGAGTCGGGACAGCTCGCCGTCCCGCCGCAGCGGTACACCTACTTCGACCCACATCAGGGCGAATACGCCACGGCCGTATCGGCTTCGCTGCCGATCGCCGTCGCTCCGGGGACGATCGCCTCCTTCGATGCCGACGCGACCACGCCGCTCCTGCGACTGCGGGAGCACTACCGCGGCGCGCTGTCCGAGCCCGTTCACGCGCGTCCGGAGTTCTGGGTGATCCTCTTCGCCGCGCCGATACCGGCGCTCGCCCTGGGTGTGCTCAGACGACCCAGACGGCCGCCGCGCCGTCGCACCAGTGCTCAGCGGCTCCGCGCGCTGGCGCGCCATCCGCTCCGCGCCGACGCTCGCACGCTGCGGCGCGTCTTCGCCGGGGCACTGTCGCAGCGGCTCGCGCTGTCGGCGCTGACGATGAGTCGGCGCGGCGCGCTCGTCAGCGCGCTGCGCAAGCACGGGGTATCGAGTGGTGTCGCCGCGGACGCGGAAACCCTGCTCGTCGCCCTCGACGCGGTGGCGTTCGGGCGGGGCTCACCGCGGACCGCCGACGCGGCCGTGCGGGCCTGGCGAATCTACGAGGCGGTCGACCGCGAGGCGCTGCCCCGGCCCACGGCCCGCCCGCCCGGCACCCGCCCGCCCGACACCCGCCCGCCCGACACCCGGTCGCGGTTCGTCATGCTGCTCGTCGCCAGCGCGATCGGAGCGAGCGCGGGCTCCGCGACGGCACTTCACGCGCGCTCGGTGAACGCGCCGGCGGCGCGGATGTTCGCGCAGGCGATCGTGCACTACCAGGCGCGCGAGTTCCACGAGGCGGCACGGATGTTCGGTACGGCGGCCCGGCTCGAGCCACGAGCCGCCGATGCATGGGCGAACTTCGGCACTGCCGCCTGGGCCGCGGCCGATACGGTCGACGCTCTGATCGGCTGGCAGCGTGCGCTGCGTCTCGAACCGACGGCCGGCGATGTGCGCCACCGGCTCTCCCTCATCCACGCCGCGCTCCCCGGAACGCTCGATGAGGTGCCGGCGTTCCCCGCCTGGCCGTTCGCCGTGCTCGGCGCGATTTTCTGGGTGACGGCATGCATGCTCGCGTTCGCATGGCTTCGCTCCGGACCGCGCAACGCGCTCGGGTTGGCGCGTGCGGCGGCGCTCGGCGCCCTCGCTCTCGGGGTCATCGCCTGGCGCGTCGACCGGATCGTGGCTGGAGACGACCTGCTGGTGGCCGCGAGCACCACCCCGCTCCGTGTGCTCCCCGCGCTCGGTGCGGAGTCGTCCAGCTCAGTCGGAAGCGGAGAGGTCGTGCGCCGGCTGGAGTCCGATGGGGTCTGGGTGCACGTCCGAACCGGCGACGAGCGGGACGGCTGGATGGAGCGCAGGCGAGTGATCCCGCTGGTCCGCGACTGAAGTCCCGCGGCGCGATTTGACGGGCCGCGCGCGCGCCGGGTACCTTTGCGCGTGCCGCTTATCGCCGTGCTTCCCGGCGCCGTCGCCGATCAGATCGCCGCCGGCGAGGTCGTCGAGCGTCCCGCCTCGGTCGTCAAGGAACTGATCGAGAACGCGCTCGACGCTGGCGCCACCTCGATCGACATCACGATCGAGGAGGGCGGACGGAGCGCCATCCGGATCAGCGACGATGGCTGCGGGATGGACCGCGACGATGTCGTGCTCGCCCTCGAGCGTCACGCCACGTCGAAGATCCGGCGCGCCGAGGATCTCGTCGGCGTGTCCAGCTTCGGCTTTCGCGGCGAGGCACTGCCGGCGATCTGCTCGGTCGCGCACCTCGAGCTGGAGACCTCGCTGGCCGACGGCGGCGGTACGCGCGTTCGTGCCGCCGGAGGAAGCGTGGTCGAGGTCGGCGATTCGGCACGCCGCCGCGGAACCACCGTCAGCGTGCAGCACCTCTTCTTCAACACGCCGGCGCGCCAGAAATTCCTCCGCGGAGCGCGCTCGGAGTGGCGTGCCATCATCGAGACGATCATCGCTGTCGCGCTCGTGCGGCGCGACGTGCGCTTCACCGTGCAGCACGACGGAAAGTCCGTGCTGTCGCTCCCGTCCGCGCCGGCGCTCCGCGACCGGATCGCCGAGCTCTGGGGGCCCGGCTACGCCGAACGGTTCGTCGCCGTGGACCACGTTTCCGGCCCGACGCTGGTGACCGGGCTGGTCGAGCGTCCCGCCGACGTGGGCACCGCCGGACGGAGAGTGCACATCGCCGTCAACGGCCGCGTCATTCGCGATGGTGGCCTGGTGCGCGCCGCCGAGACGGCGTACCGGTCCACTCTTCCGGCCGGTCTCCGCCCGACGCTCTTTCTCGAGCTGGTCGTCCCCGCCGACTCGGTGGATGTGAACGTCCACCCGGCGAAGGCCGAGGTCCGTCTTCGCGAGCGGTGGCTCACCGAGCGCGCGGTCGAGCAGGGAGTGCGCCGCGCGCTCGGAACGTTCGAGAGCGCCGCCGTCATGGGCACGTTCGCCTGGCCCGGACGCGCGACCGATGACGAAGGAGAGCACCGCGCGGTCGACGTCGAGGTGCTCCGCACCGCGCCGGCCGCCGACGACTCGCTGTTCGCCGGCGCGCGGCCCGGCGCCGCGCCGGCCGATGTGGTCCACGCCGCCGTGCCCGTCGTGCCGCCGCTGGTGCAGCTCCGCCGTACGTGGATGATGTTCGAGCAGGAACAGGGCGTCGTGCTGATTGATCAGCATTCGGCGCACGAGCGGATTCTGTTCGAGCGGTTCATGCGCATTCTGGAGACCGGCGAATCGCCATCGCAGCGGCTGCTCTTCCCGATGACTCTCCACCTGGGCCCGGCCGAGGGTGAGGCGTTCGAGAGCAACCGGGAGCTGCTGGCCAGGCTCGGCTTCGAGGTCGAGGGGTTCGGCGGACACACGCTGCTCGTGCACAGCGTCCCGCTGCCGCACCCGAGGTTCGACGCCGAGGCCTGCCTGCGCGAGACGCTCGCTGCCCTCTCCGGTGACCGCGGCGCCAGCGCGGCCGCACGGCACGAGCGCCTCGCCGCCACCGTCGCCTGCAAGGCCGCGATCAAGGCAGGCGATGCGCTGTCGCCGGAGGAGATGAGGGCGCTGTTCCTCGCCCTCGAGCGCACCACGCTGCCGGCCCACGACGTGCACGGCCGGGCGACGATCGTGCAGCTCGGTTGGGATGAGCTGGAGCGCCGCTTCGGGCGCCGCTGACGGCGGTCCGTGCCCGAAACGATTCGCGTCATCTGCGGGCCCACCGCGGCCGGCAAGTCTGCCATTGCCATGTGGCTCGCCGGCCGTGGACCGGTCACGATCATCAGCGCCGATTCGCGGCAGATTTACCGGGGCTTCGACATCGGCACGGCCAAGCCCGGCGGCGCGGAGCAGGCCCGTGTCCCGCACCGCGGGATCGACGTCGCGGCGCCCGGCGAGCGGTGGTCGGCGGCTGCGTGGGCCGCCGCCGCCGCCGGCTGGATCGACGAGGCGCGCGCCGCAGGTCGCCTCCCACTCGTGGTCGGCGGCACCGGATTCTACCTGCGTGCGCTCTTCGCGCCGCTGTTCGAGGAACCGGCGCTCCCCGCCGACCGCCGGCGCGCTCTGGAGGCCGTGCTCGCCTCGCTTTCCCTCGCCGAGCTGCGCCGGTGGTGCACCGCGATCGATCCCGAGCGCGCGCACCTCGGACGTGCCCAGCTCCTTCGCGCGCTGGAAGTGGCCCTGCTCGGCGGCCGGCGACTCAGCGCCCTGCACCGCACAGCTTCCCGGGCGGCGCGCTTCTCGGCCCGCTATCTTGTCGTGGATCCGGGACCGGCCCTGGCCACGCGAATTGCCGTGCGCGTAGGCGCGATGATGGACGCAGGGTGGGAACGGGAGGTGCGACGACTCGCCGACACGATCCCCGCCGATGCGCCGGCGTGGAACGCGACCGGCTACCGGGCGATTCGTGCGCTGACGGCCGGCGACATGGAGCGCACGACGGCGATCGAACAGGTCGTCATCGCGACCAGACAGTATGCCAAGCGGCAGCGCACGTGGTTCCGGCACCAGCTCGCCGGAGCCGACGTGACGCACCTGAACCCGGATGACCCACGGCGCGACGAGCTCGTCGCGCGGTGGTGGAGCGGCCAGGGGGCGACTTGAAGATCGGGATCACCTGCTATCCGACCTACGGCGGCTCCGGCGCCGTGGCCACCGAGCTCGGGATCGCGCTCGCCGAGCGCGGGCACGAGGTCCACTTCATCACGTACCAGCAGCCGTTCCGGCTCCCCTCCTTCCTTCCCCGGGTGTATTACCACGAGGTGGACGTCGGACGCTATCCGCTGTTCGAGTATCCTCCCTACGACCTGGCGCTCGCCGTCCGGATGCACGAGGTGGTACAGACGCAGAAGCTCGACCTTCTGCACGTCCATTACGCGATCCCCCACGCGACCAGCGCCTGGATCGCCCGCGAGATGCTCCGCGACCGGGGCGACGACATACGCGTTCTGACCACGCTCCACGGCACGGACATCACGATCGTCGGACAGGATCCCTCCTTCAAGACGATAACCCAGTTCTCGATCGAGCGGTCGGATGCCATCAGCGCGGTCTCCGAGTACCTGCGCGCCGAGACACTGAGCGCTTTCGGGTGCGCCGGCTGCCGGATCGAGGTGATCACCAATTTCGTCGATCCGGAGCGTTACGATCGTTCGCGGTACCAGCCGCTCCTCCGCGAACAGTTCGGGGATGGGCGGGGCGTTCTGATGCACGTATCCAACTTCCGGCCGGTCAAACGGGTACGCGATGTCGTCGCCATCTTCGCGCGGGTCCGTGAGCGGCTGCCGAGCGTGCTCGTGATGGTCGGAGACGGACCGGACCGGATCGAGGCCGAATCCGAGGCCCGGCGCCTCGGTGTCGATCGCGATGTGCACTTCCTCGGGAAGATCGAGGCCGTCGCGCCGCTCCTCGCCAGCGCCGACGTGTTCCTGCTGCCCAGTCAGAACGAATCGTTCGGGCTCAGCGCGCTCGAGGCGCTCGCTTCGGGCGTACCGGTCGTGGCGTCGCGCGCCGGCGGGCTGGTGGAGGTCGTTCGTGATGGCGAGACCGGTGTGCTGTGCGAGGTCGGCGACGTGGAGGGGATGGCGCGCGCGACTCTCGAGATCCTCCAGTCGCCCGGCCGGTGGGGAGCGATGAGCGAGACGGCCGCCGCCGACGCGCGGACGCGGTTCGGACGCGACGATGTCGTCTCGCAGTACGAGCAGTTCTATCGGAATGCGCTCGGCTAGGGCGATCTTCGCCCTCGTTCGCTGGCGGAACGCCCTGCTCGCGGCCGCCGGTGTGCTGCTCGGCGCGTGGTGGGCGAACGGGGCGCCGTTGACGACTTCGCCGCTGCTCGCCGCGCTGGCCGCGATCGCGCTCGCCGCCTTTGCCAACGCGTTCAACGACGTCTGCGACCTCGAGATCGATCGCGTCGCCCATCCTGCGCGCCCGCTGCCAAGGGGAGATCTGCGGCCCCGGACGGCGCTCGCCATTGCCCGTTCGGCGGCCCTCGCCGGGGTCGTCGCCGCCGCGCTCGCGCGTCCCGCCCTCGGCGTCCTGTCGATCGCGGTCGTGGCGCTGATGCATTCCTACAGCCGCACCCTTGCGGCGCGCGGCGCCGTCGGCAACCTCGTGGTGGCGGTGCTCGCCTCGCTGCCGTTCCTCTATGGCGCATGGAGCGTCGGCGCCCCCGAGGCGGCGCTCCCGCTGCTCGCGCTGGCCGTGCCGCTTCACTTCGCCCGCGAGGTCGCCAAGGACCTCGAGGATGCGCACGCCGATGCGCCCCTCCGTCGCACTCTTCCCGTGCTGCTGGGCCGCCGCGGTGCGCGTGGAGTGTTCGTCATCGCCCTGTTAGTATTCGTCGCCGTGCTCGCTCGCTTCGCCGTGGCGCGGCCTCTGTTCGCGCTTCTGGTGCTCCCCGCCCTCGCGCTCTGCGCCGCCGCAACGTGGTGCGTCGTCGCCGAACGCCGCGGCAGCGCCGTTCTCCTCAAGTCGGCAATGCTCTGGGCCATGGCCGCGCTCGTCGTCGGCGGGGCCTGACACCGTGCATGCCCCTCAGCATGGGACCTCATGACCGTATTCGAGGCCATCGTCCTCGGCGTGATACAGGGGCTGGCCGAGTTCCTGCCGGTCAGCAGCTCCGCCCACCTGCTTCTGACCCGCTGGTTGTTCGGCTGGGAGGAGGGCGGGCTCGCCTTCGACGTGGCGCTCCACTTCGGCACCCTGATCGCCGTCCTCTGGTACTTTCGCGCCGAGTGGATCCGACTCGCCGTCGCCACGAAGCAGATCGTCGTCCGCCGGCGGATCGAAACGGTCGCCGAGCGGCGCGCCGTGTTCCTGGTGATCGCCACGATACCGGCGGCGGTGGCCGGGCTGCTGCTCGAGGAGCTGGCCGAGACCGAGTTCCGCGAGCCGGCCATCACGGCGACGACGCTCATCGTACTCGGACTGCTGCTGTGGGGCGTGGACCGGTTCGTCGGCCGCTGGCGCCGGCTCGACGATCTGCGGTGGACCGACGCACTGCTGATCGGGATCGCGCAGGTAGCCGCGCTGGTGCCGGGCGTATCGCGCTCCGGCGCCACTATCACCGCCGGTCGCGCGCTCGGCATGGAGCGGGAGAGCGCCGCCGTGTTCAGCTTCCTCATGAGCATGCCGGTCATCGCCGCCGCCGCCGTGGTCAAGGTCCCCGAGGCGATCGCCGAGATGGGCTTCTCGCCGCCGCTGGTCGCCGGAGTGCTCGCGGCGACACTCAGCAGCTGGGCGGCGATCGCGATCCTGCTGCGGTACGTCGCCCGCCACAGCTTCGGAATCTTCGCCGTCTATCGCGTCGCGCTCGGCATCGCCGTATTCGCACTCCTTGCCGGTCGCGGATGATGACCGTCGCTCAGAGTGAGGCGAGATGGGCGGGCGCCGGCGCGGCGACGATCGGCACGGCGCTGGGGCTTCCGCGCGTCGAGGTGCATGCACGTCTGCCATCGACGCTCGACCGCGCCCACGAGCTCGGGGCTGCGGGTGCGGTTGCGGGCACGCTGGTGATCGCCGAGATGCAGACGGCAGGGCGGGGCCGCGCCGGCCGGTCGTGGGCGTCTCCCGCTGGAGCCGGGATCTGGCTCACGCTCGTCGAGCGGCCCGGCGATCCGGATGCCATCCAGGTGTTGTCGCTGCGCTCCGGGATCCGCGCGGCTCGCGCGCTCGATCGATTCGCCGAACAGCCCGTCGAGCTCAAGTGGCCGAACGATCTGCTCGTGCGCGGACGCAAGCTCGGTGGCATCCTGATCGAGGCGCGATGGCGCGACGGCCGGCCGGACTGGGTGGCGATCGGATTCGGAGTCAACGTCGCGACGCCGGCAGGTGTCCAGGGTGCAACCGGCCTCCGTACCGGAACCGACCGGCTCGAGGTCCTCGCCGAACTGGTGCCCGCGCTGCGATCGGCGGCCGCGGGCCGGGGGCTGCTGGGGTCCAGGGAGCTGGACCAGTTCGCGCACCGGGATGTCGCCCGCGGCAAGCGGTGCATCGAGCCCACCGATGGCGAGGTGCGTGGGATCACCGCCGGCGGTGCGCTCATCGTCGCGTGCGAAGGCGGCGATGCGACATTCAGCGCCGGCTCGCTGCGGCTCGTGCCCGAACCATGAGGAGAGTTCCGGGATGATTCTCGTCTTCGATGTCGGCAACACCGAGACCACCGTCGGGTTGTTCGATGGCGAGTCACTCGCCGGGCACTGGCGCCTCATGACCGCCGTGGAGCGCACGCCGGACGAGTTCGGCGTGCTGATCCGCGCGCTGCTTGCGTCGAATGGTGTCGAGCCGGGTCGAGTCACCGGGGTGGCGATCGGTTCCGTGGTACCGGGTGTGACGACGCCGCTGGCCGAGAGCGCCGAAAGCTGGCTTGGGTGCACGGCCACGCTGATCGACGGCGCCTCGACGCTTCCGATCCGGCTCGATGTGGACGAGCCCTCGACCGTCGGCGCCGACCGGATCATCAACACGCTGGCCGCCTGCCGCCTGTACGCCCGCGACACCATCGTGGTGGACCTCGGTACGGCCACCACGTACGACTGCATCACCGCCGACGGGGTGTTCCTGGGCGGAATCATCCAGCCGGGCGTCAGCAGCTCCGCCGAGACGCTGTTCCGCCGGACGTCGAAGCTGCCGGCGACGGAGCTGGTGCCGCCGCGCCAGGTCATCGGCAAGCGCACGGAAGAGTGCATCCGCGCCGGCGTCCTCTTCGGCGCGGCCGACTCGATCGATGGGATTGTGCGCCGGCTCAAGGGGGCCTGGCCGCGGGCGGGCGAGCCGTACGTGGTGGCCACCGGCGGATTGGCCGCGCAGCTCCGCCCGTACTGCACCGAGATCGCCCACATCGAGCCCCACCTGACGCTGATCGGGCTCCAGATGGCGCACGCGATACTGACGGCGGGAACGAAGGCATGAGTGGCCCCGCGCCTGCCGAATCGTGGCGGGGGAATAGCCGCGCACGACGCCTCGGCTACGCTCTGCTGCCGGGCGACGCGTTCAGCTACGTGCTGCACCTTCGGCCGCGCGAGTGGCCGATCATGACGGCCCACACCGCACTCGGCGTGCTGCTCGCGCTGTTCATGGGCGACGCGCCGATCGGTGCGCGGCCGGAAACGGTCGTTGCCGGCGCGCTGGCGGTCGCGGTCTGGGTCGTGCTGCTCAACGGCGGGACCCTGGCACTGAACAGCGCATTCGATCGCGACGAGGGCGACATCGGCTATCTCGATGCGCCACCCCCGCCGCCGCGGCGGCTGGCCGCGTTCGGGGTCGGCTTGATGGTCGCGGGCCAGGCTATCGCGCTGGCCCTCCCGCGGACGTTCGCGCTGCTGTACGGGATCTGCTTCATCATGTCCGTGCTGTACAGCGTACCACCGGTCAGGCTCAAGGCCGTGGCCGGCGCGGACTGGCTGATCAACGTCGTGGGCTTCGGCATGCTCACGCCACTCGCCGGATGGGCAGCCACCGGACGCCCGCTCGAGCCGGCGGCGCTGTGGATCTTCGCTGGTTTCGGCGCGCTGTTCGCGGCCCTGTATCCATTGACGCAGCTCTATCAATTCGATGAGGATCGCTCGCGAGGCGACCGCACGCTGGCGATCGTGATCGGGGTGCGGGCGAGCCTCGTCGTGGCGCTGGTCGCGGCGGTGGCGGCATTCGCCGGCTTCGCCGCCGGCATCTGGGCGGTCGATCCCGCGCCGCGCAGGCTCCTCGCCCTGGTCCCGGCGCTCGCGGCATGGGTGGTCGTGCTCGGCCGATGGCTGGCTCGGTACGAGCGCATGGATCGTGCAGCGCACAAGCGCGGCATGTACGCCGCTCTCGCCGCATGGGCGGTGACCGATGCGGCCATTCTGGCGGCGGTATGGCGGTGGTGAGCGATGGGCTGATGGACGAGCGAGGCGCAACCAGCGTCGAAGCGCTTCGGGCGCCGTCGGCCGATTCTTCAGCGCAGGGTTGCCGATGCTTCGTCTGATTCACATGTTCGCGCCGTCGAGGCACTTCGCCGATTGCGAGGAGTGTGGCACCGCGTTCGACCCGGTGTACGGTGGCGCGTGCCGCACCTGCGGCCGGTTGCTCTGTCCCGACCATTTCTTCGGCTCCCGGGTGCAGCGGCTCCGCTCCCTGGTCGGACTCGAGGTTCGCTGCGTGGATTGTCGCGCCAGAGGCGTGCGATAGCCGCGCGGCCCGCGCCGCGACCGGCCAAGCTGCGCCGCTCGTTCCCTCCCGACTCCCACCATGACCCCTTCGCGAATGCAATCGATCCAGACGCCGAATGCACCGAGGCCCGCCGGCCACTACTCCCAGGCCATTGTTCACGAGGGGCTGGTGTTCGTGGCCGGGCAGCTTCCGATCCGGGCCGGCGAGCGCGACGCGCCGCCGGGCACGATCGAGGAGCAGACGGAGCAGGCGCTCCGCAACGTGGGCGCGATCCTCGAGGCCGCGGGGAGCGGACTGGATCGCGTGCTCCAGATGACGGTGTACGTGACCGACATGTTGCTCTGGTCGCGTGTCAACGCGGTGTACGCGCGCGTGCTCGGCGACCATCGTCCGGCCCGGGCAGTCGTGCCGGTCGGCGAACTGCACCACGGTTATCAGATCGAGATTCAGGCGATCGCGGCGACAGCCGGCTAGCGTCCGCCGCGTCGGGAAGCGCGCCAGTGCGCTTTCCGGCCGGCTGCGCGGCCGGAGATGGCTCACCTGCAACGGGAGAGAACCATGGCGACGACTCGGCGGTCGATGATCGATCGAATGAAGGGCGCGGCGATGCTCAGCCCGAGCACGTACGAGGAGGTCGAGAACGACCCGACGGCCACCGGCCAGGCCGCAATCATCGTCGTGCTCGGCGCCATCGCCACGGCGATCGGAGCCGCGGGCCTCGGTCTGACCGGGCTTTTCGCGGTGTCGGTGAGCGCGCTCGTGGGCTGGCTTCTGGTCGCCGGCGTGATGTATCTGATCGGCGACAAGCTCCTCGGCGGCACCGCGACCTGGGGGGAGCTCATGCGGACGATCGGCTTTGCGCACACGCCGAGACTTTTCCTCGTCCTGGCAGGAATACCGGTGATTGGCGGCATCGTGGCGTTTCTCGTCGCCATCTGGCTGCTGGTGGCTTTCATCGTCGCGATCCGGCATGCGCTGGACGTGGGAACGGGCAAGGCCATCGTTACGGCCGTGCTCGGCTGGATAGCCCTGGCGCTCCTGAATGTCGTCGCGGCGAACCTCGCTGGCGTGATCTGACGACACCCGTTCAGCGGATTCGGCCGGCTGGCCATAACATATTGCTATATAACACGTTAGCGCGTGCTACACCAACGCCGCTTGACGACTCCCGGGTGGTGCGATTACAATAGGCCCGCTAGCACTCTATCGAGATGAGTGCTAACATCCCGTCCAGGTCCAAGGTGGGCAGGGAGGAAGCAACCCGACCTCGGCCCACGACTGAAGTCCGATCAGAACCAAACACGAGGAGCAACACCTATGGCCACCAAAAGCGCCGCGGGACTCAAGGTCAACCCGCTGGCCGATCGCGTCGTCGTCAAGGCGCTGGAAGAGACGGAGCAGATGCGCGGGGGGCTCTACATCCCCGACACAGCCAAGGAGAAGCCGCAGCAGGGCGAGATCGTCGCCGTCGGTCCGGGCCGCTACGAGAAGGACAAGCGCGTCCCGATGGAGGTGAAGGTCGGCGACAAGGTCCTGTACGGAAAGTACAGCGGCACCGAGGTCACGGTCGACAACGAGCAGTATCTGATCCTCCGCGAATCGGACGTGCTCGCGGTCCTCAACTGAGCCGCGACCGACCGCATTTCGACTCTCGCTCTCGACACTGAACTCACATCGCAAGGAATCGAACCATGGCCAGCAAGGAACTGCATTTCAACGTCGAGGCGCGCTCGGCACTCAAGCGCGGCGTCGACCAGCTCGCCGAGGCGGTGAAGGTCACCCTCGGCCCGAAGGGACGGAACGTCGTCCTCGACAAGAAGTTCGGCGCACCGACGGTGACCAAGGACGGCGTCACGGTCGCCAAGGAGATCGAGCTCGCCGATCCCATGGAGAACATGGGCGCCCAGATGGTCAAGGAGGTCGCCACCAGGACGTCCGACATCGCTGGCGACGGCACCACCACGGCGACCGTGCTCGCCCAGGCGATCTTCCGTGAAGGTCTCAAGAACGTCACCGCCGGCGCCAACCCGATGGCGATCCAGCGCGGCATCGGCAAGGCCGTCCAGGCGGTCGTCGATGAGCTCAAGAGGATCAGCGTTCCCACCAAGGGGAAGACCGAGATCGCCCAGGTCGGCTCCATCTCGGCGAACAACGACAAGGAGATCGGCGAGCTGATCGCCGAGGCGATGGAGAAGGTCGGCAAGGATGGCGTGATCACGGTCGAGGAGGCCAAGGGGCTCGAGACGTACCTCGAGACCGTCGATGGCATGCAGTTCGACCGCGGCTACCTGTCGCCGTACTTCGTCACCGATCCGGAGAAGATGGAGACGGCCCTCGAGGATGCCTTCATCCTGATTCACGACAAGAAGGTCTCGACGATGAAGGACCTCCTGCCGATCCTCGAGAAGGTCGCGCAGATGGGCAAGCCTCTGCTGATCATCGCCGAGGACGTCGAGGGCGAGGCGCTGGCGACGCTGGTCGTCAACAAGCTTCGCGGCACGCTGCGCGTGTGCGCCGTCAAGGCCCCGGGCTTCGGCGACCGCCGGAAGGCAATGCTCCAGGACATCGCGCTTCTCACCGGTGGTCAGGTGATCTCCGAGGAAGTCGGGTTCAAGCTGGAGAACGCGGTCATCACCGACCTCGGCCGCGCCAAGCGGATCGTCGTCGACAAGGACAACACGACGCTGATCGACGGCGACGGCACCGAGGAGATGATCCAGGGCCGGGTGAAGGAGATCAAGGCGGCGATCGACAAGGCTACCTCGGACTACGACAAGGAGAAGCTTCAGGAGCGCCTGGCGAAGCTCGCCGGTGGCGTGGCGGTGATCAACGTCGGTGCCGCGACCGAGGCCGAGATGAAGGAGAAGAAGGCCCGTGTCGAGGACGCGCTGCACGCGACCCGTGCGGCCGTCGAGGAGGGTATCGTCCCCGGCGGTGGCGTAGCCTTCATTCGCGCTCAGCGCGCGCTGAAGAAGCTCAAGCTCGATGAGGCCGATGAGCAGATCGGCGTCGAGATCGTCAAGCGCGCCGTCGAGGAGCCGATCCGGATGATCGCCCAGAACGCGGGCGCCGAAGGCTCGATCGTGGTCGAGAAGGTGCGGTCGGCCAAGGATGACAACTTCGGCTACAATGCGCTGACCGACACCTACGAGGATCTGGTGCAGGCCGGCGTCATCGACCCGACGAAGGTCACCCGCACGGCGCTCCAGAACGCCGCGTCGATCGCGGGCCTTCTGCTCACGACCGAGGCCTTGGTCGTCGAGAGGAAGGAGGACAAGGCCGCCCAGGCATCTCCGGGTGGCGGGATGGGCGGGATGTACTAGGACGACGGATGGTCGAACGGGGGGCGGGCCGCGACGCGGCTCGCCCCCCGTTCGGCATTCCGGATCAGCGGACCGTACGACCGGCGACCGAAAGGCCCAGCTCGAGCTGGACTGCCGCGCTCTTCCTCGCTCCGACGTGATACGGTCCGCTGATCGTTCGCTGGCCCGCCACGTCAATGCGGCCGCGAAACCGCGTCGCCCGCACGGCCTCGGAGACGGCACGGTGGGCCGTTCCCGGCGTGTTGCACTGCTCGCTCACGTGCGCCAGCACGAGCTGGCGCAGCCCGCCGTGCGCGCACGACTGCGCGAGCCTGGCGGCGTCGCCATTGCTGAGGTGACCACGCCGGCCGGCGATCCGGTTCTGCACCACCCGTGGGTAAGGGCCGAACCGCAGCATGTCGTCATCGTGGTTCGACTCCAGTACCAGCAGGTCCAGATCCCGGAGCGCGCGCGCCAGCGGCGGGGTCGCCGCGCCCAGATCGTACGCGATACCGAGCCGCGCTCCGGTGCGCCGGCAGGTCACCACCAGCGCCACCGATTCCGCGGCGTCGTGCGACGTCTCCGTCGTCTCCACCCTGATTCTCCCCAGATCGATCGTCGCGCCGGTCGCGAACGAGCGCGCGCCCGCTTTGCGCAGGGAGGGGCAGCAAGCGAGAGTGCCCGCCGTCGCGTGCAGCTTCCATCCCCACTCGGCGGCGCTTCGTGCCGCGCCGCACGCATGGTCGCCATGCTCGTGCGTGATCACCGCCGCCTCGATCGATTCCGGCGCCACGCCAATGGCACCCAGTCGCGCGGCCAGCGTGCGCGACGGGAAGCCCGCGTCCACCAGCACGCGCTGCCCGTCGCACTCGACGAGCAGAGCGTTCCCCTTGCTTCCGCTACCGAGGATCCAGAGCTTCACCCGCCGGCCCCCCCGTTCGCCGACCACCGCGCTTCCCATGCCGCGGCGAGCTGCGCCTTCGCTCCGTCGCTCAGCGCGCATTTCCGGCGTGCCATCACCCGCGAGGCGACCTCGAGGAACTTGTCCAGCCGATACGTCGCGTACGGCGGCCGCTCCCCCCATGCGAACGGCGGCACCGCCTTCGGCGGCATCGCGCTCCCGTATGCGTTGGCGCCGGCGCCAAGTACCGAGCCGGTCGTCAGCCGCGTTCCGATGCCCGTCTTTGCGTGGTCACCGAACAGTGTGCCGAGGAACTGGAGACCGGTGTCGCGCAGGCCGTCGGGTGTCCACAGCGACACGGAGCCGTACGTGTTCTTCAGGTTGCTGGTGATCGTACCGGCTCCGAGGTTCGACCACCGCCCGAGCACGGAGTGTCCCACGAAGCCGTCGTGCCCCTTGTTGGCGTAGCCCAGCATGATCGTGTGGCTCATCTCGCCCCGCACCTTGCACATCGGGCCGATCGAGGATGTCGCGATGTCTCCGCCGAGCACGGTCGAGCCGGTTCCGATGTAGCACGGTCCGGTGAGCCGCGCGTGTGCGTGCACGTGCGCTCCGTGCTCGATCATGATCGGTCCCGCCGTCGCATCGAGCACTACGTGCGGCTCGACCGTCGCCGCCGGTATCGTCGTCGTGCCGACCTCGTGGGCGGCGCCGACCAGCACGGGATGCGACCCCAGCACCGTCGCGTGGTCGGGGGGCGGGCCGAAATCCGTCAGCCCGCGACTGCCGTTGGGCAGCCGGATGCGCGTAGCCTGCAGGAGATCGTCGGCCAGCACCTCCGGAAGAAGGCGGACGAGATCCCAGACCTCGTCGATCCACCAGCCGCGCACCTCTTCCTCAGCCGCCTCGGGCGCCAGGGTTTCGAGCTCCGGAGGCCGGTCGCGCAGCGTGCGGGCATCGAGCTCCCGCGAAGTCCGCAGTGCCGCGACGCGTCCGCCCGCGCGCCAGATTCCCGTTCGCGTATCCGGTGCCAGCGAACGTCGCGTCGCGTCCGCATCGTCGCCGCCGCGCAGCGCGAGGATCTCGGCCGCCGCGAGAAACCGCCCGCTTGCGATGATCGACCCCGCCGGAATGCGCTCCGCGGCCATCCCGGGCGTCGTGCCGATGCCGAACGTGAACCCATCGTCGAACCCGTCGAGGTGTGGTGCCCCGACGAAGCCGGCGGCAGGGCATTGCAGCGCGACCTGCCATCTGAGCCAGACTGGCCACACGCCGGTCGCCAGTGATCCCGCCGGGCGCGTCAACGCGAACGGCTCGAACCGTCGTGCCCTCGCGTCATCATAGATGAACAGCGGGATCATGGAAGCGCCTCCCGCGCCGCCGTTCGGCTTGCGCGGCGCCTCGCCCGCGTCGTCCCGGGCCGTACGCCGCGGCCCGGTCATCACCTGCCCCCGCTCTCGCGCACCGCCGCCGGCAGCGCCTCGACCAGCGTCTTCAGATCCGCCGCACGATCGACCGTCGTGACCAGCGTCAGCCCGCCCTTCGCCACGACGACCAGATCCGACACGCCGTAGAGCACCACCGTGCTCCCCTCGGCGTGCACCACGTTCCCCTGCGCCTCGAGCGTGTGCACGTCGCCACTCACCGCGTTCCCGGCCTCGTCGAGTTTCCGTACGCGGCGGAGCGCTCCCCACGTGCCCACGTCGTCCCAGCCGAACCGGCCCGGCAGAACCAGCACGCGTTTGCTCCGCTCCAGCACACCCACGTCCACCGATACCGACCGGGCCCGGGCGAAGAACGCTTCGAGGTCGCCGCCTGCCCCGTCGAGCGCGGGCGCCACCTCCGGCGTCAAAGCGCGAACCTCGTCGAGGAAGTCGCCGACCCGCCAGACGAATATCCCCGAGTTCCAGAGATACCCTTCGCCCACCATCCGCCCGGCGGAAATTTGGTCCGGCTTCTCGACGAATCGCGCGACCCGTCGAAGCTCACCCTCGACCGTGGCGCCGGGCTGGACGTACCCGAATCCGGGATCCGGCCGCGCCGGGACTATCCCAACCGTCACCAGGCTGCGATGCCGCGCCGCGGCGTCGGCGGCGGCCGACAGCGTCGAGCGAAACGCCTCGTCGTCGGCGATCGCCCAGTCGGCATGGACGCACATCATCACCGCGTCGCTGCCCGCGCGTCGCTCGATCTCCACCGCCGCCCACGTCAGCGCCGCCGCCGTGCCCGCCGGACGCGGCTCGGCGATAACGTTGTTCCGCGGGACGTCGGCCGCCACCTCGCTCACGGCCAGGCGAAGCGATGCGTTGGTGAGTATCAGCGTACGATCCGCCGGTACGAGAGGACGCAGGCGGTCGAGCGTATTGGCGAGCAGTGGCTTCCGGTCGATCAGTGGAAGAAGCTGCTTGGGCCGATCGGGCGTGCTCAGCGGCCAGAATCGCGAGCCGATCCCGCCGGCGAGCACGACGGCCCATCGGCTCACCCGCCCTCCGCCGCCGTCTCCTCGGGCTGAAAGCCGGCCAGCTCCGCCGCCCGTGCGTACAGCTTCTTCGGGCTGAAGGGCTTGGTCAGGAACTCGCTCGCCCCGAGCTCCATCGCCCGGCGATGCTGCTGCTCCTGCCCGGCGGCCGTGAGAATGATCGTCGGCAAATCCTTCCACCGTTCGTCGGCACGGATGCGGGCCAGCACGTCGAGTCCGCTCAGGTGCGGCATCATCAGATCGAGCAGTACCAGGGCGATGTCCGGCTCCCTCTCGAGCACTTCCAGCGCCTCCCGGCCGTCGTACGCCAGCGTCACGCGGAAGGGACCCTGTTCGAGCTTCATCTTGATGATGCGGCCGATGTGCGGCTCATCATCGGCGACCAGGACGTGGCACATGGGAAGCGGATGCGGGGTACGATCAGACCAGCGTCGCGATGTTCGAGCGGTGGCGCCGGAGTTCGAACAGTAATTGGCCGATGTTGGCTTCGGGTCGCACGAGCACGAGCAGCACGGCCTCGTCGGAGAGCACCGAAACGATGGCCATCCCGCGAGCGTGCTCCAGTACCGCTGTGGTGATCGACCCGCGCCGGGTGGCGGCGCCGAGCTCGTCGGCGGCGTTGATGATCTGCGGGATGTGCGCCGCCGCATCTTCCGTGTCGAGGCCGGGGACCGACTGGCTCTCGATGAGGAGCCCGTCCCGCCCGAGCACGACCGCGGCCTCGACGCCCTCGCGCTGGCGGATCGCGCCAACGAGATCGCGAATGGTAGGCATGCAGGCTCCGGGAAAGGTGTTGCGAAGCTAGACGGCCACCGGAGGGAAGTCAAGCTGGCAATCGCTTGAAGTTGCTTGCGTTACGCGGTATTGTTCGCCGCTTACCCCCTCGTCCCGGAATCCTTCGCCCTATGTCAGTTCGTCCTCTCGCCGGCGCGCTCGCCGGAGTCGCGCTTGCGGTCGTCGCGTGCAGTGATCCGTTCGCGAACCAGCCGCAGATCGCGGTCGCCACGGACAGCCTGGCGCTGTACGCGATGACCGGTACGCCCGCTGCGCTGCCGTCCGCGCTCAACATGCTCGCGTTCCAGCCGGTGCGGATGGATGGCGCGAGCGAGTTCGACCTCGCGTTCGATCTCGACGATGCGGGAAACGTCATCATCTACCCCGTCGCTCTCGTGACCGTGGCGCAGTTCCGTGTCGGTCTCCGCGACACCTCGGCCGCGTTCGAGGAAGTTGCCGAAGCACCCCGCGGCACGTACGCGTTCGAGGAGCCGCTGGTCGTCCCGATCGGACGTACCGTGATAGTCGAGGCGCAGAGCTCGATCTGCCAGTTCGGGCTGTCGCCTTTCATCTACGCGCGGTTGGTCGTCTACGCCGTCGACGAGGCGCAGCGCCGGATTTCGATGGCCCTCACGGTCAACCCGAACTGCGGCTTCCGGACGTTCCTGGCGGAAGAGACACCGGAGAACTGACTTCGTGCACGATCAGCGCCTGCTGCGGGAGCGGCCGGAGCTGCTGCGCGAAGGACTGCGCCGGCGCGGAGCGCTCCCCGCGCTCGAGCCGATGCTCGAAAGCGCGGCGGCGCTCGAACGCGAGCGGCGCGAGCTGATTCAGGCCGTCGAGGAACGCAAGGCAGCACGCAACGCGGCAACGCAGGAGGTCGCCCGGCGAAGAAAGCTCCGCGAGGACGCCGCCGATTTCGTCGAGCGGAGCCGAACGCTCGGCGACGAGATCGGCAAACTTGAGGGCGCCCTTTCCCGGGCCGAGCGGGCGCTCGACGCGATTCTCCTCGAGCTTCCCAACATTCCACTGCCCGAAGTCCCCGCCGGCGGCGAGGAGGCCAACGTCGTCGTACGCGCCTGGGGCGAGCCCCGGCCCGGCGACGGCCTGCGACCGCACTGGGAGATCGGCTCGGCACTCGGAATCCTCGACTTCGAGCGAGGCGCCAAGCTGGCGGGCTCCGGGTTCATCGTTCTCCGCGGTGCCGGCGCGCGCCTCGCCCGCGGACTCATGAACTTCATGATCGACCTGCACACGCGCGAGCACGGTTACGATGAGACGTGGGTGCCCTATGTCGCCAATTCGGCGAGCATGACGGGAACCGGTCAGCTCCCCAAGTTCGCCGACGACATGTACGGCGTGCGGGACGAGGACCTCTGGCTCATCCCGACGGCCGAAGTCCCGCTGACCAATCTCCATCGCGACGAGATACTCGACGCCGACCGGCTCCCGATCGGGCTCGTCGCCTACAGCCCCTGCTTTCGCAGGGAGGCGGGGGCGCACGGCAAGGACACGCGCGGCCTGATCCGCGTGCACGAGTTCGACAAGGTCGAGCTGGTGTGGTACTCGACGCCCGAGGATTCCGCCGACCGGCACGAGCAGCTGACGCGCCACGCCGAGGCGGTGCTCCAGCGCCTCGAGCTTCCGCATCGCGTCGTTCTCCTCGCCGCCGGCGATACCGGATTCGCGAGCGCCAAGACGTACGACCTGGAAGTCTGGGCGCCGGGACTCGGCAAGTGGCTCGAGGTCTCCTCTTCCAGCACCTGCACCGACTTCCAGGCGCGACGTGCCAACATCCGGTACAGGCCGGCACCCCGCGAGAAACCGCGGTTCGTGCACACACTCAATGCATCGGGGCTCGCCTTTCCGCGCACCATCATCGCGGTCCTCGAGCATTATCAGAACGCCGACGGCACGGTGACGGTTCCGGAGCCCCTCCGGACGTACCTCGGCACCGACCTGCTTCGCTGACCGATGCGTCGCGGAGCGCTCGTCGTCCTCATCGCGGTCGGCGTCGCGCTCCTGCTTGGCGTATACGTGATCTACACGCGGCGCATCGTGATGGAGCTGAGCCGCGAGGCCGAGCGCACGAGTCGAATGTACGCGCGCGTGTACTCGGCGTTGCTCGCCGGTTCCGACCCGGCGACGGCCAGCGACGCCGCCGTCACGCTGCTCGAGCTCGCCAACGACATCCGGCAGCGCGGTGTTCCGGTGATCCTGACCGACGTCGATGGGCGGCCCGCCGACTTCCAGAACCTGCCGTTCGAAGCACAGCTCGACGATCCGCGTCTGCTGGCCTGGATCGCGCGACTCGATCGGGAGAACCCTCCGATCGTCCAGCCGGGTGTGGGCACGATTCACTACGGTCACACTCCGCTCGTGCGCAGCCTCCAGGTCGCGCCTTTCCTGCTCGCCCTCGCTCTCGCGTCGATTCTGCTGGCCGGAGGCTACGCGCTGCACCTCCGCGGCCGCGCCGAGCGGGAGCGCGTCTGGGCAGGCATGGCCCGGGAGTCGGCACACCAGCTCGGCACGCCGCTGTCGAGCCTTGCAGGCTGGGTGGAGCTGATGGAGGAGCACTCGCCGGATGGGCTGGCCGCGACCGCGCTCGGCCACATGCGGTCCGATCTCGAGCGGCTGGAGCGCGTCGCGCACCGCTTCGAGCGCATCGGGCGCCCGCCGCGGGAGGATCCGGTTGACGTCGGCGTCCTCGTCGAACGGGTCGCCGCGTATTTTCGGGCGCGCGTTCCGACCCTCGCCCACGCGGTCCGGATCGAGGCGGCCGTGGACGATGGGCCGCTCCTTGTAGCCGGCGACCCGGTGCTACTCGAATGGGCGCTCGAGGCAATGGTACGGAATTCGATCGACGCACTGTCCGGACGCGGGGGCGTCGTCCGTCTCCACGCTGCCCGGGAGGCCGAGGTCGGCGTGCGCGTCCGGGTGTCCGATGACGGCCCCGGCGTGCCGCGCGAGATGCGCCGCCGGATCTTCGAGCCCGGGTTCACCACCAAGGCGCATGGGTGGGGGATCGGACTCTCGCTCGCCCGCCGCATCGTCGAGGCGAACCATCGCGGCCGTTTGATGCTGGTCGCCTCGGACCGTGGGGCGACCTTCGACGTTATACTTCGCTAGATGCCGACGACCTCCGACACCGACCTCCACGCGGACCTCAACGACGCGCAGCGCGAGGCGGTCGTGCACTTCGAGGGTCCGCTCCTGATACTCGCCGGCGCCGGGTCGGGAAAGACGCGCGTTCTGACCACCCGCGTCGCGCGTCTGATCGCCCACCACGGCGTCGATCCGCGCCACCTGCTCGCCGTCACCTTCACCAACACGGCGGCCGGCGAGATGCGCGAGCGCATCGAGCGGCTCCTCGGCGAGCCCCCGGCCGGTATGTGGGCGGGGACCTTCCACGCCATCGGTGCCCGCCTCCTCAGGACCTGGGCACCGCGCGTCGGCCGTACGGCCAGCTTCTCGATCTACGACGAGTCCGATTCCCTGGCCGTCATCAAGCGCCTGATGGAGCGCCACCGGATTTCCGCCCGGGAGTGGACGCCCAAGGCGATCCGCGCCGCCATCTCCGACGCCAAAAACGCGCTCGTTTCGCCAGGCGAATACGGGTCGGAGGCACGCGATCCGCTGAGCCGCGCCGCCGCGGCGGTATACGCCGACCTCGAGGGCACGATGCGCGAGGCGAATGCGGTGGACTTCGATGACCTCCTCGTGCTCCCGGTGGAGATCCTCCGCACCGACGCCGCCGTACTCGAGGGCCTGCGCGAGCGCTTCCAGTTCATCCTGGTGGACGAATACCAGGATACGAACCGCGCGCAGTACCGGCTCATCCGGCTGCTCGGCGAGGCACAGGGCAACGTCTGCGTCGTCGGCGACGACGACCAGTCGATCTACGGCTGGCGCGGCGCCGACATCCGGAATATCCTCGACTTCGAGAAGGACTTCCCAACGGCCCGCGTCGTCCGGCTCGAGGAGAACTACCGCTCGACGCCCGCCATCCTCGACGTCGCAAACGCGGTCATCAGCGCCAACATCGGCCGGCGCGGCAAGACTCTTCGCGCCACCCGCGGCGGAGGCGAGCCGGTGACCGTGGTCGGCGCGCTCGATGAGCGGGACGAGGGTGAGTGGGTAGCCGAGGAGGTGCGTGCCCGTCGCGCCACCGAGGGGGACCTCGACCTCCGCGACTTCGCGGTGCTCTATCGCACCAACGCCCAGAGTCGCGCTCTCGAGGAAGCGATGCGCCGGCACGGCATCCCGTACCGGCTGGTCGGTGCGGTGCGGTTCTACGACCGGCGCGAGATCCGCGATCTGGTCGCCTACCTGAAGCTGATCGCCAATCCCGCCGACGCCGAAGCGTTCCGCCGGGCGATCGCGGTGCCGAAGCGCGGCCTCGGCGATGCGACCATCGCGGCTCTCGACGAGTCCGCCCGCCGCGCCGGCGTCCCGCTGCTCGTGGCGGCCGCGCGCGCCGACTGCGTCGAGTCGCTCCGTCCGGCCGCGCGGGCCGCGCTCGCCGAGTTCGCCGCGCTAATCGGTCGATTTCGCGAGCTCGCTTCCGAAGCCGGAGTGGACGAGCTGCTTCGCGACTTGATCGACGCGATCTGCTATGGTGATTACCTCCGCGCTGAGGGCCCGGAAGGTCAGGACCGCCTGGACAACGTGCGCGAGCTCATTGCCAGCGCCGCCGAAACACTGGCCGATGAGGGCGGCGAAATCGGGCTCACACCCCTCGACCGGTTTCTCCAGCGCGCATCGCTGATCGCCGATCTTGACGGCCTCGATCCGAACGCCGACGGCATCACGATGATGACCCTGCACAATGCCAAGGGACTCGAGTTTCCAGTCGTCTTCATCACCGGCATCGAGGAGGGTCTGTTCCCGCTGGCCCGGGCCTACGAGGACCCGGCCATGCTCGAGGAGGAGCGCCGGCTCTTCTACGTCGGCGTCACGCGCGCCGAGCGGAAGCTCTATCTGGTGAACGCGCGCAGCCGCCGCCGTAACGGCGAGTTGATGCTTTCTCTGCCCTCGAGCTTTCTGCGCGAGATCCCCGAGCGTCTGATCGATCAGCGGGCGACGCTCAGGCTCCGCGCCACCGGCCGCGGCGTCCTCCCTCCCCGGTCGGCGGCCGCACGGCGTCCCGGCACGCCGGTGGAGCGCCCGGCGGCGATGGACGAGATGGAGATGTCCCAGGACATGCCACGCTTCGTCAAGGGCGAGCGGGTGACGCACAAGCGCTTCGGCTCCGGAACCATCGCCGAGCTGTCGGGCGTCGGACGGGAGACGAAGGTCACCGTCGACTTCGACGATGAGACCATCGGCCGCAAGCGGCTGGTGGTCGCCTATGCTGGTCTCGAGCGGGGTTGGGACTGAGTGTCCATCGCGCCGGACGACGTCCGCCACATCGCCGCACTGGCGCGGCTGGCGCTGGATGAAGGGCGGCTGCCATCCCTGGTCGAGGAGCTCAACGTCATCCTCGCCCACATGAAGGTACTGCAGGGTGTCGACACGGAGGGTGTGATCGGCGCCGCCGGCGTCGGAGCCAGCGGCACTCCACTGCGCGCCGACGTCGGCGCGCCGATCCAGCTCTCGATGCCGCTCGACCAGATCGCGCCGCGGATGCGTGATGGTTTCTTTCTCGTGCCGAGGCTCGACACGCACGGCGAGCTCGGCGCCAGCGTAGCCGGCGAGCCGTGAGTCCGCGGCCGCTCGCCGACTACGCCGCCGCCGAGGTTCGCGACGCGATCGTCGCCGGCGCTCTCGCCCCGTCCGACGCGGTGGACGCGAGCCTCCGTCGAGCCGACGAGACAGGGGCGGGGAAGGACGGGCTCAACCTCGTGCTCTGGTCCGATCCCGCCGCCTCGCGGCAGGATGCACGCGCCGCCGGCGCCGCGTTGGAGCGCGCCGACGGCGCCGGTCGGCTGTTCGGTGTGCCCGTCATGGTCAAGGACAACATCGCGACTGACCGTCTGCCGACGACCTGCGCATCCCGAATCCTCGCCGGCTATGTCAGCCCGTTCGAGGCGACCGCCGTGCGCCGCCTGCGCGAGGCCGGCGCGGTCGTCGTCGGCAAGACCAACTGCGACGAGTTCGCGATGGGTTCATCCACCGAGTACGGTGCGTGGGGACCGGCCCGCAATCCGCTCGACCCGACGCGGGTCACCGGTGGCTCCTCCGGCGGCTCTGCGGGCGCGGTCGCTGCCGGCCTCGTTCGGATCGCTCTCGGCTCGGAGACCGGCGGCTCGGTGCGTCAGCCCGCCTCGTTCTGCGGTGTCGTCGGCATCAAGCCCACCTACGGCCGCGTCAGCCGGTGGGGACTCGTCGCCTTCGCTTCCTCGCTCGACCAGATTGGCGTGTTCGGCCGCACCGTCGACGACGCGGCGCTCGGGCTCGAGATCATCGCCGGCCGCGATCCGCTGGACTCGACGAGCGCCGAGCGCCCCGTGCCGTCATATCGCGAGGCCACGTACGATTCGCTCGACGGACTGGTGATCGGTCGTCCCCGCGAGTACTTCCCGACGACGCTCGACCCGCGGATCCGCGCCCTGTGCGATCGTGCGGCAGACGCGCTCGAGAAGCTCGGCGCGAAGGTGAAGGAGGTGTCACTTCCCCATACCGGGCTGGCGATACCGGTCTACTACATCATCGCGCCGGCCGAGGCGTCGTCGAATCTCGCCCGCTTCGACGGCGCCCGCTACGGTCTGCGGATCGAGGGTGATGCGCTCCGTGCAATGTACGACGCCACGCGGTCCGGCGGGTTCGGGCCCGAGGTGACACGCCGGATCCTGCTCGGGACCTACGTGCTCTCGGCCGGTTACTACGACGCGTACTACAGGAAGGCGCAGGAAGTCCGCTCGCTGATCGCCGAGGATTTCCGGACGGTCTTCGAGGACGGTGTCGATCTGTTGCTCACGCCGACGACGCCATCCGCCGCCTTCGAGCTCGGCTCCGTCTCCGTGCCCTACGAGATGTATCTCAGCGACATCTTCACCGCGACCGCGAATCTCGCCGGCGTTCCAGCAATGTCGCTTCCCGTCGGCCGGGTCGCCGGGCTGCCCGTGGGAGCCCAGCTCATCGCCCCCTACTTCGAGGAGAGCCGCATGCTCGGCGCGGCCTACGCGCTCGAGCGCACCCTCGGCGACGAGGCGCACCGGTGAGCGGCGATCGCTACGAGATGGTGGTCGGGCTGGAGGTCCACGTACAGCTGCTCACCCGCACCAAGGCATTCTGCAACTGCTCGACCGGGTTCGGTGCGCCCCCCAACCTGCACACATGCCCGGTCTGCCTCGGCCTGCCGGGGGCGCTCCCGGTGCTCAACGCCACCGCGGTCCGACTCGCCGCGCGCGCCGCGATTGCCCTCGAATGCGTCGTCGAGGAGGTGTCGGCGTTCGCGCGAAAGAACTACTTCTATCCCGACTTGCCGAAGGGATATCAGATCACTCAGTACGACCGGCCGCTGGCCAAGGGAGGCCACCTTTCGATCGGACGCAACAAGGACGGCACGCCCGTCCGAATCGGGATCACACGCGTGCACATCGAGGAGGACGCCGGCAAGTCGCTGCACGATCGCTACCCTGGTGCGACGGCGATCGATCTGAACCGCGCCGGCGTGCCCCTGATCGAGATCGTGAGCGAGCCCGACATCCGATCGTCACTCGAGGCCGGTGCCTACCTCGGCACGCTGAAGCAGATCCTCGAGTACGTGCGCGTCAGCGACGTCAGCATGGAGGAGGGGAGTTTGCGGGTCGATGCGAACATCAGCACGCGGTTGCGCGGCGATGTCGAGCTGGGGACGAAGACGGAGATCAAGAACCTGAACTCCTTCTCGGCCGTCGAGCGTGCGCTCGACGCCGAGTTCGCGCGACAGTGCGCCATCCTCGAACGCGGTGAGAAGGTTACCCAGCAGACGATGCTCTGGGACGCCTCGCGCCTGGAGGTGCGGCCGAGTCGCGTCAAGGAGGGGAGCCACGACTACCGGTATTTCCCGGATCCGGACCTTCTGCCGCTCGTTCTCGACAAGACATGGATCGGCGAGGTGAAACAGGAAATGCCCGAACTGCCCGCGGCGCGGCAGGAGCGGCTGGCTGCGACCTATGGGCTCGCCGAGGCGCAGATCGCGGACCTTGCGGCGAATCCCGACCGGTCCGACTACTTCGAGGCGGTCGCCCGCGCCCACGGCGAACCGCGCACCGCCGCCAACTGGGTGCTTGGTGAGGTACTCGCCGTCCTCAACGAAACGAAGCAGAGGATCGAGCACTTTCCCGTCCGACCAGCCGATCTCGCGCGGCTCCTCGACATGATCCGGGACGGTCTGGTCAGCCACTCCGCCGCCAAGCGCATCTTCGTCCGGATGGTCGACACGGGCGACCGGCCCGAGCAGATTGCCGAGCGCGAGGGTCTGCTCCAGGTAGGCGATGATGCGGCGCTACTCGCCTGGATTGACGCCGTTCTCGCCGAGCACCCCGAAGAGTCGCAGCGCTTCGCCGCCGGAGAGCGCAAGCTCCAGGGCGTGCTCGTCGGACTGGTCATGAAGCGGTCCGGAGGCCGCGCCGACCCGCGGCGGGTCAATCAGTTGTTGGCGTCGCGCGCCGGTGCGGGAACATAGAGCGGAGTCGCGAGACTGGCCGCGTATCCGAGCGCATCCGGCGGCAGCCCGAAGTGGCGGTGGGCTTCCTCGACGACCAGCGACGCCCCGCCGAGCCGCAGCGCGTCACGCCGAACGCGCTTGGCAAGCCGCAACTTCGCTTCGCCGGCCGGATCCTGTTCCCACGGCACCGACCCGTCGAGCCGATTCAGCAGATCGATGATGTAATCGTAGGCGTGCGTCATGTACCGCCCCACCGAGGGCTCGGAAAGATCCCACCGGCTCTTCTCCGCCGCGATCTGGAAGATCCGCTGCCATGATTCGGTGTCGGTCACGTAGACCATCCCGCGGAAGATCCGCCGGTTCGTCTGGGTACTGAAGATGGTCGGGCTGAGGATCCGGTCGAGGTGCTCGTCGGAGCGGGCGTGGTCGAGCAGGATGACCTCGCGGGCCCGGCGGCTGAAGCGCTCGCCGAGGTGCGTTTCGAAGCGGCTCTCCCAATAGCTGTGCCCCAGTGCGACCGAGCTGGACGTGGCCGCCAGCTGGTGGGGCACGAAGTAGTTGTGCGCTATCACGTCGGCCGCGAGGTGCGACAGGTAGCCGAGGCCGAACGCGCGCAGGGCTTCGCTGCGGGCTCGGTCGTAGATCTCCAGGCCGACGTTCCAGGCGTGGCAGTGCCGGCCGGCCGGGGCGTATTTCTTGGCGATGCTCGTGTCGGCGGCGATCGAGCCGTACAGGAAGTCGTACGGGAACGCGTGCAGCAGCTCGGCGAGCGGGCCTGGAATCAGCGCCAGCGAGCGCAGTACGGCGTCGCCGAGGAAGATGTGGGTCCCCGGCGTCCACGCCCACGCGTCGGTGGGCAGCAGCACCAGCGACAGCGCCGCCACGACGACCGCCAGTAGCGGTCCTCGCGGCGCATGCCTCCGACGATCAGATCCCCAGCCGTTTGCGCTGCCGGCGGATTGCCTTGCGGAGGTCCCGGAGCTCCGTCTCCACCGCGTCCTCGATGGTCTCCTTCGCCGACTCGAGGTAGTCGCCGACCTTTTCCTGCACGTCTTCGACTGGAAGCCGGTCCCACGCATCCCCGGCCTGCTCGCCAACCCAGCGGGCGCCCTCGGCTCCACGGCCGCCGGCCCACTTGAGTCCCGCCAGGCTCCCGACGCCGGCCAGCCGCGCTCCGCGCCCTGCCGCACGCAGCACGGGGCTGATGGGGCGCCGCCCGCGCGGTCCCTGCCGCAGGAGCATAGTCGCCCCGACGCCGAGGACGACACCGATCAGGGCTGCCGTGAGAAGGTCGTAATGCTCCTCATACTGGTCCTCCAGGTCGTCTTCGCGGCCTGATACGCGGGGTCGGTTGACGCCCCGTGTCCTCGTCCCTGCTGTCGTGCCCATCGTCTTCCTCCTCGGCCTCCAGCTCCGCTTCGAGGCCGCCGTAAAGGTCCTCGTCATCGAGCGGACCATCCGCTCCGTCGATTGCCGGTTCGCCGGCACCCGCGCGCCGTCCCAGCTCCGACGCGCCCACCCGGACGCCACGTACTGTCGAGGCGGTGGACAGGAACACGTCCTCCGCCTCCTGCTGCACCACTTCGAGCAGCGCGTTGAACTCCTGGACACGCCGCTCGGTGGTCTGGATCGCCTCGCGCAGACGCTGGTTGGCGAGGGCGATCGTCTGATTGAGCTGCTGAACGTCCACCCGGATCGACGTCGTGATGTAGTTCACGTTGTCGGCGACCACGCTGGCATGACGCATGATCGGGTGGATGTCCCCGTAGACCTGGTCCAGCAGCTGGTTGATCCGCTTGTAGCTCTTCCGGAAATTCCAGGCCGCGGGCACCAGCGCCACCGTCAGCACCAGCAGCGCGACCGTCATGACCGCGCGGCCGATGCTGCTGACGCGCTCGAACCATCCGGGCTCCTCCATGATCACCTTGACCGCCGGCGTGTCCTGCACGACGGCAGCCTGCTGCAGCAGCCAGAGGCCGAGATCCGCGCTCCACGCGCTCATCTGCAGCTCCTTTCCATGAGGTGGCCCGTGGCCGCCCGGAGCCTCGCGGCACCCGGGCTCGCTTGCAAGGGGAGGGCCACACGACGGCCCGCGCGGCTCACGTCTCCAGCTCCGCTGACAGTCCGATCACGGTCGAAACCGGAACGGTGAACACGATGCCGGTTCCCGGGGCTTCCAGATTTCCGCAGATCTCGCGGATCAGCGAGATTGCCGCATCGACCTTCTGGTCGTCCACGACGCAGAACAGCGTCTGATTGCCGGGCCGCGAGCGGGCGCTGAGCGATCGCAATCCGGCGAAGATCGGCACGTCGGTGCTCAGGACGCGTCCCATTCCCTTGCTGGCGATGACCGTCGCCCCGGTGATCCCGAGCTCGATGAACCCGGCCAGGATGTCATCCACGCGCTCTTCATGGTTGATGACGGCGACGAGAAGCTGCATCGGGATGAGTGAGGGGTTCGATGGGCTATCGTATCGGGGCCCTTCACGGGTGTCAAGCAACGCCGGCTTGACGATTTGCCACCATGCCGGTCATCTTCGCCGGTTCCACTTCGAGATCGAGACGTCATGTCTGCGCTGCAATTCGTGGTCGAAGGCGGGCACCGCCTCGCCGGCACCATTCGTCCCTCCGGAAACAAGAATGCGGCGCTGCCGATCGTCGCTGCCGCGTTGCTCACCGAACACCCGGTAACGCTCGAGAACGTTCCCCGCATTCGCGACATCGAGACCCTCGTCGATCTGGTTCGGGTGCTCGGCGTCCAGGCCGACTGGACCGGACGGAACACACTCGCCATTCACGCCGCGAACGTGAGTGCGGCCGCACTCGACCCGACGCTGTGCGCCCGCATCCGCGCGTCGATCCTCCTCGCCGGGCCGCTCCTCGCCCGGTGCGGCGAGGTCACGCTCCCGCCACCGGGCGGCGACGTCATCGGCCGGCGGAGGGTCGACACCCACTTCCTCGCCCTCCAGCAGCTCGGCGCCAGCTTCGAGTTCACCGACCGATACGAGCTCCGTGCCCGCGCGCTTCGCGGGGCCGACGTGTTCCTCGACGAGCCGAGCGTGACCGCGACGGAGAACGCCATGATGGCGGCCGTCGCGGCCCGCGGAACGACCGTGCTGCGGAATGCGGCCAGCGAACCGCACGTGCAGGATCTGGCTCACTTTCTGATCGCGCTCGGCGCCCGGATCGAGGGGATAGGCACCAATGCTCTCACTATCCACGGCGAAGCGACGCTCGGCCCGGCGCGTCACGAGATCGGACCCGACCACATCGAGGTCGGTTCCTTCATCGGGCTCGCCGCCGTAACGCAATCCGAGATCCGCATCGCGCGCGCCGGCGTACAGCACCTCCGCTCGACGCTCCTCGGTTTCGAGCGCCTCGGAATCCATTGCCGCGTCGAGGACGACGACCTGATCGTGCCGGCCGAGCAGTCGCGTGAGATCCAGTCCGACCTGGGCGGCCACGTGCCCAAGCTCGAGGACCAGCCGTGGCCGGCGTTCCCCGCCGACTGCATGTCGATCGCGATCGTCACCGCGACCCAGTGCAACGGCGTGATCCTGATGCACGAGAAGATGTTCGAGTCGCGGCTCTTCTTCGTCGACAAGCTCGTGTCGATGGGCGCGCGAATCGTCCTCTGCGATCCCCACCGGGCGCTGGTCGTCGGACCGACGCAGCTCCGTGCCGCGACCGTCGAGTCCCCCGACATCCGCGCCGGCATGGCCATGCTCCTCGCCGCCATGTGTGCGTCCGGCACCAGCACCATAAACAACGTCGGCCAGATCGAGCGCGGCTACGAGCGCATCGACGAGCGTCTCCGGGCGCTCGGCGCAAGGATCGAGCGCGTGGCGGAACGCCGGCGGTGATCGCCGCCGGTGGCCTCGATCGAATCGATGACTTCGAGCCGTTCGGCATCCGCGCTTTCACCACGACCAGGGCGGCGGGGACCTTCGGCACCGGCGGCGCCGATCCCGTTGTGGAGGTGCTCGACCGGTGGCATGCCCTTCAGCGTGATCTGGAGCGCGGCGGACCGCGTTTCGCCACGGCTCGCCAAGTGCACGGCGGCCGCGTGGTCGCCCATGGTGATGGATGGGAGGGGTGGCTGCGCATCGACGCCGCCGACGGGCACGTCGCCGTCGGGAGAGGCACCGGGCTCGGCGTCACCGTCGCCGACTGCGTGCCGGTCTTCATCGCGCACCCCGGCGGCGCGGTCGCCCTCCTCCATTCCGGCTGGCGGGGAACGGTAGCCCGCATCGTCGAGCACGCCGTGGCCGCACTGGCGCAGCGCGGCGCGCCGGCCTCGGAGCTCCGCATGCACCTCGGCCCGGCCATCTGCGGGCTCTGCTACGAGGTCAGCCCCGACGTTCACGCCGCCCTCACCGGTCGGACCGTCGGCAAGCCCACGCCTGTCGATCTTCGCGCGGTGATCGCCGACCACGCCCGCGCGGCCGGAGTGCGACACATCACCACCAGCCCGTGGTGCACGCGCTGTCACAACGACCGCTACTTCAGTCATCGCGCGGGTGATGCGGGGCGTCAGGTCGGAGTGATCATTGCCGAGATCGACCAGCGGTGATGCTTGACCTGCCCCTCCCCAATCTCTAGATTGATTCCTTGATGTGGGGGATGATCCCCACATTTTTTTGTTCTTGGAGACTACCTCGACATCATGTGAGCGACGCTCTGGAACGCATTGTAATGGCTGAGCTTGACGCCTTGCAACTGGAGCTCGTTGAGCTCCGGAAGCGGGGGTCGCGCAGCCGGCCCGTCGTGGACGTTCGGGTCGAGCGGCGCGACCAGCAGCCGGTCACGGTCGACGACTGCTCGAGAGCGTCGCGGGCCATCGAGGCCCGGCTGGACGCAGGGGAAATCATCGGGGATCGTTATGTCCTCGAGGTTTCCTCGCCGGGCGTCGAGCGGCAGTTGAGAACCGCCGCCGATTGGCGGCGCTTCGTCGGTCAGCCGGCGAACGTGCTCAGCGAGGCGCTGGGCGGTCGGGTGGAGGTGGAGGTCGTCGGGGTCGATGGAGAGTCGGGAGGCGAAAGCGTCACCGTGCGCATGCCGGGTGGTGACGAGCGGCGCGTGCCGCTGGCCTCGATCAAGGAGGCCCGGCTCGCCTTTCACTGGCAACGGTAACGAGGGTTCACGAATGGTAGGTTCGGCAGAGATTCTGGCGGCGGTCCGCGAGCTGACGAGCACCAAGCAGCTCGACCGCAGCGAGCTGCACGAGCTGCTCCAGGACGGCATCTTCGCCGCCCTGGCCAAGAAGTATGGTCCAACGGTCCAGGCCGAAGTCGACATCGACGAGGGCCGCGGCGCCATCCGCATCGTGATTCTCAAGACCGTCGTCGAAACCGTCGAGGACCCGGCCCGTGAGGTCTCGGCCGATGAGGCCCGGTTCCAGGACGAGGAGTTCGAGGTCGGCGACCTCATGGAGATTCCGGTGGACTTCGCCGAGTTCGGACGCAGCGCCGTCCAGGCGGCGAAGCAGCGGATCATCCAGCGCGTCCGCGAGGGCGAGCGCACCCGCATCCGCGACGAGTTCTCCGACAAGATCGGCGAGCTTCTCTCCGGAGAGATCCAGCAGATTGAGCGCGGAAAGCTCGTCGTCATGCTGAACCGCTTCCGTGAGGCTGAGGCCATCATTCCCTACCGTGAGCAGAACCACCGCGAGCACTTCCACCAGGGCGAACCGATCCGTGCCGTGCTCAAGCGCGTGGAGGAGACGCCGAAGGGCCCGCGGCTGATCCTGAGCCGTGCCGACCCTCTGTTCGTGAAGGCGCTGTTCAAGCTCGAGGTCCCGGAGATCCAGCAGGCGATCGTCGAGATTCGCGCCGCTGCCCGCGAGGTCGGTACGCGGACGAAGATCGCGGTTTTCTCGCGCGACGATTCGATCGATCCGGTTGGGGCGTGCGTCGGTCTCAAGGGCTCGCGTGTACAGGCGGTGGTCAACGAGCTGGGGAACGAGAGAATCGACATCGTCCCCTGGTCACCGGATCCGGAGCGCTTCGCCAAGCTGGCGCTCGCCCCGGCTCGCGTCGCGCGCGTGTTCAGCGACCCGGTGACAAAGACGATCCAGGCCGTCGTGGATGAGGACCAGCTTTCGCTGGCGATCGGACGCAACGGGCAGAACGTCCGCCTCGCCTCCGAGCTCACCGGGTGGAAGATCGAGCTCTACTCCAGCCGCGAGTGGATGGAGCGGGCGGGCGAGGCGCCGCTGTTCGCTCCGCTGCCGGACGAGGTTCCCGACGTGCCGCTCTCCGAGCTCGGCGACATGCCTCCGGCGACCGTGGCCGTGCTCGAGGCGGCCGGCTACCGGACGCTCAACGACATCCTCGACCTGGACCGCGAGGACTTCCTCAAGCTTCCGGGAATCGCGCCGCAGGAAGCCGATCGGATCATGTCGCTGCTCAACGAGCTCACCGAGGAGAGCTCGGCCGAAGAGCCGGATGGCGAGCCCGTCACGGCCGAGGAGCCGGCGACGGACGACACATCGCGGGCCGGCGACGAGGCGACGGCACCCTGAATCTGGACCCCGACGCGCAGCGGAAGCTGCTTGGCCTGATCGGGCTCGGCGTTCGGAGCCGGGGAGTGGTGATCGGGGTGGCGCAAGTCAGGTCCGCCGCCCAGCGCGGGAGACTGGCCTACGTGCTGGTGGCGCCGGACGCGTCGCGGCATAGCTTGGAGAAGGTGGTGCCGATGCTCCAGGCGAGGCGGATCCGCTTCGCCGAGGGGCCGCCGGCGCGGGAGCTGGGCGCGGCGGTGGGCCGTGAGTCCACGGCCGCCGTCGGCGTGGTCGATGGTAACCTCGCGAGGGGTATTCGCGAGATCGTGGAATCGGGCCGGACGTCGGCCCCATAGGGAGGTATGGTTTTGAGCAAGCTTCGTGTTCATGACATGGCGGGCGAGTTCGGCATTCCCAGCGATGAGGTCATCGGCCTTCTTCGCCAGATGGAGGTGCCGGTGCGCAGCCACATGAGCGTGCTTACCGACGACCAGGTGGCGCGCGTCCGCGCGCGGTGGGAGCGCGAGAAGCGCGCTCGTGCCGAGCGCTCGAGCGCGCCCACGGCCACGCGCCGCAGGCGAGGCGCTGCCTCCGCGGCGACCGTCACCGCGCCGGCGCCGGAGGCCGAGGCGCCGGCCGTTCGTCGTCGTCGCCGCCCGGCGCCGGCCCCAGCGCAGCCGGAGCCGGAGACGCCCGTCGCTGCCGAGCCGGCCGAGCCCGAGGAGCGCGCCCCCGCGGCGGCGCCCGACATACGCGGTCCGGTGAGGCCGGCGCGCCCCGAAATCGCCGACCGTCCCGCCGCGGCAGCGCCGGCGACACCAGAGCGGGAGATCGTGCGTCCGGTCGAGGAGGCGCCGCGCCGGCCGTCGCCAGTTGAGCGGACCGTCCCCTCGCAGGCGCCCGATGCACGCCAGATGGCCCCGGCCGCTTCGGCTTCGCCAGGCGCTCCGGCCGCCCCGCCGCGCCCGATCGATCGTGCGCGGCCGCGTCCAGTGGTGCCGAGCGCCCCGCGGCCGAAGCCGGTGGCGACGGCCACTCCATATGCCCCGCCGCGCCCGGCGCCCGTGTCCTCCGCTCCTTCCGCGCCGCCGCGCCGCGACGACAAGAAGTCCGGCGGCGCGCCGGTCGACCGCGGCCGCCGGAAGAAGGGGAAGCGCGGCGCCGTCGATCAGGAAGCGGTGACCGCCAACATCTCGAAAACCATGTCGGCGATGCGCGGTGCGCCCTCGCGTCGCACCGGGCGGCGGCTCGACGAGACCGGCCGCGCCGACGTCGCCGCGCAGCGTGCGGCCGAGGTCGAGCGCGAGCGCACGACCGTACGCGTCAACGAGTTCATCACCGTCAGCGAGCTCGCCCAGACTCTCAAGATCCCGCCTACCGAGATCGTCTCCTTCGCGTTCAAGAATCTCGGTATGATGGTCACGATCAACCAGCGGCTGGACTTCGACCAGATCGAGCTCATCTCCGGCGAGTTCGGCTTCAAGGCCGTGCGCGAGGACGAGTACGCCGCCGCCGCCGTCATCGAGACGGTCACCGAAAGCCCCGAGGACCTCGTCCCGAGGCCTCCGGTGGTCACCATCATGGGTCACGTCGACCATGGCAAGACTTCGCTGCTCGACTACATCCGAAAGGCCAACGTCGTCGCCGGCGAGGCCGGCGGCATCACCCAGCACATCGGCGCCTACCACGTCTCGCTGCCATCGGGACGAGAGATCACGTTCCTCGATACGCCGGGACACGAGGCGTTCACCGCGATGCGCGCCCGCGGCGCGCAGGTGACCGACATCGTCGTGCTGGTCGTGGCCGCCGACGACCAAGTCATGCCCCAGACCATCGAGGCGATCTCGCACGCCAAGAACGCCGGCGTCCCGATGATCGTCGCGATCAACAAGGTCGACCTGCCGAGCGCCAACATTCCCAAGGTCAAGCAGGACCTGCTCCAGCACGGCGTCGTCGTCGAGGAGTTCGGCGGTTCGACGCTCGTCACGCCGATCTCGGCCAAGCACGGCACCAACGTCGAGGATCTGCTCGACCAGCTGCTCCTCCAGACCGAGATCCTCGACCTCCGGGCCAATCCGAACCGGCACGCTACCGGTACCGTGGTCGAAGCCCAGCTCGATCCGGGAAAGGGGCCGTTGGCCACCGTGCTCGTGCAGAACGGCACGCTGCGCGTCGGCGACGACTTCATCTGCGGCATGTACTCCGGCCGCGTACGCGCTCTGCTCGATGAGCGCGGAAGGCAGGTGAAGGAAGCCGGGCCGGCGATCCCCGTTCAGGTGCTCGGGATCGAGGGTGTGCCGATGGCCGGGGACCAGTTCCTCGTTCAGGAGGACGCCACGGCATCGCGTGAGATCGCGCAGCGGCGGCAGCGCCTCGACCGAGAGGCGAAGAGTCGCCGCACCTCGCGAGGCGGGGTCAGCCTCGAGGACTTCATGGCCCAGGCCGCGGCGGGCGAGGTGCGGACGCTGCGCATGGTCATCAAGGCCGACCAGGGTGGTCCGGCCGAGGCGCTCGCCGACGCGCTCTCCAGGCTCTCCACCCGCGAGGTCCAGGTCGAGATCGTCCACCGCGGCGTCGGCGCGATCACGGAAAGCGACATCCTCCTCGCCAAGGCGTCGGGCGCGATCATCATCGGCTTCCACGTCCGTCCCGACAACAACGCGCGCGCCGCCGCCGAGCGCGAGGGCGTGGACATCAAGCTGTACCGGATCATCTACGAGGCGGTCGCCGACGTCCGCGCCGCCCTCGAGGGAATGCTCCGGCCGACCGAGCGCGAGGTCATCCTCGGCGAGGCCGAAGTGCGCGAGACGTTCAAGGTACCCAAGATCGGCGTCGTCGCCGGGTGCTTCGTCCGAAGCGGCATCATCAACCGGCAGGCCCGGGTACGCGTGATCCGCGATGCGACGGAGATCTACGATGGAACGATCGGCTCGCTCAGGCGGTTCAAGGATGACGTGAAGGATGTCCGCGAGGGCTTCGAATGCGGAATCGGCGTCGAGAACTTCAACGACATCAAGGTCGGCGACGTGATCGAGTGCTACCGAACCGAAGAGGTCGCGCGCACGCTCGAGTCGAACGAGCCGGCCTGACATGGTGATCGGTGTGCGCGCCTGGGAGCTCCATGTTCCGGGCGCGCAGTCCCTGAAGGAGAAACGATCGGTGGTGAAAAGCCTGAAGGATCGGTTGCACAAGGAATTCAATCTGTCGGTCGCCGAGACGGCGCACCACGATGTGTGGCAGCGCACCGAGCTCACGGCGTGCGTCGTTTCGGGAGACCGGCGCCACGCCGAATCGGTGCTCGCCGCGGCCGACAGGCTGGTCGAAGGCAATGCCTTCTGCCGGATCATCGACTCGACGACGAGCTTCCTCTGATTCGCCCGCGGAGTCCGGAGTCGTCTCCGGCGCCGCGCGACTCCCGCCGCACATGAGCAACGCCCGCCGTCCCGACCGCGTCGCCGAGGCGATCCGCGAGGAGATCGCCACGTTCCTCGCCGAGGATGTGAAGGATCCCCGCATCGTCGGACTCGTCACCGTGACCGGTGTCGACGTCACGCGCGACCTCCGCCACGCCAAGGTCTTCGTCAGCGTCATGGGTACCGAGGAGGAGCAGGCGCGGACTTACGAGGGCCTCGACAGCGTCGCCGCCCACCTGCGTTCGCGCGTCGGTCGTGCCCTGCGCCTCCGCCTCGCCCCGGAGATCCAGTTCCGAACCGACGAGTCGATCGCCCGCGCCGCCCACATCGAGTCGCTGCTCGCGCAGATCCGCTCCGAGCGCACGCCACCGGATGGGGAGCCGGCCGACTGAGGGGCTCCTCCTCGTCGACAAGCCGGCGGGGATGACCTCGCACGACGTCGTCGGCGTCGCGCGGCGAATGCTCGGCGAGCGCCGGATCGGCCACGCCGGCACGCTCGACCCGTTCGCCACCGGGTTGCTCGTGCTGCTCGTCGGACGCGTCACCCGGCTGCTCCCGTATCTCGAAGGCGAACCGAAAGTCTACGACGCCACGATCCGCTTCGGCACCGAGACGGACACCGACGATCGAACCGGAGCACCGGTGCGAGCGGCAGAAGTTCCCGCGGAAGTGGACGTGCGCGCGGCCATCGACGGACTCACCGGCGAGCTGACCCAGGTGCCGCCGCGGTTCTCCGCCAAGCAGAGCGGTGGGCAGCGCGCCTACCACGCGGCGCGCCGTGGCGAGACGCTCGAGGTGTCGCCGGTATCCGTCATCGTCCACGGCTGGGCCATCCTCGGCTGGCGCGGATCCGAGCTCGACGCATCGATCACCTGCAGCGGCGGCACCTACATCCGCGCGCTGGCCCGCGACCTCGGCCGGGCTTGTGGAAGCGCGGCGCACCTGGCCGAGCTCCGGCGCACGCGAAGCGGTCCGTTTCACGTGGGCGACGCCGCCTCGATCGATGCACTGCTCGCCGGCGCCGCCGCGCTGCGTCCGCCGCTGGTCGGCGCGCCGTCGCTTCCTGTCCAGCAGCTCGGGCCGGCGGAGCTCGCCGCCGTCACCCGCGGAAACACCGTCCCGGCGACCGTCGGTGGATCGCGCGCCGCGCTGACGGACGCCGAGGGCTCGCTCGTCGCGATCGCCGAGCGGCATGGCGATGAATGGCGCCCCAAGGTGGTGCTCCGTGACCCCTGAGCAGCACGACTACGGCTCCGGACTCCCGCCCGACATCACCGGGACGGTCGCCACGGTCGGCACGTTCGACGGCGTGCACCGCGGCCACCAGGACGTGCTCGCCAGGCTGGTGGACCGCGCGCGGGTCACCGGGCTGCCGAGCCTACTCGTCACCTTCGATCCACACCCACTGGAGGTGGTGAATCCCGCCGCCGCGCCTCCGTTGCTCACCCTGGCGTGGGAAAAGCTCGAGGTGATCGCCGAGAGCGGCATCGAGTATCTCGCCATCGTCCCGTTCACCCCGACCCTCCAGCGTTACACGGCCGAGCAGTTCGTCGATCTCGTTCTCGTCGAGCGATACCGTGTGCGGGAACTGCTGATCGGCTACGATCACGGCATCGGCCGCGGCCGCGAGGGCGATGCCGACGTGCTCCGGACGCTCGGTGCCGAGCGCGGCTTCGCGGTCGAGGTGATCGAGGCGGTGACGCTCCCCGAGGGCCGGCCGATCTCCTCGACCACGATCAGGCGTGCCGTGGCCGGCGGTGATCTGGTTCGGGCCGCCCAGGGGCTTGGCCGTCCCTATTCCGTAGGTGGCCGGGTGGTGCCCGGGGCGCAGCGGGGACGGGTGCTGGGCTATCCGACACTGAACCTGGAGCCGGTGTCGCCGCGCAAACTTCTGCCGCCGGAGGGTGTATACGCGGTTCGCGTCCAGACGCCGGCCGGTCCGTTCGGCGGAATGATGAACCTCGGTCCCCGGCCGACGTTCGACGACTCCACGGTGACGCTGGAGGCGCACCTCTTCGATGCACGGAGCGACCTCTACGGCGCGTGGGTGCGCGTCGAGTTCGTCGCGCGGCTTCGGGACACGCGACGCTTTCCCGGCGCTGAGGCGTTGCGCGCGCAACTGGCGCTCGACGCGCAGCAGGCACGCCGCGCGTTGACTCTCATGGAGCATTCCGGTAACCTTCATGGTTCGCCGGCCAGCGTTTCCTCGTTTCCGTAGTCGAGCGTATGTCCAACCTCAAGTACCGCATGCTCGGCATCGCCGCGCTCGTGGCCGTGTCGGCATGGTTCCTGTTTCCGCGCACCGTGCACGAGCGGCGCTTCGATCGCACGACGGACTCGTGGACGACCGACACGGTGACCCGGGTTCCCCTGAAGAAGGGGCTCGACCTCGCCGGCGGTGTCCACCTGGCGCTGGAGATCGACGAGTCCCGCGGCGCCGTCGCCGATCGCGAGGGCGCGATCGAGCGGGCGTTGACCGTCGTGCGCAACCGCATCGACGAGTTCGGAGTCGCCGAACCCGTCGTCCAGCGCATTGGCGATGACCGGATCGTGGTCGAGCTGCCCGGGCTGGATGATCCGGAGCGGGCGCAGGAGCTGGTGCAGCAGTCGGCGTTCCTGGAGTTCCAGATCACCGACAAGACTCAGGCACTCGAGCGCGTGCTTCCGAGGCTGGACGGTCTGGTGCGCGAGCGCGGTCTCGAGGCGCTGACGCCGGCGACTGCGCCGGCGGCGCGTCCGGAGGCGACGCCCGGGATCCAGCAGCTGTTCACGCCCGCCGACACCGGCGCGGCGCGGCAGGACACCGCGCGCGGCGACACCGCGCAGGTCCCGGGAGCAACCGGCGGCTCCTTCTCGCGACTGGTGCAGATGGGCCAGATCCCCGGTGAGTACTACGTGGCGACCGCCGACGTCCCCACGATGCGCCGCTATCTGGACGATGAGATGATCAGGGCCGCGCTGCCGCCAGGGAAGGTCGTGCGCTGGTCCGCCGATACCGCGATGCTCGGCAACCGCTGGTACCGGGCGATGTACGTGCTCGACTCGCGGGCGATCATCACCGGGCAGTATCTCATCGATGCGCGACCGACCACGGACCCGATCGAGGGTGTAACCGTCCAGTTCCGGCTGAACAACGAGGGCGGGCGCCGGTTCCGCGTCGAGACCGGGCGCCACATCCAGGACTACATGGCGATCGTCCTCGACCAGCGGGTCATGGGACGGCCGCCGGTCATTCAGGGTGCGATCGGCACGAGCGGCCAGATCACCATGGGCGGGCGCGATCTACAGGCTGCCCAGGACCTGGCCCTCGTGCTGCGCGCCGGCTCGCTTCCGGTGCCGCTGCGAACCGTCGAGATCCGCCGGATCGGCGCCAGCCTCGGCCAGGACTCGATCGACGCCGGAATAATGGCGAGCTCGATCGCGGTCGGTCTCGTGATCGTGATCATGCTCGCATACTACCGGTTCTCGGGCGTCCTCGCCGTGACCGCGTTGTCGCTCTACGTGGTGTTCACGCTCGGGATCCTCGCCGGCTTTGGCGCCGTTCTCACGCTCCCGGGCCTCGCCGGGTTCATCCTCGGCATCGGCATCGCCGTCGACGCCAACGTTCTGATCTTCGAGCGCATTCGCGAGGAGCTGGACGCCGGCAAGACGGTGCGAACCGCCATCGATGAAGGGTTCAATCACGCAATGAGCGCGATCGTGGACGCCAACGTGACCACCGCGCTCACCGCGCTCGTGCTCTACCAGTTCGGCACCGGCCCGGTCCGCGGTTTCGCGGTGACCCTCCTCGCCGGCATCGTCGCCTCGATGATCTCGGCGATCTTCGTGGTGCGGACCTTCTTCCTGCTCTGGCTCAGCCGCTCGCGTGGCGCCCAGACACTGAGCATCTGATGCTGCGCATCTTCCACAAAACGCACTACAACTTCCTCGGCTGGTGGCGTCACATGGCGGCGGTCACCGCCGCCTTCATGCTCGCCGGTCTGGCGATGGCGGTCGTTCGCCCGCTCCAGTACAGCATCGAGTTCACCGGTGGCACGATGCTTCACGTGCGGTTCGCCCAGCCCGTGTCCCCGGGCGACATCCGCAGCGCGCTCCTCGGTGCGGGGATCGGAGCCGACATCCAGACGTTCGGCGCCATCAACGAGTTCACCATCCGCGCCCAGGAGCGCGAGCAGATCGCCGAGCAGGAGGAGGGCGCCGAGTCGGTCTCCCGCGACATCGAGAACACGCTCGCCGAGCGGTTCGGCGGTGACGCGTTCGAGGTCATCAGGACGGAGGCGATCGGTCCGCGCGTCGGCGAGGAGCTGCGCCGCAACGCCGCCTACGCCATCCTGATCTCGTTCGTCGTCACCATGATTTATCTCGCCATTCGCTTCGAGTGGCGGTTCGGCGTGGCGGCGGTGGTCGCAACCGCGCACGACGTCATGACGACCATCGCGTTCCTCCTGCTGATGAACATCGAGGTCTCGTTGACCGTCGTCGCCGCGATCCTCACCGTCATCGGGTACTCGCTGAACGACACGATCATCATCTTCGACCGCGTCCGCGAGAACCTGCGCAAGAAGCGCAAGGAGTCGATGAAGGAGACGCTCAACCGGTCGATCAACGAGACGCTGCCCCGTGCCATTCTCACGCACGGGACGACGCTCGCCGCGACCATGGCGCTGCTCATCTTCGCCGGTCCGGTGATCCGGCCATTCGCCTGGGTGATGTTCTTCGGCATCCTCACCGGAACGTTCAGCTCCATGTTCGTGGCCAGTCCGCTGCTGCTCTGGATCGAGCGGAAGTGGCCGCGGGACATGGGTGCCAAGGGCGGCGGGGGACCGCGGTCGCGCGCCGGCGAGGAGCGGCCCCGTCAGCGGCCGGCGCAGCCCGTCGCCACCCGGTGAGCCGCGCGGACCGCCGCCTCGCGCGGCGGTTCCTGCGTCGTGACTACGTTCATCGACAGCCACGCCCACCTCGCCGATCCGGCGTTCGATGTCGATCGCGACGCCGTCGTCGATCGTGCGCGATCGGCCGGTGCGCGCGCCGTCATCTGCATCGGCGAGTCGATCGACGCCGGCCGGCGCGCCGCGGAGCTCGCCGCGCGGCACGCCGGCTTCGTGCATGCTACCGCCGGGGTGCATCCCCACGACGCCGCCGACTTCGACCCGTCCCGCGATCTCCCGGCGATCCGCGAGCTGCTCGCCCGCGGCGCCCGTGCCGTAGGCGAGTGCGGACTCGACTACCACTACGACCACTCGCCGCGCGAGATGCAGCGTCGCGCATTCGGCTCCCAGCTCGCCCTCGCCGCCGAGGTCGGCCTTCCCGTCGTCGTGCACACGCGCGAGGCGGAGGACGACACCCGTGCCATGGTCGCCGATGCCGCGCGAGCCGGTGTGCGTGGAGTCATGCACTGCTTCACCGGCTCCGCCGCCCTCGCCGAAGCCGTGCTCGAGGTCGGGTGGATGATCTCCTTCAGCGGCATCATCACGTTCCGCAAGTGGACCGACGAGGCGCTGCTGCAGCTGGTGCCCGGCGACCGCCTCCTCGTCGAGTCCGATGCACCCTACCTGGCCCCGGTCCCGCGGCGCGGCAGACGCAACGAGCCCGCCTGGGTCAAGCACACTCTGGAGCGACTCGCCGCGGCACGCGGCGACGATCCCGCCGGCCTCGGGTCGAGGACGAGCGAGAACGCGGCGAATCTGTTCGGACTGGCGGGCTCGCCGGACGCGTGAGTAGAATCACGGCGGCCGCCAACCACGGCCGGCAACGGCGCGGACGCCGCGCGCCAGCCTGCGACTCGTCCCGGGCGATCGCCCGATCGCCCGATTTTTCCTCAGCCCGGCAGTCATGACCACGGTTTCTCCCGTACCGAGCGACATCGAGATCGCCCAGCGCGCGAAGCCACGTCCGATCGTCGACGTGGCCGCCGACCTCGGGCTCGAGCCCGACGACCTGGATCTCTACGGGAAGTACAAGGCCAAGATCCCCCTCGAGATCTCCGCCCGGGCGCCGCGCGGACGTCTCGTACTCGTCACCGGCATCAATCCCACCGCCGCCGGCGAGGGCAAGAGCACCGTTACCGTCGGCGTCACCCAGGCGCTGCGACGGCTCGGCCACGATGCGGTGCTCTGCATCCGTGAGCCCAGTCTCGGCCCGGTCTTCGGAGTCAAGGGCGGGGCGGCTGGCGGCGGCTGGGCGCAGGTGATCCCGATGGAGGACATCAATCTCCATTTCACCGGCGACTTCCACGCCATCGCCAGTGCCCACGCGCTTCTGTCGGCGATGCTCGACAATCATCTCCAGCAGGGGAACGTGCTCCGGATCGATCCCCGGCGAATAAACTGGCCGCGCACGATCGACATGAACGACCGGGCGCTCCGCCAGTGCATCATCGGGCTTGGCGGCGTCGGCAACGGCATCGTGCGCGAAGAGCGGTTCGTGATCATACCGGCCAGCGAGATCATGGCGATCGTGGCGCTGGCCACCGACTTCGCCGACCTCGAGGAGCGGCTGGCCCGGATCATAGTCGGGGCCACCGCCGGCGCGGCGAAAGCCCCCGTACGAGCGGGCGACCTCAAGGCCGCCGGAGCGATGGCGCTCCTTCTCCGGGACGCCGTGCGGCCGAATCTCGTCCAGACCCTCGAGGGCGGGCCCGCATTCGTGCACGCCGGACCGTTCGGCAACATCGCGCACGGCTGCAACAGCATCGTCGCCACACGGTCGGCGCTCGCTCTGGCCGACATCGTCGTCACCGAGGCCGGATTCGGGTCGGACCTCGGCGCCGAGAAGTTCTTCGACATCAAGTGCCGGGCCGGCGGCCTGGCGCCCGAGGCGGCGGTGATCGTCGCGACGGTCCGCGCGCTCAAGCTGAACGGCGGACAGGACAGAAAATCGCTCGGCATCGAGGACATCGGAGCCCTGGAGCGGGGGCTGCCCAACCTCGACAAGCACATCGAGAATGTTCGCCAGTTCGGCGTACCCGTGGTCGTGGCGCTCAACCGGTTCGCCACCGACTCCGACCGCGAGCTCGACATGGTGATGCGCCGCGGCGAGGCACTCGGCGCGCGCGTCGCCATGACCGAGGTCTGGGAGAAGGGCGGCGAGGGGGGTGAGACGCTCGCTCGCGAGGTGCTCGCTCTGCTGGAGCGCCGCGAAGCGCGCTTCGCCCCGCTGTACGACGTGAACCGGCCGATCCGCGAGAAGGTGGAGACCATCGTGCGCAAGGTTTACGGCGGCGACGGCGCCGACTTCTCGCCGAAGGCCGAGCGCACGATCGACTACCTCGAGTCGATCGGCCTCGGTAACACGCCGGTGTGCATGGCGAAGACGCAGTACTCCCTCACCGATGATCCTTCGCGGCTGGGGCGCCCGAGCGGATTCCGGGTCACGATCAACGAGGTGCACCCGGCTGCCGGCGCAGGGTTCGTCGTCGCCCAGGCCGGCGACATCATGACGATGCCCGGGCTGCCGAAGGAGCCCGCCGCGGAGCGCATGGCAATTCACCCCGACGGCGCGATCGTCGGCCTGTTCTAGGAGCGAGCGTGAGCGTGCAGCGCATTCATACCCGGGACGCACCGGAGGCGATCGGCCCCTACTCGCAGGGGATCATCGCCAACGGCTTTCTCTTCACCGCCGGCCAGATCGCCCTCGATCCGGCCACGGGCCAGATCGTCGACGGCGACGTGGTGGTGCAGACGCGGCGCGTGATGTCCAATCTTCGCGCGATCCTGGACGAGGTCGGCGCGAGCTGGTCGGACATCGTGAAGACGACGGTGTTCATGAAGAACCTCGCCGATTTTCCGTCGATGAACGAGGTCTATGCCGAGGCCATGGGCGGTGCCACACCCGCCCGGTCCACGGTCCAGGTTTCCGAGCTTCCACGCGGAAGTCTGGTGGAGATCGAGATGGTGGTGGCGCTGAATTGAGTTCGTTCGCGGTCCCACACCGGAGCCCGTGCCATGTCCCATACACGCGACGAGATCTTCCGCCTTACCGTGTTTGCGCGCTGCGCCGGTTGAGCGTCCAAGATGGGTCCGGGTGACCTGTCTCGGGTGCTCGCCGCGCTGCCCGGCCGCGCGGATCCCCGTCTGATCGTCGGTCGTGAGACCTTCGACGATGCGGGGGTGTTCGTCGTGTCCGATGGTCTCGCGCTCGTGCAGACGGTGGACTTCTTCGCCCCGATCGTCGACGACCCGTACACCTTCGGCCAGGTCGCCGCGGCAAACGCGCTCTCCGACGTATATGCCATGGGAGGCGTGCCACTGACAGCGCTCAACATCGTGGGCTTCCCGGAAGGAAAGCTCCCGACGGAGGTGCTCACCGCGATCCTGCGCGGCGGCCAGGACAAGGTGCACGAAGCGGGCGCCCTCGTGGTCGGCGGTCACACCGTGATCGACGAGGAGCTCAAGTACGGACTCGCCGTGACCGGCCGCGCCGACCCGGCCCGACTGCTCACCAATGCCGCCGCCGCGCCCGGCGACCGGCTGGTGCTGACCAAGCCGATCGGCACCGGGATACTCGCAACCGCTGCCAAGGGGGCGGCCCTCGACCCGGCGGTGGAGCGCGTGCTGCTCGACTCGATGTGCGCCCTGAACGCGACGGCCAGCAGCGCCGCCCTCGCCACAGGCGTGCGCTGCGCAACCGACGTCACCGGGTTCGGATTGCTCGGCCACGCATCCCACATCGCGCGCGCCAGCGGCGTCACGCTGGTGATCCGCGCGGCCGATGTGCCGGTGCTTCCAGGCACGCGCGAGGCGTTGCGTGCTGGTGCGCGCACCGGTGGCGCGGAGCGCAATGCCCGCTACCTCGACCCGATGGTCGCCTGGGGTGGCGCGAGCGAGGAGACTCGCGCGCTTCTCGTGGACCCGCAGACTTCCGGCGGCCTGCTCCTGGCCATCGATCCCCAGCGGCTGCGCGAGTATGTCGGCGCAGTGCCCGGTGCGGTGGAGATCGGCGAGGTCCGCCTTGCCGGCGAGCATGCCATCGTCATCGCGTGACCGCGCCGGGGGGGGCCTGCGCATCCAGCAGCGCCGACCCGTTGACCGCGTCGATCGGCCGACCCGCTGCACCTCGCGCTCCGTGTGTATGACGAGGGTTGACGACGCGAGGCCGCCTGCTTTACGTCCACCCGGGATCCGCGCGAGGGGGGTGGATGGGGCCTGGTGGCTTCCCCAGTCTTCAAAACTGGTGTGACCCGACGCCGTCGGGTCGGGTGGGTTCGATTCCCACACGCTCCCGCCACCGCGCCACTCGTTCTCCAGCCATGCTTCCGGTGCCCCTCCACCTCGACCGCCGACCGGCGGCGCGCGTGTTCGTGCTCGCGCTCGCGGCGATGCTTTTTTGTGGCGCCGCCGTTCCGTCCCCCGGCGACGCGCAGCGGATCGATACCGTTCGCGTCGGGCCCGACGCGCCGCGCGGCCCTTCACCGGTTCCCCAACCGCCGATCTCGCCCCGTCGCGCCTTTCTGTCGTCGCTCGCCGTTCCCGGACTCGGGCAGACGGCGCTCGATCGCGGCGTCGCCGGCGCGATCTTCGTGACCGCCGAGTTCATGTCGATCGCGATGATCCGGAAGTCGCTCGCCGACCTCCGCATTGCCAAGGCCGCCCGGGACAGCATCGTCGTTGGCTACCAGCGGACGGGCGAGGGACTGGTGGTTCTCGATTCCCTCGGCAGGCCGATCCCCGTGCTCGAACCAGATCCGCTCGCCGCGCTGGTGAGTGCCCGCCGCTCGCACCTCGAGGACTGGATCGCTCTGCTCCTGTTCAATCATTTCTTCGCCGGCGCCGACGCGTACGTGGCCGCCCACCTGTGGGAGGTGCCCGTGCGGCTCTCGGCGCGCCCGAGCCGCGACGGTGTCGCGTTCGGTCTGGAGCTCGCATGGTAGCGACGCCGGCCGCGCCCATCGGCGTCTTCGACTCCGGTATCGGCGGGCTCACCGTAGCGCGCGAGCTGATGCGCCAGCTCCCGCACGAGAGCATCATCTACTTCGGCGACACTGCGCGCGTCCCCTACGGACCGAAGAGCCCTGACACGGTGCGCCGCTACAGCAGGGAGATCGCGTCCTTTCTGCAGCAGCAGGGCGTCAAAGCGCTGGTGGTCGCCTGCAACACCGCCACGGCCCACGCGCTCCCCACGCTGCGCGAGGAGCTCGGCATACCGACCATCGGCGTCGTCGAGCCGGGCGCGCGGGCGGCGGTGGACGGCACCGCCTCCGGCCGCATCGGAGTGATCGGCACTATGGGGACGATCAATTCGGGTGCCTACGAGCGCGCGATCCGTACCCTCGCGCCGGGCGCGACGATCACCACTCGTGCCTGCCCTCTGCTCGTCCCGCTGGTCGAGGAAGGTTGGCTCGATACCGAGGCGACGCGGCTCATAACCCGCGAGTACCTGGAGCCGCTGATCGGGGCGCGCATCGATTCACTGGTGCTCGGGTGCACGCACTACCCGCTCCTCAAGCCGCTGTTTCACGACATACTCGGCGCCCAGGTCACGCTGATCGACAGCGCGGAGGAGACGGCAAAGGAGACGGCGCGCGTACTCGCCGAACGCGGGCTCGTTGCGCCCGAGCCCGCGGCGCCGCGCCACCGCTTCATTGCCTCCGATGCGGCCCAGCAGTTCCTACAGGTCGGCCAGCGCTTCCTCGGGTCGGCGATCGATCGCGTGGAGACGCTCACCCTCGGCTGAGCCGGTCCACCGCCGGAGCTCGATCCGTTCCTCGGTCAGCCGGAGAAACGTCGGCGCGTCGAGCCACGCCCCCGCGTTCGCGTAGACGCCGCCCGCCGGCGTCCGCTCGAGGGCGGCCACGTGCGAGTGCCCGAAGACCAGGAGCTCGAGATCCGGTCGGGAGCGAAGTAGCTCGAGGCCGATCTGGCGTATCTCGACCCCGTCATCGCGGAGGTGGCGCGACCGGCTGGTGTGGGAAGTGAGCGACGCCAGCCGGGTCCCCCAGTCCGGATGCATCGCCCGGAAGAGCCGCACCGAAACGGGATGGCGAAGCACGCGCCGCAACCGGCGGTAGCCGCGGTCGCGTTCCGGACGAAGCCCGTCACCGTGCTCCACACGGGCCCGCCATCCGGCGAGGGTCCCCTCCCAGGCGCCGAGCTGATAGGAGATCCCGGCATCCTTGCGAAGCACCTCGCCACCCCAGCAGTCGTGGTTCCCGCCGATCAGCGTGACCGGCACGCCCGCCTCCTGGATGTCGGCGAGCGCGGCGACGACGCGGAAACCTCGCCGCGGAATCACCGACCGCCACTCGAACCAGAAATCGAACAGGTCGCCGTTGATGAGCAAGGCGCTGGCCTGCGTCCGCACGTGGCGGAGGAAGGCGAGCACGGCCGTCTCCACTTCGGCGGGAGCGGCGCCGAGATGCGTATCCGAGAAGATGTATACCGGGCGCGGGCGCACGCCGGGAGTCTACACCCTCCCAACGTCAAGAACAAACCGCGCGGGTGCGGAGCACGGCACGATGCTCCCGGCGAGCCGCTCTCTTGCGCGGGAGCACCCGAAGCGACAGACTAGACGCCGTTCACGCGACACCGTTGGTCGCGACCGGACCCTCATGGAGGAGTGATGCCCCAGAATGCGCTCGGCCTCATCGAGACGAAGGGTCTCGTGGGTGCCATCGAGGCGGCGGATGCGATGGTCAAGTCCGCCAACGTGCGGCTGATCGGCAAGGAAAAGGTGGGCGGCGGGTACGTCACCGTGATGGTGCGCGGCGACGTCGGCGCCGTGAAGGCCGCAACCGATGCCGGGGCAGCGGCTGCCGAGCGCGTTGGCGAGCTCGTCTCCGTGCACGTGATCCCGCGTCCGCACAACGACCTGGAGATGCTGCTCCCGCAGGGCGCCACCGCCGACGTGACCTGACGTGAGCTGGTCGGAGAGGGCGCTCGGGCTCGTCGAGACGCGCGGGCTCGTCGGTGCGATCGAGGCTGCCGACGCCGGGCTGAAAGCGGCCGATGTGCGCGTCCTCGGGAGCGAACGCGCCGATGCGGGTCTCGTCACGATCATGTTCGGTGGCGAGGTAGCGGCGGTAAGGGCCGCCGTCGATGCCGGATCGGCGGCGGCGGAACGGGTCGGACAGCTCGTCTCCGTCCACGTCATCCCCCGGCCACACTTCGAGATCGACGTGCTCGAGGAGGATCACGAAGCCGATACCGCACCTGCCGTCCCGATGCAGGGCGGGCGCTACGACATCGCGCGGCTTGAGCGGGCGAGGGTCGTTGAGCTCCGGGCCATCGCCCGCCGCGTCCCCGGATTCCCGATCAGGGGACGCGAGGTCGCGCGCGCCAGCCGCGATGAGCTCCTTGCCGCCTTCCGCACCCTGAACCGCTGATCGCGCCGCGGCCGTGGACGCCGATCTCCGAAGCATTCAGGAGGCGCGCGACCTGGTCGATCGGGCCTCGGCGGCGTGCCGCGCGTTCGCCTCCGCCGATCAACGGTTCGTGGATGCCGTGGTTCGCGCCGCTGCAGCCGCCGCCTCACGAGATGCCGAGCGGCTTGCCCGGCTGGCGGTGGAGGAGACCGGGATGGGCATCGTCGAACACAAGGTGCTCAAGAACCGGTTCTCGTCGGAGAGCCTGCTCGAGTACATCCTGCCGATGCGCACCGTCGGTGTGCTGCACGAGGACCGGCAGCGGCGCGTGAAGGAGCTGGCCGTCCCGATGGGAGTGGTCGGCGCGATCATTCCTACGACGAATCCAACCTCGACGGCGATCTACAAGGCGCTGATAGCGATCAAGGCGCGGAACGCGATCGTGATGTCGCCGCACCCGCGGGCCACCCGGTGCGTGGTCGAGACGGCGCGCATCATGGACGAGGCGGCCGTCGGCGCCGGAGCACCCCCGGGGCTGATCAACTGCATGAGCGAGCCCACGCTCGAGGGCACGAACGCCCTGATGCGGCACCGGCACACGGCGGTGATCCTCGCCACCGGCGGCACGGAGCTGGTCCGCGCCGTCTACACCGCCGGCAAGCCCGCTTACGGCGTCGGACCAGGAAACGTCCCCGCGATCATCGAGCGCACTGCCCGCATCGACAAGGCCGTTGCCGACGTCGTCGATGGCAAGACGTTCGATGCGGGGGTCCTCTGCTCGGCCGAGAACTCCGTCATCTGCGACGCGCCGATCGAGCGTGCGGTGCGCGAGGCGTTCCGCCGCGAGCGCGCGCATTTCTGCTCGGCCGACGAAAAGCGCCTCCTCGAGCGCGCGATGATCCCGCCGAGCGGGAAGGGCATAGCTCCCGAGGTCGTCGGCCAGCCGCCGCAGGCAATCGCCCACCGGGCCGGCTTCACGGTGGCCGGCGACGTCAAGCTCATCGTCGTCGATCTCCACTCGGTCGGGCGCGAGGATCCGCTGAGTCGCGAAAAGCTCTCGCCGGTGCTCGGCTTCTTCGTCGAGGACGGCTGGGAGAGGTGCTGTCGGCGCGCGATCGATCTCCTGAACTACGGCGGCATCGGTCACACGCTGGCGATACACAGCCAGGACGACCGCGTGATCCACGAGTTCTTCCTCGAGAAGCCGGCGTTCCGCATCGTCGTCAACAGCAACTCGGCGCTGGGCGCCGTGGGATACACCACCGGCTTCGCGCCGGCAATGACGCTCGGACCGGGTGCGTGGGGCGGCTCGATCACATCCGACAACATCACCCCCCTGCACCTGATCAACATCAAGCGACTGGGCGCCGAGCTGCGTCCCTATCGGGATCCGCTCCGTGAGCGGGCATCTCGTCCGGCGGCCCCGAGCCCCGCATCAGCGTCCGGTGCTCGTACGTCTGCGCGGACGTCGGCCGGAGCCACCAGATCCACGGGGCCGCTCCCCTTCGAAGTGGAGCGGATAGTGGAAGAGTTCCTGCGCGACGTTCGGGCGAACAGGCGATGACCGAGGCCGATCTCGATCGCCTTGCGGGGCTCATAGCCCGTGCGCTGATCGAGGGTGCGCCGGCGCGGGGCGCGACGGCCTCTGCCGGCTTGGTTCCGGCGCCGGTTCGCCCCGAGCCTCCCACCCGTGGTGGCGAGCCGCCTCGTTCGCGCGTCACCACGGGGGAGTTGACGCGACTGACGCGGGCCGCCGCAGCGGGGCGGGGGACGGCTCCCGAGGTCGCTCCCACCGGACGTGCCGTCCGCCCGCCGGGCCGAGCCGCCACGCGCGAGCTGGAGATCTCCGTCCCCGTCGGCGTCTCCAACCGCCACGTCCATCTGTCGGCCGAGGACGCCCGCACCCTTCTTGGTCGCGCCCAACCGACCGTGCGTCGGCCGCTATCACAGCCTGGTCAGTACGCGGCCGAGGAAACCCTCACGGCAATCGGTCCGGCGGGGCGAATCGAGGGAATCCGGATCGTCGGGCCGCCGCGGGGCTCCACGCAGCTGGAGATCGCGAAGAGTGACGCTCGGGTGCTCGGAGTCGCTCCGCCGGTAGCCGCCAGCGGCGCGCTCGACCAGTCCATCGGTGGAGTGACGCTCGTCGGAACCGCCGGTTCGGTGCGACTCGCGCGCGGCGTGATCGTGGCTGCCAGGCACCTGCACCTGTCGGCTGCCGATGCGGCGCGGTGGGCGCTCCAGGACGGCGACCTGCTGGACGTCCGCTGTGGTGAGGGCGCTCGGGCCACGACCCTTCACGGATTACTCGTTCGTGCAGGAGACCGGCACGCCACTGAACTGCATCTCGATGTCGACGAGGCCGCCGCGACGGGCGTCGGCACCGGCGACCGCGCGCTGGTCGTCCGGGCACACACGGCCGGCGTCCCCAGGCGCGCGCTCGTGACCGAGCGCGATGTGCAGCGCCTCGCCCGCGAGGGTGGCAGTATCGCACCCGGGGCGCTCCTCACCCCCAGCGCCCGCGACCGCGCGCGGGCCCTCGGGCTGCTCCCGCGCGACTGATGCGCCGCGCAACGAGCGACTTGCGCGTCCGCTACGCCGAGACCGACCAGATGGGGGTTGTCTATCACGCGAACTACCTCGTATGGTGTGAAATCGGCCGCACCGATTTCATACGCGAGCTCGGGATCACGTACGCCGCGATGGAGCGGGACGGCATCATGCTGGCTGTGGCCGATGCCTCGCTCCGATTCCATGCACCCGCGCGCTACGACGACCCGATTCGTGTCGAGACCACCATCGCCGATGTTCGCTCCCGTGCCGTTACGTTCGACTACGTCATCCTCAACGCGGGTTCCGGCGCGCGGCTGGCCACCGCGCGGACCACGCTGGTCTCGCTCGACCGCGCAGGGAAGCTCGTCCCGCTGCCTTCTCCGGTGCGCGAACTGCTCTCCGCAGCGGCGTCCTAGCGCCGGCGTCGCCGCAGCAATCCTCATCCTCCTCGCCGGCTGCGCGGCTCCCCAGCCGGCCCGCGGGCCCGACCATCCCTCTCCTGCCCACGCCGGGACGGCGGCCGGACTGGCTGGGGACGACGTCCGGTCGTACGCGCGCCTGCTGGCGATGACCGACGCCCGGCGGATCGATGAAGCCCTCATCCGCGAAGCATTGGCCACCGGGAGCCCCGTCCTGCGGGCGTTCGCCGCGCGCGCGATCGGGCAGGTGCGCGCACACGAGCTCTCGCCAACGCTGGGCGGCCTCCTCGCGGACGCCGATACCGCCGTCGCCGCGAACGCGGCATTCGCGCTCGGGCTGCTCAGGGATTCGACTGCCGTCGCCGCGCTCGATGCCGCGCTCGACGGCGCCCCCCTGGTTGCCGAGCAGGCTGCCTGGGCGCTCGGCGCCATGGGTGACACCGAAGCGGGCGCGGTGATCGTGCGTCGGCTCGCCGGGCAGCGGATGGGCGGGCCGGTGCTGCACGCCCTCCTCCTGGCGAGTGCCAGGCTGCGGCCGCCTCCGGCGACGGTGCTCGCCTCCTATCTCGCCTCGCCAAATCCGGAGATCGCATGGCGCGCCGCCTACGCGCTCGGCCGGAACAGGGACCCATCGGGCGTGCGGCCTCTCCTCGGGGCGGTGCTGCACCGGGATCAGCTGGTTCGGGCACAGATTGCCCGCGGACTCGCCCGTCCCGCCGCCGGCGACTCGCTGGCCACGGAGGCGCTGCGCGCCCTCGATCTGCTGCTCGTCTCGCCGCATCCGCACGTCCGCGTGAACGTGATCCAGTCCTACGCTACGTTCGGACCGGAGGCGCGCACGCGCGTTCTGGCCGGAGTCCGGGATGGCGACGCCAACGTTCGGGTCGCCGCGGCCCGAGCACTTCCCGAAGTGATGGATCGGGACCTCACCCGATGGGCCTGGTTGTGGGATGCGGACACCGCCCACGCCTACCGCAGGGCCGTATTGGAGAGCGGCGTCCGAGTCGGAGTGCTGCTCCCCGCGCTCGGCGAGTGGAGCGGCAGCCCGGACTGGCGCGAGCGGAGTGCCGTCGCCGGCGCGGTCGCCGTGGCCGAGCCGCCGCTGGCCCTGCAGTGGGCACGAACCCTCGTGGGCGATCGCGACGCGCGCGTTCGAGCCGCGGCGCTCGGAACGATTGCGCGGCACGTCGACTCCGTTCCCGGCGTCGTCGAGCTGCTTCGATCCGCGCTGGCCGACTCGAACCCGGTCGTACGCGCCACGGTGCTCGACGGCCTCGCGCGCCGGGCGACGGCCGAAGATCTGCCGGCGGTCCTTCAGGCCTACGCCGCCGCCAGGCACGACCCGGAGAGCGACGCGAGGGTCGCGGCGGTGCGCTTCATCGCGGCTGCGTGGCGGCGCGACAGTACCGCCTTCGGCGACACGGCGCGCCTCGCCCTCGCGGCGCTACCGCCGCCCACCGACCCGCGCGAGCGCGCGGCCGGGCGTGGCGTCCCAACGCTCGCCGCCTGGCCGGTCAATGAGGCCGAAGCCAGGTCACTGGACTGGTACGCGACGGTCGTACGCACCCTCGTGGCGCCCTCGCTGAACGGCACGCTTCCTGTTGTAGAGCTTCACACGGAGCGGGGCGTCATCGCGGTGGAGCTGTTCGCCACCGAAGCACCGCTCACCGTGCACAATTTTGTCGTACTCGCACGTTCAGGCTTCTATCGGGGCACGAACTTCCATCGAGTTGTACCGAATTTCGTCACGCAGGACGGCGACCCGCGCGGCGATGGCCGGGGCGGGCCCGGGTATGCGATACGCGACGAGCTGAATCGTCATCGATACGAGCGCGGAGTAATGGGAATGGCGCTGTCCGGACCGGATACAGGCGGGAGTCAGTACTTCCTGACCCATTCCGTCCAGCCCCATCTCGATGGCGGGTACACGGCATTCGGGCGGGTGCGCGAAGGAATGGACGTACTGGACGCCCTGCTTCAGGGCGACCGGATCCTCGACGTGGTGGTGCGATGAGACGTCTGATGACGTGGTGCCTGGTGGTCGTCGGTGTGGGCGCGGCGCCGGCAGCCGCGCACGCCCAGTTCGGCAGCTTCGGCCAGAACAAGATCCAGTACCGTGTCTTCGACTGGCACGTACTGGCCGGCGAGCACGTCGACGTCTATTTCTATCCTGCCGAGGCCGCGATCGCCCGCGTGGCGCTCAGCTACGCCGAAGAGAGCTACGCCAATCTCTCGCGGCGCTTCAACCACGACGTGCGTGAGCGGATTCCGCTCATCGTGTACGCCTCCCACTCGCACTTCGAGCAGACCAACATTCTGCCGTTCGTGCCTCCGGAGGGCGTGCTCGGTGTCACCGAGTTCATGAAGCGTCGCGTGGCGCTGCCGTTTCGTGGCAGCTACGCCGAATTCCGCCACACGCTGCGACACGAGCTCGTGCACGTGTTCCATCTGTCGATCGTCTCACAGCAGGCGCACATATCGCCGACGGGGCGGGTGCCCGCTCTGCCGTTGTGGTGGACCGAAGGGGTGGCCGAGTACTTCTCCGGCGGTCAGGAGTCGCGCGACGACATGATCGTGCGCGCTCTGGCGCTCGCCGGCCGGATGCCGAGCATCGAACAGCTGAATGCGACCTACTCATCCGTGGTCTATCCGCTCGGTGGAGATCTGCACCGCTTCCTTGGCGAGACGTATGGCGACTGGCGGGTGGCGCTGCTGTATTCGACCCTCGGCAAGTTCGCTTCGTTCGACGAGGCACTCTACGCCACCTATGGGCGGACGCCGTCGCAGTTGACACGCGAGTGGCACTACAATCTCCGGCAGCGCTTCTTTCCGGAAGTGGTCGGACGGCGGCCCCTCACCGTGGCCGCGCGGCTCGTCGCCGATCTGGCGCTGAAACCCGTGGCCACCCAGCGGCCCGACGGCGGGATAGACATTCTCTACCTGTCGCCGCGCAGCGGATACACCGACATCTACCGGCAGCCCCTCGACGGCGCCGACCGCCCGACGGTCGTGCTGCGCGGTGAGCGGACACCGGAGCTCGAGTCGCTTCACGCGGCATCGTCGCGAATCGACGTGCGAGAGGGGATCCTGATCTTCGCGACCAAGTATCACGACCGCGACGCGCTCGTGTTCTGGGATCTCGAGCACGGCAAGCTGGTCGGGCGCTACCAGTTCGACGAGCTCGTGTCGATCGTCAGTCCGTCGTGGTCGCCCGACGGCAAGCGCGTCGCGTTCAGCGGCCTGACCGACTCCGGCGTGTCGGGCCTGTACGTGTTCGCGATCGATGACGGCACGCTGAACCGGGTGACCAGCGACCCGTACGAGGACCTCGACCCGGTCTGGCTGCCCGGTGGGGACGCGCTCGTCTTCTCGTCGGACCGCACCGAAGGCGGCGAGTACGGCGCGAGGAACCTCTATCGCGTCTCGCTCGGGGATGGTTCGATCACTCCGCTGACCAGCGGTCGCTGGATCGACGAGTCGCCGCGCTGGGACGCCGACGCGGCCCGCATCCTCTTCGCGAGCGACCGCGATGGAACGTTCAACCTGTACTCGGTCGACACTCTGGGCCTCGCGCGCCGGGAGACTCTGCTCGATGGCGGGGTCTTCGACCCGGTACCCATTCCCGGCGATGATCGCATTCTCGTCGGCGGGTTCGAGAACTTCTCGTGGGCCGTGTTCACGCTCCTCCGCGACAGCACGGCGCACGCCGAGACCTTCGCGGTGGCTCCGGAAAGCGAGTTCGGCAAGTGGGAGTGGCGCGAGCTCGCCGATGATCGGGTCGCCCAGATCCAGGCCAGTCCGTATCGCCGCCGTTTTTCCCTCGATGTGGCGGCCGGGGGCTCGGACGTCGGCCCCGGCTGGGGTGCCGCGCAAGGCGCGCAGATACTGTTCACCGATCTGCTGGGCGACCACGCGGTCGCGGCCAGCGTTTCCATGTACTCGCGGGGCGGCGGGATCGACGATGTGCTGTCGAACCTCAACGGCAACGTCTTCTATCTCAACCAGAAACACCGCCTCAACTGGGGCGTGGGAGGATTCCGTCTCAGCGGCATCTTCTTCGAGCAGGGCTTCCGCCGCGTCTACGAGGAGACCACGGGCGGCGTCTACGGCATGCTGCGTTATCCGTTCTCGCGATTCATGCGGATCGAGGGTCAGACGCGGTTCGAGTTCTCCAACCGGGATGACGGCGACAGCCAGATCATCCGGGGCGACCCGCAGCGACGCGGCTTCCTGGTGAGCAACTATCTGAGCCTCGTAGGCGACAACGCGTTGTCACTTTCCACCGGGCCGATCGATGGCACACGGTGGAACGTCACCGCCGGCGTCGTCGGCGACCTGAGCCACGCGGTGTTCGAGAACTGGATCGGCACGGCCGATCTCCGCAAATACATCCGCACCTCCCAGCAGGGCGCCGTCGCGCTGCGGGCGTATGCCTACGCGAGCGAGGGCACGCGGCCGCGTGCCGTACAGATCGGCGGCTCGTGGATGCTGCGCGGCTACCCGCGCTTCGGTCTCGACGGCACGCGCGCCTGGCTTCTCAACAGCGAGTGGCGGTTTCCGGTCACGCACTTCGTGACGGTCGGTTTTCCATTCGGCGCCGTCAGGTTCCCGCAGGTGCAGGGGGCGGTGTTCGGCGACGTCGGGCAGGCGTGGTACGGCAACGCGTACGACCCGCGGATACTCGGTTCGGCCGGAGCGGGCTTCCGGGTGCCCCTTATCCCCGGCTTCGTGCTGCGAATGGATGTCGGCCACCGGTTTTCGCTGCGCGGGGCGGAGGCCACGGACACGCCGTACTCGCGCCGCTTCGTCGATCTGTTCTTCGGCTACAACTACTGATCGTGGGGTGAAACGGTCCGAGGGCGCCGAGGACGCACTTCGAGACCTCCGGCGTAGCCGACCCAGTACCCGGAATTCCCCGGAGAGCCTAGTATTCCGGCGTGGCGCACCCTCCCGCACGAATATTTCCGGCGCTCGCGGCGGCCGTCCTGCTCGCCGCCTGCGCGCCGCGCGTCCCGCCGCTGACCGGCATTCCGACTCCGGCGCGTCTACCGTCCGCCGAGCTTCGGCCGGTGCACCAGCAGATCGTCTTTCAGTGGGAATACGCTGACATCGACTTCCGGACACGCGGAGAGGGAGTGGCCCGGGTAGCCCCACCGGACAGCGCGCGCCTCGACCTGTTCGTCGCCGGCGGCTTCGGCGGCGGCCACGCATGGCTGCTCGCCGACTCCGTGATCGCTCCGTCCGGCCCGCTCATCCGGCGATTCATCCCGCCCCCGCCGTTGATGTGGGCGACGCTTGGCCGCCTTGCCCTGCCGCCGGCGAGAGACACCATTGCCCGGCTCGATGGCGACACCCTGCGAGCCGACATCGGGAGCACGGATCCGTGGCGCGTGACTTACGTCGGGGATCGCCTCGTCAGGCTGGAAAGGATCAGCGGGAGCAGGATCGCGGAGTGGGTGGACCGTTCCGCCCCCGATCAGGTACGATATCGCAATGAGACCGCACGTCGCTCGCTCACGCTCACGATCACCAGTTGGGAGACCGTCCCGCCGTTCGATGCGTCGATCTGGGCCTGGTAGCCTCCTGCTCGCGCTGGTGCTTCTCACTGGCTGCGGTCCCGTCCGCTACGGCTTCGTGGGTGGCGGACTGCCCTCGCACATCCGGACCGTCGCGGTGCTCCCGTTCGACAATCAGACGCCTTCGCCGGACCTCCAGCGCGAGCTCCACGAACGGATGCGCGATGAGCTCCAGGCGAGGCTGGGGCTCCGCGAAGCATCAGAGCAGCGTGCCGATGCCATCGTGCGCGGCACCATCCTGCGGTACGACACCGATGTGCCGATCGGATTCAGCGCCGATCCCCGGCAGGCGACGAGCGCGCGCCGAAGGCTTCAGCTGGCAGTCGATGTCGAGATCGTAGATCAGACGACGGGACGGACTCTCTGGCAGCGCCGAAACCTGGTGGCCGACGGCGACTACGACGAACGCGCGGAGACGCAGGGGCGGCAGCGCGCGATCGAGAAGCTGGTAGCCGACATGATCGATGGGGCGCAATCGCAGTGGTGAATTCGCCGCGGCAGGGAATTTCGCGCCTCGGTTGCCTGGTCCTGCTCGCCGTGCTGACGGCCCTCGCTTATTTCGCCATCAACCTGGGCGAACCGTACTACCGCTTCTATCGTTTTCAGGATGCGATGGAGCAGGAGGCGCGCTTCGCCATTCACAAGACGGACGACGAGATCCGCCGCCGGCTGCGCGTCGTAGCCGATTCGCTGGGGCTCCCGGAGGCCGCCGGAAGCGTGCAGATTCGACGATCGGCGGAGCTGGTCACGATCTGGTCGGAATACTACGAGTACGTCGAGCTGCCCATGTTCGTGCGCCAGCTGCATTTCAGTCCTATCGCGGAGAGAGCGCCCTGACGCAGTGGGACCCTGGCCGCAAGATCATGACGTGGGACGAGGCCCGGAGCTGGCGCGTTCCGGGACGCCTCGTCTTCACCAACGGCGTGTTCGACCTGCTCCATCGCGGGCACGTGGACGTGCTCGTGGCCGCGCGCCGGCTCGGTGATGCACTGGTCGTCGCGATCAACTCGGATGCGTCGGTCCGCCGCCTCAAGGGCGCGGACCGCCCCATCCGCAACGAGCGCGACCGGGCGTGGGTCCTCGCCTCGCTCGAGGCCGTCGATGCGGTGATCGTGTTCGATCAGGACACGCCCCGCGAGGCGATCCTCGCGCTGCGACCCGAGGTGCTGGTCAAGGGAGGCGACTACACACCCGAGACCGTCGTCGGCGCCGCCGAGGTCCGCTCGTGGGGCGGCGAGGTCGCCATCATTCCAGTCACGCCGGGCCACTCCACCACCGGCACACTGGAGAGACTTCGTGTCCACCCCAGCTGATCGCCCGAGCGTACCTCGCGACCGTCCCGCCGACTCGCTGCGGGGTGTCAGTCTGGAGCGCCGTGCCGCGCCGTTCGCCGAAGGATCGTGCCTCGCCGGCTTCGGCCGGACGCGGGTCCTGTGCACGGCGTCGGTGGAGCAGGGTGTGCCGGGGTGGCGAAAGGGGAGCGGCTCCGGCTGGATCACGGCCGAGTACGCGATGCTGCCGCGTGCGACGCATACTCGAACGTCTCGCGAGCGTGCGCAGCTCGGCGGACGCACGCAGGAGATCCAGCGCCTGATCGGTCGCAGCCTGCGCGCGATGGTGGATGACTTCTCGTTCGGCGAATGGACGATCCGCGTCGATTGCGATGTGCTGCAGGCCGACGGCGGAACGCGCACGGCGGCGATCACCGGCGCGGCCGTCGCGGTCTCGGATGCCTTCGCCTGGATGGTCGAGACGGGGAGGCTGGCCGGGTCGCCGGTGCGCCGCCTGGTGGCAGCGGTGAGCGTCGGCATAGTGGACGGCGAGCCGCGGCTGGATCTCGAATACACCGAGGACGTCGCGGCGGCCGTCGACATGAACGTCGTGATGACGGATGCGCAGCGGTTCGTCGAGGTTCAGGGAACGGGCGAGCACGGGACGTTCGATCGGCCGGAGCTCGATGCGCTGCTGGCGCTGGCCGTGGCCGGGATCGCGATGCTCGATACGCGGCAGCGCGAGGCCCTGCGATGACGGGCCGGGACGTGCTGGTGGCGACGCGAAGCCCGGGCAAGATGCGCGAGCTGCGTCCGCTGCTCGAGGGTGCCGGATTCACCGTAGTGGACCTGGCCACGTTCGGCCTTCCGGAGGAGCCGGAAGAGCAGGGCATCGAATGCCACGACACGTTCGAAGCGAACGCGCTGGCCAAGGCGCGTTATTTCTACGAGGTGAGCGGCGGGATCGCCACGGTGGCCGACGATTCGGGACTCGAGGTGTACGCGCTGGGCGGCGCTCCCGGCGTGCGGAGCAAGCGGTTCAGCGGGCGCGATGATCTCAGCGGTGAAGCACTCGACGCGGCGAACAACGCGGCGCTGCTCGCCGCGCTGTCGCGGACCGATGACCGGCGGGCGCGGTACGTGTGCGCTGCCGCGTTCGTGGCGCACGACGAGGAGGTAATCGAGCGAGGAGAGTCGGCCGGCCGGATCATCGACGCGCCGCGCGGCGTCGGCGGGTTCGGCTACGACCCGTACTTCGAGTCGGCCGAGTTGGAACGCCGGACGTTCGCCGAGGTGGGTGTGTCGGAGAAGGAGGCGGTGAGTCACCGTGGTCGCGCGTTTCGCGCGCTGCTGACGGCGCTGGAGCGCGTCGGCGGTTGACCGGGTAAAACGGTACGACTACTATTCGAGGCTCGCGGGGCGTAGCGTAGCCTGGTATCGCGCCTGCTTTGGGAGCAGGAGGTCACCGGTTCAAATCCGGTCGCCCCGACCTTGCCGGCTCGCTTCTCGTGATCGAGGTCGCCGGCGCGAGACGAAGCGCCAGTAGCTCAGGTGGATAGAGCAACAGCCTTCTAAGCTGTGGGTCGGGGGTTCGAGTCCCTCCTGGCGCGCCAGCGAGCTGCACACTGCGCCGTTAGCTCAATTGGCAGAGCAAGTGACTCTTAATCACTAGGTTGTAGGTTCGATTCCTACACGGCGCATCGGACGGGACCGCCAGCGGTTCAGTCTCGTTCGGGATTGATCAAGCGGGTGATGGGTTGTGGTGACGCTGGTGCTCGGTTATGATATTTGGCTCTCCGCGATCGCGAGTGCGTGAGTTGGAGAGCGGACGGCGGGCGGAGCCTGTCGTCGGGCTCGGTCGGGTTGCCAAGAGTGGGTAGCGGACCTTGACCAGGCTGGGTAAACAGGATATTATTACAGGCTGTCGCAGAAGCGACACCAAGAGCTGATTGACAATCGAGTTTGGAATCGAGGATGTGCGAGGCGGACTCATCGATCCCCGGCCGTTCAGGGCCGTGGGGGAGAGTCCAGACCTGAACATTTCTGTGATTCGGATACGCTGTCATGCGACAGCGTGACAGCTGTTCGGAAGAGCTAATCAAATCTCATTGGAGAGTTTGATCCTGGCTCAGGACGAACGCTGGCGGCGTGCTTAACACATGCAAGTCGAGGGCGTGGAGCAATCCACGACCGGCGAACGGGTGCGTAACACGTGAGCAACCTGCCCGCTTGCGGGGGATAG
>DATKCV010000102.1:0-2272 GCA_035513015.1 Gemmatimonadaceae bacterium
GACTGGGCGAGCGTGCCGTTTGAAACCACCTTCAGCCTCACTGCACACAACGATACGTCGTCGGCCGGGTTCCTGACGACACCCGGCTACTCAGTGCGCCTCGATGGCCAGCGCATCCAGGTCGAGGAGGACGACGAGGAAGGGGAGATCGTGTCGCTCGTCCTCGACGGTCCCCCGAACGTCCTCGAGGCGACGCCGACTGGTTTCACGATCAACGTGCTGGTGACGAGACTGATCGGCGACGCGCAGCCGCCGCCGTGGAATGACTGGCGCGCCGTCTGGATGGGAGTCGAGTAGATGGACACCGCGGGCTTCCTCTACCTGAACGTCGCCAATCGCTGGCCGGCGTTCCGCTGGCGCGGCCTGGAGCTTCGCCCGGACGGAGCGCTGCGGCTCGCGCACGTTCCGCTGTACGCAGGCAGCACCGAGACGATGTCCGAGCTGCCCGCCCCAGAGGGGCCCGCCGGTCTTGCGCTCGGTCCTGATGGCGCGGTGTTCTTCACCGATCCCGGCGGCGATCGTCTGTTGCGCATCGATCCGTGCGACTCGCGCGTCTGTCCGGCCCCGTGTCTGGGCGGCTCAGGTGAGCTGCCCGGTCAGCTCCGCACGCCGCGCGGGCTGATCTTTCATACGACGCGGCACGCGCTCATCGTCGCAGACGCCGGCAATCATCGCCTGCAGCTCCTCGATCCGCGGACGTTCCAGCTTCTCGGAATCTGGGGAGGTCCGGGAACGGCGCCTGGGCTGTTCGACACGCCATGGACGCTCGCGAGCGACTCGCGCGGCGCCGTATACGTCGTCGACCACGGCAACAAGCGCGTGCAGAAGTTCGGGCCGCAGGGGAGTGTCGAGAGCGGTTTCTGGGAACATGCGGCCGGCGCGGGGCTCGGGCAACCCGTGGCGGTGGCGACCTGCGACGCCGACGACACGATCGAAGTTTTCGTGCTCGACGCGACGGCGCCTCGCATCGCGGTGTTCGATGCCGATGGCAACCTGCGGCGATGGCTGGACCTGCCCGACGGTGATCCGCTCGTGCTCCTCGCCGCGCAGGACTCGCTCTATCTGGGCGACAACGCCAGCCGGCGCGTGCTGCGAGTTCTCCCGATCGAACCTTCTGCCGGCGCCCCGCTCACCGGCGGGATCGTGATTGGCGAGGCGGAGGGTTTCGAAGGACCGGTGGCGGCGCTCGCCGCCGACGACTCCGGCGGCCTGTGGCTTCACCCTGGTGGAGGTGCGACGCCGATTCGCATGGTCCGCACCGGCGGTTACGTACGCGACGGGGTTCTGTGGGGCGGCCCGTTCGGAACTGCGGGACGACCGACCTTGTGGCACGAGATAGAAGTTCACGGCGGGCCGCTCGGCACGAACGCGCATCTTCAACTCTTCGTTCGAACCGGCGGATCGTCGGATGCTCCACCGGCCCCGCCGAACGATCCTGACGCGCCGCTGCCGGCGCCGTGGAAACCGTTCCCGCCCGATGCGCTGCGAGGGCTGGTTCGCGAGACGCCGACCGAGCATCTCTGGCTCGCGGCGCGACTGTCCGGGCAAGGGCGGCAGACGCCGGTGGTGGAGCAGATTCGCGTCGACTACGACCCGGACACCTGGTCGCGCCATCTGCCGGCGATCTACCGGACGCAGGCGCAGGATCCGGAGCTGCTCGAGCGATTCCTTGCGCTCTTCGAGGGGTTCTTCACGGATCTCGACGAGCAGATCGACGAGATGCCGCGGCTCTTCGATCCTCGCGCCGTGCCCGCATCCTGGCTGCCGTGGCTGGCCGGATGGATCGGGATCGACCTGGATGAGACGTGGCCCGAGGAGAAGAAGCGCCGCGCGGTGGCAGGTGCGTTCGCCGCCGCGGGAAGACGAGGCACGCCGGCCGGCCTGCGAGAGGCCGTGCGCTTCGCCACCGGCGTTGACGTGCGCATCGTCGAACCGGTGCTCGGCGCGACGTGGTGGACGCTGCCGGGCGATGGAGACGCGGCGCGAGGTGCGGGACGACTTGGCGTGGACACCGTGCTCGCGCCAGCGGAGCTCGACGGCGCGGTGCTCGGAACGACCGCCGTGCTCGATGGGTCGTACATCGCCGGTGAGGACGGATTCGGATCGCATCTCTACGAAACCGTCGCGCATCAGTTCCTGGTCCAGGTGTACGAACGCCAGGTTGCGTCGCCGGCGCGGCTCGCCGCGGTCCGCGCGGTGATCGAGCGCGAGAAGCCGGCGCATACCGCGTGGCATCTCGGCGTGATCAAACCGCATATGCGCATCGGGTTCC
>DATKCV010000103.1:0-46285 GCA_035513015.1 Gemmatimonadaceae bacterium
TCGCGGCGCCGACATCGACGAGAATGTCGCCGTTCACGTTGGCCACCGTGACGTTCCCGAGTCCGAGATGCAGCGCGATGCGCTGTCCGCGCGGCACGAACACCCTCAGGTCGGCCGAGGCATCGAGTCCGTCGTCGCCGCCGATGCGAACCCGGCGGCCCCCGCCGCCCATGCCGCCACCGAACGTTCCATCCTCCCGGACCGACATGGCGGTATTCTGGCGGAAGCCGCTCCCGCGGTAACGGATGCGGTCGCCCGGATACGCCAGCGCGAGCACCTCGGCGCCGCCGCGCTGGAGTCGCTCGATGACGATGCGGTCGGCATCGGCGCCGCGCCGGGTGATCTCGACGACGACCTCGGATCCGGTCGTCGGCTCCGCGCGCAGCGCGCCGACGAGGTTGTAGATGGCGACGCGCTCTCCCTGGAGCGTACGCCGCTCTGGTTGCTGCGCGCCCAGCGGATCGACCACGGAGACGGCGAGAGTGAGGGCTCCGCAGACGAGCGTGCCGGCGGCAAGGAGCGATCGGCCGGGGCGTCGTGCGGGCGACATGCAGGATGCGGACACGGGAAGGACCTCGCTGGGCGGATACCCGCCCTACGGGTGTGCCTGGTGGACTGTTTCGTGGTTCCTGGTGCCTCGAACCGCGGGCCAGCCTACCTCTGGATGCCCGCCGTCCAGTGGTCGACCTCTTCCTCGCTCATCCCGCCGGCTGGCCGCAGGCGTGCGTCCGCGTAACCCCAGTGGTCGATGTCCACCAGGTACTGGGCTCGCGAGAGGATCGTCCCGCGGCAGATCCGTTCATCGACCGCCGGCGTGTCGAGCTCGTGCTCGAACAGGCGCAGCAGATGCCGCACGACGCGCTTCGGAATGCGGTCGCGCTCTCCCGGGTAGATGAAGCCGAACAGCACGATGTGCGAGAGCAGTACGCGCCAGTTGGGGCCGAAGCGGTGGAGCAGGCGGTCCCAGTCGATGTCTTCGGCACAGGCCCGAAGCAGGTGAGCGACGTCCGCCCCGTCGTAGCGCTCGCGCTCCTGTACCAGCGACTTCTGCCAGATCATCTCCTCCGGCGGCGCGAGCTGCACCGGGACGTCGACCACCTGACCAGCGCGTGCGTGCTCGAACCACTCGTCGTCCACCATTGCCACGCCGTTGCCCGATCCGAAGATCACATCCACGAAGTTCACGCCGTGGAAGACCTTTCCGAGCCAGTGCGGGAAGGTCATCTCGGTCCGGTATCCGACCCGCGCGAACTCGGCGAGCACCCTCCGCGCGTCACGCTCGCGCACGAAGATGTCGAAGTCCTTCGTATCGCGAACTATTCCGGTGTAGCGGCCGAACGCATAGGCACCTCCGACCAGGAACGGAAGTCCGGCACCGTGGAGCGTGGCCAGCGCTTCCCTGTAGAATGCGCTCGACCGCGGATCGAAGGCGCCGGCGTTCGCTTGCGGTGCGGACATGAGCTCGCCTCCAGCCTGCGGTCGGTGGCCCGCGGCTCGCCGGGAGCTCCGGCGGCGCCTCGGTCATCGGCGCGTGTACTCGTACGCGGGCGCCGCGAGATCAGGAATTGCAAGACCAGGGCTAGCGCCTGCGGCGGGCGCGGAGCGGCCGGCCGCAAACTCGACGGGAGGTGCGATGGCGAGGAATGGCGAAGTCGTCCGTTTGGCGGCGATCGCGGACATACACTACTCACGGACCTCACAGGGAGTCCTGCAGCCGCTGTTCGCCCAGATCGCGGCCAGCGCGGACGTGCTCGCCATCTGCGGCGACCTGACCGACTACGGACTTCCCGAGGAGGCGCGCGCGCTGGCCAAGGAGCTCACGGCGGTGGTCAAGATCCCGATCGTCGCCGTGCTCGGCAATCACGATTACGAGTCCGGGCAGGTGGACGACGTGAAGCAGATCTTCATCGACGCCGGCGTGATCGTGCTCGACGGCGACTCACGGGAGGTCTGCGGAGTGGGCTTCGCCGGGATCAAGGGATTCGCCGGCGGCTTCGGCCGCGGGGCGCTTGGCCCGTGGGGCGAGCCGGCCATAAAGAGCTTCGTCCACGAGGCGATCGCCGAGGCGCTGAAGCTGGAGACCGCGCTGGCGCGGCTCCGCTCGGGGCAGCGGATCGCGCTTCTTCACTACGCTCCGGTCCGTGACACTGTCGAGGGAGAGCCGCTGGAGATCTATCCGTACCTCGGCTCGAGCCGGCTCGAGGAGCCGCTGTCCCGCTATTCGGTGACCGCCGTGTTCCACGGCCACGCTCACAAGGGGTGTCCAGTGGGCAAGACGGCGACCGGGATCCCCGTCTACAACGTGTCGCTTGCGCTGCTTCGCAACTCGTTCCCCGATCGGCCCTCGTTCCGGCTGCTCGACATCCACGTCGAACCGCAGGAGGACGAGGAGCGCGTGCCGGCGGTCGGAGGGACCCCCGAGGAAGTCGTCACGCCATCACCCGAGTGGAAGCGACGGGCGACCGACTGAGTAATACTGATTCGGGGTTCGGGTGTGGAGGACTGATACCGCCAGGTGGCGGCCACTATTCAGTGGCCGCCACCTGGCGGGGGGGAATTCAAGGCGAAGTCGCGGCTGGTATTCCTTCAGTCTGCTAGCGGCCGATCACTCCGCAGATGATGCGCTCGCCGGCGTTGCCGCTGGGGTCGGTACTGTAGTCATCGACAAAGGCGTGCATCATGAGCGCGGTGCCGTCGCCGTCGAGCAGCGCGTTGCTGCCGCCGGTCAGCCGGACATCGGGGGCGAAGAACTCGAATCGCTTGCGGCCGGTCTCGGGCACGCTGACGTTTGGCAGGTCTCCAGCGTGCATGCCCGCCGGGTTGAGAAAGCCGTGCTGCCGGTTGCCGGGGTTGAAGTGTCCCCCGGCGGCGTCGAACGTCGGGCGGCACTGTCCGGTTTCGTGAATGTGGAAGGCGTGTGCGCCCGGGGGCGCAGCGGTGAGATCGACCACCACCAGCACGCCGTGCGGTGCCTCGGTGAGCGTTGCCGTGCCGACAGTCTGCCCGGCCGCGTTGATGAGCGTCGAGCTGGCCGAGGTGATGGGCACGGCCTCGATGCCCCGGCGGCCGACCAAATTGCAGCCGGCAATTAGGACGGCGATGATAGCGAGCGAGACGAGCCGCATGTAGCTCCCCCTTTCGTTCGTGAGTGCGTTCAAAGCATGGGAATCGTGGCAAGATGGATGCCCCCGATGGTCGGCCGCGCCGCCGGCGGGGAGGTTTGCGGCCCGGGGGCGAAGACGTCAGAATGGCGCCATCATACTCTGGACTACGCGCACGGTGTCGCGGGCGATGAGCAGTTCCTCGTCCGTCGGTATGACCCACACGGCGATGCGCGAGTCGTCCGCGTCGATGCGTCCTTCGCGCCCGCCGATCGTCGCGGTATTCTTCGCCGGATCGAGGTGCACGCCGATCCACTCGAGGTCGCGGCAGATTCGCTCGCGCACCGTAGGCGCGTTCTCGCCGATCCCGCCGGCGAAGATCACGCCGTCGGCGCCGTTCATCGCCGCCAGATACGCGCCAATGTACTTGCGCGCGCGATAGCAGAAGATCTCGATCGCCAGCCTGGCGCGGCGGTCGTCGTGCTCCTCCGCTTCGGCCAGCAGCTCGCGCATGTCGTTCGTCAGCCCGGAGATGCCGAGTAGTCCCGACTGCCGGTTGAGGACTCCTTCGGCCTCGGCGAGCGACAGCCCCTCCTTCGAGGCGATGTAGTCGAGGATCGCCGGATCGACGTCGCCCGAGCGGGTGCCCATGACGAGCCCCTCGAGCGGCGTGAATCCCATGGATGTGTCCACCGAGTTGCCGCCGTCGATCGCGCAGGCCGAGCAGCCGTTGCCGAGGTGCAGCGTCACCAGCCGCGTGCGAGCGCGCTCGACGCCGGTGAGCTGCCGCCAGCGGTGCGCGACGTAGCGGTGCGACGTGCCGTGAAAGCCGTACCGGCGCAGCTTGTAGCGGCGGTAGTACTGATAGGGGATCGCGTAGAGGTAGGCGCGCTCGGGGAGCGTGTGGTGGAACGCGGTATCGAAGACCGCGACCTGAGGGATTCCGGCGCCGAGCGCGGCGCGGGCTGCCTGGATCCCGCGCAGGTTGTGCGGGTTGTGAAGCGGCGCGAGCTCGATCGTGTCCTCGATCCCGCGGAGCACGTCGTCGTCGATCAGGGCCGAGCGCTGGAACCGCTCGCCACCATGGACCACGCGGTGGCCGACGGCCTCGATCTCGCCGACCGACTCGATGGCGACGCCCGACTCGGCGCTCGCCATCCACTTGATGACGTAGTCCACGGCCGCGCGGTGGTCGCGGATCGGCGCCGTGCCGCGCGCGGGGGGCTGGTCTCCCGTGTGGAACACGTGCACGGCCTCGCCGCCGATGCGCTCGATGATGCCGCGGGCGAGCTTCTCATCCGTGTTGGCCGCCATCCGCCCGACGTCGGTGCGCACGAGCTGGAACTTGAGCGTGGAGGAGCCGACGTTGAGGACGAGGACGTTCACGTGGTGAGGTGCGGGGATTGGACTGGGAGACCGGAGACTACACGCCACGAGAGGCGGGCGCAAATGGAGCGGGCGCTGTACGGCGGATTGGCTCCGCACCGCGCCCGCTCCGGCATCGGTCCGGCGGCGTTGGCAGTCAGCCCTGCCGCCGGATCGCCTTCAGCAGCTCGTTCTTGGACATCCGGCTGCGGCCCTCGATGTCGAGCTCCTTTGCCCGGTTGTAGAGCTCGTCCTTGCTGCGTGCCTCGAGCGAGCGATTGGGATTGCCGGTGCCCTGCGTCGTACGGTTGGGCGTGCGGCCCTCCTCCCGGCGGTCCTTGTTGACGGTGCGCGCGGCGATCTCCTTCGCGCGCTCGGTGCCGGTGCCGCGATCCTCGGCGCCCTCCTTGATGTGCTCGTACTTTCGCTCGTCCTTGTCGCTCCACGCGCTCGGCATTCGTGCCTCCAGTCACGAGACACTTCGGGACACGTGCAGGAATCGGGCAGACCGGGCGCGCCGCGCTCGTTCGCCAGACGGCGATCTGCGCGCGGCGCTGCCGGGGTGATCCGCTCGACCATTCTCCGTCCGGGGTACGGCTTCGACCAGCTCCGATGAGACGAGGGCCCGGACGAAGATTCGCCCGGGCCCTCCCCGTCGCGCAGGTGAGCGAGAGACGGCGGTACTCAGTGACCACGATGGTCGATCTGGCCTCGGATCTCGCCGCCCGGAAAGTCGCCCGGCCCCGAGTTTGGTGCGCCGACGCCGTCGTTGGTGTGCACGTTGACGTAGGCATTTCCCGACTTCATCAGCTCGACGAGCGCGTCGATGTCCTGGCCGGCGAGAGGGCCGATCAGGTGGTTGGCCACGATGGTACCTTGCCCGATCACACCCTGGATGCGGCCGCCCCCCGGCTGCTGCGGGCCGTACAGCCACGCCACGACCGGCCCGTTCTCGCCCCGTGGTCCGGCGTGGATGTTGGCGGCGACCACGTTCTCGATGTTCGCCACGATGAGCTTGTAGCTCACGCTCCATCCCTCCGCGTTCACGTGAAAGATCGCGTTGCCGCGAGCGCGGGTCGGACGAACCGGCACTTCCTCGCGTCCCGAGAGAGGCGTGCCGAAGTTGCCGCCGTTCGATTCCTCCGAGTCGGAGGCGCCGTGGGTGAAGACAGGAGCGGTGATTGGATCGAGGGGACCGGACGCCTGATCGCCGCAGGCGACGGCGAAGAGGAGCGCTGGAGCGAGGACGTACCCGAGCATGCGCGACATGAGATTCCTCCGTACGTTGTGACGGGGGGAGGGCGTGATCTATTTGTTTACACGATGTGACCCAGGACACATTCGCACCAGTCCCAACTGCATTGTTGGTGCCGTCGAGGTCGCTAACAACAACGAAGCAGCCCGACTCGGTGGTCCGAGCCGGGCTGCCCTCTTTTGTGCGTGAGTCGAAGGTCAGGCGGCGTCGGGGCAGGACGGCGTGCGGTTCGGGTCGAAGCTGATCTCCAAGCTCGGGTATCTGGCGAAAGGGATCGCGTCGAGTGACTACCGACCGACGGATCAGCACATCGAGGTGCAGCGCTCGCGTCGGAGCTGCGGACGCATCTCGCGGCGCTGGACGAACTGATCGCGACGGAGGTCGCAGCGTTCAGCGAGCTGCTCAGGCGGAGCGTGCCGAACGCAGTCGTGAACGTTCGGGAGGAGAGGCGAAGGTAAGCCGTCGCCGCACCCGTGAACTGTGCGGGTCGGTCGCTGAATGTTCGCGGGCTTCTGTTCTGCCTCGTGGTACCGAAGCGCGTGCATCGCAGCGGCTCCGTCGTACTGGTGCCGGTGCGGTCCCGGGCCAAGCCCGGGCTCACCATGAAAGTGGAACGCCGAGACGCCGGTGTTACCCTGGTCGGTGCCGACGAAGTGGTGGGAGCTGCCGCGAAACGGTAGATCCTGCTGCTCCGTCACCGGTCCGCCACGCTCCGAGTCATTCTCCCCGCGCGGCGGAGGCTGCGGCGCGGTGCGGTGACGGACTGCTTGCGAGGATCACTGCCGGCGCTACGGGACCCAGCCGGGCAGGGCGGCCGCCTGCCGGATCCACGTCGCCAACTGCGCCTCGTCGAGATCGTCCTCGTGGATGTCGATCCAGCGCGCGTCCTTGCCCGTGCCTCCGGGTGGAAGGGGTCGCAGCGACGTACCGCTGAAGAAGGTCACCTTGACATAGTTGGTGAAGACGTGGAACGACAGGAACCAAGCCTGGCCCTCGACTCCGTAGAAGGGCGAGTTCCATTCGACCGCCTTGCGCACGCCGGGGACGGTGCGCACGACGAGCGCGTCGAGGCGGCGCCCGACGTCGCTTTTCCAGCCCGGCATGGCCGCGATGTAGGCCTGCACGGGGGCGTCGCCGTCGGCCTTCGCGATCTGAGGGTTGCCGCCTGCGAGGAGCGTCGGCTTCGCGGCGACTCGCTTGACGGCGGTCTTCCTTGCGACCTTCCCCGACTTCCTGGACTTCCTGTCGGCCATTGTGTTCACTCCAGGACTGCGGTGACTTCGAGCTCGAAGGGGACGTCGAGATTGGTGTTTGGGTGACACGACCTTTCGCCGTGCGGTCGCCCGTTCAGTCGGTGCTTCGCGCGCTGCTCCACCTGGTTGCGTGCGGCAGCACGAACAGGTACAGACCGGTGAACAGGAGCAAGGCGAGCGGGAGTAGCGGCGAATAGGTCACCCAGGCGGGAGGCTCCGCCTGTGTCAGGGCGACGAAGTTGGCGGTGACGGTCACCGTGAAGGCAATGGACAGCCAGCGGTGGGTCTGCCGAAGCCACTTGTTCCAGTTCATGGGGTCCTCTCGAGCAGGTCGTCGAGCTTCCCGCCCATCATCTTCCAGCCGTAGCGCGCGCCGCCGAATTCCCGCTTCTGGTCTGGCTTGAAGCCCGACTGCTCGATGGACAGGCGGGTGCCCGACGCGGTGGGCGTGAGCGTGAAGGTCAGGACGGTGTCGAGCTCGATGTCGCCGACGACCCACGTGTAGCTGAGCTTCCTGTGCGGCTCGATCTCGAGGAACCGGCAATGCACGGTGCCGTTCCACCCGGGTTGCGGCTGCGTCCTGAACGTGAACGCCGCGCCCGGCTCGAGCTCGAGCTCGACGACCGGCAGCAGCCACTCCGCGAGCAGTACGGGGTCGGTGAGCGCGCGCCACACCTTCTCCGGCGCATGATGCAGATCGAATTCGAGCGAAAGGGATTCGCGCTGCGATCGTGCGGTCCTGTCGACTGGAGTCATTCGTCCATCGTCTCCAGCAGTCGTTCGAGGCGCTTCGCGTGCTCCGTCCAGAAGGCGCGGTAGTGCGCGATCCAGTCGATGAGCGGCTTCATTCCGCGCGGCTCCACGCGGTAGTAGACGCAGCGCCCCTCGCGCCGGTCGCTCACCAGGCCGGCGTCCTTCAAAGTGGCGAGGTGCTGCGAGACCGCCGGCTGCGAGATGTCGAAGCGCGCCGTGAGGTCCTTCACCGCCGCTTCGCCGCGCGTGAGCGACTCGAAGATCGCCCGGCGGCTGGGGTCCGCCAGCGCCTGGAAGATCCTGTTTTCGGTCACGGCCGCGCGCTGCATGTGCAATACATAAGCAACGACTTATTGATTGTCAACAGCGCGGCACCAAAGGAGGCGCCTAGCCGCGCTCCGTATTTGGAGCCTGGGGCGCTAAACGGCAGTCGAATGACAAGGGCGCCGTGTTCACTAAGGTGAACACGGCGCCGCCATGCTGTTCGTACTCAACTCGTACTCAACCAGGTCCAGCCTGCTACTGCTTGCCGCCCTTAACCGCTTGCGTCGCCAAGCTCCCGAGGAGGGACTCGAACCCCCGACCCGGTGATTAACAGTCACCTGCTCTACCACCTGAGCTACTCGGGAAGAGTGCCAGAAATCTAGCCCTGCAGGGGTGCAAGTCAAGCAATCCGAAGCTGATCCGCCTCCACGCGCGCTCTCCTCACGATGCCTTCACTCGCGGCCGCCCACGCTTCACCGCTCCGCTCCGCGTGGTCGGGATCGCCGTTCCAGGCAGCACCGTCCGCAGCCAACGCCCGGTGTGCGATCGCTCCACCGCTGCGATCTCCTCCGGTGTCCCCATCGCCACCACCTCGCCACCCCCGGTGCCAGCCTCCGGACCGAGATCTATCACCCAGTCCGCCAGCTTGATCACGTCGAGATTGTGCTCGATCAGCACCACGGTGTGCCCCTGTTCGAGCAGTCGCTCGAGCACCAGCGCCAGCCGCCGGATGTCCTCGAGATGCAGACCGGTCGTCGGCTCATCCATGAGGTACAGCTTCCGCCCGCTGTTCCGCCCCGACAGCGCTAGTTCGCGCGCGATCTTGATCCGCTGTGCCTCGCCCCCCGAAAGCGTCGTCGCCGGCTGGCCGAGCCGCAGGTAGCCGAGCCCCACCTGGTGCAGATGCCATAACGACTGGCCGAGCTTCTCCTCGCGCGGAAAGGCACGGATCGCCTCGTCGACCGTCATCTCCAGCACCTCGGCGATCGTCCGCCCGTGGACGCGCACCTCCAGCACCTCGGGCTTGAACCGCCGCCCCACGCAGTCGTCGCACGGCACGAACACGTCGGCCATGAACACCATCTCGACCTCGAGGTAGCCCGCGCCCTCGCACGTCTCGCAGCGGCCGCCGGCGACGTTGAAGCTGAACGTCCCCGACGTGTAGCCGCGCTGGCGTGACAGCTGCTGCGCCGCGAAGATCCGCCGGATCTCGTCGAACGCCTTCACGTACGTCACCGGATTGGAGCGCGGCGAGCGGCCGATCGGCTGCTGGTCGATCAGCACCACGTCCTCGATCGGCTCGTGTCCGGCCAACTCCTCGTATCCGCCGACCAGCTCGCCGAGGTGACGCTTGGCCGAGTGCTCGCCGTGGATCCGCGTCTCCAGCGCGCGGTAGAGGACGTCGTGCACCAGCGTGCTCTTGCCCGAACCGGAGACGCCCGTCACCACCGTCATCGCGCCGATCGGGATGCGGATGTCCACGTCGCGCAGGTTGTGGGCGCGCGCGCCGGTGAGCGTGATCCATCGCGGGCCGACGCGCCGCCGCTCGTCGGGGAGGGGGATCGTGCGCGCGCCGGTCAGGTACTGCCCGGTGAGCGGACTCTCGGCTGCTCGCGACATCGGTCCGGCGAACACCACCTGCCCGCCCTGCTCGCCGCTCCCGGGGCCGAGCTCCACCATGTAGTCGGCGGCCCGCATCGCCTCCAGGTCGTGCTCGACTATCAGCACCGTGTTCCCGCCGCTCCGCAGACGCTGGAGAAGCCCGAGCAGCCGGTCCATGTCGCGCGGATGCAGGCCGATCGACGGCTCGTCGAGCACGTACAGCGTATCCACGAGCCGCGCACCGAGCGAGTTGGCGAGCCCGATGCGCTGCGCCTCGCCGCCGGAGAGCGTGCGCGTCCCGCGGTTCAGCGTCAGGTAGCCGAGCCCCACGTCCACCAGGAACTGCACGCGGTCGCGCGCTTCCTTGAGTATGTGCTCGGCCACCCGCGTCTCGAACTCGGTCAGCGGGAGCGTCGACAGCCAGTCGGCGAGCTGCTCGACGGGGAGCGCGGCTACTTCGGCGATCGTCCGCGCGGCGACGCGGACGTCGAGCGCCGGCCGCTGGAGCTTCGTTCCGCGGCACTCCGGGCACTCCCTCGCCGACTGGTAGCGCCGCAGGAAGACGCGGATGTACTGCTTGTACCGCTTCTCCTCGAGCCCGCGAAGGAACGGAAAGATTCCGACGAACCCCTTGGCCCGGCCGTGGAGAAGCTTGTGGCGCTGGACGTCGGTGAGCTCCGTCCACGGCACATCGAGCGGGACCTTTTCCCGCCGCGCGTAGTCGGTCAGCGCGCGGCGCTTGTTCTCGTAGCGCGGCATCGTCCACGGATCGATCGCCCCCTCGCGCAGTGTGCGCTCGGGATGGCAGACGATCAGCGCCTCGTCGTACTCGAGCACCGCGCCGAAGCCGTTGCAGGTGGTGCACGCGCCGCGCGGGCTGTTGAACGAGAACAGCTGCGGAGTCGGCGCCGGCGCGACGGTGGCGTCGTTCGGGCACTCGAACCGTTCGGTGAACGCGAGCCGCGTCACGCTCGCGCCGTCGAACGGCGAGGGCACCGCTTCGGCGAGAAGGATGATGCAGTCTCCATCGCCCTCGGCGAACGCACTCCCCACTGCGTCGGGAAGCCGGTTGTCCGACTCCGGTCCGACCGCCAGCCGGTCCACGACCACCAGCAGTTCCTTCGCGAACGTCACGTCCACCGGCTCGGTGGCGAGATCGTCGAGGTGCTTGACCACGCCATCCAGAGCCACCCGGAGGAAGCCCTGGGCGCGGAGATTCTCGACGACCACCTCGTGCGTGACCTCGTCCGAAAGCCGGAGCGGGAACGCGACGAAGAACCGCGTTCCCGCCGGCAGCCCGCGAACCGCATCGACGACCGACTGGACGGTGTCGGGCCGCATCTCGCGGCCGCATTTCGGGCACCAGGTCCGCCCGATCCGGGCGAACAGGAGGCGCAGGTAATCGTAGATCTCGGTGGCCGTGCCGACCGTGGAGCGCGAGGTCTTCGTCGGATTCTTCTGCTCGATCGCCACCGCCGGCGAGATCCCCTCGACCGAATCGACGTCCGGCTTCTCCATCCGCTCGAGGAACTGCCGCGCGTACGCCGACAGCGACTCCACGTACCGCCGCTGCCCCTCGGCGTAGATCGTGTCGAAGGCCAGGGACGACTTCCCCGAGCCCGACGGCCCGGTCACTACCGTGACAGCGCGCCTCGGGATCTCGATGTCGAACCCCTTGAGGTTGTGCTGCCGAGCCCCCCGGACGACGATGCGGTCCTTCATGGGGGAGGAATTTAGCGAGGGGCAGGGACCGAACGAGGGGACAGGGGATAGGGGATAGGGGACATGGAGTCGAAGTCTCCATCCCCTATCCCCTGTCCCCTAGATTCTCCTCACCAGCCTCCCCGCCAGCAACACCAGAACCGCCCCCAGCGTCGCGATCCCGATCGAGCGGAGGTCGAGGGTACCCTGGCTGACGCGACCCCAGCCCAGCGCGGTGCCGACGAGCCCTCCCACGAACGCACCCAGGATCCCGAGCACGATCGTGAAGATGCAACCGCTGGGGTCGCGTCCCGGGACGAGATACTTCGCCAGGGCGCCGGCGATCAGGCCGAGAACGATCCAGTAAAGCCAGAGAGGCACGCCCTCGCTCCCGCGACGCGCCCCTCCGCGCTCAGGCGCCTCGGGTGCGCGTCGCCATTCGGTAGACCCAGAGCAGCAGCATCGCGCCGATGATCGCGAGGATGATGCTCCAGAGATTGAGGCCGTCGACGCCGGTACCGGTGACCAGATTGCCGATGAATCCGCCGATGAACGCGCCGACGACCCCGATGATCATCGTCACGATGACGCCGCCGGGGTCGCGCCCCGGCATGATCGCTTTCGCGATCGCGCCCGCGATCAGGCCGAGCACTATCCAGGTCAGGATGCCCATGTGGTTCCTCCGCAGTAAGTGGAGTGTACGCCCGGGGCTCCGCAACCCATGTGCCGAGTTCGCCGCCTGCCCCCGTTCTCACCCTCCGACGGCCGGAAACACGCCCCGTCCGGACGAACCGCGCTCCCGGCGTTGAACGCCGGCCCGCGTTGCCGGGCGCGGCGGCGTCACGCTAAAATTCTTCTGCGATGACGCACCCAGCGGAATTACACGAGGAGGACGCCCTCGGCAAGGCCTACGACGCCCGGCTGATGCGCCGCCTGTTGCGCTACCTGCGTCCGTACCGCCGGATCACCGCCGCGGCGCTGGGGCTGCTCGTCGTTTCCGGTGCGCTTCAGCTCGTCGGGCCCCTCCTGACCCGCCACGTGATCGACGTCGCCCTCCCGGCGGGCGACCTGCGTACCGTCTACAACGCCGCCGCGATCTTCGGCGCGGCGATGCTGGCCCAGTTCGCCTGCCAGTACGGCGAGACGATCCTCACCAGCCTCCTCGGGCAGCGCGTCATGCGCGACCTGCGGATCGAGATCTTCGCTCACCTCCAGCGGCTGTCCGTCTCGTTCTTCGACCGCAACCCGGTCGGCCGGCTGGTCACGCGCGTGACCTCCGACGTCGAAGCCCTGAACGAGCTGTTCACCGCCGGCGTGGTGGCCGGCCTCGGGGATCTCTTCACACTGCTCGCGATCAGCGTCGTGATGATCGTGATCGACTGGCGACTGGCGCTGGCGGCGTTCGTCGTCATCCCGCTCGTCGTTCTGGCCTCGCATCAGTTCCAGGTGCGTGTGCGCGCGGCCTACCGCGACATCCGCGCCCGGCTGGCGCGAATCAACGCGTTCCTCCAGGAGCGCATCACCGGCATGCGGATCGTGCAGCTGTTCGGGCGCGAGCGTGATGAGTCCAACCGGTTCGATGGCCTCAACCGCGCGCACCTCGACGCCCACCTACGCTCGATCCGGGTGTACGCGCTCTACTTCCCGGTGATCGAGGTGCTGACGTCGATCGCCCTGGCGAGCCTGATCATCGGCGGGACGGGCCGGCTCGAGGGCGAGACGCTGACGATCGGCACGCTCGCCGCCTTCCTCCAGCTCGTGCGGCGCTTCTTCCAGCCGCTCCAGGACCTGTCGGAGAAGTACAACATCCTCCAGGGCGCGATGGCCGCGTCGGAGCGGATCTTCCTCCTGCTGGACACGGCGCCTTCGGTGCGCGACGCGCCCGAGCCGGCCGCGGACGGGGCGAGGCTGGCGAAGGTGGACCAGGGCCGATCGGGAGACGGAGCACCGGCGGCCGCGACTTCCGCACCGGGATCGGGCGACGGCGTCACGGTCGAGTTCCAGGATGTCTGGTTCGCCTACGACGTCGCCCACCTGGCGGCGAACGGGGAGCGGCCGGGCGAACCGGAATGGGCACTGCGCGGGGTGAGCTTCCGGGTGCGGCCGGGCGAAACCGTGGCACTGGTGGGGCACACTGGCGCCGGGAAGACGACCGTGGTCAGCCTGCTGATGCGGTTCTACGACCCGCAGCGCGGACGCATTCTCCTGGACGGCGTCGACATTCGCGACCTGCCGCTCGAGCGGCTGCGGTCGCGGATCGGCTACGTGCAGCAGGACATCTTCCTGTTCGCCGGCGATGTGGCGACGAACATCCGCCTCTCATCCAGTCTGTCCGACGCCCAGGTCGAGGCCGCGGCCCGACGCGTCGGCGCCGACCGCGTCATCCGGCGCCTGCCGCGCGGTTACGCCCACCTGCTCGGAGAGCGCGGCACGTCGATCAGCGTCGGCGAGCGCCAGCTCCTCTCGTTCGCGCGCGCCATCGCCGCCGACCCGGCGCTGCTGCTCCTCGACGAGGCGACGAGCGCAGTCGACAGCGAGATCGAGGCCGAGATCCAGCGTGCCCTGGATGTCCTGGTGCGAGGCCGAACGACGATCGCCGTCGCTCACCGGTTGAGCACGATCGTCGGCGCGACCGAGATTCTCGTGATGCACCACGGGCAGATCCTCGAGCGTGGCGCACATGCCGATCTGATCGCCAGGGGCGGGCTGTACGAGCGCCTCTACCGCTTGCAGACGGGCGAGGCATCCACGCTCGCGCAAAGCACCCCGTGACGCTTGCCACCCACGGGGGGACGGCCATAGCTTCCACCGCCGGAGCCGCGCCGGCCTTTCGACCGCGCGTGCGACACGAGTCCCGAACTCCCGAGCGCCCGCCACGGCTGCATGCCCTACATTCAGTTCGCTGGGACCCAGCACCAACTCCGTGTGGGCGAAACGCATGTCGGAACCACGGCTGATGCGCCGCTCCGCGTACCCGGACCGGAGGCGCTGGGAGTGGTCGCGGTCCTGACCCTCGGCGCCGACCGATCGGTGGCGATTCGGCGCGGCTCGCCGGCGAGCACCGTCAGGGTGAACGGCGTGCAACTCGGAGCCGAGCCGACGCCGCTGATTCACGGAGACAAGATCGAGCTCGCCGGAGTCGAGATGCTGTTCGGCGATGAGAAGAAGGGTGGTGGCACTCAACTCTTCGCCGGAATCCAGATTCCCGATCTGGCGGGCGACCACGCGCCCGCCCCCGCCCGCCCGACCGCCGCCACCGGAGGCCGCCTCGTCTCGCTCGTCGACGGCCGCGAATACGCGGTTCCCCAGAGCGGGCTCACGCTCGGACGAGACGCGGGCTGTGACGTGGTCGTTCCCGGGGGCGACGTTTCGCGGCGCCACGCCGACATTGCGCCCGGTCCCCGCGGGTACGAGGTGAGCGACTCGAGCACCAACGGCGTGTTCGTGAACGGAGAGCGGATCCGGCAACCGCACGTTCTCGGTCGGGGCGACGTGATCCGCGTCGGCGGTGAGGAGTTCCGGTTCTACGCCGACGTGGCCCAGTCGGCCGAGCCGACGCCGGCGATGCCGATCCCCCGCCTCATGGATGCCCCACCGGGAGCGGGGCGCGCAGCGGCTGCATCCCGGGGGCCTTCAGGATCGGCCGCGCCGGCTGAATCGACCCCGCCGGCAGGGGGCGTCGAGCCCGGCGGTGCCGCACCGGCGTCAGCGCCGGCACCGAGGCCCGCCCCGACGCCGGCGCCAGCGCCCGCCCAGGCGGCCATGCCGTCGCCCGCGCCCATGAACCCGCCCAAGCCCGCGACTGCGCCCGCCCCAGCGCCTGCTCCCGCGACGCCGGCCGGCGAGACGCCTCGCAGCGTGCCCGCCACCCCCGAGCGGACCACGGAACAGCGCCCGGTGCTCGCCACGCTCGAGGTCATCGCGGAAGGAATGATGAAGGGTCGCCGGTTCGAGCTGCGACTCCCGCTCATCCACGTGGGCCGCGGTGAGCACAACGATGTGGTCATCGCCGACGACAGCGTATCCGACAGCCACGCCAAACTGCAGAAACGCGACGACGGGTGGTACGTGGTGGACATGGGTTCCACGAACGGCACGTACCTCGCAGGGCGGCGGATCAGTGGTGACGGCCGGCTGGAGCCCGAGTGCGACTTGCGCGTGGGAGGGATCCGGATGCGCTTTCGCGCCCGCGCCGACGCGATGGATGACGCGAAGGGCACGCGCACGATCGCCGGCGTGACCGTGGCCGAGGCGCGTCGCGCGGCCGCGGCCGCGGCGGCCGCGAGCGCGCGCGCGCCGGATCCGGAGAGCCGCAGCGGCATCCCCGTCTATGTCTGGGTGATCGCCCTCGTGCTTCTCGGACTCGCCGTCTACTTCATACTGCAGGGGCAAGGGCGCTAGTGGAGCTGCAATGGGCCGCGCGCACCGACGTCGGGATGATCCGGTCGGGGAACGAGGATAACTTCTTCGCCGAGGCGACGCCTAAGCGGGGGATATTCATCGTAGCTGACGGGATGGGCGGCCACGCGGCGGGTGAGGTAGCCAGCGAGATGGCGGTGCAGATCTCGGCCCGCGAGCTCAATGGCATACTCGATTTGCACGCCTCGGACTCCGAGACACGCGTGACCGAGGCGGTGCGCCATGCCAACATGGCGATCTACGAGCGGACGATTTCCGAGGTCGACAAGCAGGGGATGGGTACCACCGTCTCCCTCCTCATGCTCTCCGGACGCCGCTACCTGATCGGCCAGGTGGGGGATTCGCGGATCTACCTGCTCCGCGACGGAGCGCTGCGTCAGCTCACCAAGGATCACTCGTACGTCCAGGAGCAGGTGGATGCCGGCTATCTGACGCCGGAGCAGGCGCGCTACCATCCGTACAGCAACGTGATCACGCGTTGTGTCGGAGCGGGCGAGGACGTCGAACCCGACACCTTCGCCGGCGAGGTGCGGACGGGCGACGCGTTCCTGCTGGCCAGCGACGGCCTGACCGGGATGGTGGACGATCGCCGGCTGCACCAGCTCCTGATGTCGCGCGCCGCGCCCGAGCGGATCGTCGATGCGCTGATCGCCGAGGCCAACGGCCGTGGGGGCCTCGACAACATCACCGCCGTACTGGTGAAGGTGGTCGCCATCGGCGGCTCGGACGCGGCGCAGACCGTCGAGACGCCGGCCTTCCGCCCGGGCGGCGGTGGCTGATCAGCCGTCCGGGGAGACGGTCGGCGAGATCGCGGAGCTCTACCTCGGCAACATCCTCTACGCGATCGAGCTCGCGGCGATGTCCCTCGAAGAGCAGGGCAAGCCCGCCGATGCGGGCTACTACCGCGCGATCGCGCGGAAACTCGCCGAGGCGCACGGACGACGCCACAGCTGACGTAGCTAGGTGAGCAGCGCTCGCCCCTCGTCCAGTCTGCGCCGGACTGCGGCGGCGGGGAGGCGCATCAGCTCGAGGAGCTTCGAGCGGGAGATGGACGTGCGGCGTGCGACGAAAACGCGCATCCAGCGCGCCGAGTGATAGAGCTGCTCGGATAGCTTCGGCAGGTTGATGGCGCCTTCCCACCCGGCCTCGGTCAGCCTCTCCACCCGTCCGTCGCGACGCAGGACGGGCAAGTCGAGCCCGAGCATCTGCGTCTTGGCGGGGAAATCGAGCAGCAGCTGCCCGGGCTGAAGGCCGACCTCGAGTGCCAGCGCGTTCTCCGCTTCGGTGGTCAGCGCCCGATCTTCGGCGATCCACTCGCCGCATCCCTCGTCGAGCTCCGCCGCCGGGCACTCGAATGCCCGCTTGTAGAGCCGCCGTTCGCGAAGTGCGTGGAGGAGCGGGGGCGGTGCCTCCGCTGCCGTCTCCAGGCGGTGCAGCAGCCCTTCGTCGGTGTGGTGCGACAGCGTGGGCACATCGAGCGAGCCCGCGCCGAGCGCATCCTCGACCAGTCGCTTGTACATCGCCGTGGCGCTGCGGACCGCGTGGTGCCAGTAGACGTTGCGATACATCTGGTACTTGGCGAACAGCAGCGACTCGAGTGCCGAGAGCCCCTTCTCCACGATGCCGGTGACGGGCTGGCCGGTTTCCGGATCCTCGACGATCACCAGTGAGTTGAGCAGCCGGTCCACATCGATCTCGCCGTACGGCACACCGCACATCAGCGCATCCCGTTTCAGGTACTCGATCTTGTCGAGGTCTAGCGGGCCTGAAATGAGCCCCTGGAGCGGCGAATCGCTCTCGCCGCGGATCAGCATGTAGATGCGGCCAGGCGCCCCGGCTCCGAGCGCCTGCTCGAGCACGCCAGCCACGGCGCCGTCGGTGATCAGCGGCTTGGCCACCTCCTCATGGTGCGGCGCGCCCATTTCCTCCAGCGCGTGGGAGAATGGATAATGGCCGATGTCGTGGAGAAGCGCCGCGGCGCGGATGATCGCGCACTCGTCGACGGCGAGCCCACGCAGCGCCTCGCGCTCCTCGAGCAGCGCCAGCGCGCGGCGGGCGAGGTGGTGCGTCCCGATGGCGTGCTCGAACCTCGTGTGGGTGGACCCAGGGTATACGAGATAGGCCCAGCCGAGCTGACGGATGTAGCGCAGCCGCTGGAAGGCGCGAGTGTCGATCAGGCTGATCGTGAGCTCATCGACCCGGACGTTGTTCCACAGCGGGTCGCGGATGATCTCCATTCTCATTGGAGCGGAGATTACCACGGCCGGGCGCGGGAGGCGAGGGGATGAGGCGAGGGGATGGGATAGGGGCCCTATCCCCTCCCTTCTCCCGGCCCCGCCGAGCGAACCTTCTCCTCCACCAGCGTCTCGAACTGCGCGAAGTTCTTCCGGAACATCCCGGCCAGCTTCCCTGCCTGCTCATCGTACTTCGCCGGGTCGCGCCACGTCTCGCGCGGCTTCATGACTTCGGCCGGCACATCCGGAATCTCGCGCGGAACGGCGAGTCCGAAAACCGGATCGGGCTCCGTGGGCACCTCATCGAGTCGTCCGGCGAGCGCGGCGCCCACCATCGCCCTCGTGTAGGCGAGCTTCATCCGCTTTCCCTCGCCGTAGGCGCCGCCGGTCCAACCGGTGTTCACGAGCCACACGCGCGAGCCGTGCTGGTCGATCAGCCGGCCGAGCATCTCCGCGTACTTCCACGGCTTCCAGACGAGGAACACCGCACCGAAGCACGCGCTGAACGTCGCCTGCGGCTCGGTGACGCCGCGCTCGGTGCCGGCGACCTTCGCCGTGTATCCCGAGAGGAAGTAGTACATCGCCTGCTCGCGCGTCAATCGCGCGATGGGCGGCAGCACGCCGAACGCATCGGCCGTCAGGAAGATGACGTTCTTCGGGTGGCCACCACGGCCGTCGGGTACGTGATTGCGGATGTAGTGGATCGGGTACGACGCCCGCGTGTTCTCGGTGATCGACCGGTCGTCGAACTTCACCCGCCGCGTGAGCGGATCGAGCACCACGTTCTCGAGGATGGTGCCGAACATCTGCGTCGTCGCGAAAATGTCCGGCTCGGCCTCCGGCGACAGATTGATCACCTTCGCGTAGCAGCCGCCCTCGAAGTTGAAGATCCCGTGGCGCGACCAGCCATGCTCGTCGTCGCCGATCAGGTTCCGCTCCGGGTCTGCCGAGAGCGTCGTCTTGCCCGTGCCGGAAAGCCCGAAGAAGAGGGCCGTGTCGCCGTCCCGCCCGATGTTGGCCGAGCAGTGCATCGACAGGACGCCGTCCTTCGGCATGTAGTAGTTCATCACGGTGAACATGGACTTCTTCAGCTCGCCCGCGTAGCGGGTCCCGCCGATGAGGATCGTCCGCCTGGCGAGGTCGAGCACCACGAACGTTCCGCTGCGCGTGCCGTGCTTCGCCGGATCGGCCTCGAACTCCGGTGCGTGAAGAACGGTGAAGTTGGGATCGAATGTCGGCAGCTCGCTCGACTCCGGGCGGATGAACATGTTCCTCACGAACAGCCCGTGCCAGGCGTTCGGTGTGACGTAGCGAACGGAGAGCCGGTGGTCCGGATCGGCGCCGCAGTAGAGGTCCTCGACGAACAGCTCGGGCAGTCCGCTCAGGTGGCGCTGCAGGTCGCCGAGCAGCGCGTCGAAGTGCTCAGCCGAGAGCGGCTGGTTGACCTTGCCCCAGTCGACGTCCTGCTCGGTCTCCGGCCTGCGGACGACGAACTTGTCGTTCGGCGACCGGCCGGTGTGCGGCGCGGTGATCGCCACGAACGGCCCCATGTCCGCCAGCTCTCCCTCGCCGCGGCGGATCGCGTGCTGGACGAGCTCCGGCGCAACCAGATTCCAGTGCACATCGCCCGACGGACGAAGCCCCTGCCCGGTGAGCCCTTGTGCCCCCTGCCGTGCCGCGCGCTCGGCGGGATTTTTCGTCCGCGTCGCCATTTCGATCCTCGAAGGTTGTTCTGCCGGTCAGCCGCCGTTGGCGCGCTTCGGATCTCCGCCGCGGGAGCGCTCCTGCGCGTCAACCACGGCCACCGCGGCCATGTTCACGATGTCCTGCACGTCCGCGCCCCGCTCGAGCACGTGCACCGGACGCCGCATCCCGACGAGTATCGGTCCGATCGCCGTCGCGCCGCCCAGGTGGTCCAGTAACTTGTAGCCGATGTTGCCGGCGCTCAAGTTCGGGAATATCAGCACGTTGGCCTCGTCCTTCAGGCTGCTGAACGGGTAGCCCTCGCGCAGGATCCGCGGGTCGAGTGCCGTATCCGCCTGCATTTCGCCATCGACCTCGAGCCAGGGCGCCCGCTGCCGGAGAAGCTGCACGGCCCGCGCCACCTTCTCCGTCTCCGGGTGCCGCACCGAGCCGAAGTTGGAGAACGACAGCATCGCCACCTTCGGCTCGATCCCCATCGTGCGGACGATCCGCACCGCGGCGTAGGCGATCTGCGCGAGCTGCTCCGCACTCGGGTCGATGTTGACGGTGGTGTCGGCGCAGAACACGACCCGCTTCTCGAACACAAGCATGTACATCCCCGACACGATCCCCGCCTTCGGGTGTGCGCCGATCACCTCCAGCGCCGGTCGGATGGTCTCGGGGTAGTGCATGCTCACGCCGGAGACGAGCGCATCGGCATCGCCGACCGCGACCATGCAGGCGCCGAAGTAGTTGCCACTGAAGATCCGCTGATGCGCCTCGCCGAGGCTGAGGCCCTTTCGCTGGCGGCGCTCCCACAGATAGTTGGCATAGCGCTCCCGGGCGGCTGAGGTGGCCGGATCGTCGATCTCGATCTCGTCGAGCGGGATGCCGTTAGCATCGGCCAGCCGCTGGATCACCTCCGGGTTGCCGAGCAGCACCGGGCTGGCGATTCCCTCGTCCACGCAGATCTGCGCGGCGCGGATGATCTTCGGCTCCTCGCCCTCGGGAAACACGACCCGCTTGGGAACACGGGTCGCGCGGTTGATGATCCCGCGCATGATCCCGCGCGCGCGGCCGAGCCTTCCCTCGAGCTGCTCGCGGTACTCGTCGAGGTCGATGAACTCGTTGGCGACCCCGCTCGCCACGGCGGCCCAGGCCACGGCCGGCGCGACCCAGAGCAGCGCCCTCGGATCGAATGGGAAGGGAATCAGGTAGTCGGGGCCGAATTTCACATGCCGCAGCCCGTACAGGGCGGCCAGCGAATCCGGCACGTTCTGCTTGGCGAGCAGCGCCAGCGCCCGCGTTGCCGCCATCTTCATGTCCTCGTTCACCTCGGTCGCCCGCGCGTCGAGCGCCCCGCGGAAGATGAACGGGAAACCGAGAACGTTGTTCACCTGGTTCGGGTAGTCGCTGCGCCCGGTGGCGATTATCGCGTCATCCCGCACCGCTCGCACTTCCGCCGGGAGGATCTCCGGCACGGGGTTGGCCAGCGCGAAGATGATCGGCTTCGGCGCCATCTTCGAGATCATCTGGCCCGTCACCGCCCCGGCCACCGAGAGTCCGACGAATACATCGGCGCCCTCCAGGGCATCGTCGATCGTCCGCGCCGACGTCTCCAGCGCGAACTTCGCCTTGTACGGATCCATGGCCTCGAGGGCCCGGCCGGAATGAATGACACCCGCCCGGTCTATCAGCACTATGTGCTCGCGCCTGACGCCCAGCCGCACGTAGTGCTCGGCAGTCGAGATCGCCGCCGCGCCGGCACCGGAAAACACCACGCGAACCTCGGCCAGCTCCTTCCCGACGATCTCCAGCGCATTGAGCAGCGCCGCCCCGGAGATGATCGCCGTGCCGTGCTGGTCATCGTGGAAGACGGGTATCTTCATCGTCTTCCGCAGCGTCTCCTCGATGTGAAAGCAATCGGGCGCCCGGATGTCCTCCAGGTTGATCCCGCCGACCGTCGGCTCGAGGAGCTGGCAGAAGCGGATCACGTCCTCGGGATCCTCGGAGCCGACCTCCAGGTCGAACACGTCGATGTCGGCGAACTGCTTGAACAGGTTCCCTTTTCCTTCCATCACCGGCTTGCCGGCGAGCGCGCCGATATTCCCCAGTCCGAGCACGGCAGTCCCGTTCGTGACCACCGCGACGAGATTGCCCTTCGCCGTGTAGCGATATGCGTCGTCGGGGTTCGCCTTTATCTCGAGGCAGGGTTCGGCCACTCCCGGAGAGTAGGCGAGCGACAGATCCCGCTGGTTGGCGAGCGGCTTGGTTGGTACGACGGCGATCTTCCCCGGCCGGCCGCGGGCGTGGTACTCGAGGGCATCTTCTCTTTTCATTGGGATCGTCGAGGATTCGGGTGCATCGATGGATGGATGGTCCGGCGTATGTCGTTGACGAGCCGCGGTTTCACACCGGGTGAGCGCCCCGATCCACGATGATGGCTTCCGATCCGGAACCAGTGCGAAGAATCCTGGCGCGAACCGGCTCCCGCTAGTCTAACCGGGACCATCCCTCCGGTCGAGTGAATCGATCTTGGCGACGCGCGGCGCGTGGCGTCCGCCGGCAAACGGGGTGGAGAGAAACGCCTCGACGACCGCCAGCGCGAGTCGTGGTCCGAGGAGACCGCCGCCGAGCGTGAGCACGGTGGCGTCGTTGTGCTCGCGTGCGTTCGTCGCCGTCGTCAGGTCGTGACACATTGCCGCTCGAACGCCGGGCACCTTGTTGGCGGCCATGCAGCTCCCGATGCCGGCGCCGTCCACCATGATTCCGAAGTCGGCGCGCCGCCCTGCGACCGCGCGCGCGACGGCGACGGCAAAGTCGGGGTAGTCCACCGCCTCCGTCCCGACGGTGCCGAGGTCCGTCACGTTGTGACCGAGCTCGCGCAACCGCGCGGCGATCGTGTCCTTGAGCGCTACGCCGCCGTGGTCGGCGCCGATGGCGACGCGGAGCACGCTCGTCGCTCCCGCATCCCGTGTTCCGGCATCCCGTGTTCCGGCATCCCGCGTTCCGGCATCCCGCGTTCCGGTTCTGCTGACCGGCGAAGGTGATGCCGGCGCCGAGGACGTCCGCAGCGCGATTCTGGCCTGGCTCGCCGCATCGCGTGCGCTCGGCGTCACCACCGCGTCGGAGACGTCGAGCGACGAGACACCCGCCCTCACGGCGCGGGCGATGTCCCGCTCGGTGACCAGTGGCCTACGGGCCAAAGCGGCCCGCCTCGAACCACCACTTCACGTCGACATTGGTGAGGGTACCGCGAAGCAGGGTATCGCGCGGAAGGACATTGTCGCGGCGGGTCGCGGGGTCGTGGCGGGCGGCGGTGTCGCGCTGTTGTGCGAGAGGCAAAGAGGCGGTTCCGAAGAGAAGCAGGCCGAACAGCACCAGGGTGCGCATCCGAAGCGTCCTCGCGTTTGCGAGTGGACGGCCCCCCGATGCTATCCCGAGGCGACCGGCGCCGCCAGATAGCCGCGCAACAACAGCAACATGCAGGAATCGGTCACGAAGTCGCTGTCGAGCTTCGGTGTCTCGATCAGCTTGGCAGCATGCGCCAGCCGCTCCTCGTTCATGATGCGTCGGAAGGGCTCCTCGCCGATCGTGCCGAAGCCGATCAGCTGGTGCCGGTCGCGGCGTGATCCGAACGGGACCTTGGAGTCGTTGAGATGCATGACCCACAGGTGCTCGAGTCCGATCACGTCGTCGAACCGTGTCCAGACATCGTCGAAGGCGCCGACGATATCGTAGCCGGCCGAGTGGAGGTGGCAGGTGTCTGCACAGACGCCGACCCGGTCGCGCAGATGGTGCGGGATGAGGTCGCGGATCGCCGCCAGTTCCTCGAAGGTGGCGCCCAGAACCGTGCCCGCGCCCGCGGTGGTCTCCAGGCAGAGCCGTGTGCGGCCGGGAACGCGCTCGAGGCAGGCGATGATCGACTCGGCGTTCCGCTCGATCCCGCTCGCCCGCTCGTCCATGTAGTTGCCCGGATGCGAAACGAGAAAATCGAGCTCCAACGCTTCGCAGCGGGCAAGCTCGGCGGCGAACGATTCCACCGACCGCTGGCGCAGCACCGGGTCGGGGCTGGCCAGGTTGATCATGTACGAGTCGTGGGCGACGGTGACCCTGACGTCGGTGCGGGCCAGCTCGGCGCGGAACAGGATGCACTCGGCGTCCTCGCAAGTGCGCTCGGCCCAGCGGTTCGCCTGCTTGGTGAAGATCTGCATCGCCGTCGCGCCGATCGCGCGGGCGCGGGCGGGCGCGAGATGGGTGCCGCCGGCTATCGAAACGTGGGCGCCCAACGGCGCGTCGGCCGGGTCCAACGCCGGCGTCACGCCCGGAATGCGGCCGGCCGGTGGCGCCGCGCGATGCTGCGCAACGCCGACACCTACCGGCGGCTCCGCAGCCAGACGAGCGGGTCGGCTGCCTGCGGCTGCGGACCGCGCGTGGCGACACGGATCTCGAAGTAGAGGTGTGCCCCGAGGTCTGGATCGGAGGCACCGACCGTTCCGAGTATCTGTCCCTTGTTGACGATCGCGCCCTTGCGAACGTTGATTCGCGAAAGCGAGCCGTAGGTCGAGTAATCGCCGCCGGGGTGCTGGATGATGACGGTCAGGCCGTAGGTACCCATGGGCTCGGCCAGCGCGACGGTCCCCGCGGCGACGGCCGTGACCGGGGTGCCGGCGGGTGCCGCGATGCGAATGCCGTTGTGGAGCACGGCCGTCCCGTTGGCCTTCACCTCACGCCCGAAGTTGTGCAGAACGGTGCCTTCCACGGGCCAGTCGAGCTGTCCGTACTCGCGGGTCGTGAACACGCCGGTGGCGCGCGGGGTGCCCGGGCGCGCGGCCTCGGCCCGGCGCCGAGCCTCCTCAAGCTCGGCGATCACGTTGGTCAACCGCTCCTCGTCCAGCGCGATCTGGGTGAGCCGCGTCTGTGCCTGCCCGGCACTTCGGCGCGTCTGGGCCAGTGATTGGGCGCGCTGCTGCTGGAGCGCGCGGAGCCGGCGCTCCTCCTCCGCCTTTTCGGTGCGGTTGATGGCGATGTCGGACTGGAGCCGCACGAGCAGCGAGCGCTGCCGCCGCACCTGGTCGCGCAGCGTCTCCACGCGTCCGACCAGCGCGCGGTCCCGTTGGGCGAGGAGGTGGAGGTACTTGTAGCGGGCGATCAGGTCGCCGAAGCTCTCGGCGGCGAGGAGGACCTCGGTCGAATAGAGCGGACCGCGCTTGTAAATGTCGGACAGCCGCCGCTGGAGTATCGCGCGCTTCGCCGCCAGCTCGTCCTCGGCCCGCACGTAGTTGGCGGTGGCCGTGGCGACTTCGTTGGTGATCGCGACGAGCTGATTCTGCAGCGAACGCACCACGCGCTCGGTCGCGTCCACCTGACGCTCGATGTTGGAGACCTCCTCGGACAGGTTGGAGATCGTTCCCTGGAGCGTGCGCATGCGCTGCTCGAGCTGCTGCCGCTCGCGCCGCAGCCTCTGGAGCTCGTTCTGCTGCGCCCGCAGCCGCTGCTCCGGCGTCTGCTGCTGGGCCGGGAGTGCGACCGGAAGGGCGAACAGCAGGATGGTCAGAGCGGCCAGGCCGACAATGCCGCGACCTGGACGACGCCAGCGCCGCGCCTCTCGCTCGTTCCTCATCCCTCGTCCGTCGTCCCTGCCAGTCATCACACCTCCCGCAAATGCCGGCCGACGGAGAGTGCGCTCCCCGCCAGCCCAATGAGCGCGCCGGCGAGGATCCCGATCGCCGCCAGCTGCCGGTCGAAGAATGCCGTCTCGACGAACTGCTGGCTGATGAGCTGGCTCGCCAGCCACGTCAGCAGCAGGGCGAGCACGCCGCCGAGAATGCCCTTGACGAATCCCTCGATGAGGAACGGACGCCGTACGAAGCCGTCGGTTGCGCCGACGAGACGCATGATCGCGATCTCGCGGCTGCGGGCGAGCACGGCCATCCGGATCGTGGCGCCGATGATGATCACCGCCACGCCGGCGAAGGCGAGACCGAGGACGGTTCCGGTGACGGTGGCGATCGTCCGGATGCGGTGGAGCTTCTCGACCCATTCCTCGGCGAAGCGGATTTCGTCGACGAAGTGGTAGCCCTCGAGCCGGGCGGCGACCTCGCGTACGGTGACCGGGTCGCGAAAGCCGGGTCGGAGGCGGACGTCGATCGACGCGGGCAGAAAATCGCTCTCGAACACGTCCTGGAACTCGCCGAGCTCGGTCCGTGCGCGGTCGAGCGCCTGTTCCTTGCTCACGTAGTCGGCGCTCTGCACCTCCGGGAAGGCGGCGACGTCGCCAAGCACCGCGGCTATCATCTCCGGCAACGCGCCGTCCACCAGAAAAGCGCGGATCTCCACCCGCTCCTCGACATCGCGGAGCGCGTTCCGGATGTTGAGTGCCACGAGCCCGAACAGGCCGAAGGCGAACAACGAGAAGGCGATCGTGGTGATGCCGAGCGCGCTGAGAAGGGGTGCGCGGCGAAAGGCGATCAGCGCTTCGCGGACGGCGAGCATCAGTAAAGCCCCTCGACCGCGGCGCTGCGGCGGTCGTCGACGGAATCGTGGACGAAGCGTCCCCGATCCATCTCCAGCGTACGGTAGTCGGTGCGCCGGATGAGATCGATGTCGTGCGTGGCCATCAGCACGGCCGTTCCAGACGCGTTGATCTCGCGCAAAAGCTGGAAGACGCCGCGCGTGGCGCGGTCGTCCAGGTTGCCCGTCGGCTCGTCGGCGATCAGGACCAGCGGGTCGTTCACCAGTGCCCGCGCGATCGCCACGCGCTGCTGCTCGCCGCCGGAAAGCTCGTGCGGGAAGGCGGTGGTCCTCGATGCCAGTCCGACCTGGGTCAACAAACGGCTGACGCGTGCCGGGATGGTGCCCCGCGGGGCACCGGTCACCTCGAGGGCAAAAGCTACGTTCGCCTCGGCCGTCCGGTCCTCGAGAAGGCGGAAGTCCTGGAACACGATGCCGAGCTTGCGGCGGAGCCTGGCCACGTCGCCGCGGCGCACCTCGAGGGAATTGATCCCGCTCACCCGCACTTCGCCCGAGGTCGGCCGCTCCTCCATGAATATCAGCTTCAGGATCGTGCTCTTGCCGGCGCCGCTCGGGCCGGTGAGAAAGGCGAACTCCCCTTTCGCGAGATTGAACGAGACGTCGTTGAGTGCGAGTCCCGAGCGCGGATACTCCTTGGTCACGCGGGTGAACTGGATCATGCGTGTACCCGGGGCGCGGCCGCGGTCTCGGTCTCCGGCGCGTCCTCCGCTTCCACGAGGCGCCAGTTGGCGGCGCTGGTCAGGGTGTCGATGATGGCCTTCAGCATGCCAATGAGAATCGGTCCGAGCAGGATGCCGGCGATGCCGAACGTGTAGACGCCGGTGACGAGCCCGACCAGCATCCAGTAGAAGTTCAGCACCCGCGACCGCTGGGCGGCCAGCCTGGGCCGCAGCCAGGTCGAGATGAAGAGCGTGTTGACTATGAACCCCACCCCCAGTACGACGATCGCGGGCCCCACGGCGTCCCGGAAGATCACGAGCCACCCGGCCACCGGAACGTAGACGCTCCACGATCCGACGACCGGGAAGAACCCGATCACGAAAGCGAGGACCGCCAGCACGGCGGCGAGAGGGACGTCGAAGAGAAGCAGAAGCGCGAACAGGACGGCGGTCTTGAGCAGTTGCGTGACGAGGGTCGCGAAGACGGCGCCGTAGAGCACGCCGCGCACGTTGGACTCGAGCGCCGCCGACAGCTCCGTGTAGCGCGGGGGGACCTTTTCCCGGACGTAGCGGGCGATCTGGTCGCCATCGATCAGAACGTAGAACGCGGTGAACAGGAAAATCGTCGCTCCGATGGAGAATCCGACGACCGCGTCCCGCAGAACTGCGGGCAGCGCGGCGCCGTAGCTCGAGGCCGTGAGCACCCACCGGCGGATCGTGTCGGTGGGTACCCGGTCCTGGAAGAAGGGTACCCCCCGCAGGGCGGTGTCGATCCGTCCGGCAATGAACTCCTCGTTCGCGCTGACGTAGCGTGCGGCATCGAGGAGCTCGACGTAGCTGTAGACGAGCAGGCCCAGCAGCGGTACGAGCATCAACAGGAGAGTGAGCCCGGCGGCGAACCGCGGATCGCCGGCGAGGCTCGTCAGGTGCCGGTGGATCGGCCGCAGGTAGCTGGCGGCGACGACGCCCAGGAACGCGGCGATTATCACCGTGCGGACCATCCAGAGGAACAGCGCGAGCACGACGACGAACAGGATCGTCGTGATCAGGATTCGGCGGAACTCGGGGAGCGTGAGGTCGGCGACCCGCGCGTTGACGCGGCGCTCGATGCGGCGCCGCTCGCCGGGACGGGCCTCGCCCTCGGCCATCAGCGCAGTGCCTGGTCCAGGTCGGCGATGATGTCGTCGGCGGTCTCGATTCCCACGCTGATCCGGAGGAACCCATCGGGAATTCCTATCTTCGCGCGGTCCTCCGGTGACATGCCGGCGTGCGAAGTGTAGCGGGGCTCGGAGACCAGCGTGTCGACGCCGCCGAGGCTCGCCGCGTGCTTCACCAGCTTGAGCCGGCGCAGGAAGCGCTCCGCCGCCTTGCCGCTGCCGAGCTCGATCGCCACGATACCGCCGAAGCCGTCGAGCGTCGCCTTCGCCACGGCGTGGTCGGGATGCGAGGCGAGCCCCGGATAGTGAACTGCCCGGATCTCCTTGCGCTTCGACGCCCAGTCGGCGATCTGCATCGCGCTCTCGTTCTGCCGCCGCACGCGCACATCGAGCGTCTTGAGTCCGCGCTCCAGGAGCCAGAGCGCGAACGGGTCCGGCGCCTGCCCCCAGAGGATCATCTTCTGCCTGACTTCCTCGATGTAGGGGGCGGTTCCCATGACCGCGCCGCCGAGCGCGTCGTGGTGCCCGTTGAGGAACTTCGTGGTCGACTGGATGACCACGTCGGCCCCGTGCTCGAGCGGCCGGAAGTTGATCGGGCTCGCGAAAGTCGAGTCCACGACCAGCGCCAGCCCCGTCTCCTCGGTCAGATTGCTGACCGTTCTGAGGTCGAGGACGCGCGAGGTCGGGTTGACCGGAGACTCGACGAAGATGGCGCGCGTTTCCTTGCGCAGCCGCTTGCGCCACCCGCGGCTCTCGAACGGGTTGACGAGCGTGACGTCGATCCCGAAAGTCACCAGTTCCTGGGTCAGCAGGCGGTGCGTGCCGCCGTAAATGTGCTGGCTGGCGAGCAGGTGGTCGCCGGGGCGGAGCAGGGCGAGCAGGGCGCAGGCGGTGGCGCCCATGCCGCTGGCCAGCGCCAGCGCTGCCTCGGCGCCCTCGAGCAGGGCGAGGCGGCGCTGAACGATCTCGGCATTGGGGGTGTTGCCGTAGCGTGTGTAGCGCAACCCCTCTTCGGTGCCGATTTCCTGCACGAAATTGACGCTCGGCACGATCGGCGTCACCACGGGCGCTTCGGGAGCGGACTCCTCGCCGCCGTGCAGGGCGAGCGTGGACAGGCCTAGGGGGCGGGACTTGCGGATCATGCGCTCCGGATCTCCGGACGGTCAGGCGTAGGAATCGCTGCGGCTTTCGGGGCGGTCGAGGTCGGGCTTGATGACGCGGACGATCTCCGATGGCGAGGCTCCGGCGATGTCACGCAGGACGACGATGCCACGCCTGAGCGAGTCGTCGATGTGGACCGTCGCCAGCTCGTGACGCCGCGGCCCGTACACCCACGCCAACTCACCCTCGAGCAGCATCCGCACCGATGCCTCCCGTGGGTTCATCCACACCGCCGGGCCGCGCTCGGGATCGCCGCGGCGTGTCGCGATCAGCCGCTCGACCTGGAGGGGAGGATTGAAGCCCTTGAGTTCAGCCATGGCGCGGTTCGATCCACTCGGCGGGTGTCACACCAGAGCTCCGACGGCCAGATAACCATCATCGAGACGCATGACCAGCCGCAGCCGGCACAAGCGGTCGATGCGGCGCTCCGCCTCCTCCCGCGGCAAGCCGAGGAGCTCCTCGAGCGCGCGCGTCGAACCGATCCGCTGCTGGCATAGAGCGTTCCAGATTCGCCGTTCTCCGTCGTCCACCTTGCCGAGCAGCGCCGTCGCGCCGTCATCGACCTCGATCACGAGAGCCAGCCCATGATGCTCGAGCACGGCCTCGATCGCATCGAGGTGGGACTCGCTCATCCCGCGGAAGATGAAGTACAGGTCGTGCGGGGGCGACTCGTCGCGGTAGCGCAGGAGGAGCTTGGCGACGACCTCGTCGGCGCACGAGAAGTCGAGCAGCCCGACGTGGGAGAAGTCGATCACAGTCAGTGAGCGCCCGCTGATCCCGGCCAGCTGCCGTTCGATCTGCGTGCGTACGGCGGCGCCGGTGGGCCGTGTCACGAGGTCCGAGTAGACCTCGCAAACCGAGCCGCGGAGCACGGAGCTGACGTCGATGTGGTTGGTCACCGGGGAGTCACCCGTTCCGGAATCGTGATCTGCATCTGGGCCCCGGCGAACGGGGGGAGCTTCTCGGTGAGTGGCACATCATCATCCCAGCTGGGCACGATCGCGATTCTCGCCGTTCCGCTGCGCACGGAAAGCTTGCCGTCCCAGCGGCCCACGTATCTTCGCACGCCGGCGAGCCCCTGTCCGCGTCCTGGATCACGGAATCGGCTCACGCCCCGGATCACTGCTTCCTCGAGCGCCATCGCGTCATCCCACCGGTCGCTCATCTTCCGCCCCTGGGCGCTCTCCAGCGACTCGCGGAACCCGACGCCGGCATCGCAGACGGCGATCACGACCACGCGCCGGCCGAGCCTTTTCTGCCAGCGATAGGTCTGAACGGCCACCCAGCCGCCGCGGCCCGCGTGCTCGACGATGTTCTGGCACGCCTCGGAGAGCGTCATGGCGAATCCCATCGTCGCCTTCACGTCGAGGTTGAGCTCGCGAACCAGGATGTTCTGCGCCTTCTGCTGGATCCGGCCGACGACATCGTGTACGTCGTCGCTCTTCGCGATCGGCGTGATCTCGAGGAGGACGTCCGAGTCCCCGCTCGACTTCGCGCGCGGGACGGTGCCGTGCATCTCGAACAGGTCGGCGGCGAAACGGAAGAACCCGGTGCGCGCCCAGTACGAGGAGGTCTCCTCGCCCTCGGGAACGGCGAGAGCCGGCCGCTCGGCGCGGCTCTGGGCGAGCGTCAGCAGGCCGGTGAGGCCGTACGGCGACGCCCATCGGACGTGGCGGGCGTCGAGGAGGACCTTGGCGTCGGGGGCTATTGGCGCGAGCTGTCCGAGGAGCTGCTCGAACGTGGAGTCGTCGAGGGAGGGAGGGACCGGTATGACGGTCGTCACGTGAGGCTGAGTTTTCCTCGAAGGTGATGGGCGAGCCCCGTCGCGCCGCGGTGCTCGACGTTCAGCGCCGCCGCCCGATGGGCGGCTCGCATCGCGTCAGCAAACTTATCACCGGCCAGCAGCCGAGAGAAATAGGTGGCGCCCCAAACGTCTCCACACCCCGTCGGATCGCCGACGCCGGTTACGCGCGCCCGCTCGGCGGGGATCAGCGCGGTCCTGATCGGTCCGCTGGCCATGCCCAGTGGACGCTCGCGCCGCAGGTCATCGAGACGCTCGAAGTCCGGCGCGACGAAGTACGCCGCGCCGCGCTGACCCAGTGTGACCACGAGGCACCGGACGCCCGCCGACAACGCCGTTGCCGCGAGGGCCATCGGATCGGGCGCCATCATCGACATCTCCTCCTCGTTCACCTGAAGCAGGTCGAAACAGCGGCACCACTGCTCGACGTCGGGCAGAGGCCGCGGTACGCGCAGACCGCCCGGCTGCACCGCGAGAAGAAGCGAGTGAAGGTCGCAATAGAGCGGACCGGCGTAGTGCTGGCGCAGCAGCTGCGCGGTCGCCAGATCGAGCTCGAATCCGCTGATCAGGTTGACGTAGACGGCGTCGAGTCGGGCGTCGATCAGGGGGCGCAACCCGAGCCAGCTCCAGCCCGGGACTCCGCCGGTCAGCACCTCGCTACGCCGCTCGTCGCTCGTGTATCGAAGCTCGACACGGTTGTTCGGGTACGGCACCTCGACCAGCGCCGCGTCGGGCGCCATCCGCCGCAGCGAACCAACGAACTCTCGCGCCCGCATCGCCAGGTCGCTGCCGACCTTCATGATCGGAACGATCTCCAAGTCGGGGGGGAGCGCCGCATCGAGCGCGCTCAGTGCGTACGTGATGCCGCCCCACTCCTCCACCGGCGTGCTGCGCGCGTCGCGTCCGTGGATCACGTCCCAGACGAACGAACCGATCACGCCGAGTCGCTTCCTGCCGCTCACATCTCTCCGAGCTGCTGCGCGCGGAAGGTAGCTATCGCGCCGACGACTCCGGCCGTGCCGGGAAGAATTCCGGGGACGATCCGGCAGGCGTCGACCGCCGGACGAAACGCGCGGCGCCGCACCTCCACGCGCAGCGGCTCGAACAGCAGGTCGCCGGCCTGCGTGACCCCGCCGGCGATCACGACGACGTCGGGATTGAAGATGTTGAGCAGGTTCGCGACCCCCGCGCCGAGGAAGCGTGCCGTCTCCTGCACCAGCTCGCGGGCCAGCGCGTCGCCGCGCATCGCGGCATCGTACACGGTCGCCGCCGTGAGCTGCTCCGGATCACCACCGGCCAGCCCGGGCATGACCGACCCGCTCTCATCGCGGGCCAGCGCCTCCCGCGCACGGACGGCGATCGCAGTTCCCGATGCGTAGGCCTCGAGGCATCCGTAGTTCCCGCACTTGCACCGGCGGCCGGTGGAGTCGATGGTCATGTGGCCGATCTCGCCGGCGACGTCGCTGGAGCCGTGATACAGGCGCTGCTCGAGGATCAGGCCGCCGCCGATTCCCGTCCCGATGGTCAGTCCGATCACGTTGCGTCCGCCCTTCGCCGCTCCCTGCCACCACTCGCCGTAGGTAGCGCAGTTCGCGTCGTTGTCGAGCGTCGCCGGCAGTCCCAGCCGCGTCGTTATCCGCTCGCGAAGAGGATAGTCGTACCAGCCGAGATTCGGCGCCACGATGACGAGACCGCGCTGGCGATCCAGCGGCCCCGGCGCGCCGATGCCGACACCCAGAAAATCTTCGCGGCCGGCGCCGTGCTCGGCGCGCATGTCGGCGATCACCAACTCGACGAGCCGGGCGATCCGTTCGACTACCGCGTCGGCGCCCTCCTCGGCCAGCGTGGGCACGGACCGCACCGTGCACTCGCGCGAGCCATCCTCCGGCATTGCGCCGGCGACGATGTTGGTGCCTCCGAGATCCACGCCGACGATGTAGCGCTGCTTCGCTCGAGGAGCCATGTGCCGGGTCAGGGTAGGGAAAGTATTCGCCGCAGGAGTTCGTCGATCGACGCCGGTGTCAGCTCCAGCATGCACCGCCAGTGGCCGAGTGGACAGCGACGCGGGCCGTGCCGGTCGCACGGACGGCACGAAAGCCCGTCGTGGCCGGCGACCGCGTTCATCGAGGCGAGCGGACCAAAGCCGAACTCTGGCACGGTCGGGCCGAAGACCGCAACCGTGGGCGTCCCCATTGCCGACGCCAGATGAAGCGGCGAGGAGTCGTTCGTCACCAGCGCGGCCGCGCGGCCGAGCAGCGCCGCCGAGCCGAGGAGGGTCAGCCGTCCGACGGCGTCGATCGGCCGATGCGCCGGGCCAAGCGCATCGGTGATCGACCGCGCCTCGGCGAGATCTCCCGGACCGCCGATGATCGCTACCCGCATCCGCGGCACGACCAGGCGAGCCAGTTCGCTGAACCATGGCCAGCGCTTGGTGGCCCACACGCTCCCCGGCGCCAGCGCGATGAACGGTTCGCCGTCCCATCCGTGCTCGGCGAGCAGCACCTCGACGGCGACGCGGTCGTCGTCGCCGGGGAAGAGTCTTGGCCGGATGGCCTCGGATGAAGGCTGCGGATGGTCGGGACCGACGGCCAGACGCCACAGCCGCTCGGCATGGTGCTGATCGTCGTCGAACGGGACGCGGCGCGTGTACAGATGGCGTGCGGGCGAGGTGGCGAAGCCGACGCGCTCGGGGATTCCGGCGAGCATCGCCAGGGCCGCGCTCCTCACCGACCCCTGGGCCATGTACGCCGCGTCGATGCAGCGCCGTCCGCGATCGGTGGAGGTGGGCGGACAGCGAGTGATGAGGGTCCGCGACGTGCGCCAGAGTCCCGTCATTCCGCGCGCATCACCGCGCTTGTCGTACAGCAGCAGTTCGCGGATCGCGGGGTTGTTGCGGAGGATCGGCGCCGCCGCCGGCGTGACGACCACGTCCACCGGGCCGCGCGAGGCCAGCTCGGCGATCAGCGGTGTCGTGAGCACCGTGTCGCCGAGGAAGCTGGTCTGGATGACGAGCGAGACGCGCCGCGCTCTCTCCCCGCAGGATGTCTCGGGCAGGGCCTCGGGTACCGGTGCCGCCGAGGCGCTCGCGCCGGCGTCGCCGGGCGCCGTCATTCCACCTGGAGCACGGCGAGAAAGGCTTCCTGCGGGATCTCCACCGCCCCGACCTGCTTCATCCGCTTCTTTCCTTCCTTCTGCTTCTCCAGCAGCTTGCGCTTGCGCGTGATGTCGCCGCCGTAGCATTTGGCGAGAACGTTCTTCCGGAGCGCCTTCACCGTCGTGCGGGCGATCACCTTGGTGCCGATCGCGGCCTGGATCACGACCTCGAACAGCTGGCGGGGAATCAGCTCCTTGAGCTTGTCGGCGATCTTGCGCCCCCACTCGTACGCCTTGTCGCGGTGGATGATGACCGAGAAAGCGTCGACCGAGTCGCCGTTGATCAGCATGTCGAGCTTCACCAGCTCGCTCGCCCGGTAGCCGAGCAGCTCGTAATCGAGACCGGCGTACCCCCGGCTGATCGTCTTGAGCCGGTCGTAGAAGTCGAGGATGATCTCGGCGAGTGGGAACTCCCAGTCGAACTCGACCCGCGAGGTGTCGATGTAGCTCATGTTGCGGTACACGCCGCGGCGCTCGTTGCCGAGCGTCATGACCGGTCCGATGTACTCGGCCGGGGCTACGATCCGTGCCCGCACGAACGGCTCCTCCACCCGGTCAATGTTCGCCGTCGCCGGCATCTTCGACGGGTTCTCCAGCATCATCATCGTCCCATCGGTCATGTAGACGTGGTACTCCACGTTGGGGACGGTGGTGACCAGGTCGAGGTCGAACTCGCGCTCGAGGCGCTCCTGCACGATCTCCATGTGCAGGAGGCCGAGAAACCCGCACCGGAACCCGAAGCCGAGCGCGGTGGAGGTCTCCGGCTCGAAGCGCAGCGAGGCGTCGTTGAGCTGGAGGCGCTCGAGCGCATCGCGGAGATTCTCGTACGCCGCGGTGTCCGTCGGATACAGCCCGGCGAACACCATCGAGTGCACGTCCTGGTATCCGGGCAGCGGCTCGGCGGCACGATTGTCGGCGTCGAAGATCGTGTCTCCTACCCGCGTCTCCTTGACGTGCCGGACGTTGGCCACCACGTAGCCGACCTCGCCCGGGGCCAGTGACTCGGCGGGCACCTGGCGAAGCTGGTTGTAGCCTACTTCGTCGACCTCGTACTCCGACTCACTCGCACCGAAGGTGATCTTCATCCCGGGCCGGAGAGCGCCATCGACCACGCGCACCGACGGGATCGCTCCGCGATACCGGTCATAGTACGAGTCGAAGATCAGGGCCCGCAATGGCGCGTCGGGATCGCCCTCCGGCGGCGGCACGCGGCGCACGATCTCCTCCAGCAGCTCGGAGATTCCCAGGCCTTCCTTCGCACTGACGAGCAGGATGTCGTCGGGATCGGCTCCGAGGAGCTCGTGCACCTCGCCCTTCCGCCGCTCGGGCTCCGCTCCCGGCAGGTCGATCTTGTTGAGGACGGGGACGATCTCCAGCCCCGCATCCATGGCCAGGAACAGGTTCGAGAGCGTCTGCGCCTGGATTCCCTGGGAGGCGTCCACGACGAGGATGGCCCCCTCGCATGCCGCCAACGAACGGGACACCTCGTACGTAAAATCAACGTGGCCGGGAGTGTCGATCAGGTTCAGCTCGTACGGGCGGCCGTCGGCAGCGATGTACTGCATCCTCACGGCATTGAGCTTGATCGTGATGCCGCGCTCGCGCTCCAGGTCCAGCGTGTCGAGGACCTGAGCCTTCATTTCGCGCTTCCCGATCATCCCCGTCGCCTCGATCAGCCGATCGGCGAGCGTGGACTTCCCGTGGTCGATGTGGGCGACGATGCAGAAGTTGCGTATATGGTCGAGCTTCAAGCGACGCTCTGGCTTCACATGTGAAAGGAATCACTAAGTATAGCCGGACCCCGGGCGGCGACCAACGTCGGGCCGGCTTCGAGGCACCGGCAAGCGATCGGCGCGGCGGCCCGGAACTTTTAGCGCTGCATGATGGTACGAGGTACTTGCGCAGTCTCGTAGCGGGTGTTAGCGAGAGGCTGCGACCACGAAGCCGCGATAACCGGGAGGTCACCATGATCAGAGCCATTGCCACCGGAACGGTCCTCATGGTGTCATCCGCCTGCCTGCACACTTCGGTTCCAATAGCAGTGTCCCCGGAGATGGACGCCGGCCCGCTCGACGCGAGGATCTGGGCGTCCGGCCTTCGGAGTGATGACACGCGGAACATCAGTGTCAGACTGAGCAGGGCCGCGCATGTCGCGGTGTTCGAGATCGTGCCGGGCCGGGGTACGCAGCTGCTCTACCCGCGTCTCGGCCAGCCGCAGCTGCTCCGCGCCGGCTCCAACCACCCGTACGTGGTACCTCTGGCGGGGTCCCAGTCGCGGATGTCATCGTTCGCGACGGCTTCGCACACGGCAGGGTCGTGGATGCAGCCGCGGCACCTCTTCCTGGTAGCCTCGGCCTCGCCACTCGATCTGGACGCCGTGCGTTGGGCGACCGATGGTCGGGTCGGCTTCGTCGCCGCGCGGTTCGCGTCGTTCAGCGCCAACTCGATCATGAGCAACCTGGTCGACGAGGTCGTCCCGATGGGGACCGAAGACTGGGTCACCGACACGCAGACGATCTGGCCGGAGCCGCCACCGATCCAGCGGTACACCGTGCCGGTGACCGTGCTCGGGCATGCTGTATGGCTCCTGTGCGGCGAGACCGTGATCCGCATACCAGCCGGCACGCCGCTGACTCAGGTGCAGCAATACCTGAACAACGGGTGCACGATCACGCAGCCGCGGGAGCCCGACCAGAAGGCAGGCACGCCGCCTGATTCGGCAACGGGCGCGAACCCCAGCATCGAGAATTTGCTGCGGTTGCGGCAGCCTGATACACTCCGGGGCCTGCCGCCGCGGACGCTCGATTCCCTCCCGCACAGAGGGGCCGACACCGAGGGCACGCCGCGCAGCCGGCTGGCGAATCCGCTCGAGCGCGGTCAGGGCCAGGAAGGTACGGACGCGCGGGTTGCGCGCCGTCAGCTGCCGGAGCCTGTCGGGCGTGCCGGCGCCAGCCGGCCGACCGAAGCGACACAGGGCCGTCCCGCTCCGCCGACGCGAGTTCTGCCGGCAGGCCGGGTTGAGGAGCCGGTAGTGCGCGGGCGGGCCACCGATCCGGCCCGCGTACCACCACCGCGGACGGGCGCTCGCGCCACCGAGCCGCAGCGCGGGACCGCGACTCGCGGCGAGCCCCGTGCGGCGGCGCGTCCCTCGTCACCACCGGTGGAGCGGGCGCGCAGCGCCCAGCCGGCCTCACGCCCGGCTGCGTCCAAACCAACGCCCCCTCGGAGGGCCGAGCCTCAGAGCCCGCCTCGCGCGCAGACCCCGCCGTCGCGCGCCGAGCAGCCGGAGCGCCGCGAGCCGCCACGCCCGACGGAGCCGCCGCGCCCGACGGAGCCGCCGCGAGAGCGTTGAGCCGGTCGCTTTAAGGCCGCGGCCGGGCCGCCGGTCGAGCAAGGAGTTCGGGGAGTTCAAGGGAGTTCAAGAGGGTCAGAGTCGTTGAACGGAGTTCAACGACTCTGACCCTCTTGAACTGACCCCCTTGAACTCCCTTGAACTGACTGAACTGACCCTTCGAACCGCCGTTGCCCGCCCCGCGCTCACGACGCTCACCCACGAACATCGCGAGATGAACAGTCAGTCGCGTGACTTCGCACCGGCGCGCTTCTAGTTTTCCCCGCGACATGGACAGTGCTCGCGCTCCGCGCGCCGATCTCTTCGATCCGGCGAGTCTCGCCGCCCTCGGGCACATCGAGATCGTCGCCCGCTGGATCGTCGATGGATTCATCACCGGGCTCCACCGCTCGCCGCGCCGCGGGTTCTCGGTGGAGTTCGCCGAGCACCGCCCCTACCAGTTCGGCGACGACCTGCGCTACGTGGACTGGAAGATCGCCGCGCGCGCCGATCGATGGGTGGTCAAGCAGTTCGAGGAGGAGACGAACCTCCGCGCCACGATCGTGCTCGACGTCAGCCGGTCGATGGCATGGAGCGGTGCTGCGACGCGGCTGACCAAGCTCGCCTACGCCGAACGCCTGACCGCGGCGCTCGCTCTGCTGCTCATCCGGCAGCGTGATGCGGTCGGGCTCGTGCGCTACGACGACCAGGTTCGCACATCGATCCCGCCGCGCGCGCGCACCCAGCACTGGCGGCGGATCATCGCCGCCCTCGACGACGCCGGCGCCGGCAAGGCGTCACGTGCACCCGATGCACTCGAGCGGGCGGCCCGACTGGTGATCCGCCGCGGGATGGTCGTGCTCATCTCCGATCTGCTCATGGACGTGTCCGATGTCGAGCGAGCGGTGCGCTCGCTCACCGCGGCCGGTCACAACGTGACGGTGCTGCACATCATGGATCCGGCGGAGCGCGAGCTCGGGATGAGTGGTGAGGCCGTGTTCGTCGATCCGGAGTCGGGACTCAGTGTTCCTGCTACCGTGGCCGAGGTTCGTACGGCCTATCGTGCCACCGTCGAGGCGGCGATTGGCGAATGGCGCGCTACGCTGGCGGCGGCCGGAGCGGGATACGAGGTGATCTCGACCGACGCGCCGTTCGGCGTCCCGCTCCGGCGAGCCTTCGCCGCCCGCCAGGACCTGCCGTGAGCTTTCTCGCCCCGCTTCTGCTGGGGATGGCCGCGGCCGTCGCGGTGCCGCTGCTCATCCATCTCTGGCGGCGCCGCATCGGAACACGGGTCGATTTTCCCGCCGCACGCTATCTCGCCCGGGCCGAGCAGGAGCACAGCCGCAAGCTGCGTCTCCGCAACCTTCTGCTGATGCTGCTGCGCGTCGCGGCCGTGCTGTTCGTCGTCATCGCCGCCGCGCGGCCCGTCGCCCGCGTAGCCGGTGGGGCCCACGCTCCGACGGCCATGGCGATCGTCCTCGACAACTCGCTCAGCACGTCGGTGATCATTGATGGCGAGCCCGTGCTCGCCCGTCTGCGAGCGGCGGCGCTGGAGATCCTCGACCGCGCCGAGCCCACTGACCGCCTCTGGCTGCTCACGCCCGACGGCCGGACGTGGGGTGGGAGCGTGCAGGCGCTTCGTCAGGCGATCGACCAGCTGGAGCCGCTGGGCGGGGCGGCAGATCCCCGCGGGGCCGTCGCCCGCGCGGCCGGTCTGGCCCGCGGCGCGGGATTCGACGCCAGCCAGATCGTCGTGCTGACCGACGGTCAGGCGACGACCTGGACCGAGCCCGTCGCCATCGGCGACATCCCGGCGCTCGTCTATGCGCCGGCGGAGACGGCGCCGGTCAACCGTGCGGTGGTCGGCGCCGTCGCCAATCCCGTGCGGTGGACGCCCCGTGGCGCCGTCGACGCGCTCGTCCTGAGCCCGGACTCCGTCACCTACCGAATCACCCTGGAGGGCCGCACGCTGGCCCGTGGCACGGCGGTCGGGGGCGGGGAGAGCGGCATCTCGCCCGTACAGGTGCGCGCGGCGCCGCCCGAGCGCGGCTGGATCGCCGGAACCGTCGAGATCGAGCCCGACGAGCTGCGTGCCGACGACGTTCGCCACTTCGCCGTTCGCATCGGCGCGCCGCCACGGGTGAGTGTACATGCCGCGGCGGGGCCGTTCGTGCGAAGTGCCGTCGATGCGCTCACCGCGGCGGACCGGCTGGTCAAGGGTGGCGAGATCGCGATCGTCCCCGCCGATGCGCTGGAGAGGCTACCCGCGTTCATACTTCCTCCGAGCGATCCCGTCCGGCTGGGCGCGGCCAACCGGGCGCTCGAGCGCGCCGGAGTGCCGTGGCGGTTCGGGCCGCTGCGCACCGGCGCCGCGACCGCCCGCGGCGGCGATCTGGATGGCACGAACGTGAATCGCCGCTGGGAGCTGCACGCGACGCGGCCGTCGACCGATGACACGGTGGCGGTGATCGGGCGCGAGCCATGGATCGTCGCCGGCGACCGCTACGTCATCCTCGGTTCCTCTGTCGACCCGGGATCGTCGGCGCTCCCCGTGCGCGCGAGCTTCGTCCCGTGGCTGTTCGAGATGGTGAGCCAGCGCCTCACCGGGGAGCCGCACCTCGTGGTGGAGGCCCATCCCGGCGACAGCCTCCGACGGCCGCCGTGGGCCGATGCGCTCGAAACTCCCGCCGGCGAGCGCGTCTCCCTCACCGGCGCCGCGATGCGTGCACCGCCGCGCACGGGCGTCTACTTCCTGCTGCGTGGCAGCGCGCGCTCCGGCGCGATCGTCGTCAACGCCGAGCCGGATGAGTCGCGTCTGGCGCGACTGTCCGACGACGCGCTGCGGGCGCGGCTCGGCGGTCGGACGACCCGTGTGATCCGGACCGACGAGCCGTGGGAGGGCCAGGTCTTCACCTCCACCGACCGACGGTCGCTGCTCGTCCCCTTCCTCCTCGCCGGGTGTCTCGCGATGCTGCTGGAGACCATGGTCGCCGGGAGCGCGGGCCGGATTGCCAGGCGCGGGACCACGTAGTGGCCCTGCCGGCGCTGCTCGACACGGTCGAGCGTCAGTCTTCGTTTCGCGCCCTGCTCGATCGCCTGCCCCGGACGTCGGAGCAGTGCCGCGTCGGTGGGCTGGCGGGGTCGAGCGACGCGGTGCTCGTTGCCGCGCTCACCCGCGCGCTCCCGTCGCGCTTCATCGCGGTCGTGACCGAAGGACTTCCCGAGGCCGAGCGTTGGCTCGCCGACCTGTCCGTTCTCGCCGAGGCCGGCGCGGTAGCGCTGTACCCGCCTCGCGAGGGGTTCGGCGAAGCCGAGCCGCACGCCGAGATCGCCGGCGAACGGGTCGAGACGCTGGAGCGCGTGGCCCAGGGAGGCGTGCGCGTCCTCCTCACCACGGCGCGCGCCGCCCTCGAGCGAACACGACTTCCGCTCGCCCTCGGAGCTGCGCGGCTCGAGCTTCGAAAGGGCGATGTCAGACGACCGGCGGAGCTCGTCGAACACCTCCAGGCAATCGGCTTCGAGCGCGTCCCGATGGTCGAGGATGTCGCGCAGTTCAGCGTTCGCGGCGGCATTTTCGACGTGTACTCGTTCGGCATGGCCGATCCGGTGCGAGTCGAGTTCTGGGGCGACGAGATTCTCGAGCTTCGGCACTTCGACATCGCCAGCCAGCGGTCCACGCGGCCGGCCGAGGTAGCCGTGGTGCTACCTGTAGATGGCGCGATCGCCGGAGAGATCGGCGGCGGCGAGCGCGTCACACTGACCCGGCTGTTCCCGCCCGACACGGTGCTGGTCCTGCCCGAAGGGACTCTGCTCGAGCCGGAGATGCGGCGCACGTGGGAGGAGGCCCGGCATCACATCGAGCTCGCCCGGCGGCGCGGGGAGGACGCTCCGCCGCGGGAGGAGTTGTTCGAGACTCCGGAGCAGGCTCTGGCGACTCTCGGCAGGCTCGGCACTCTGTCGTTCGTCGATCGGACCGCCGGCGAGCCGCACATCGTCTTTCCGTTCCAGACGCCCGAGCCGGTGAACCGCGACATCCGGCTGCTCCGCCGGCTCGTCGGCGACGGAATCCCGACGGTGATCCTGTGCGACAACGCCGGCCAGGCCGAGCGGCTCGAGGAACTGCTGGCCGAGAGTGAGCGTCAGCGGGCGGAGGCGGCGCTGGTCATCGGCGTGCTCGACGGCGGCTTCGTGCTGCCGCCTCGCGGCGAGTCGGAGCGGGGACTGCGGGTGCTCACCGATCACGAGATCTTCCGGCGCGAACGGCGCATCCGCCGGCAGCGGCGCTACGCGACGGGATCGGCCCTGGAGTCGATCGTCGCCCTCAAGCCGGGAGACTTCGTGGTGCATCTCGAGCACGGGGTCGGCATCTACCGGGGGATGCAGACGGTATTCGTGCGCGAGAGCACGATCGAGGTGGCGGTGATCGAGTACGAGGGCGGCGATCGACTGAACGTGCCGCTCTACCGCATCGATCAGGTGGAACGCCATCGCTCGGCGGTCGACGTCGGCGAGGATGCGCCGCCGCCGCGCCTGCACCGGCTCGGCGGCAAGCGCTGGTCGCAACAGCGCGAGCGGACTCGCGCGGCGATCGAGGAGATGACGGTCGAGCTGCTCGACCTTTACGCACGGCGCAAGGTCGCCAGCCGCCCGCCGGCCGTTCCCGACACGGCCTGGCAGCGGCAGCTCGAGTCGTCGTTCCTGTTCGAGGATACGCCCGACCAGCGGCGCGCCACGGACGAGGTGAAGCAGGACCTGGAGGGATCGAGGCCGATGGACCGTCTCCTCGTGGGAGACGTCGGCTACGGAAAGACGGAGGTCGCCGTGCGGGCGGCGTTCAAAACGGTGCAGTCCGGCCGGCAGGTCGCCGTGCTCGTTCCGACCACGATCCTCGCCGATCAGCACCTTCGCACGTTTACCGAGCGCCTCGCCGACTTCCCCGTCCGCGTGGCGGCACTCAGCCGGTTCCAGACGGCGAAGGAGCAGAAGGACATCCTCGGCGAGCTCGCCTCCGGAAAGATCGACATCGTCATCGGAACGCACCGCGTGCTGAGTACCGACGTGACGTTCGCGGCTCTCGGCCTGATCGTCGTCGACGAGGAGCACCGGTTCGGCGTGAAGCACAAGGAGCGGCTCAAGCAGCTGAAGCTGGAGACGGACGTGCTCACGCTGACGGCGACGCCGATCCCGCGCACGCTTCACCTCTCCCTGGCCGGACTGCGCGACATGACGCTCATGCAGACGCCGCCGCGCGACCGCTCACCCGTGCTGACGTTCGTGGAGCCGTGGGACGATGGGCTGATCGAGGAGGGCATCGCCCGCGAGCTCGACCGCGGGGGCCAGGTATTCTTCGTCCACAACCGGATAGAGACCATCGAGGCGGTTCGCGACCACATCCAGCGTGTTCTTCCCCGCGCTCGAATCGCGGTCGGGCATGGTCAGATGCGCGACCGCGACCTTGAGGACGTGATGCACCGGTTCGTAGCCGGCGAAGTGGACGTGCTGGTCTCGACGATGATCGTCGAGTCCGGGCTCGACGTCGCCAACGCGAACACGATGTTCGTCAATCGCGCCGACAACTTCGGACTCGCCCAGCTCTATCAGCTGAGAGGTCGCGTCGGCCGCTCGCACCGGCGGGCGTACTGCTACCTTCTCGTCCCCGACTCGGTCGACGAGGACGCCGAGCGCCGGTTGCAGATTCTCGAACACCACACCGAGCTCGGGGCCGGATACCGGATCGCGCTCAAGGACCTCGAGCTGCGGGGCGCGGGCAACCTGCTCGGCGCGGAGCAGTCGGGCTTCGTGCACGCCGTGGGGTTCGACATGTACTTGCGGATGCTCGAGGAGACCGTACGCCGCGTGATGCGCGGCGACGCGGCTCCGCGGCTGATCCCGGCCGACGTTTCGATGGACGTCCCGGCGTACCTCCCCGACGACTACGTGGCGGCCCAGGAGGCCAAGCTGGACGTCTACCGCCGGCTGGCACGCCTGGAGTCGCCGGCGGAGATCGCCGCCGTCCGGGAGGAGCTGCGCGACCGCTTCGGGCCGCTCCCGGGCCCCGCACAGGCGATGCTCGCCGCCGCCCAGATGCGGGTGGCGGGCGGGGCGCTCGGCGTGGAGGGGATACTCGTGCGCGGCGAGGAGGCACGTATTACCTTTCGCGCGGACGCAGTTCCGCGCATGAAGGGGCTCTCGGCGGCGTTCGACGAGGTCCAGTTCCGGGCCGAGGTTCGCCGGGCGCACCCACTTGCGCTGAAGCTCACGCGGCTTGGCGGCGCCCCGATCCTCGACGGGCTCGTGCGCGCACTCGGCGGTCTCGTCTGAGCGCGCCCGCCGCTCCCGGTTGCAACCTCCGGTGTCCGCCGGGGTATGTCACGGCCGCTCGCCAACATATCAGGAGTCTCTCTCGATCATGACACGCACGCGTATTCTCGCGCTCGGTACCACACTGGCACTTTCGCTTTCCGCCTGCGAGGGGCTTCGCGAGGCCATGACTGCGCACGTGGATGTCGCGGCGCACGCCGGCTCGCAGGAGCTCTCGGTCACGCATTTCGCCGACCTGCTCGGCAACTCACAGTTGCCGCTGCAGCGCGAGGTCGCACTGGACGTCGCCAACGTCTGGATCGACTATCAGCTCGTGGCCCACGCCGCCGCACGCGGCGACTCGCTCGGGGACACCAGCGCGGTCGATCAGGCGATGTGGTCGCAGATAGCCCAGGCGCGCGTCGGAATGTTCTACGAGACCCTGTCGCAGCGCTGGGCGACGCCGCCGGAGCCAGGCGAGGCTCAGTACAATCAGGGCGAGTGGCTCGCCGCGCGTCACATTCTCTTCCGCGTCCCCGCGGCGGCGACAGCGGAACAGCGCGACTCGGTCCGCAGGGCGGCGGAGTCGGTGCGCGGGCAGGTCACCCCCGCCAACTTCGCCGCGATGGCTCGCCGCCACGGCCAGGATGGCAGCGCCGAGCAGGGCGGCTACCTCGGGGTGTTCGGCCGCGGGGCGATGGTGCCGGAGTTCGAGGCCGCCGTAGCAGCGATGCAGCCGGGTCAGATCTCGCCTCTCGTCCAGACGCAGTTCGGCTATCACATCGTGCAGCGCTCGCCCTACGGCGAGGTCGCCGAGGACTTCGCCAACGAATACCGCCAGCGTTACGCCCAGGTCGCCGAAAGCACCTATCTGGCGCAGGTCGAGGAGAGCGGGAACGTCCGGGTCCGCGCCAACGCACCGCAGCTCGTGCGCCGCATCGCGCAGAACCCCGAGCAATATCGGAGCGACAAGGCCGTAATCGCTTCGTCATCTGCCGGCGATCTGACCGCGGCGAGACTCGTTCAGTGGATCAACTCGTATCCACCGGACATGCAGGTCCGCGCGCAGCTCCAGCAGGCGCCCGATTCGATGCTCCCACTGTTCGTCCGCAACGTCGTGCGCAACGAGCTCGTGCTCAAGCAGGCCGACAGCGCCGGCGTGCAGATCGCCGAGGAGGAGCTGTCGGCAATGCGCTCGGCGTTTTCCTCAGCGCTGATGGGTCTCTGGGGACGCCTGCAGATCGATCCCGACTCGCTGCGTTCGACCGCCGCGACCGATGAGGAGCGTGAGCGGATCGCCGCTTCACGCGCTGACACGTACCTCCAGCAGGTCGTCCGGCAGCAGGCGCCATACGTGCCCGTTCCGCTGCCCGTGCAAACCGTGCTCCGCGAGAAATACGCGTCCCGCATGAACGATACGGGCATCGACCGGGCGCTGGAACGGGCGGAGCAGATCAGGGTCACTGCCGAGTCGGAGCGGGCGGCGCAGCAGCCGCAGTCCCAGGTGCCGATGCCGCAGGGCGCTCCGGCGCCGCAGGGTGGTACGCCGCAGCAGGGCGGTCCGCCGCCGCCGCCGCGGCCGTGATGAACCGGCGATCGAGGTGCAGATGCTGAAGAAGATCCTCATCCCCGCGCTGCTCGTCACCGCCGTGCCGGTCGCGGCGCAGGAGGCGTCGCTCGACCGGCTGTCGGTGGACCGCGTCGTCGCCGTCGTCGGATCACAGCCGATCCTGTGGAGCGAGGTGCTCCAGTCGATCACGCAGGAGCAGGCCCGCGGCATTCAGATTCCGCGGGACTCCGCTGGCCAGATGGCATTCGCCCGCCAGATCCTCGAGACGATGATCGATGAGGAGTTGGTGGTGCAGAAAGCGCGGGAGATGAGCCTCGAGCCGCCGGATGCCGATCTGCGGCAGCAGGTGGACCAGCAGATCGCCGGCATCCGGACCAACTTCCCGACCGAGACGGAGCTCCGCGAGGCGCTGATCGGCGCCGGCTTCTCGTCGATCGAGGACTACCGGCGGACGATGATGGAGCTGGCGCGCCGCAATGCGCTTCAGAGGATGCTCGTGCAGCAGCTCCGCCAGGAACGGAAGCTTCCAGCCGTGACGGTGACCGAACAGGAGATCAACGAGACGTTCGAGCAGTTTCGCGGACAATTCGAGCAGCGACCGGCGACCGTCACCTTCCGGCAGATAGTCGTACCGCCTCAGCCGGGTGACGAGGCGAAGGCGACTGCCAAGGCCATGGCCGATTCGATCCTTGCCGAGCTCCGTCGCGGCGGCGACTTCGAGTCGATCGCCCGCCGCGAGTCCATGGACCCCGGTTCGCGCGACCTGGGCGGAGACCTCGGATGGGCGCGGCGAGGGACGATGGTCCCGGCGTTCGAGTACTGGCTGTTCACGTTGCCGCCGGGCCAGACGAGCCCGGTGTTCGAAACCGTCTACGGCTACCACATCCTGCGCGTCGATCGCGTCCAGCCGGCCGAGCGCAAGTCGAGGCACGTTCTCATCCGCCCGGAACTCGACTCGGCGGCGATCGCGCGCACCCGCGCGATCGCCG
>DATKCV010000104.1:0-4646 GCA_035513015.1 Gemmatimonadaceae bacterium
TGAGTGTGCGGTAATCCCTTCGCGCGCGCAAGAGCGGGCTCCGACCTTCCAGGCGCGGCCGAGACTGGACGTCGGCCGGGATGATCGACGCGACGACCGCAATCCTGTCCGAGACGTACGACCTCGCCATCGGATTCGTGCAGTGGATTGAAGTGGACGCGTGGGAGCTGTTCGATCTCGACCGCGACCCGAACGAAATGCGGTGGGCCCGGCCGCCGGGGCATCGCCGACTTGTGTGAACCCCGCTCGTAGCGCAGCATTGGCATGAGGCGCCTGCCGCACGATTCCGCGGGCCGCGACATCATGAGCACACAAAACGAGTTGGCCATCGGAGAGGTGACGCAGCTGCTCGCGGCAGCACGGGCGGGAGACCGTGGCGCGCTCGACCGTATCATCCCGCTCGTCTACGACGACCTGCGACGATTGGCGGGACGTGAGCTCCGCCGTGAGCTCGGCGCGCGCACGCTCCACGCCACGGCGCTGGTGCACGAGCTGTGGCTGAAGCTTTCAGCGGGCGCGCCGGTAGATGCGGAGAGTCGCACACATTTCATGGCGATCGCGGCGCGGGCGATGCGCCAGGTACTGGTGGATCAAGCTCGCCGCCGCAACACCGCCAAGCGCGGGAGTGATTGGCATCCGACCACCCTTGGGGACGGCGACGCGGCGGTAGACGTTGACGCCGAGGAGATGCTGGCCCTGAACGACGCGCTGGATCGTCTGGACGAACGGCAGCGCCAGGTAGTCGAGATGCGGTTCTTCGGGGGGCTGGAGGAGCGGGAGATCGCCGAGGTGCTGCAGATCTCCGAGCGCACGGTTCGCCGCGAATGGACGAAGGCGCGCGCGCACCTCTATCGCAGTCTGTACATGAGAAGCGGCAACTCAGCCCCGCCGGCGGACCACGGGCAGTGAGGACCCGCCGGGACGACCGTCTCGACGACCTGTTCGAGCAGGCGCTGCTACGTCCGCCTGACGAGCGGCCGGTCTGGCTGTCCGCCGTTTGTGCCGACGATGCGGCGCTGCGCGCCGAAGTCGCCGAGCTGCTGGCGGCGCACGACCTCGGCGGGGGCATTCTGGACCGGCCGCTCTCCCGATCCGATCCAGGGCCGACCGCCGAGCGGCGCATCGGTGCCTATCGGGTGGTGCGGGAGCTGGGCCGCGGCGGAATGGGCGTCGTCTACCTGGCGGAGCGCGACGATGGGCAGTTCACCCGGCGTGTCGCTGTAAAGCTGCTGCGGGCGAGCCCGGATGCGGAGGAGCTGCACCGCCGCTTCGTCGCCGAGCGGCAGATCCTGGCCTCGCTGGTGCATCCGCACATCGCGCAGCTGCTCGACGGGGGCGTGACGGACGGCAGGCTCCCGTACCTGGTGATGGAGTACGTCGATGGGACGCCGATAACGGAATACTGCGACCGCCAGCGCCTGACGATCGAGGAGCGGCTGCGACTGTTTCTCGATGTGTGCTCGGCGGTGCACCACGCCCATCAGAACCTGGTGATCCACCGGGATCTCAAGCCGGGGAACATCATGGTGACCGAGGCGGGGCGGGTGCAGCTGCTCGACTTCGGCATCGCGAAACTGCTCAATCCCGGCATGAGCGCCGTCGCGGTGCCGGTCACGCGCATGGACCTGCGCATCATGACGCCGGAGTACGCGAGTCCGGAGCAGGTGCGCGGCGACCCCTTGTCCACCGCCAGTGACGTGTACGCGCTTGGGGTCGTGCTGTACGAGCTGCTCGCCGGACGCCGGCCCTACCGCCTGACGAGCACGGCGCCGGCCGAGCTGGCGCGCGTGGTGTGCGAGACGGACCCGGAGGCCCCGAGCCTCGCCGTGGCACGCGCCGAACCGGATGCGCCCGCGCTCACGGCGGTGAGCGAACGGCGGCACACGACGCCGGAGCGGCTGCAGTCCCGGCTCCGCGGCGATCTCGATGCGATCGTCGCCATGGCCCTGCGCAAGGAGCCGGGCCGTCGTTATGCATCGGCGGCGCTCCTCGCCCAGGACATCGGGCGTCATCTGGAAGGGCAGGTCGTCCAGGCGCACCGCGATACCCGGACGTACCGAGCGCGCAAGTTCCTGCGCCGCCACCGCGCACAGGTGGCGGCGGGGATTCTGGTCGCACTGTCCCTGGTGGTCGGCGCCGGCGCCGCACTGTGGCAGGCACGGGAGGCCAGCGAGCAGCGCGACCTCGCGCAAAGCGCCGCCGCGGTGGCCGAAGTCGAGCGCCGGAAGTCGGACGAGGTGGCGAACTTTCTCTTCGGGCTCTTCGAGGCGAGCGATCCGTTGGCGGCGCCGCTGGATTCATTGAGCGCCCGCACGCTGCTGGAGCGCGGCCGCGTGCGGGTCGACCTCCTGGGAGGGGAACCGCTCGTGCAGGCCCGCATGCTGGAGGTGCTGGCACGGGTCTACCGGGGCTTTGGAGAGTACGAGCGGGCGCGCGACATGCTCGAGCGCTCGCTGGCGCACCGCCGTGCCGAGCAGGGCGACTCGAACCTCGAGGTCGCGCAGACTCGTTATGCGCTATCGGAGATGTACCGTCGCATCGGCCGGTACCCGGAGGCGCTGGCGGAGGCGCACGGCGCGCTCGACGTGCAGCGCGCACTGCTGGGGCCCGACCACCCGGAGACCGCGTCGACGCTCTTCCAGCTCGCCGCGTACTACGTGTACGTCGCCGATCTCCGGCGCTCGGCCGAGCTCACAGAGGAAGGATTGCGCGTCCGCGAGAGGGCCCTGGGTCCGACCGACACGCTGGTGGCGGACGCGCTGCTCAAGGTCGCCGGCGCGCGCCGCCGGCTCGGCGACTACGACGATGCGGAACGCAAGATTCGTCAGGCGCTGCAGATTCTCGAGCACAGCGTCGGCAGCCGGCACGCCCTGTATGCCGATGCGCTGATGAACCTCGGATACGTGCTGGAAGACGACCGGCAGCGGCCCGTCGAGGCGCTGTTCGTCTTTCGCCAGGCCCTCGACATCCGCCGCGAACTGCTCGGCCCGCGGCACATCCAGGTGATTTATCCGCAGGGCAACATCTCCGGCGTCCTCGCGAAGCTCGGCCAGGCGGACGAGGCCCTCGCGATCTCGCGGCAGTATCTCGTGGACCTGTCCGCCCTCCTGGGGGATCGCCATCCCACGATGGCGGAGGCGAAGGGACACTTCGGCCTGCTCCTGATGCGAGTCGGCCGCGGCGAGGAAGCGGAGGCCGAGGGGCGGGACGCACTCGAGCGAATGCGGCGTGCATTAGGGTATCAGCACTCGGCGGTCGGATGGCAGCTCGGAAATCTCGCGCACACGCTGGTGGCGAACGGAAAGCTCGAGGAGGCGGAGCAGACGATGCGATCGGCACTCGAAATTCGTCGCGACGCGACGCCCGGCGGGCAGGAGAGCCCGATGCTCGGGCGGCTCACCAGCGACCTTGGCGCGATCGTGGCACGCCGGGGCCGGCACGCGGAGGCCGAGTCGCTGCTCCTGGCCGGACACGCAATGATCCGCCGCCACGTGCCGGACGAGCATAACGACGCGAAGCATGCGCGCGCGCTGCTCGCAAGCTTCTACGGCGAGACGGGACGCGCGGAGGCGGCGGCGAGGTACGAGCCATAGCGCGGCCTGCGGCCGGCTGGGAATTGGGAATCGGGAATCGGGAATCGTGGGGAGGGGCGTTGGGATCGGGACGCCGGAACTCCCGATTCCGATTCCCCATTCCCCATTCCCCATTCCCCATTCCCGATTCCCGATTCCAGAATCCTGGCCGGTCTTCCCCCCCACCCGCGCAGACCCATTGTGAGACCCTCAACTGGAGACACTCACAATGGCTACCTGGCGCCCCGATCCGTCTTTCTACGCCACGCCCCGGCACGCGATGAGCGCACCGCCGGAGAAGCTCGCGTATGTCGCACTGCTCACGCCTGGAGATACCGGCGGTCGCGATGCGTTAGGCGTGATCGACACCGATCCCGATTCCAACTCCTACGGCACCGTCGTCGGCTCCGTGGAGTTTCCGAACGGCGGCAACGACCTCCACCACTTAGGGTTTGCGGTCAGGGGGACCGCAGGGTATTCACCTGGGTCCTTTTGAGCGCGCGGGGCACTCGCTTGAAGACTCGCGCTCGACGGCAATCACTACTGACGCTTAAGCAGATGCGACGGATCACAGTCAACGACCGCATGCAGCAGGGCTACACCTACTGGCTCACCGAGCCGGCGGGGCGCAACTTCGATCCCCGGTTCCGTCCCGAGCTCGAGCCGGCCGAGCTGTTGCGGTTAGGCGTGTTCGGGGGGAAGTACATGACCGACTGCGCCGAGGAATTCCCAGCCAGCTGGTTCAAACGCGCCAAGTTGTCGCCGGAACGCCGCGATCCGGCGCTCAACTACTTCGGCGTCAACGCCTCTCAACCTCTTGCCGTCTGGCGTCGAAAGCGGTGGATCTACCACGAGGATCCGCGCGGGTGGTTCCAGTGGTATTGCCGCTACTACCGCGGCCGCCGATGCCTCGATGATGAGCGGCAGATTCGACGCTGGCGGCAGATGGCGCGGCACGTTGCCCAGGTCAGGCAGGGGTGCGAGCCCGGCGACCTCGACTGCCGGCGGCGCCAGCGCCAGGCGCTGCTGCACTGGGCGTACGACAGCCGGAAAATATGAGAACGTTCGGACTTG
>DATKCV010000105.1:0-38495 GCA_035513015.1 Gemmatimonadaceae bacterium
TCAGAGTCGTTGAACTGCGTTAAACGACTCTGACCCCCTTGAACGACCTACTGCTTTCCCGCCCCGCGCCGACGACGGGATCTTCGCTCCTCGAGCACGTACCCCACCCCCCGAACCGTGTGCAGCAGCTTCGGCCGGCGACGGGCGTCGATCTTCTCCCGAAGGTAGTTCACGTAGACGTCCACGATCGTCGTATCCGGGTCGGCCGACCGCTTGCGCCAGACGTGATCGACGATCATGTCGCGGGTCACCTGGCGCCCGGCGTTGCGCATCAGGTACTCCAGCACCGCGTACTGGGTCTGCGTCAGAGCGATACGCTGCCCGTCGCGGGCCACGTCGCGGGTCAGCGGATCCAGCGTCAGGTTGGCGACGCGGAGGAGCGTGTCCTCGGCGCGCATCCGGGAGCGCCGGATGAGCGCCTTGATCCGGGCGAGCAGCTCCTCGTTGTCGAACGGCTTGACGAGGTAGTCGTCGGCCCCGGCATCCAGTCCGCTCACCCGGTCGGGTACGGCGCCGCGTCCGGTCATCATCAGGATCGGAGCGCGAAAGGCCCGCCGCCGGAGCTCGCTCGCCACCTCGATGCCGCTCATCCCCGGCAGCACGACGTCCAGAAGCACGATGCTGGGCTCCAGGTCGAGTGCCTTGTGGAACCCGGCCGTGCCATCGGTCGCGGTTTCGACGACATACCCCGCGGCACCGAGCGCCACGCCGAGGACGCCGAGAAGCACCTGGTTGTCGTCGACCACCAGAACCGTCTTTGCCGCGTCGGACTCCTCCCTCATGGATCCCAACATATGAATCCCGTTCGCGCCGGCAAGCAGTTGCGTCACAATCGTGAGGGGCGGGCGCCTGGGCTGTGGCGCCGGCGCCTCACGAGGAGGAGGGCAGGCCTCCGGCCCGGCGTCGCTCGGCGATCAGCGTCAACCGGTCTTCCTGTCCGTTCCGGTTGGACACGTATGACATGGCTCGCGTTGAGAGCCCTGTGTTCGCTGCAGCAGCGCTGCTCTGACGGTCGGTATGCGACTTGCTCTTTTCCGGAACGCCCGGCCGTGGCGCATGGCGCTGCTCGCGGTGTTGGCTCGCCGATCGAGACACGGACGTGACGGCAGTATCGGAACTTCGTTTCGCGACCCGTGTTCTCATCATTTGTGAGGGCCTTTCGTCCTCGCTGATCCGGCGTGCGTTCCCGGCGCCGGTGGATTCGACGGGTGGGGTGAGGGAGGAGGACAAGTGCAGGCGCTGCCACTCACAGGAGGGGGTATGGATGTCCTCGTGATGGTCGAGGATCACCCCGGGCACTCGCCGGTGCTTGCGCACGTGAATTCGGTGCCGTCGCCGCTGGGCTCGGAACGTCCCACCCGGGACGTCGTGACGCTCTACGGCCTGCCGACTCCGGAATCGCTCGCGCTGGCACTCGCGGCGGCGGTGGAGAGCCACCGCGCCGCCGACGAGAGCTCGGCCGCCATTCGACACCTCGGTCTCTGGCCGGGTCGAGGGGCCGTCGGCGACGCGGCCTGGCGCGATCGCTCGGGTAACCTGGTGACGCGGGATCTCGACATCCCGCTCGACACGCTGCGCGAGACGGCCGGCCGACTGCTGGCCGACTGCGGTCAACTGATCCGCAGACTCGTTGCCGGACTCTCGATGCCCGACTGGCCGGATGGTGCCCGCCGGGCGATTACCGTCTCCCTGGCGCCGGTGACCGAGGCGACCGCCGCCACGAAGGCCACGCTGGATACCGTGCTGGATCGCCTCCGCGAAGCCGATGGACTCACCTTCGAGTACGAGGGAGACTGAGCGACACACGTTTTCGTCCGATAGTGCAGTAGACGCCAGCGTCCCGGTTCGCGGACGCCGTCGAGCGGGGCCGCCGGGTGGCGGCCCCGCGGTGCATCCGGTACCCCGCTGCTCCCCCCCGGTTGGCCGATCCCCCTTGACGCCTCCCGGGTCCCGGCGCAGGGTGTAGAAGTCCGCACGGAGCCTGAGCGAATGACGAACCCCCCAGCGCGCCATATGCCCGACCGTTCGTCGGGCGGCGAGCGCGTGTTCTCCGACGACGATGGTCGCCTGTGGAGCGCCGCGCCGTCATCCGGCTCCGTAGGCGCGATCGTGTTCGCCTGCATCAGCGACCCCCGGGAAACGGTCAGGGCGATCGCGATGGAGGGAACGGCGCGCCTCGCGGACGTCGCCGACGAGACGCTTCGTGAGTGGCTCCGGGAGGCGCCACGCATGGGCAGACTCACCTGAGCCAGCGAGGAGCCGATCATGAGGGAGTATCGAGGATCCGAAATCCGGAACGTGGCCGTGGTGGGACACGGGGCGAGCGGGAAGACCAGTCTGGTCGACGCGCTCGCCTTCGTGTCGGGGACCAGCAAGCGGCATGGCAACGTGAAGGACGGCACCTCGCTGACCGACTTCTCCCACGAGGAGATCGAGCGCGGGTACTCGATCAACCTGGGATGCGCGTTCGCCGAGTGGATGGACACCAAGATCAACCTCATCGACACCCCCGGCTATCTGGATTTCCAGGGCGATGCGATCGCCGGCCTCGCCGCCGCCGACGGGGCGTTGTGCGTGGTCGGCGGGACCGCGGGCGTGGAGGTCGGCACCGAGAAGATGTTCCGCGAGGCGGTGCAGCGACGCGACCCGGTGCTCTTCGTCGTCTCGATGATGGACAAGGAGCACGCCGACTTCGACCGGGTGCTCGAGGACATCAGGTCCCGGCTGACGAGCAAGGTCATTCCGATCGAGATCCCGATCGGCGAGGGGCCGGAGTTCAGTGGCATCCTCAACCTCTTCTCGCGCCGTGCCCACATCTACCGGAAGGGGACGAAGACCGGCGAGTACGACGAGACCGATATCCCCGCCGAGCTCGCGGAGCAGTTCGACCTGTATTACCAGGATCTGATCGAGACGATCGCGGCCACCGACGACGATCTGCTCGAGCGCTACCTCGATGGTGCGTCGATCGACCGCGACGAGGTCATCGCCGCGATGAAGGAGGGGATGAAGAAGGGCGAGCTCTTCCCGCTCTTCGTCGCCTCGGCGGAGCGGACCTACGGCATGCGGGCGCTCCTCACCAAGCTGGTCGAGCTGATGCCTTCGGCCTGGGAGATGGAGGAGTTCCACGCATTCCGCGGAGCGGAGGGCGATCGGACCGTCGAGATCCACGCCGAGGACGATCGCCCGTTCGTCGCGCAGGTCTTCAAGACACAGTCCGAGCCGCACGTCGGCGACGTGTCGTTCTTCCGGATATTCTCCGGTGCGGTGAACAACGGGCAGGACGTTTACAATGCCACCCGCGATGGCGCCGAGAAGCTCTCGCATCTCTCGGTCTCGCAGGGGAAGGACCGCACCGAGGTCCCGATGCTCCACGCCGGCGACATCGGGTGCGTGGCGAAGCTCAAGAACACACACACCAACGACACGCTCTCGACGCGCGAGCATCTGGTGCGCCTGAAGGAGGTCCGCTTCCCCGACCCCCTGGTCAGCTTCGCCGTGCACGCGACGACACGCGGCGACGAGGAGAAGCTGCAGCAGGGTCTCCACCGACTGCACGACGAGGATCCGACCTTCGAGATGCATTACAACGCCGAGACCCACGAGACGGTGGTCTCGGGCATGGGCGAGCGGCATCTCGAGGTGATGATGGCGAAGCTCAAGCGCAAGTTCGGCGTCAGCGCGGAGCTGACGAAGCCGAAGGTCGCCTACCGCGAGACGCTGACGGCCAAGGCAGAAGGGCAGGGACGGCACAAGAAGCAGACGGGCGGCCGCGGGCAGTTCGGCGACTGCTGGGTGCGGCTGGCGCCGGAGCCGCGCGGCGGCGGCTACAAGTTCGTGGACATGATCGTCGGGGGATCGATCCCCAGCAAGTACATCCCGGCCGTCGACAAGGGGGTCCAGGAGGCTTCGCAGCGCGGGATACTCAGCGGCTATCCGATGGTCGACTTCCGGGTCGAGCTGTTCGACGGCTCCTTCCACTCGGTGGACTCGAACGAAATGTCGTTCAAGATGGCGGGGATGCTGGCCTTCCGGACCGTCGGGCCGAAGTGCCGGCCGGTGATTCTCGAGCCGATCGACGAAGTGGAGGTGACCACCCCGGACGACTACCTCGGCGACGTGATGGGCGACCTCTCATCGCGGCGTGGTCAGATCCTCGGCACCGAGCCTGGCAAGCCGGGGCTGCCGGGGACCGTCGTGCGGGCGCTGGTGCCGGAAGCCGAGCTGCATCTCTACGCGACGCAGCTCCAGTCGATGACGCACGGCCGAGGGACGTTCGTTCGCCGGCATCACGGCTACGAGCAGATGCCCCCGGACGCGGCGCAGAAGGTGGTCGAGGAGGCGGCGAAGGAGAAGGAGGCCGTGGGCGTGTGAGCGACCGTCGCGCTATTCCCCGATACCTGATTCGCGACGCGTGATCGATTCCCCGAGCGGCGGCGAAAGTCCTTTCGCCGCCGCTGTTTCGATCCCGATCCCCGGTCGTCCCCTTCGGGGATTCGTGGCACCGCTCCGAACCTCGGAGCCATGACCGGCGAAACCGCCCGCCTCTTCGCCGTCCCGACCATTCACCACCACGGATGACGCTTCCCCACCGCATGCCTCTCCACGCCGGCCCACGCGTCCGCTACATCGCCGGCGTCCTGTTCGTCGCGCTCCTCTACATCCTTGGTGCGCAGATCGGGGCGGAGGTGTCGTTCGTGGAGCGGTCGGTCAGCCCGGTGTGGCCGCCATCGGGGATCGCGATCGCGATGCTCCTGCTGCTCGGCGTGCGGTACTGGCCGGGCGTTGCGCTCGGCATACTGGTCGAGACCATCATCGGCTCGGCGCCGTTCTCGTCGGTCGTGCTGATCAGCACCGGCAATACGCTGGTCGCGGTCGGAAGCGTGATGGTACTCCAGCGCCTCACTCTCGGCCGCTCGCCGCTCGACAGGCCGGACGACACGCTTCGCCTGATCGTGATCGGCCTGGCGGGTCCGGTGGTCGCGGCGGCGATCGGCACCTTCGCCCTGTGGTCGAGCGGTGCCGTCCCGGCGAGCGCGGCGCTCGACACCTGGCGTGTCTGGTGGCTCGGCGACGTCCTCGGCGTCCTGGTCATCGCGCCGGCGATCCTCGCCTGGGCGCGCCCCGAGGCCGTCCGCGGGCCGTGGCGAACGCCGAGCTTCTGGGCGATGCTCGCCGGGCTCGTCGGCCTCAGTCTGCTGGTGTTCCGGGAGTACATCGCCGACGCCCGTGTCGAGTACCCGCTGGCCTACGCGATCATCCCGCTGGTGCTCTGGATGACGATTCGTCACGGGCATCGCGGAGGCACGCTGGCCACGCTGATCGTCTCCGGCATAGCCGTGCTGGCGACGGTGCGGGGGCACGGCAGCCTCGCCCGCGAGGAGATGCAGGAGAGCCTGCTGCTCGTGGCGACGTTCAGCAGCGTCATGGCGGTGACGGCGCTCCTCGTCGGCGCGAGCGTCGTCGAGCGCCGGCGGACCGAGACAATGCTGCGGCAGATCATCGAAGGCACGGCTGGCGTCACCGGCGGTGCCTTCCTGACGTCGCTCGTTCGGCACCTTGCCTCAGCGCTCGGCGCCCGCTGGGCCCTCGTTGCCGTGATCCCGGAAGAGGCGCGCGACCGTGCGCGCACGCTCGCGCTGTGGGCCGACGGCGCTCTGGCCGATGGTCTCGAGTATCCGCTCGCCGGCACGCCGTGCGCTGACTGTGTCGGCCTGCAACCGGGTAGCGAACATGGCCCCCGGTCGTGTCACATTCAGAGCGGTGCCGCGGCGCTCTACCCCGATGATGCCCTGCTCGCGTCGATGGGGGTGGACGCGTACCTCGGTGCACCGCTGCTCGACCGGCGGGGCACGCCGATTGGCGTCCTGGTCGTCATGCACGACCGTCCGCTCCCGACCGCCGGGATCGCCGATTCGATCCTCGCCATCTTCGCCTCCCGCGCGTCGGCCGAGCTCGAGCGCATGCGCAACGAGGAGGATCGCCGGAGGATCGACGAACAGCTCGGTCAGACGCAGAAGCTGGAGAGCCTGGGCGTCCTCGCCGGCGGCGTCGCCCACGACTTCAACAATCTGCTCGCCGGGATCCTCGGCAACGCCAGTCTCGCCCGCGGCGAAGTCGATGAGGGCGAGGACCCGTCGGAGAGCCTCGTGCAGATCGAGACCGCGGCGAGACGAGCGGCCGACCTGACCCGACAGATGCTCGCCTACTCGGGCCGCGGCGCGTTCGTGATCCAGCGCATCGACCTCGGCGCGTTGGTCAACGAGATGGCCGGTCTTCTGGCGTCGGTGATCTCGAAGAAGGCGGTGCTCGACCTGCGCGTTCCGGAGTCGATCCCCGAGTGCGAGGGCGACGCCACGCAGCTGCGCCAGCTCGTGATGAACCTCATCACCAACGCTTCCGACGCGCTCGGCGATGACGGCGGAACGATCACCGTCACCACCGGAGTGGTCGAGGCGACGCGGGCGGAACTGGCGGGGAGCTTCATCGACGAGCAGCTCCCGGAAGGCCGATACGTGTTCCTCGAGGTGCGCGACACCGGCTGCGGAATGGACTACGGGACGCGCGCGCGCATCTTCGATCCGTTCTTCACGACGAAGTTCACGGGGCGCGGCCTCGGACTCGCGGCGACGCTGGGCATCGTGCGCGGCCACCGGGGTGCGATCACCGTCGAAAGCGCTCCGGGCGCGGGCAGCGCCTTCCGGCTGCTCCTCCCCGCACTGGCGCCGCCGCTCGCGCGCAGCGAGCCGGTGACCGGTCCGATCGCGGTCCGCGCCGGCTCGCCGTGGCGCGGAAGCGGTCGCATCCTAGTGGTGGATGACGAGGAGATGGTCCGCACACTGGCCGTGCGGGTGCTCGAGGCCTCGGGATTCGACGTGCTCGGTGCGACCGATGGTCGCGAGGCGATAGCGCTCTTCACGCGCTCGCCGGACACGATCCGTCTGGTGCTCCTGGACTGGATGATGCCGCACCTCGGCGGCGGCGAGACGCTCGATGCGCTGCGGCGCATTCGCCCGAAGGTCCCGGTGATCCTGTCCAGCGGCTACGCCGAGCAGACGGTGGGCGGGCGGCTCGAGGACGAGCGTACGGTTTTCATCCAGAAACCCTACCGGCCGCAGGAACTGCTGGCGAAGGTGCGGGCCGCGCTGGCATAGTACGCGGCACCCCTCGACTCGACTTGCCGCCGCCCTGCGCGGTGGCCAGCTTGAGGCGAACCGGATTTCAGGAGATCCGATGCCCCTGCACGACGTCCGCCGTCCGCGCGCTCGCGCCGTTCTCGCGCTCGTTCTCGCCCTCCCGCTCGCCTTCTGCCTACCGGCCGTCGCGGCGAGCCAGATCACCCCCGAACAGGTCACACGTCTCGACGCCGTCACCGGCGTCGCGATGAGCCCCGACGGTCGCTGGGTGGCCTACACGGTATCGCACCCGCGCCCGCTCGAGGACACGACCACCGGCCGGCCGCAGAGCGGGCTGTGGATCGTCGCCGCGGCGGGTGGCGACCCGCGCCCGATCGTTCAGCGGCCGCAGACCGCCGGCAGGCCGGACTGGTCGCCCGACGGTTCGACGCTGGCGTTTCTCACCCGCCTCGCCGATCAGCATCAGCAGGCGCAGGTCTACGGCGTGCCGGCCGCGGGGGGGACGCCGCGTCGGCTCACCGACTCCCCCACCGGCGTGATGGCGTTCGCGTTCTCTCCCGACGGCCGCCGGATCGCGTACACATCGATGTCGCCCGAGGACCCGCAGGTGGTGGCGCGTCGGGCGCGCGGGTATGACATGCAGGTGTTCGGGGAGGATCAGCCGCGGCGGCACATCCGGCTCTGGGTGGAGAACGTCGGCGGCGGGGATCGGCGCGCGGTCACGCCGGACACGCTTTCGGTGCGCGACTTCGCCTGGTCGCCTGACGGCGCGACGTTCGCGCTCCAGGTCACGCGCGAGACGGACATCGATGCCGACTACATGTTCCGCCGGCTGATGACCGTCCCCGTCGCGGGGGGAGCGCTCTCGACGCTCGCCTCGACGGAGGGCAAGCTGGGCCCGATGGCCTGGTCGCCGGATGGACAGCGGCTCGCCTGGCTCGGCGCGGTGGCGCTGAACGATCCGCTGGCGCAGAGCGTGTTCGTCGTCGGCCGCGGCGGCGGGACGCCGGTGAACCTCACGCCGGGCTTCGAGGGGAGCGCCGTCTGGGTCGGTTGGCAGGACCCGCAGACGGTGCTCTTCGTAGCGGCCGAGGGTACGAAGACGGCGCTCAACCGCGTGCGGGCTGCTGGTGGAGCGATCGAGCGCGTCCTCGGACGCGGCGCGGAGATCTTCCAGTCGGCAAGCTTCGATCGCGCGCGCGCGACCTTCGCCGTGCCGGCGAACGCCGCGCAGCACCCGAGCGAGGTCTACGTCGGCACGCTGCGCCAGCCGGCGCTGCGCCGGGTGACGCGCCACAATCCCTTTCTCCAGAACGTCCGTCTGGCGCGGCAGGAGACGATCACCTGGACGAACCGCCACGGCGACCGGATCGAGGGTGTCCTCACGCGGCCGTTCGAGGAGCGCACCGGCACGCGCTACCCGCTTCTGGTTCTTCCACACGGCGGACCGGAGGGGATCAGCTTCGACGGCTGGACGACGCGGGCGCTGTACCCGGCTCAGGTGCTGGCCGCGCGCGGCTACGCGGTGCTCGAGCCGAACTACCGCGGCAGCGGCGGCCGCGGCGTCGCGTTCGCGCAGGCCGATCACCGCGACCTCGGCGGCGGCGAGTTCGAGGACGTGATCGACGGGATCGACCATCTCGCCGCGGAGGGGCTGATCGATCCCTCCCGCGTCGGGATCGGCGGCACCTCCTATGGCGGCTACTTCTCGGCGTGGGCCACCGCACGCCACCCCGAGCGCTTCCGCGCCGGGATCACCTTCGCCGGGATCGCCAACTGGATCTCGTTCACCGGACAGACGGACATCCCGCACGAGATGTCGCTCGTGCACTGGGATCTCTATTGGTGGGAGAGCCCGGGGCTCACCTGGGATCGATCGCCGCTGGCGTGGGTAAACGAGCGGACGCCGCCGACGATGGTGGTGCACGGTCTGGCCGATGAGCGCGTGCACCCGGCGCAGTCGCTGGAGCTGTATCAGACGCTGCGGCTCCGGGGCGTGCCGGCGCAGATGATACTTTATCCACGGGAGCCGCACGGGCTCCTCGAGCGTGCGCACCAGCTCGACTTCATGGAGCGGATGGCCGGCTGGTTCGACCGGTACGTGAAGCCGGAGGCGAGGGTGGTGCCGTAGCCGACCTACGGCACGAGTCGATAGCCGGCGGCGGCAAAGTCGTCATCCAGCCCGAGCACGTCCTTGACGCCCAACGCCTCCATGACCTCGAAGCTGACGGCATCGACCAGGGTGACGCGTCGGCGGTCGAGCGTGAGAACGCGTCATTTCCGATAGGCCTTGGCCAGTTCGGTGTCGTGCTCACGGGCGACATCGTTGCGGCCTTCCGGGTCGCGATAGGATTCCAGCGGCAGCCATGGGACGGCGAGCATCACGAAACGGAACGAGGCCGCATCCCTTTCGGAACACGGCCCCGAACCTAGTCGGACGAGCAAGGGAACGAGCCCGGACTCGATCACCCCGTCGCCGACTTCTTCCGGCGACCGCCGGAAGCCCTCTTCTTCTTCACCACCGACTTCCCGACCTCGATCGGCACGATGTCCGGCGCCGTCTCGATCGTCCCGCACGCCGCCGCCGGCTGCAATGGCTGCCGGTAGACGAACCGCTCGCCCGCATAATTGCGAACGACCACCTCTTCGTCCGTGATCTCCTCCACATATTCCGGCAGCAGCGGAATCTTCCCGCCGCCGCCCGGCGCGTCGATCACGAAGTGCGGCACGGCCAGCCCCGACGTCCATCCGCGGAGCGCCTTGATGACTTCCAGCCCCTTCTTGAGCGAGGTGCGGAAGTGCTCCCCGCCCGCCACCTGGTCGCACATGTAAATGTAGTACGGCCGAACGCGCGCCCTGAGGAGCTTCTGCATCAGCTCCTTCATGATCGCCGGCTCGTCGTTCACTCCGCGCAGAAGAACCGTTTGACACCCGAGCGGGACCCCGGCGTCGGCCAGCCGGCCGAGCGCGGCCACCGCGGCCGGCGTCAGCTCCGAAGGGTGGTTGAAGTGCGTGTTCATGTACACCGGGTGGTACTTCTTCACCATCTCGCAGAACTCCGGCGTGATCCGCTCCGGCAGGTGCGAGGTGATCCGGCTCCCGATCCGGATGATCTCGATGTGCGGAATCTCGCGCAACTTCTGGAAGATGTACTCGAGGCGCCGATCGCTCAACATCATCGGATCGCCGCCGCTGAGGATCACGTCGCGGATCTCCGAGTGCTGCGCCAGGTAGGCGAACGCCGAATCGTACTGGTTGAGCGGGATCTTCTCCGGATCGCCGACCTTCCGCCGCCGCGTGCAGAAGCGGCAGTAGCTGGCGCAGACCGGGCTCACCAGGAACAGCGCCCGGTCCGGATACCGGTGGGTGATGTTGGGCACGGGCGAGTCGGCGTCCTCATCGAGCGAGTCGATGATACCGTCGACGATGTCCAGCTCCTGCACCGTCGGCACGTACTGGTTCCAGTTGGCGTCGCCGACTTCCCTGATCTGCTCCAGCACGGCCGGCGTCAGCCGCATCTGGAAATTGTCGAAGGCGGGACGGAGCGCCTCGACGTCGATGACGTCCCGGCCGAACTTCTCGGCCAGTGCGTCGAGCGAGTCGATGCTTCCCTCCCGCAGAATGCGCTGCCATTCACTCATTGAGCTACTGCTCCCTGCCCCGTTGGGCGTGGGTGGAACCGTTTGGTGAAGATGATCCGGTCGTCGGACGGCGCGTAGAAGTCGCGCATGCGGGCGGCCTCGGCGTAGCCGCGGGCGCGGTAGAACTCGTGCGTCGCCCGGTACTCGGATCGGGACGAGGTTTCGACTAGGAGCAACCTGGCGTCGGTATCCTCGAGCCTTCGCTCAACCTCGGAGAGGAGAGTGGTTCCGCTGCCGGTCCCCTGCGCCGACGGATGCATGGCGATCCAGTAGAGATCCCAGGTGCGATCCGTGCCGGGCGTGGGGCCGTAGCAGGCATAGCCCACCAGCTCGTCTTCCGGGGTGAAGGCGCCGAGAAAGACGTATGCGGGGGAAGGAGACGAATTGGACGAATTGGACGAATTGGACGAATTGGACGAATTGGACGAATTGGACGAATTGGTCCCTTTGGTCTCATTCGTTTCGTCGAACAGCTCGAGCGCCACCTTGATCTCGTCGCCGCGAAAGACCCCCGTTGCCTCGAGGATCTCCTGCACCCGCGCACGGTGGCGCGGCGAGAGCGGTCCGGTGCGTATCGCGGCGCGCGTCAATGCGGCCCCGTACCGGTGAGGTGCTCGAGCCCGGACAGCCGCTGGGCGAGCGCCCAGCGCGTCGCCACGGGCACGGTTGACGCGCCTCGCTCCAGTGCCAGCCGGCAGAGCTCGCGCACCAGTTCGGGGTACTCCTGGCCGTTCACCCGCGCCATGCGCGCCAGTCCCGCGTCCGGCGCGATGTCGGGGTTCGCGTTGACCTCGAGCAGCCACGGCCGGCCCGAGCGGTCGAGGCGCAGATCCACGCGACCGTAACCCTCGCCGCCGACGGCGCGCCACGCTCCGAGCGCGATGGCGGCGAGCTCCGCGGCGAGCTCGCTGTCGAGGTCCGCCGGGCAATGCGGCGCGGCGCCGAGGTCCTCGTCGCTGCCCGTCTCCCACTTCGAGCGGTAGGACACGATCCGCCACATCCCGCGCGGAAGCGCGTCGAACCGGATCTCGGAGATCGGCAGCACACGGGCGCCGACGATGCCGACGTTGACCTCGCGGCCCTCGATGTAGCGCTGGACCAGGATCTCCTCCCACCGCTCGTGCATCGCCTCGACGCGCTCGGCGAGCGCGCGCACCGTGCGGACGACCGAGCGCTGCTCGATCCCGATCGACGCGTCCTCCTCCGCCGGCTTGCAGATGGCCGGAAACCCGATCGTCGGCAGCGGCTCGCCGCGCCGTACCACGCCCCACCGCGGGACCGGAAGCCCGGCGCCGCCGAGCATCGCGTTGACGAGTGGCTTGCGCAGGCAGACGGAGGTGGTCCAGCTCGAGCTGCCCGTGAACGGGACGCCGAGCAGCTCGAGCACCGAGATCACCGCTGGCTCGCAAGCCGAAACGCCGTCGATCCCCTCGCAGAGATTGAACGCCAGGTCGAACTTGCCGCGACGCAGGCGCTCGATCCATCGGCCGTCGGCGGTCACCGGCAGGCGGACGACCTCCTCGCCATCGTCACGCAGGATCCGCTCGACCGCCTCGACGGTGTCGAGGATCAGCTGGTCGGGCTCGGCCCCCAGCGCCGAGATTCCATCGAACAGGAGAGCGACCTTCATCGGCGGGCTCCTCGGGCTGGAGAGATCAGTCCGGCGCGCCGGCGCCGGCGAATGCCGGCGCGGCAGCAAACGGGAGCGGCACCGCCTGTCGCTCGGCGGCGTGTCGCAGGCAGGTCTGGATCAGCGCTTCGTAGCCGATACCGGCGGCGCGTGCCGCCTTGGGAAAGCACGAGTTGTCCGCCGGGTCGGGGAGCACGCCGGGAAGCGGGTTCACCTCGATCACGTTCGGTACTCCGCGCGCGTCCAGCCGAACATCGATCCGGCTCCAGTCGCGGCAGCCGAGCACGGCGTAAGCGCGCAGCGCCACGCGCTCGATCTCCCGCTCCAGACGCTCGTCGATCCGGGCCGGACACTCGAAGATCTCGAGCGGCCGCTCCGGCCTGTCCCAGATCCACTTCGCCTCGAATCCGTACACCGGTAGCACGCCCGGCGGGAGCGAACCGAAGTTCAGGCCGACGATCGGCAGTACGCGTGCGCCGCCGCCGTTTCCGAGCACGGCGCAGGTGAACTCCGCTCCGGGGAGAAACTCCTCCACCAGAACCGGCTGCGCGTAGGTCTCGAGAAGCGTGGCGACGCGCGACTCCAGCTCGCGCCGGTCGCGGCAGAGATTCCGCTCCGTGATTCCCTTGGACGACCCCTCGTGCTCCGGCTTCACGAACAGCGGGAAGCGCATCGCGCCGCGGGCCAGCAGGCGCGACAGATCGCCGGCCGGCGTGTCCGGTGCCAGCCGGGCGGGAAGGGCAGCGAGCTGGTCGAGCGATTCGATCAGCGCGAACGGCGCTGTCGGCACGCCGTGCCAGGCCAGCGTTTCCTTGGTGCGTGCCTTGTGGAGGCAGAGTGAAAGAGTGAACGGGTCGCTCCCCGAGTACGGGATGCCGTAGAACTCGCAGATCGCCGGGACGTGCGACTCGCGGTTGGGGCCGCGGAGACCCTCGGCGATGTTGAAGACCATGTCCGGTCGCGCGGCGCGGAGCCGCTGCGGAAAGTCGTCGTCGGCCTCGAGCGGGATGACCTCACCCAGGGGAGCGAGCGCTCGGGCGACTGCGTCGATCGTTTCTGGAGAATCCCACTCGGCGAATTCGTCGTCGGCCCGGGGAGCAGGGGAGGCGGAAGCCACCCCGGCGCGAGCCGGCGACACGGAGGACCGGGACTCGGCGTCCCGGCGCTTACTGGGAGGTTCTTCCTCGGAGAGAGGTGCTTCGTCCGCGCCCAGCGGCTCGGCGCGGGAGGAAGAATCAGGCTTCTTGTTGTACGCGAAACCGATGCGCGTCATCCAGGTCCTGCTGAAGGTCCGCTCCCTCGTCGTTCCGTCCGCGTCCGGACGGCGACTCCTTCGCTTCACTCGCGGCGCTTTCACATCACATCGCCACGTCGTGCATCAGACGGGGCAAGAGGGATGCCAGTAACAGATGGCGAGAAGGATAAAAGTGGTGGTGGTGGGACGCAACGACTTTTTTTTCGAGCGACGCGGCGTGGGCTCCGCCGTTCACCGGCCGCGCGCGTCGATCCACTCCGCCAGATCACGCACCACCTGCTGGGCCACGTGTCCCGGCTGCATCATCCCGGAGGGAGTGGCGGTGCCGCTGCCGGACATGAAGAGGTGGTCGAGCGCTGGGTAGGAGCGGAGCGTCACACCGGGCCGGCCGCCGAGCGCGGCGTGCCAGAGGCCGAAGTCTTCCATGGTCGACTGGTAGTCGCGTCCGCCCTGCAGGATGAGGAGCGGGACGTCCAGCGTGCGCGCGCGCGCGGCGGGTTCGACGGCGCTCAGCTCGTTCCAGTAACGGACCGGCGCACCGAGGACGACCGAGTCGGCGGGGAGCGAGCCGGCGCGGATCGCCTCCACCTGCGCGCCGACCGCGTGCAGCTGGTCGCGCTCGGCGTCGGTCGGGGCGAGCGAAACGAGGTAGTCGAGCTGACCGGCGATCACCACCCGGATGTCGCGCGCCGGCGCCGCGAGGATGGCCACACCGGCGAGGCGGCCGTCGCGGGCGGCGATCTCCGGCGCGAGCATCCCGCCGAGCGAGTGTCCGACGAGCACCACGCGCGAGGCATCGATCTCTGTACGGGCGCGCACGAACGACAGCGCCGCCAGGGCGTCGTCGATCACCTCGGCGCCGAGCGTCGTCTCGCCCGGGGCGAGCGCGCCGGCATGTGCGTAGGTGCGCTTGTCGTAACGCAGCACGGCGATCCCGAGTGATGCGAGTCCCCAGGCGATGTCGCGCAGGGGCTTGTTGGGACCGATCGTGCCATCGCGATCGTTGGGACCCGAGCCGTAGACGAGCACCACGGCCGGCACGGGTGTAGCCGTCGCCGGAATCGAGAGTGTCGCCGGCAGCCGCCAGCGCCCCTCGCCGATCGCGACGGTGACCTCGCGGAACGCGGTGGTGTCGACGTACGGTGGCGAAGCCGCTGGCGTATCCGCGTCGACGCCCACCGGTGCCACCGTCATGATGTGGAACCCGGCAACTTGCCGCGCCGCCGTGAGCGTTACACGAATCCCCAGACGCGCGCGCTCGAATCGTGCGCTCACCTCCACCAGCCGGAGCGAATCGGCCGCCGTAACGGCGCCGGGCGTCAGCAGCGCCAGGCGGCCGAACTGGGTCCGCACCTGCACCCAGACCGTCCGCAGCTGCTCGGCCGATATGCCTTGCGACGACGGCGCGAGCATCGCCGCCGCCGAGTCCGCCTCCCCGCGCTCGAGCGAAGCGAGGAATGCCACGGCGGCGTCCTGCCAGGGCGACGCGGCCGGCTCCTGCGCCGCCGCGGCGACGGGCAGCACGGCCAGCGAAAGAAGAAGGACGATCAGGTGTCGCATGGTCGAGGCCCGGTTGATCGGTACATGCCAGCGAGGACGTGGACGGCCGATGCGGCACACGGGCCGGCGCCCTCATGACGTATACGCGCGACCGGTCCCGGGCCTTCAAACCTTGTGGTACTGGAGCCTCGCCGCCTCCCGCCGATCCTCAGCCTCGTAGATCTCGAAGTCGGAGAAGAACGCCGGCGCCTCGGCAAGCAGCACGCGGAGCACGGCGACGGCCGTCCGGCGGATCTCCAGCTCGGCACCCTCGCTCGTGCGAAGCTCGAGCATGGTGCGCCAGGCACGGGCGTTGGCCGTGACGACGATCTTGGTCTCGGTCGAGTTGGGGAGAACGCCGCGGGCCGCCTCGCGCGCCATCTTCCGCCGGTGCACGCGGTCGGCCACCCAGCCGTAGCGGGTCATCAGCTGCTCGACCAGCGAGACGTACGCCGCCAGCGCCGCCTCCATCTGGGCGCGCCAGGCGCCCTCGAGCGCCTCGTCGCCGATGATGGCCGGCGGAACGACGAACTTCGCGTCGCTCTCGTCCACGTACCGCTGAGACAACTGGCTGAAGGCGAACCCGGCTCGATGCCGCACCAGCTCGTGCGTCAGCGACCGGCTCACACCCTCGAGGAGCAACGAGTAGTTGGCGTGCTCGAGGACGCTGCCATGCCCCTGCTTCTTGATGTTCTCGAGGTAGTCGCGCGTGGCGCGGTTGGCGGGATTCCGCTGGCTCATGTAGCAGAGCCGGCCGGCGAACTCGGCGAGCCGTTCGCCGTCGCTGCTCTCGCCGAGCCAGTTGACGGGAAGGTGCGCCGGCTCGGCGAACGATGGGCGGGCGAGAACGGTGACCCTGGGTTCGGTGAGAAACATGGCGGAAGGTAATGGGACGAGGGACGAGGGACGAGGGACGAGAAACGAACGAGCGAAGAGCGAACGGCGATCGGGAGACGGCGGATCTGGAAGGAGCTCATCTCCGCTTCGTGGCGCCGAATCCTATCCCTCGTCCCTCGTCCCTCGCCCCTCGGCCCTTTCCCCTCGCTCTCACCCCATCTCGTCCAGCAGCGCGAGCCTGAACCTGTGATACGCGCGCTCGCGCTCCACGTGATCGAGCGCCCGTCGGGCGCGATCGGGAAGCGGCGGGAGCGACGGGTCGTATTTCACGGCGTCGATCGGCTGTTGTCCGTCGAGCGGGATCTTGACGCCCGGGTTGAGGATGCCGGCGGGGTCGAAGGCGCCTTTCACGCGGGCGAACATTGCCAGGGCCTCCGGAGACCAGATCCGATCGAGGACGGGCGCGCGAAGCCGGCCATCGCCGTGCTCGCCGGTGAGTGTGCCGCCGAGTCGCGCCGTGAGATCCACGACATCGTCGAGGAGTCGTGCAACGCGCTCGCGCCAGTCGGGGCGGCCGACGTCGACCAGCGGGTTGACGTGGATGTGACCGTCGCCGGCGTGGCCGAAGATCACGCCGCGCACATCGTGCGCCTCCAGGGCGGCGCGCACGCCGAGCACGTAGTCGGCGAGCCGTTCGGGCGGCACGGCTCCGTCCTCGATGAACTGCATCGACTTGAGCCGCTGATCGAGGCGGCTGAGGATCGGGCTGGCGGCGTGCCGGAGCGCCCAGAGCGCGTCCTCGACCTCGGGTGTGTAGGCCAGCGTCACCTCCACCGCGCCGGCGTCGAGGAACGCGCGCTTGAGCGAGGTGCCCGCGTCCGCGGCTTCGGCGGTGCTCTCGCCCTCTACTTCGGTGAGCAGCACGGCCTCCGTGCCGGCGGGAACGGGCAGCGGCCGGTCGCCCATGGCGGCGACCTCGAGGAACGTTCGGTCGAGCAGCTCGCACGCGCTCGCGCCCTGGCGCCGCGCATCGCCGGCAGCTCGCACGGCGGCGTCGAGATCGTCGAACGCGGCGAGAAGACTGATCGTCGCCGCCGGCGCCGGCGCCAGTGAGAGCTCGAGCCCGACGAACAGCGCCAGCGTTCCCTCGCTCCCCACGAGCAGGTCCACCAGCTCACGACTTCGCGCGTACTCGACCATTGCGTAGCCCGAGGATTGTTTCCGGAGACCGGTCGGGCCGACCGCCGGCGCGCTGTCGGTAATGGTAGGGCTGACGTCCTCCATGAACCTGCGGACCGCCGGGATCTCCAGCGGCGGCTCCTCGCCGCGCCTGACCATCGCCCGCGAGCCGTCCTCGAACACGCAGTCGAGGGCCGCGATCCACTCGCGCATCGCGCCGTAGCGGAGCGTGTGCGCGCCGGCGGCGTTGGTCGATGCCATGCCGCCGACGGTGCAGAACTGCCCGCTCGACGGATCGACCGGGAAGCGCAGGCCGACGGCGCGCGCCTGGGCATCGACCGCGGCGCGCAGCGTGCCGGCCCCCGTTTCGACCAGCCGCCGCTCCGTGTCCACCGCGCCGGTCGCCGCCAGCCGGCTCAGGTCGACGATCACGCCGCTGCCCGTCGCGCCGCCGGCCATGCCGCTCCCAGAGCCACGCGGGACGAGCGGCGTCGCCGTCGCGTGCGCCCACGCCACGAGCGCGCGCACATCCTCGGCGTCCGCCGGAACTGCAACGGCCAGCGGAAGGATGCGCGCGATCCCCGCGCCCTCGCTGTACACGGCGCGCGCGAGCTCATCAGTGCGGAAGATCCCGCGAAACCCCGTGGGTCTCATCCTCTCACCATGGGCCCATGTGTCGATGTTGACAACCCTCGATGTACAGGGACATCATGCGACAATGTCACTTCCAGAGGGAAACCCAGCGGGCGCCGATCCTTCCCGGCGCTCGGACGTGCTGGTGAAGATAGAGACCGATCGCCGTCTCGGTCACGAGTGGGACGAATGGGACGGAACGCCGTTGCCGAACGGCGGTGAGTTCACCGCCCCGGCGCGGCGTTATTTCATCTTCACGGCCCTCGGATTTTTCATCGCCCACGCGGTGCTCGCTGTCGCCGTGTTCCTGCTCGCGCCGCGGCTGGCCGTTCTGGCGCCCTGGCTCCCGGTCGCGCTGTACGTCGCGATCACCGGTTCGCTCCTGCTCTGGGGGCTGTGGCTGGCGCTTCTCGTCGCATCGTACCTCACCAGCCGGCCGCTCCTTCCCGAGCGGCTCGCCGAGCGCGGCCTGATGCTGATGACGATGCCGCTTGCCTGGCGCGTCGGCGAGCTGTTCGGCGCCGGGCGGGACTGGACCGGCCACGCCACGGTCAAGGTGTACGACCGGCTGGCCGAGGCGCGGAGCCGCAAGGTCTCGGCAAACGAGCTCCTGATCCTGATCCCCCGATGCCTGTCGCGGGCCGCGCTCGACGGCGTGCTGGACATCGCCCGCCGCTACAACGTGAGCGCGTTCGTGGCGACCCGCGGTCAGCTGGCGCGCCGCGTGATCCGTGAGCGGCGGCCGAAGGCGGTGGTCGCCGTGGCCTGCGAACGCGACATGGTCAGCGGGCTGCACGACGTCGCCGGGCGCGTGCCGGTGCTCGGTCTCACCATGTCGCTGCCGAACGGGCCGTGCAAGGACGCGTCGATCGATCTGGCGAAGATGGAGGAGTTCGTCCGGCGGTTCCTGACGTAGGCCCTACCCTACGGTGACGGGTGCCAGGGACATCGTGTCGTTGCCGAAGATGTCCACGACGAGGCGAGGCAGCGGCTCGCGGCGTTGCTCGAGCGCGCGAGGACAGACGGCCAGTGTAGCAGTTGCTAACAGCCGGCGAGCGCTCCCCACGCCTCGCGGCTCAATGAAAGTCGTGCCCCGGCGCCCACTCCTCCCCCGCGCCGGCCATCAGCTCGCGGAACTGCTCCCCCTTGAGGTTGCGGACGCGGCCTTCCACCTCCAGCACACCGCGCACGAGCAGCAGCGGTGACGTCGTGAGCAGCAGCGCCTGTCGCTCGAAGCGCTTCGGCGTGACGACGATGTTCACCAGACCCGTCTCGTCCTCGAGCGTCAGGAAGACGAACCCCTTGGCCGTGCCCGGGCGCTGGCGGCAGATCACCAGCCCGGCGACGGCGATCCGCGCGCCGTCGGGCGTCCGCGCCACCTCGCGCGCCGAGAGCACGCCGTTCGGCGCCAGCATCGGCCGCAGGTGCCGCATCGGGTGCCCGTTGAGCGACACGCCGGTCATCCGGTAGTCCGCCTCGGTGAGCTCGGCCGGCGCCATCGCCGGCACCGGCGGCGGCCGCACTGCCGCGCGCGCAGGCGCCAGCGGCCCGGCTTCGCCGCGGACCTCCTCGAGTACCTCCCACAACGCCGCGCGCCTCCGCCGAAGATCCGGTTCCCCGGCGGCGAACGCATCGAGCGCTCCCGCCTCGGCAAGCGACCGCAGCGCCCGGCGATCGAACCCGATCCGCCGCACGACATCTCCGATCGACGTGAACGGCCCGCCGGTTAGCGCCCGCTCGAGATTCTCCTTCGCTCTCGTCCCGAGCCCGCGGATCATCCGGACGCCGAGGCGGACCGCGGGCGCACGCTGCACACCCGGGGCATTGCTCGATGCGTTCTGATTCGGTCGGGGAGAGCTCCTCCGCTCCTCCAGCGTGCAGTCCCACTCCGATTTCGTGAGGTCCACCGGCCGCACCTCCACCCCGTGCCGCCGCGCATCCTCGATCAGCGTCCCCGGCGCGTAGAAGCCCATCGGCTGCGCGTTGAGAATCGCGGCGGTGAACTCCGGTGTGTAGTAGTGGCGGAGCCAGGCCGAGGCGTAGACGATCAACGCGAAGCTCGCGGCGTGCGACTCGGGAAAGCCGTAGTCGGCGAACGCGTTGATCTGGTTGTAGATTCTGCGCCCCGTCTCCTCGGGGATCCCGTTGCGGCGCATCCCCTCGATCAGGCGCTCGCAGATCGCCGCCATCCGCTCGTGGCTCCGCTTGTGTCCCATCGCCCGGCGCAGCGCGTCGGCCTCGCCCGGCGTGAAGCCAGCGGCGGTGATCGCCACCTGCATTCCCTGCTCCTGGAACAGCGGGACGCCCAGCGTTCGCCTGAGGATCGGCTCGAGCGTCGGGTGAGGATACGTCACCTCCTCCTCCCCTGCACGGCGGCGGAGGTACGGGTGCACCATCTCTCCCTGTATCGGTCCCGGGCGGATGAGCGCGACCTCGACCACGAGGTCGTAGAAGCAGCGCGGTTTCAGGCGGGGGAGCGTGTTCATCTGCGCGCGGCTCTCGACCTGGAACAGCCCGATCGTGTCGGCGCGGCAGAGGTCATCGTAGACGGCCTGGTCGGTCATCTCGAGCTGCGCAAGATCGATCGTGACGCCGCGCGTCTGCCGGACGTACTTGAGGCAATCCTGGAGGACGGTCAGCATCCCGAGCCCGAGCAGGTCGATCTTCACCAGCCCGATCGGATCGAGATCATCCTTCTCCCACTGGATGACGGTGCGGTCGGCCATCGAGGCCGGCTCGATCGGTACGATGGTGGATAGCGGCTGCGCGGTCAGCACGAACCCGCCGACGTGGATCGATCGGTGGCGGGGGATGTCGTGGAGTCCCTGGACGATCGAGGTCAGCGCGCGGACGCGTGGGTCGGCGGGATCGAGACCCAGCGCCGGGAGCGGCGAGGATCGTGGTGCGGATGGTTGCGTCGCGGGCCGCGGCGTGTGGGGCACAGCCCGGTCGTCCGGTTCCGATGGATTCGTTCCGCCGCCGAGATGGGAGCCGAGTGCGGCGGCGACGGGCGAGGCCGGCGTCGGCATCGGACCGTCGGCGCCGGGTCCGCCCTTCTCGCGTGCAGTGGCCTTGCGCGGGATCCCGCCGTCACGCCGGGCGGCATCCTTCTCCTCGATCGTCCGCGTCATCGCCTCGGTCCCGTGAATCATCCGCGACGAGAGCGCGTCGGCCAGCGCGCGCTCGGCGAGGGCACGCTCGGCGAGGGCACACTCGGCGCCCGCATCGGCCGCACTGCCGCCTGCTGCCGCATCCTCGTCCCTCGTCCCTCGTCCCTCGTCCCTCTCCCCTATCCCCTCTCCCCTATCCCCTCCCTCTCCCCCCAGCCGTTCCGCCGTCGCCCGCGCCGAGAACCGGTCGGCGAGGAGCGACAGCGCGTTCGCCTGCTCGACCGAGAACCCGAGCACACGCGCGGCGTCGCGTACCGCGCTGCGCCCACGGTAGCTGATCTGCTCGCACACCATTGCGGCGTGCTCGCGCCCGTAGCGCTCGTACACGTACTGGAGGACCTTCTCGCGGTCGCGGTGGGCGAAGTCGAGATCGATGTCCGGTGCCTCCTTGCGCTCCTCGGTCAGGAAGCGCTCGAACAGGAGACCCATCTTCACCGGATCGATCGCGGTTATCCCGAGGCAGTAGCAGACCGCGGAGTTGGCCGCCGAGCCGCGACCCTGGCAGAGCACTCCCTCGCGGCGCGCGAAGCGGACGATGTCCCAGACTATGAGAAAGAATCCGGCGAGCCCGAGCTTCGCGATCAGCCCCAGCTCGTGGGCGAGCTGCCTGGCGTGCGCCTCGGTCGGCGCGTTCCCCCACCGCTCGTGCGCGCCCTGCTCGACCAGCCGGGCCAGATACTCGTCGGCGGTGACGCCGGATGGGAGCGGGAACCCGGGGAGCGTCGGACGCAGGTCACCGAGCCGGAACGCGCACCGCTCGGCGATCTCCAGAGTCGCGCGGATCCCCTCCGGCGCGTGCTGCCACCGCCGCCGCATCTGCGCGGCGCTCTTCAGGTACCACTCGCCGTTCGGGCGCAGCCGCGTTCCCATCTCGTCGAGCGTGCGCTCGTGCCGAATCGCGGACAGCACGTCGTGCACGATCCGTCCCGGCGGCGTCGCGTAATGCACGTCGTTGGTCACGGCCCACGGCATGTCGAGCGCGCGGGCGATCCGCAGCAGTCCGCGCACGACCTCGCGTTCCTCGGGCAGGTGGTGGTCCCAGCACTCGATCGCCACGCGCCCCTCGAAGATGTCGCGCAGCGCCGCCGTCGCCTCGCACGCGCCGTCGAGATCCCCCGCCGCGACCAGCGACGGCACCCAACCGCGCGGACATCCGGTGAGCGCGTACAGCCCGCGGGCGTGCCGGGCGACGGTGTCCAGCGAGACTCCCGGCTGTCCGCGCGGAGAATCCATGCGGCCGCGCGTGATCAGCGTGGCGATATTGCCGTAGCCTTCCGCGGTTTCGGCGAGGAGAACGAGATGGTTCGGCGCCGGACCGTCCGGCGCACGCACCGTCAGCTCGGCCCCGATGATCCCTCCGATCCCGGCCAGCTCCGCCGCGCCGGCGAAGCGGACGATCCCGCCGAGGTCATCGTGGTCGGTGAGCGCGAGGGCGGGATGGCCGAGCGCCTGCGCGCGCTCGACGAGCGCCTCGGGAGATGAGGCGCCATCGAGCAGGGAGAAGGCAGAGTGGCAGTGGAGCTCGACGTACTTCAATCGTACCACCCCTGCACGTACCACCCTTCCTCTTCCCGGAACACGAGGAAGTGTCCCGCCTCGCCTCCGCCGGGGGCTTCCTCGCAGCGCCAGTAGTCGCGCTGGTAGCGCCCCTTCCACCAGTCGCCGGTGAGGCGCTCGGGACCGGTCGCCCGATCGAGCGCGATCCGCTGCCCGCGCCAGTGCAGCACACTCGGTGACCGCGACCCCATCTCGACCTCCACCGGCTCCGGCGTCTCGAGAAGCCGGAGCGCCACCGCCTTCGTCTCATTGGTCCCATTCGTCCAATTCGTCCAATTCGTCTCATTGGTCCCATTCCCCCTTTCCTCCCACGTCCCCTGCCGCTCCGGCCGATGCTCGTCACGCGCGCGCGGACGCACGACCGCGGCCGGCCCGAGCTCGGCGCGCAGTCGCTCGAGCGTGGCGTCGAGCGCCGCGGGGTCGCGCCACGCGGTGTCGAGCAGCGAGCCCTGCTCGCCGGACAGAGGCGCCGTGGCCGGGATGGCGACCGTGACGCCGCACACCGGTGCGGTGAGCGCCCATCCCTCGAGCATGATCCGGCACCGCTCGAACAACGGCGCGAGCCGGCCGAGCGGACGCGCGGGGCGCACCTCGCGCGTCACGGTGTGGGCGCGTGCGTTCGCCGGGAGCGCGCTCACCGGCGCATCGAGCGTCAGCGTGATCGCCACCGAGGCGGCGGCGCGTCCCTCGCGCACCAGTTCGGCGAGCAGCCGCTCGAGCGCGGGGCGCACGAGGAAGAGCACCGGCTCCATCGTCGTAACGGCGGTGGGGAGCTCCACCTCGACGGCGCGTCGCGCTTCCGGACGATCGAGCACCGGACGCCGGCGGTCGTCGCCACGCGACAGTCGCCACGCATCGAGTCCCACGTTCCCCCACCGCCGCTCCACCTCCAGCGGTTCGAGCGCCGCGAGCGCACCGATGGTCCGCAGCCCGAGCGCCGGCAGCGTCTCGCGCATCTCCTCGTCCATCGGGAGGAGGGCGAGCGGCGCCGGCGCGAGGTAGGCCGCGCACCCGCCGGGCGGAACGATGAACATTCCCGCGCCCGCGCCCGCGCCCGCGCCCGTGTCCGCGCCCCGTTCGCCGCCGCTCGCCCACGTCGCCGCGCGCGCGGCGACGCACGAGTCGGCGATCGCCACCCGGGCGCGCGGATGCCACCGCCGCGCGATCCGCCGCAGCGCCAGCGCCAGCGCGCGCTCGCCACCGAGTCCGTCGAAGCCGTGCGCGCCGATCCACCAGCATCCAGGCGCACCGGCGACCGGCGTCACCTGCGGACTCGCCTCGAGAAACGCGGCCGTCGCCCGCGTGATCTCGCGCGCCACCGCCATCTCGTCCCACTCCATCACTTGGAGCGCGGCGCAACGAGCGCGCGCCTCGGCCTCCCCCATCCCCGCGCGCACGCCGAGCCGGCCGGCGGCGGCGGTGACCGCGCGCAGCCGCCGCGCGCTCATCAGCGCCATCGGCTGCTCATCCCAGTGCCCGGGCGCGACTCCTCGAGGCGCGGACGGCGCGTGCGGCGCCGCTCTCCCGTCCGTAGTCCGGCTCGGCGCACCGCCGCGAGCGGGCGAGTGTCCGGGCCTCGGGCGGTGGGCGTCCCTCGCGGCGCGCCACACCGCGCCGATCGGGAATCTCGGAATGCGTACACAAGCGACGCGCCACACCGACTGCACACTGCACCTCGATTCGCTGGTTGATCCCGCCCTTCTCCACCGTGACCTGAAGCGCCGGCAGCGCGGCGGCGGCCCCCGCGATCGCCGCCGCCGCGCGCGATCGTCTTCGGCCGCGTGCCACTCGCAGTCGCAGCGCGCCGCCGAGAAGCGAGGCGCGCCGTGCCTCGGCGCCGTCGGCGGCGACGAGGAGGAGCGCCGCGTCGCTCTCCCGCGCGAGTTGAGTGAGCCGCACCGCGATCGCACGCGGGAGCGGCGGCGCGCCATCGATCACCACCAGAGCGAACGCGCCGCTGCGCAGGATCACGTCCGCGCTCCACGCCGCCCGCGCCGGGTCCTGCGGCCGGACCATCCACAGCCCCTCGTGCATGCCGAGATGCGCCCAGTCGCCCGGCGCCAGCGTGCGGGTCGCGTCGATGTACGCCACCCACTCGCCGCCGCAAAGCGCCGTCTCCACGATCCGCCGCGCGACCGTCGCCTTCCCGCCACCCCACCCGCCCACGCCGACGATCTCCGTCAGCCGCCCGCGCGGCAGCCCGCGCGAGGGAAGCGCGCCGTCCAGCGCCGCGATCCCCGTCGGCACGCCGGGCTTCCCCGATGGCGCGGGAGTCAGGTGCTCGGTGATCCGGGCCTTCAGCGCGGCGATCGACATCGATCAGGCAGGTGTGGGTTCAGAGGTGATGGTTTCAATGAGTGTCGATTGAGAGCAGGATACGGACCGGGACCCGAACAAAAACCAAAGATCAGAGGCGCAAAACACCCTCGCCCGTGGGGGCCGACTGCTCACAGCAGCTTCAGCTGATCATCCCCTTCCCGGACCTTCGCGGGGAGCTGGCCCTCCTCGTCTTCCCCGAAGCGCGAGCTCTCGGGGATGCCGTAGCGCCGGCGCAACCCGGCGAAGAACCGCGACAGCCCCTCGCGATACGTCTCGCTCACCAGCGGCGAGCTCGCGTACGAGGATCGGTAGCGCTCGGCCAGGTGCGGGAACTCGTTCTCGATGAACGGCAGGTAGCGCTGCCGCGCCGCCGACTGGAGCCGCAGCGCGCACGCGCCCACGTACGTAGCGCCCGCCTCGGCCGCGCGCCGCACCAGCGCCTCGAGCGCGAACGGGTCGTCGGTGATCCCCGGGAGCACCGGCATGCAATTGATCCCGGCATCGATCCCCGCCTCCCGCAGCCGGGCCAGTGCGCGCAGCCGGGCCTCCGGCGTCGGCGCCCGCGGCTCCAGCCGCCGCGCCAGCTCACGGTCGAGCGTGATCAGCGAGAGATGGATCGACAGCCTGGATCGCACCATGATTCGCGACAGCACGTCGATGTCGCGCGTGATCAGCGGACTCTTCGTGATCACCACCACCCTGAGACCGGTGTGCTCGGCGAGCACCTCGAGCACGCCGCGCGTCACCCGGTAACGACGCTCCGCCGGCTGATACGGATCGGTGGCCGTCCCGATCACGATCGACTCGCCCTCGAACAGCCCGCGGTAGCGCGCGCCGCCGCGCACCAGCTCCCGTCGCAGCGAATCCGCCGCATTCTCCTTGACGAAGATCCGCCTCTCGAACGCCAGCCACGGCGGGAGCGACTCCACCGCCTCGCGCTCTCCGTCCTCGAGCGCCCCGGACGTCGCCGAGCGCTCCACGAAGTACCGGTGCGCATACCGCGCGTAGCAGTACGCGCATCCGAACGCGCAGCCGGTGTACGGATTGATCGACCAGAACCCCATCCCAGTCGTTTCAGGCGCGTTCAGGACACGTCTGGCCGAGGCAGCGTGGTACACGATATCCTTCTGGGAACCGATGACCGGGAGCGTCCGCGACGGCGGAATCCGTGGATCGGAGAACAGCGGCGTGTGCGACATCTGCGGCCTCGAGCTGCGACTGGTTCCCGTGAGGGGTGGGTCGCTTATATACCGAACAAGTGCCGAAGATGCAAGCCGAACGGTCGCCGGGCGGCAGCGCCGGGCGTGGAATGCGCTTTGCTGTTCCTGCTTTGCTAACCTCAAGTGAGATATAAAGATGCGAATGATCCTGCTGCTCGTTGCCGCCTGCGCCACGCTCGCCTGCGCCACCGCTCCGCGCTATCCTGATGTAGCCGGCTCGGCCGCGCCGGAGATCGCTACCGCGGAGCAGGCGATCGCCAACGCGGTAAGCGCCGGCGCCGATTCGCTGGCGCCCGAGCCGCTCTCCGCGGCGCGCGAGAATCTCGAGCGCGCGAGGGTCGAACAGCAGGCAAACCGAGAGAGTCGCGCGATCATTGCAGCAAGACTTGCCAGGGCGGATGCGGAGCACGCGACCTTGACGGCGCGGATCCGCGCCGCCGAGCGGGCGCGCTCCCGCGCGGATGCCGAGGTGCGCGCGATCCCGCCGGGAGGGAGACGATGACACGGAAGACCATGCGCCACCTGGCGCTCACGGTGGGAATCGCGGCGGCGCTCGGCGGCTGCCGTGGACTCCTCGGCGGGGAGCGGACGCCGCCGCCCCCACCGGCCGCGATGATCGAGGCCCGCGTCCTGTACCAGTCGCTGCAGGGCGCGGAGCTCGTCGGTGATGCTCGCGTGGCGCTGATCCGCGCCGAGCCGCTGCTCGACAGCGCCGAGGCGGCGGTCCGCCGGGGCGCGTCGGCGGAGTACATCGACGCCGTGTCGCACCTCGCGCTCCGCCAGGTCCAGCTCGCCAAGCTCACCCATCAGCTCGCGCAGATCGTACGAACCACCGACAGCCTTCGCACGGAGCGGCTCCAGCGTCTTCTCGCTCTCAGCGAGGCGGATCGTCAGGCGCTCGAGCGACAACAGCGGCTCTCGCAGCAGGAGATCCTGTCGCTCCAGCAGGAGCGCACGCGGGCCCAGGCGGAAGCGGACTCGCTGCGCCGCGTCGCCGAGGAAGCGCACGCCCGACTCAACCAGGCGCTCGAGCAGCTCCGCGGTCTGATCGTCGAGATCACCAACATCCGTGAGACACAGCGCGGACTGGTGATCAGCCTGAGCGACATCCTGTTCGACGTCGATCGCGCCACGCTGCGGGCCGGGGCCGACGCCAACGTCCGGCGCATCTCGGCCGTGCTCAACCAGTATCCCGACTACCGGATCGCCGTCGAGGGGCACACCGACGCGACCGGCGCCGACGCGTACAATCAGCAGCTCTCCGAACGCCGCGCCGAGGCCGTGCGGCGGGCGCTCATAACGGGCGGAGTCGCCGCGGACCGCATCACCGCCCACGGATTCGGGCGCACGCAGCCGATCGCCGGCAACGACACGCCCGCCGGCCGCCAGCAGAACCGCCGGGTGGAAGTGATCGTGCTCGGCGCCGGCACCGTCGCCGACGCTCTCGCCGATCCGGCGCTCCAGCGGCGCGACACGGTCACGCCGCCGCCAGCCATGCCGCCGCCGCGCTGAAGCCCGCATGAACCGGATGACCCCGCGACACTCCTGGCGCGACCCTCGCCCGACCGCGATGGAGGCGCTCCCACCCGAATCACGGTAGAATAGCAGGCAGCATCCGACCGCAGCACTCTCCATGCTTCAGGCACCGAGACCACCTGCTCTCCCAACGACTCGTGAGACAAACACTGTCGGACCTCGAGATACAGCGCGCCCTCGGCTCGTTGCCCGGATGGTCGCGCCGTGGAGACGTGCTCACCAAGACGTTCAGCTTCAAACGCTTTCCCGACGGCATCATCTTCGTCCAGCGCGTTGCCGACGCCGCCGAACGGATGAATCACCACCCCGACATCGACATCCGCTACACGAAGGTGACGTTCATGTTGAGCACGCACGACGCGGGTGGGATCACGAAGCGGGACATCGAGCTCGGCACGGAGATCGAGAAGCTGGCAGGGGAGTAGGAAGCGCAGCGGGGCACCTCGAAGAACGACGTGGCCGTTGGTCAGTCGCTGACTGCCGACCACGTCGTTTTCTCACCCGTCCACATCCGCGAACAGGTCCCGGAGCATTCCGGTCCGCTGCTCGCTCACCAGCGCGAACGTCTCGTCGTCGGTCAGCGCGAGTTTCTCGAACCTCGCCTGGTGGTCGCGCTGGGTCGCGTGGAGGAGGAACGCGGCGCGCTTGCGATCGTTCCAGGCACGGACGTCGACGCGGGCGTTCACGGGGAGCGATTCGTGGCGGAGCTCGTCGCCGGGGCCGGGGGTCGGCCAGGCGGAGTAGAAGAGCCGCGACGGCGTGTGCGGTGTGAGGCCGTCGGCCAGCTGTTCCGGGAACGCCGTACGGACGCCGGCGAGGTAGTACGCCGCGGTCGCGGCGCGCGAGATGGCGCGGTGGTCGCGGTGGGCGTTCCGTCCCCCCTCGGGTCCGAACGTCACCACGACCTGCGGCCGGTGCTGACGAAGGAACTGCACGATCTCGCCGGTCAGCACGTCCGGGTCCACGTCGCCGAGCGCGCCGTCGGTGTGTCCGGGAGCACGCACGTCGTCGAATCCCAGGATGCGGGCCGCCGATCGGAGCTCGGCGCGCCGGAGGGCGGCCAGTTCCTGGCGCGATGATACCGGGACTCCGGAGGCGCGTCCCGCATCGCCGTCCGTGGCGCAGTACAGGTGAGCGCGTCCGCCATCCGTCGCCAGCCTGGCCACCAGCCCGCCAACCACGAACGTCTCGTCGTCCGGGTGAGCGAAGATCGCGCAGAGGATGCGTCTCGAGGGGGAAGCCATGCGGCAGTGTAGCGGCTGCCAAGGCGTACGGACAAGCCGGGCGCCGGAGACCAACCTGGGCTGTTTGCCGGCTCCCGATTTGCATGGTAGGCCTTCCGGTACCGCGTCGCCCGGACCCCGCCGGGGCTTGGGCGGCGCGGCGCGCGAGCGCCTGGCGCCGGCGTGCAAGGAACGCCCTTGTGTAACCAGCGGTCCGTCGAGCTCCACCGCTCAAATTCATCCGGAAACCTCCACCATGCGCGCTTCGCGAGCTCATTCGACATCGCCGGACACGGCCGCACCGGCCGGGCCCGATCTGGTGCTCGTGCCGGGACGCGCCAGCCACCAGGTCCAGTTCTACGAGTCCGATGAGTTTCTCGTGTCGGCGGTGGCTGATTTCCTGGCCGCGGGGCTGACCGTCGGCCAGTCGCTCGTGGTAATCGCCACCGAGCCGCACCGGGAAGCGTTCACCCGGCGCCTGGAGAGCGAAGGCTTCGACATCGGTGACATGTCCAGCTCGGGGCAGCTCGTGTTCCTCGATGCGCGCGAGACGCTCCGGAGCTTCATGGTCGGCTCGCAGCCCGATCCGGGACGCTTCCGGGCGACCGTCGGCAGCGTCCTCGAGCGGTCGCGCGGCCGCGGGGGCGCCGAGGCCGTGCTCCGGCTCTACGGCGAGATGGTGGACCTTCTCTGGCGCGACGGCAACAGCGACGGCGCGATCCGGCTCGAGGCGTTGTGGAACGATCTTTCCAACACCTACGCCTTCTCGCTCCTCTGCGCCTACGCCATGGGGAACTTCTACCGGGCCACCGACGGCGTGGCGTTCCAGGAGATCTGCCGCCAGCACACGCACGTGATTCCGACCGAGCACTTCACGCAGACCGACGAGCGCGCGCGACTGATCGAGGTCACCCTCCTCCAGCAGCGGGCGCACGCGCTCGAGGCGGAGGTCGAGCAGCGCAAGAAGCTCGAGCGGCGGCTGCGTGAGACGCTCGCCGCCCGCAGCCAGGTGCAGGATGCCCTCGCCCAGAGCGAACGCGAGCTGCGCGAGCTGCTCGCCGAGCGCGAGGGACTGCTGGCCGCGGAACGCGAGGCGCGCGCGGACGCCGAGGCCGCGACGCGGGCCAAGAGCCAGTTCCTGGCCGTCATGTCGCACGAGCTGCGCACGCCGCTCAACGCCATCTCCGGGCACGTGCAGCTGCTGGAGATGGAGGTCCACGGTGCGGTCAACGACGCGCAGCGCCACGCGCTGGAACGGATCGAGCGCAGCCAGCGTCACTTGCTGCGGTTGATCAACGAGGTCCTGAACCTCACGCGCATCGAGACGGGCCGGCTCGAGTACACCCTCGAGCCCGTGACCGTGCAGGAGCTCGTCGCGGAGCTGCTGCCGATGGTCGAGCACCAGCTCGCCGCGAAGAGTCTCGTGCACGCCGTCCGGCTCCCGGCATCGCCGCTCGTCGTCCTCGCCGACCGGGAAAAGCTCGCCCAGGTGCTGCTGAACCTGCTCTCCAACGCGGCCAAGTTCACCACGAAGGGCGGGTGGGTGACGATCGATGCCACGACGCGCGCCAGCGTCCCCGGTCAGGTGTTCATTCGGGTCAGCGACACCGGCATCGGCGTGCCGAGAGATAAGCAGGAGGTGATCTTCGAGCCGTTCGTGCAGGTGCACGTCGGCCCGACGCGCCCCGCGGAGGGGGCCGGCCTCGGCCTGGCGATCAGCCGCGAGCTGAGCCGCGGCATGGGCGGCGAACTTCGCGCGCGCAGCCGGGGCGAGAAGGGCTCGACGTTTACGATCACCCTCCCGCTGGCGGCGGGCGCCGCCCCGGTTCCGGACGAGGCCTGAGGGCGGGCGCGCCGGCGCCAGCCGGCTCAGGAGCGGTTGATCCGGATGCTCCCGTTGACCGTGTGGAGCTCCAGCCGGCGACCGCCACTGCCCAGCGTGCCGCGCAGCTGACGCGGGTTGATGCGACCGCTCATCGTGATCGGGAAGTCCGTCTGCACGGAGCCGTTCACGGTGCGCGTCTCCAGCTCGGCGTTGAAGTTCGCCGGCAGCGTGAGCGTGATCGAGCCGTTCACCGTCCGGAAGCTGACGTCGCTGGCCAGCGTCGCCGCGCCCATGCGGGCCTCGATCGAGCCGTTGGTCGTCCGCGCGTCCACCGGGCCGGCGCTGCTGGCCACCCGCACGCCGCCGTTCACCGTCTGCGCGCGCACCTGTCCGGTCGCGCCTTCCACCGCCACTCCGCCGTTCACGGTGTTGAGCTGCACGTGAACGTTGCGCGGCAGCCTCACCGTGAACTCGACCGCCACGTCGTTGGAGTCGTTGGAGCGGCCACGCCCCTGGTAGCCGTCGGCGTCGCAGCGCACGTTCTCGTGCCAGATCGCGCAGATCGTGACGTTGTCGCCATCGCGGATCATCTCCACCCGCACCTGCTCGGGACTTCCGCGCCGCCACGTCTTGTCGGCGGTGACCTCGGCGTTCGCCCCGCTGGCCGCGAGGACGTTGATCCGCCCGTTGATGTTTCGCAGCCGGAGCCAGGCGCCCTCCGGGATCTGCCCGGACCACTGGAAGGCGTTCTGTTCGCGCTGCCGCATCCGTTCCTGCGCATCGAGCACCGCCGGCGCGGCTACGAGCGCGACGAGCGCCGCAGCGAGAGTCATCCGGGTCGTCCTGGTGTTGCTCCAAGGCATGCTGGTCTCCTATCGGTTGGCGCGTGGACTGCGCCTGATGATGATGTTGCCGTTGTGCGTCTGGGCGCTCACCGAAGCGCCGCCGTCGCCGATCGTGAAACGGATCCGGTCACCGGGGCGGATCCCATCCCGGAGCGTCACCGGAAAGTCGCTCTCCAGGTGCCCGCTGAACGTGAGGACGTCGAGAACCGCGCCCGCTGTCGGCGGCAAGTGCAGCATCACGTTGCCCGAATGGGCGAGGAAGCTGTACCGCCCGCCCGGCTCGAGCGTGCCATCGTACTCGACGTTGCCGTTGAGCGTTCCCGCCTTCACCGACGGGCCGCGGACGCCGATGAGCCGGATCGTCCCGCTCGTCGTGTTCGCCTGGACATCACCTGCCACATCCTCGAGGACGACGTTGCCGCTCACTGCCGTGGCCGTGACCCGGCCGGCCAACTGCCGGCCGCGCACGTCGCCCGACGTGGTGGTGAGCGATGCCCGCGCCCCGATCTCGCTCACGACGATGTCGCCGCTGGTCGCGTCCGCGGTCAGCTCGCCCTGGATCCCGCGCGCGGTCAGGTCGCCGGAGAGCGCTCGCATCACGACCCGCGCACCGGCCGGCACCGACACCTCGAGCCGCGTCTCGCCGAGCCGGTTGCGAACCGCCATCACCGTGACCGTGAGCCGGGACCCGCTGGCATCGACCTGCACCTCGCCGTACTGACTCGAGCCGTGCACGCGAACCTGGTCGCGATCCCACCCCGTCACGATGATGTCGCCGGATGGGACGGTCACCTCGATCGCTCCCGACCGGCTGAACGCGAACGTCGTGTCCACGACCGAGCGCGCCTGCGCCCCGGCGTCTCGCGCCGGCATCAGGGCCGCTGCCGTGGCGAGGACGATCGCCATCGCCGGTGAGAGTCGTGCCAGTCGCACCGTCATGCCTCTATGATCGGGCCGGCATCAGCGCCAGCGTCCGCAGCAGCTCGACCTTGCGGCCGAGCGTCCGGTCCAGTTGCTCGTGCAGGAACTCGCTCCCCGGGTCGCGCTCCAGCGCCGCCCGGCTCTCGGCGATCGCGTCGTCGATCACCCGCAGCGCGCGCTCGACCGTCGCCACCGTCGCCGTGTCGAGGGCGCCGCGCCGCTCGGCGATCGCCGCCCGCAGGAGCCGGATCTGGTCGTCGTGGTCCTGCTCGGCCACCGAGCGCCCCGACGCCGACGCGGTCGCGACCGGCAGCCCGGCGTCCACCATCACCCACTGCTCGTTCGCCACCGGGTCCCCGGCGACCACGGACGATTCTCTCGTCAGCACGTACGTGACACCGGAGCTGGCAACGATGAGCGCCGCCGCTGCCGCGGCCAGCCACTGAGGCGCGACCTGCCAGCGCCGGCCGCTTCGCCGCGCCGGCGCCGTGCCGGGCGCCGATTCGCCGAGCGGGATCACCGGCGCCTCGATCCGCGCCTCGATCCCCGCCCACAGGTCTCGCGCCGGCGCGAGCTCCGCAAGCGCGCGCGCCTCCGTGGCCAGCCGGCGGAGGTCGGTCACCAGCGCCGAGCACGCATCGCACGAGGCGCGGTGCGCGTCCATCGCCGCGCGCTGCCCGGCGTCCAGCTCGCCGTCGAGCCAGCCGCCCACCTCGTTCTCGAACCGCTCACAGGTCATCGCGTTCATCTCATCCTCCCAGCGACCTTCTGAGGAGCATCCGCGCGCGGTGGAGCTGCGCCTTGCACGCCCCCACCGTCACGCCGAACATCTCGGCGATCTCCTCGTGCTTGTATCCTTCCACGTCGTGGAGCACGAACACCCGCCGCGCCCCCGGCGGCAGCTTGGCCACCGCCGCCTCCAGATCCATCATCTCGCCCGGGGCGAAGTGGAGCCGCGCCACCGGCGCGTCCGCTCCCTCCTCGTCCACCGGCTCGAACCGCGTCCGGTTGCGCCCGTCAGTCTTCCGGGCGTTGAGCACCACGTTCACGGCGAGCCGGTGAAGCCAGGTCGAGAACGCGCTCTCCCCGCGGAACAGCGCCAGCTTCTCCCACGCCCGGACGAACACATCCTGCGTCAGCTCCTCGGCCCGCGTCCGGTCGCCGCTCATCCGTGCGCAGAGCGAGAAGATCCGGTTGACGTGCGTCCGGTACAGCCGCTCGAAGGCGCGCCGGTCCCCGGCGGCCGCGAGGGCCACGTCCGAATCGTTCGCGATTGGCGGACCGTGTGCCGGCGCCGCGTCCAGTGTCACCAGTGGCATCCCGGGCCGAGTGAGCTCGACCAGTCAGATGGTTTTGAGAGGGGTAAGGTTTGAAGACCGCCGAAAAAACGACCCGAATGGCGGTCCGGCCCCGATCCTAGCGTTTCGTCCCGGCGGCCGCCACCGCAGGACCCTCGGTTCTTGCGCGATCCGCGGGTCCGGGGCTATGGTGGACGCGTGCGCCCTGCGCGCCCCCGCACCCGGGGGCGCGCGTCTGTCTACTCACCACCGGGATCATGCCGGCTCGCCGCCGCGGTTTCACTGTGATCGAGCTGGTGATGGTGATGGTGATCCTCGCCATCCTCGGCGCGATCGCGTACGGACGGTTCAACCGGCCGGCGCTGACGGCGCTGGTGATCCCAGATTCGGTCGTAGCGCCGCAGGCATCGGGCCGGTTCGTGGTGCAGGTGAGGAACGCCTTCGGCCGGCCGCAGGAAGGGGTTCAGGTGGTCTTCCGGGTCGTCGAGGGCGGAGCGACGATCTCGCCCGGCGTCGTCGAGACGGACTCCGAGGGTAGCGCGGCCGCGCAGTGGATCGCGGCCTCCACGGCCGGGCTCAACGCGTTCGCGGCCAGCGTGGGTACCTCTGACTGGAACCGCTCGGCGATGACGGTCACGATGCGGGTGGACCCCGCGGTGTCGCCCATACGGGCTCCGGCCGACGCGCCCCAGCCGGCGGTGGACACGGCGCGGCCGGCGCTCCCCCGCGACACGTCGCGCGGCGGCTCACCGGCCGATGCCGACGAAGTGCCGGGGAGGGGTCTGGACACGATGTTGTTCAAGGCTCCCAGCCTGCCGGTGTTCGTGTACGTGAGGGGAACGGAGGTCCTGGTCGCCGAGGAGTGATCGCATCACTACCCTAGCGCCGTCCGGCTGGGCCCGGTATGGCGCTTGCGTTCTTGTCAGCCAGCAGCCGGCGGCCGAGGGTTCGCTCCTGAACCCCGCACGCCACGAGTCGACGCCGTGGGGACCCCGCAACACGGGTGTGGCCGCGGAAGCGAACCAGCATCCGAGGATTGTCCGTGCGCCGCTCCCCGATCGCCGCGCTCGCCGCCGTCGCCTACGCCGTCATCCTCGGCGATCTGCTCAGCAAGCTGTTCGCGCTGGCGCTGGTGGGGCAGCAGCCGCTCGCTCTCAGCGATTGGATCCGCCTGGGCGTGGTGCACAACGACGGCGCCGCGTTCGGGCTGCCCCTGCGGCAGCTCGGGCTCGAGGCGAGCACGATCGTCATCTTCCTGCTCATCGTGCTCATGCTCCGCGTCTGCCGGGAGCTGTCGCAGGTGGACCGGCTGGCTCCGGTGATGCTCGGGCTGATCGCCGGCGCGGGGGCGGCGAACCAAATGGACATGCTGGTGTCGCCGCACGGGGTGGTGGACTTCATCGCGTTCGGGCACATCGTGTTCAACTTCGCCGACATGGCGCTGGTGGCCGGTCTGGCGCTGTGCGCTCGGACGGCGTGGCTTCTCGTCGCGCGGATCGCCGAGCAGCGCGGGCCCTCGCTGGCGCTGGCGACGGGTGTGAACGGCGACGCGGGAGCGCGCGGCGCCGGAGATTTGTCCCGGCGCTCGGCGAAGCAGCTTCGTCCAATTGGTCCAATTCGTCCAATTCCTCTATTCCGTGAGCCGGAGGCGGCCATGATGATGCGTGCGACGGGCGACGCGGGAGGGGAAGAGCGAGAGGTACGGATCGCGAGCGGCCGGGAGCGGACAGGGCCGGAGCCGGGGCGAGGACGCCGCTCGGCCCGGATGCTCGACTTCTCCGGCCGATTCGACCGAGCGGCGACGCCCGCACTGGTGATCGCGGGCTCGTTCATCCTGCTCTACTCGCTGGCGATCGTGTGGCTGCCGGACGCCGGCCGCTCGGCGCCGAACGCGATTCTGCTGGCGCTGGGTGTGTTCGGCTCGGTGTTTCTGGCCGTGTACGTCGATCTGGTGCTGGCCGAACGGCGAGCGGAGTCGAGGCGGGAGTCGAGCTGGGAGAATAGGCCCGAGGTCGAGGTTGGGATCGGGGGCTGGTCGCCGGCGGTAGACGACGCCAGGCCGGACGCTCGCGGCGGCGATGTGCCTCACAGGTCCTTGAGGGCATCCAAGGGTGGTAATGGTGATGATCTGAATCCAGAAGGGCGGCGGTAGGGGAGTCATTCAAGTCTGGAAAGTCGGTGCCAGCTGTTCACGACGCCTGGCGAAATTGCCGCAGCGCCAAACCCGCGATCGCTCGCGTCGCTTCCTTCGCTCGTCCAGCGCTAACTCGTGGGGGAAAGACGTCGGCCGCCCCTCGTACGCGCAATGTGTGTGAGCTAGAGCACGCGGCCACAGGGATGCCGCTCACAACTGATTTGCCGATGGGGATCATGGCACAAAACGGCCCAAGCAACCCTGGGAGGAGAAGGTGAAGCAGTACGAAGAGCAGCTTCGGAAAATCCGGTAGAGGTGCCCATGACAGATAGCGTGATCCATCCGGACGTTGCGGCGAATGTGGCCCTCACGGGTCGCATCACGGCGTGGCTCAAGGCGGCTGGTGTGAAACGCAGCGACATGGCTGTCGACATCGCCGATATCATCTTCGCAGCAAGAGACGTGGCTGCTCTCATCGAGAAGATGATCGAACTTGATCCGCAGAATTCCGCCGAGGCAGATCGAGCGGGCGAGTATCTCGGTATGATGCAGGCCGCGCTGTTCACCGAGATGAAGCATCACCTCGAAGAGTTGGAGGGTGCTTGGCCTGAGTTGGAAGACCGGCTCGATGAGCTATCTCCTGCGGAGACGGACGCGGATCTCTGAGAGAGCATATGCTCATTGGTGTGCGAGAGGCCCGGGCTTCATGGCCGGGCCCTCTCGTATAAGCCTCCCTCATTCACTCGTGCAAGCAAGAGGAGCGATATCGGTGCGCGCTGGTGCGCGGCACCGATATCGCTCCTTCGCTTGTCCGCATTCGCACCCGCGGCGCTCAAAGCAGGAGTGCCCGACGTGTCCGGGCTTCTATTAGGCGATGGACTGAGCGAACCCGGGGACGTCGCCGCCAACGTATACGGTCTGGTGGGGCAACCTGATCAAGAATCACGCGGAGGCGTCGGGGATACAGTATTTGCGGAACCGGTACTTCGATCCCAGGACGGGGCGGTTCACGCAGGAAGACCCGATCGGGCTCGCGGGCGGGCTCAATCTGTACGGCTTCGCGGGCGGGGATCCGGTTAGTTTCTCGGATCCGTTCGGACTGTGTCCTCCCGAGGATACTAACGTTCAGGATTGCCCATCGGTTCTATACTGGCGAGAGAGGACGGCGAACTCTGAATCCATCTTCGGCACAATCGGGAACCATCTCATGGCCGGCTTTGCGGCGGTCGGTGAGACTGCGATTGCCGAGCTTCAAGGATATGCAGTCGGCCCGTGTGGGGAGACCGTCTCATGCGGTATAGCGCCAGATATCAGTCCCGGTGGGGCGAAGCACCTCTTGCCGGGAGTGGGTAAAGGGTGGACCACGTTGCGCGGCAGTCAAGGTTGGCGCGACGCAGTAGGTAACATCTGGAAAAAGGACAGGAAGCACTCTGGAGAGTCATCAGCGCGGAGCTCGACTCTTTAGTCCAGAACAACGATCTGCGTGAACTGACGCCGCGTCCCTACATCGTCGGGTCCTTGTGCAAGGCGCTAGACGAAGCCGGGCTGCTGAGCAATCGGTCACCACGCAGCTAGCAACCGTCCGAGAGGCTGCGGAGCCCGATCTTTCAGCCTTGGCCGCACTGGTGGCACGTCGAGTGGCCTTGGTTCCGAAGGCCGTTCGAGTGTCGGCGCGCCACGGCCCGCAGCCCACGCGGCGGCTCGTGTGTTAGCACCGGGTGAACATTTTCAACCGGTGTTGACATCGCGCGACAGCTCGCCGACCATCCGCGCCGAACGGCTCGTGCGGCGAGCCCGATGTCGGGATCGGGTGGACGAAGCTGACGGGCGACGTCACGCCGAGCAAGTTGTGGTGGACGCGCTGCCAGAGGTGTGCCCACAGGCGCGGCCGGCGCGGGCCGGAGGAAGGACGCAGACGGGTCGGGTCGTATTGATGGCGTTCGCGGGGCCTGTTACGCGGTGCGGAGTGCCGGCGCTGTGGTCGCGGCCCGGCGGCTGAGTCCGGGTTGCCCCATAGCAGTGACCATGTTAATATGACCATGGTCATCCAGCACCGGAGGCGGCCATGGCCGGATCGAAAAAGAAAGGGTCGAAGCCGGCCGCCGCGCACCCGCCGGGGACGATTCCCGCCGGGCAGTTCAAGGCGATCTGTCTCGAGCTCATGGACGCCGTCCGCGAGCGCCACGTGGAGTTCGTGGTAACCAAGCGTGGCCAGCCCGTCGCCCGCCTGGCACCCGTGGAGGGCGAGCCGCCGACACCCTTCGGGTTCATGAGCGGCACCGTCCTCGAGCAGCACGACCTCGAGGCGCCCGATCCCGAAGCCTGGGCCGGATCGCCCGCTGATCCCCTCGACGAGGACTGAGGCGGTCGCGCCGTTGCCCGCGACGCGAACGCGCACACGCGAGGTGGGAAGCGCCGGGCACCAGCTCTGGCGCGCGAAGGAGCGGCCCGATCACGACGGACCGCTCCTTCTCGATACCCACATCTGGGTGTGGACCCTGGAGGGAGATCGCGGGCGCCTGTCCCCACCGGTGATCTCGCTCGTCTCCCGCGCTGCCGCCGAACAGCGACTGTCGGTGTGCGACATCTCGTTCTGG
>DATKCV010000106.1:0-25629 GCA_035513015.1 Gemmatimonadaceae bacterium
CGGCGTCGGCGGCGGCGCGGGCATCGTCTATCCGGTACACGTCGGCGGACAGCCGGACGCGGACCGCGGTTGACGCGGAAGATCCGGAGGGGGAAATGGAGGAGTCGGAGCGAAGCGGGTTGGATTCGGCGGCAGAGATCGCGGTCGTCCCATGGATCCCGGCGACGCGCTCGCGTATCACCAGCTCGCGCTCGGCGAGGCGCGAGGAGCGATCCCAGTCGAGCGTGGCCGTCAACTGCTCCGTGGCCTTCTGCCGGAGATGATTCAGCTCGCTCACCGGAAGGAAGAGGCCCGGTGAGAGACCGGAATCGTCGATCGTCGCCAGTACGAACGGCGTTTCGCCGAGCCGGCCGAGGTGTTCGCGGAGCATCCTCGGCTCGAGCGAACGCTTGGCCGCCGGCGCCATGGTGACGTCCGAGCGGACGGTGACCGTCCGACCATCGACCGAGAACACGGCCTTGAGCGGCGACCCAGCGTGCCCGAAGAGCCTGATGTGCAGTGGCACTCGCGGCGGTGACGACGCCGCGGCGATCCCGGCGAAGCTCGAACGGGCGCGCTCGATCAGCGCGGCGTGCGAGGTGCGGAGCACGCGCCAGCCGGTTGGAACGGCGATGTGCGCGCGCAACCCCTGCCGAACGGCGGCGCCCGTCCCGGCACCGAGCGTGCGGACGTCGCCGACCGTGAACCCTTTCGACTCCTCGGTCACGCCGGCGGGCGGCTCGAAACCCACGCCGTCGCCGGCGACCAGCGGCGTAGTGACCTCGACGATGACCTCGTCGCGCGTCCGCCCGATCACCGTGCCCAGCTCCACGCCGCGGTTGTCGGGGTGCGAGCGCGTGACGTACCCGCGACCCGCGCGGCCGCCGTACATCCCGCCCGTGAATCCCCGGCTGAAGATCTGCACGAGCGGCTCGACCTCGGCCGGCGTGGGCGCCGCGGCCTCTCCACTGGCGACACGACCGAGGAACTCGCGGTATCCACGTGTGACGGTGGCGACGTATTCTGGACGCTTCTTCCGGCCCTCGATCTTCAGACAGGCTATGCCGGCCTCGGCCAACTCGCCGAGGTGGTCCCAGGCGCCGAGGTCCCTGGCCGAGATGAGATAGCCGCGGTCGAGAGTCGCCCCGGTCGCCGCATCTGCCAGCACGTAGTCCTTGCGACACGACTGGGCGCACGAGCCGCGGTTGGCGCTGCGCTCGGAGATCATCCCGGACATGTAGCACTGCCCGGAGTACGAGATGCACAGCGCCCCGTGGACGAACGACTCCAGTCCGACCCCGGGAACGGCGGCGCGTATGGCGCGGATGTCCTCGAGCGTGTTCTCTCGCGCCAGCACGACCCGGTCGACACCGAGGTCGCGCACGACGGCGGCGCCGGAGGCGTCGTGCACCGTCATCTGCGTGGAGCCGTGGATCTCCAGATCGGGATAGACACCCTGGATCAGGCGAACGAGGCCCAGATCCTGGACGATCGCCGCATCGATGCCACGATCGACCGCTTCGCCGAGCAGCATCAGCGCGTCCACCAGCTCGGCCGGCTTGACGAGCGTGTTGAGCGTCAGATATATGCGGCCGCCCCGCGCGTGGGCGATCCGGCACGCGTCCCCGAGCTCATCGAGCGTGAGCTGGGCGCCCTCGTCGCGGGCGTTGAACCGCTCGGCGCCGAGGTAGACGGCATCGGCGCCGTTGGCGAACGCGGCGCGGACGGCATCGAGTGAGCCCGCGGGGGCGAGGAGCTCGGGAATCGGGCGGGGCGGCATACCGGCAGGAATCTAGCGCGCCCATTGCCGCCATGTATCGCGCGGCGACCGGTCGCTCGCTACGGCCGGCTCGAAGAGCGATTGCAGGCACCGTCGATCGCCCGTACTCATGAAGATTCGTTCCCCACGCAATGCGGGCGGCCCGAAAGCCGAGGGGCCAGGGACGCTCGACCGGAGCTCCGGGTGAAATGCGGGCGCCTCACGGAGGAGGCGCTGGCGCGTAGCAAGAGACCGCGGATTTCGAACTACCGGAGACCCTGACCCCGCACGCCGCGGGCTCGCAGCGTGCAAGCGCCTGCGCCGACGAAGTGAGGTGCCCGCATTTCGCGCCACGATGCAGACGCAATCGAGCGGAATGAAGTTCCCTTATTGCGCGCGAGATGCAGAGCGGCACGGTGGCCCGATCGTCGAACTACTCGGAACTACTCGGCGTCCGACTCCGGTCGCTCGCCGTCGCGCTGCCAGAACCGCACGAGGAGGGCGGCCACGAAAAAGCCGATGCCGATCCAGCGGTAAGTCGGCTCGTCGAAGCGCGCTCCGTACGCCCAGACGAGTACCCCGATCCCGGCGAGGATCAGCTTGACCAGCGTCGGTTTCGTCATGCCTCGCCTTTGCGGCGGGCAAGGAATCGGCGAAGCCCCTCCCGGAACTCGGCGGTCGATCGGGCTTCGACGTTGAAGCGGACTCCGGCGGCGACACCGTCGGTGAAATCGAGCGCGTCCAACTCGTAGAACAGCCGCTTGGTCAGCGCCATGGCGCCCGGTGGCGATCCCGCCAGCCCCTCGGCGATGCTCGCCACACCGGCGCCGAAGGTGCTCGCCGGGAGCACCCGGCTGACCAGACCGATCCGGTGCGCTTCCTCGGCGCCGATTACGCGTCCCGTTGCGACCAGGTCGAATGCCTGCTTCTCACCGACGGCGCGGCGCAGCATCGTCATCACCATTGCCGGCACGAATCCAATGCGGACCTCCGGATATCCGAACTGCGCGCCCTCGTGGGCGAGCACGATGTCGCACGCGGTGGCCAGTCCGGCCCCGCCGGCGAGCGCGCGACCGTGTACGGCGGCGACGACCGGCTGCGGCATCGCGCGGAGGGCCAGGAAGACGTCGCCGAGGGCACGCGCGTCGTCGCGGTGCGCGTCCGCGCCCGCATCCAGCAGGCGCTCGAGCGCCTCGAGGTCGGCGCCGGCGCAGAAGTCTGGGCCGGCGCCGCGGAGCACGACCACCCGCACATCGTCGACGGCGGCGAGCTCGTCGAGCGCGGACCGTAACGCGTCGGCCATCGCCCGGTCGAGGGCGTTCTTCTTCTCGGCGCGGTCGAGCAGCACGGTCGCGACGGCGCCGTCGCGCTCGACGCGAATGCGACTCGCTGAGCCGGTCACGCCGGCGCCTCGGGAAGGCCGAGCGTGCGGGCTTCCGAATCGGGGACGTCGATCACCATGCGCAGCAGTGCGGTGGAGTAGACCTTGCCCTGCGCGTCGGTCTTCAGGGAGAGCGTGCCGCCGCCGTCGAGCGCGCCGTGGAGCAGAAAGTTCAGCGCGTGGAGATTGGGAAGCTCGAACCGCTCCACGCCGCCCTGGATCATGCCGGCGAAGTGGGTGGCCACGCGATCGCGAGTCAGCTCGCGCTCGAGCAGCGCGTACCATTCGGGGCGAAGGGCGATCACTCCGACGTTGGCAGTGTCGCCCTTGTCACCCGAGCGGGCGTGGGCAATGTCGAGCAGGCGCACCTTCATGCCAGCACCTCCACGCGCGTCCGCACGACCGTCTTGTCGACCAGAGCGGGCCAGTAGGCGACGATCTCCTCCACCTTCGGCCGTCCGCCGGCGAAGCCCGTGACGCTGGGCGGGCCGTTGAGCACGAGCGGCGCGATCTCGCGAGTGAACCGCTCCACCGCCGCGCGATCGCTGCCCCGCACGCCGATGCGGAGCTGCACTTCGGGCATATCCGGAGGGGGCGCGCCGGCCAGGGGTCCGTGCGTCGCGTCGGCGCCGACGTATTCCGTCAGCACCTTGTCGAATCCGAGCCCGAGTCGGTCGAGGCGCTGGCGCAGCACGCTGTCGGCGAGCCGTGCCTTCTCCAGTGCATCGGGCCACGCATAGACGAGGGTGCCGACGGCCTTGAAGCCGGCGCGATAGGCGATCGAGACCTTCAGCTTGTCCGTGGCCTGACGGCCGATGACACCGTGCACCCGTACGCGGTCTTCGCCCGCCTGCTCGAGGTGGATCGATGTGAAGTCGGCTATCACGTCGGGGGTGATGTACGATGCGGGGTCTCCCATCTCGTACACCAGCTGCTCAGTCACGCTGGCGACCGAGACGCGGCCGCCGGTGCCGGGGTGCTTGGTCACGACGAACGAGCCATCGTGCAGCGCCTCGACGATCGGATACCCGACGTCGGCGAGATTCGGGACGTCGCGCCAGCCGGCGAGCAGGTTGCCGCCCGACGCCTGGGCGCCGCACTCGATGATGTGTCCGGCGACGATTCCGGCGGCTAGCAGGTTCCACGCATCGTCCGCCCAGCCAAACTCGTGGCGCAGCGGGGCCATCGTCAGGGCCGTGTCGGTGGAGCGGCCGGTGATCACGACGTTCACTCCGCGCTGGAGCGCCTCGACGATCGGCGTCGAACCCAGGTACGCGTTGGCCGACAGCACGCGGTCGCGCACCGTGGACAGCGGTTCGCCCGTCTCCATGTTCAGCAGCGGGTGGTTCCCGTCGATCAGCTCATCGAGGCGCGGGAGGAGATCGTCGCCGGTCACGATGCCTATGCGCACGCCGCTTGCGCGCCCGTTCTTCTTCGCCGCGTCGCGCACGGCTCGCGCGCATGCCGTCGGGTTGACGCCGCCGGCGTTGGCGATCACCTTGACGCCGCGCTCGGTGATCGCCGGCAGCACGCTCTCGATCGCCCCGACGAAGTCTCGAGCGTATCCCATCGCCGGATCCCGTTCCTTCTGCTTCTGCAGGATCGACATCGTGACTTCGGCGAGGTAGTCGAGCATCAGGTAGTCCACCGGCCCGCCCTCGACCTGGCGCCGCGGTGCCTCGAGCCAGTCGCCCCAGAAGCCCTGTCCGGATGCCACGCGAACGGTGCGGCTCATGACTCGTCGAGGTGCGGGGGGAGGACGAAGGCGCCGAGGTGCGGACCATCGTTGTGGAGCGCGGCGCGGAGCGCCATGGCCAGCACGTCGCGCGTCTCCTCGGGGTGGACGATCGCGTCCACGTAGCCGCGAGCGGCGGCGTACTTCGCGTCGAGCTGATGCTCGTAGTCGGCACGCATCTCCTCGATCGCCTCACCGACGTCGGTGTCGATGTCGCGTCCGGCCTTCTTCGCCGCTTCGATCGACGGCCCGTGCACCGCCTGCACCGCGGACTCGCCTTCCATGACGCCCATGCGGCCGGTCGGCCAGCTGAAAATGAAATCGGGATCGAACCCCTGCCCCGCCATCGCGTAGTAGCCGGCGCCCGACGCATGGTTGACCGTGATCACGAGCTTCGGCACCCGCGCCGTGGCCATTGCCTCGACGAACCGCGCGCCGGCCCGGATGATCCCCTCGTGCTCGGCCTCGGAGCCGACCATGAAACCGGAGACGTCCTGGACGAACAGCAGCGGGATGCGCTGCCGGTCGCAGCGGTCGATGAAGTACGCCACCTTCTCGGCGCTCTCGGCGTAGATGATCCCGCCGAACCGCGGCCTCTCGCCGGGCCGGGGCTTGATCAGCCCGCGCTGATTGGCGATCACGCCGATCACCATGCCGTGGATGCGAGCGTCGGCGCAGATCATCTCGCTCGCCAGCTCCTCCTGGAACTCGTGGAGCTCGCCGCCGTCCACGATCGCCCGCAGGATGGCGTGCATGTCGTACGACATGCGGTGGTCCGCCGGCAGCAGGTCGTAGAGCGCGTCCGCCCGCGCAGCGGCATCGGTTCTGACCGACTCGCCGTGCTCGCGCTCGTCGCCGGTTCGCGGCCCGGTGCGGGCGCTGCGCGGCGCGGGAGCGCCCTCGGGCGTCACCGCCTGCGACACTCGCGGGACGATACGGGGGAGGCGATCGACCAGACCGCGCAGCTGATCGAGGGCGTCGGCATCGTCCTCCGCGGTGTAGTGGGCGACGGCGCTGATCCGGGTGTGCGTCACGGCGCCGCCGAGCGACTCGGAATCGATGACCTGCCCGGTGGCGCCCTTGACCAGGTTCGGCCCGCCGAGTCCCATGAACGATGTTCCCTCGACCATGATTATCAGGTCGGACAGCGCCGGCAGGTACGCACCGCCCGCGATGCACGGCCCCATGACGGCGGCCAGCTGCGGGACGTGAAGGTACCGGCGCATGATCGAGTTGTAGTAGAAGATCCGACTGGCGCCGTACTGGCCCGGGAATACGCCGCCCTGATAGGGGAGGTTCACGCCGGCTGAATCGACGAGGTAGATGATCGGGATGCGACACCGCATCGCGATTTCCTGGGCCCGGAGGATCTTGCGGATCGTCTCCGGCCACCACGAGCCGGCCTTGACCGTCGCGTCGTTGGCGACGATCACGACTTCGCGGCCGTGCACGTAGCCGATACCGGTGACGACGCCCGCACCGGGGGCCTGGCCCTCGTACTGGTCCCAGGCGACGAGGAGCCCGACCTCGAGGAATCGCGACCCGGCATCGCAGAGGCGCTCGATCCGCTCGCGGGCGGTCAGCTTTCCCTGCTTGTGCTGCCGATCGATCCTGTCGGTTCCGCCACCCAGCCGGAGGCGCGCCTCCAGCTCACGCACTTCGTCGCTGAGCTCCCGAAGCCGGCTGTTCACGCTTCCTGCTGCTCCCGCGTACCGAACCACTCCTGGATGTACAGCACCAGGTCGCTCGTCGGCGTACCCGGCCCGAACAACCTGCCGACGCCCCGCCGTTGGAGCTCCTCCATGTCCTCCTTCGGGATGATCCCACCGCCGGTGATCAGAATGTCGTCGCGTCCCTGTTCGACGAGCAGCTCGCGGACGCGCGGGAACAGCGTCATGTGGGCGCCGCTGAGGATCGACAGCCCGACGACGTCGACGTCCTCCTGGACGGCGGCGGTGGCGATCATTTCCGGGGTCTGATGCAGGCCGGTGTAGATGACCTCCATTCCGGCGTCGCGCAGAGCGGCGGCGACCACCTTGGCGCCGCGGTCGTGGCCATCGAGGCCGGGCTTGGCCACGAGTACACGGATCGGTCGAGTCATTCGAGTCGGGATTCGGGTGGCGGGAAGATATCGTGCGGGTGGTGGGCGTGCCAACCCGCCATCGCCGCTCTCACGAGCCCCGGCGACGCCGGCGCGGTATCTCCGCGCTCCTTTTTCTCGCCACCAGCATCATCTCGCTCGACCGTCGCCGGAGGGGTCGATCGGTCCAGCCACCATAGGCCTCCTCGACGATCAGCCCCGCCTCGGCGCAGAGTTCGGCGAGGCGCGTGGCGGTATAGAGGCGGATGCAGTGCTCGCGCTCCCCGCTTCCGCCCGGTCCGCGCCAGATGGAGCGAATGTGCAGCTGGCCGCCAAGCGGATCGAATGCCCGCTCGTGTGCGATCAGGGTGCCATTGTCCGTGGTCCACCAGTCGCGCCCGAGGAAGCGCGCCATCACGCCATCGCGGCTCCCCCCGTGCCAGACCAGGGTGCCGTCGGGAACGAGTACGCGAGCGAACTCGCGAATGACCCGAACGTCGTCGGCCGGATCGGTGAAGAATCCGAACGACGTGAACAGATTGACGACGGCATCGAAGCGGCCGCTCCAGCGGGCCGGGAGTCGGCGCATGTCGCCGCGGTGGTAGCGAAGCGCGGGTGCCGTGCCGCGCCGGCGTGCGGTCGCGAGGAGCTCGCGCGAATAGTCCAGGCCATCGACGCGGAATCCCGCTTCGGCCAGCAGATGGGCGTGGCGTCCCTGCCCGCAGGGGACGTCCAGGATCCGGGCGCCCGCCGGGAGGCCGAGGAGATCGAGCAGGCGCGACACCTCGTGCCGGTCGCGCTCGAGACTGAACAGCGGCTCGTACTCGAGCAGGTACTGCGCGTCGAAGTACGATGCCCACCACTCGCGCGGATCGCTCACCGATGGGCGTGCGGTAATTTACGGAATCGGGAGCAGCGAGATGCCCTGGTCAGGGCGTCAGAAGCGGTGAAGAGCCTCAGAAGAACACCGGCTCCCGGTAAGCCCCGAACACTTCCTCCATCGACGCCCGGATCTCGTACAGCGTGCAGTACGCATGCGCCGCTTCGAGCAGATGCGGCATCACGTTCCGGTTGTCGCGGCACGCTGCGCGGAGCTCGTCGAGCGCCCGCCGGCAGCGGGCGTCGTCGCGCCCGGCACGCATGGCGGCCATGCGCTGCCGCTGCTCGCGCTCGGTCGCCTCGGCGACGCGGAGAAGGGGGATCGTCAGCTCCGGCTCCTCGGTCACGAACTCGTTGACTCCGACGATTGCCCGGCGATGCTGCTCGACTTCCCACTGCTGGCGTGCGGCCGACTCGGCGATCTTTCGCTGGAACCAGCCGGTCTCGATCCCTCGCACAACGCCCTCGATCTGCTCGATCTCCAGGAAGAGCTGCTCGGCCTCGGCCTCCAGCTGATCGGTGAGCGTCTCGACGTAGTACGATCCGCCGAGCGGGTCGATCACGTTGGGGACGCCGGTCTCGTAGGCGAGCACCTGCTGCGTGCGGAGCGCCACCTGCACGGCCTCTTCGGTGGGGAGGGCGAGCGTCTCGTCCATCGAGTTCGTGTGCAGCGACTGCGTGCCGCCGAGCACCGCGGCCATCGCCTGGTAGGCGACGCGGACGACGTTGTTCATCGGCTGCTGCGCGGTCAGCGTGACGCCGGCCGTCTGGGAGTGGAAGCGCAGCATCAGAGAACGCGGATCGGCGGCACCGTAGCGCTCCCGCATGTGGCGCGCCCAGATGCGGCGGGCGGCGCGGAGCTTGGCGATCTCCTCGAAGAAATCGTTGTGAATGTCCCAGAAGAACGACAGCCGCGGGGCGAATTCGTCCACATTCAACCCGCGGGCCATCCCCCGCTCCACGTACGTGAAGCCGTTGGCGAGCGTGAACGCGAGCTCCTGCGCCGCCGTCGCCCCGGCCTCGCGGATGTGGTAGCCGGAAATCGAGATCGTGTTCCACAGCGGGGCGTGCTTCGCGCCCCACTCGAAGCAGTCCACGATCAGTCGCAGCGCGGGCTCGATCGGATACACCCACGCGTGCTGCGCCATGTACTCCTTGAGGATGTCGTTCTGGATCGTCCCGCGGAGCTGCGCGCTCTTCACGCCCTGCTTCTCGGCGGCGGCGATGTAGAGCGCCCAGAGGATGATCGCCGGTCCGTTGATCGTCATCGACGTCGAGACGCGGTCGAGCGGAATCCCGTCGAACAGTGTCTCCATGTCGGCGAGACTGGAGATTGCCACGCCGCACTTGCCGACCTCACCCTCGGAGCGGGGGTGGTCGGAGTCGTAGCCCATCAGCGTCGGAAAATCGAATGCCACCGAGAGCCCGGTCTGGCCGTGCTCGAGCAGGAACTTGTAGCGGGCGTTGGTGTCGCCGGCGCTGCCGAAGCCGGCGAACTGGCGCTTCGTCCAGAGCCTGCCGCGATAACCGGTCGGGTGAATCCCGCGGGTATACGGGTAGCTGCCGGGAACGCCCAGGGTGCCGCCGTCGGGGTCGAGCCGGTCGAGCTCCGTGTACAGGGGCGCGACCTCCCTGGCCGAATTGACGAACGCAAGGTCGCGCTTCTGCCCGGCCTCGTACCGCGCGCGCCACGCATCCACCTCGGCGCGCAGGCGGGCGAGCTCTTCCTCCTTCTCGCGAAGGCTCTCGCTCAAGTCTCGAATCGACGTCATTGGCCCCGGACCTCGTTTGAAGGGCTCAACCCATGGACGGGAAGAACCACACGCAAGTTACGTTAGCGTCAGGGATCGCGACAGGAACGCGCGGAGATCAGTGCCTCGCTCCTCGCCAGCAGCTCGTCGGCGACCTGAAACGGCGTCGTCGTCCCCTGCTCGAGCGCCGGAAGCCTTTCCTCCAGCCAGCCGCTCGTTTCAGCGTCCCGCCACATCCGCTGCCGGAATCTCTGCTCCACTGCCTCGACTACCCGGTTGCGCAGACGCCGCCGGCGGCGTTCGCGGAGCGCGCCGCTCGTCTCCAGGAAGGCGAAGTGCCGATTCAATGCCTCCAGCAGCTCGGTGACGCCCTCACCCTGCGATGCGACCGAGCGCAGCACGGGGGGCGTCCATGCGTCCGGAGCCTCTCGCGAGGCCGCATCGCGGGCAGCGCGCGCGGGGTTCCCGATGCGTTTCAGGTCCACGCCGTGGTGGGCGGGCATGTTTCGGAAGGTCTGTCCGCCGCGGAGACCGAGCATCAGCTCGATCTCGTTGCGCAGGCGGTCCGCGCCGGGGCGATCGGCCTTGTTGACCACGAACAGGTCGGCGATCTCCATCAGCCCGGCCTTGAGCGTCTGGATCGAATCTCCCGACTCGGGTACCAGCACCACCACGCTCGAGTCGGCGGTGGCAGCGATGTCCAGCTCACTCTGCCCGACGCCCACCGTCTCCACGATTATCCGGTCGAAGCCGAACGCGTCGAGCACGTCGGCCACGTCGCGGGTGGCCGCGGCCAGCCCGCCGAGCGAACCGCGCGTGGCCATCGATCGAATGAAGACGCCCGGATCGAGGGCAACCGACTCCATGCGGATGCGGTCCCCGAGGAGGGCGCCGCCGGTGAACGGCGAGGTCGGATCCACCGCGAGCACGCCCACGGTCAGGCCCTGGTCGCGAAGGGCCTGCACGAGGCGCATCACGAGGGTGCTCTTGCCGGCGCCCGGTGGTCCGGTGATGCCGATCCGGCGCGCACGACCGAGGCGGGGGTGCAGCCGGCCCAGCAGCGCATCGAAGCCTGCCCGGCGATTCTCGACGAGGCTCACGGCGCGCGCGAGCGCGGCGGGCCTGCGCTCGTCGAACGCGGCGAGGAGGCTCGCCTGCGCCGTCGCGGCGGACGTCGCGCCGGCCGGCTTCTCAGGCGGCGCGGGGTGCACCCGGCTCATCGTGTTCGTCATGGATGTCGCCGACCAGCTCCTCGAGCAGATCCTCGGCCGTCACGAGTCCCACGGTGTGTCCGGCGTCGTCGCGGACCAGGGCGAGATGCACCCGGTTGCGCAGCATCTCGAACAGGAGCTCGCTGCACCGCTTCTCCGGCGTGACGAAGAGCACCGGCCGCGTGGCCGGGAGGCGTTCGCCGGCGACCTTCAGGACGTCGAACGCGTGGATCATGCCTATCACGGCGTCGAGCGACCCCTCGTAGAGGGGGACTCGACTGTACTCCGAGCTCGCCACCTGCCGCGCCAGCTCGCGGGGCGGCATGCGTATGTCGAGCGCGAACACCTCGGCCCGCGGACGCATGACCTCGCGCACCGGACGCGCGCCGAAGTCGAGGACGCCGTTGATGACCACCCTCTCCGAAGGCTCGCCGATTCCCTCCAGCTCACCCTCGCGCAGCAGCTCCTCGATCTCATCGCGCTGCGTCTCCTTCGCCCGGTCGGCGGCAGTACCGCCGGAATCGCGTGTCCGGCGGCCGGCGACGAACGGCGCGAACACAGTTTCGACGACACGCAGCACCGGAAGCACGAGCGGGAGGTGCCGCGCGGGCGCGTGCAGCGCCACCACAGTCGGCACGAGCTGACCGAAGATCAGGAAGAGCAGCGCGGTCACGGCCAGTGCCAGCAGGAGCACGCCCGGGCTGGAGCCGGCGACCACCGCGACCGCGGCGCCGGCCAGCACGAGCGCGAAGCTGGATGCCACGGCGGCGGCGTGCAGCAGCCGGTGCGGCCGCTCCAGATAGACCTCGGCGGCGCCAGCGCCGCGGAGCCGCTGTTCGATCCACTCGAGCAGCCAGGCGTGGCTGACCGAGCGCACGGCAGCCGACGCGGCGCTGAGCACGGCGACGAGAAGGAGCAGCAAGGTGAGCACCAGGACCACCGGCCAGCTCAATTTTCCTCCTCGCGGCCGGCCAGCGCCTCGGCCCGCTCGAAGTAGACCCGCTTCACGCGCCGTCGGCGGACCTGCTCGACGATGACGCGGAACGGCCCCAGCATGAACTCCTCTCCCGGGCGCGGGACGCGGCCCAGCGCGGCATAGACCAGTCCACCCACGGTGCTCACATCCTCCAGGTCGAATTCGTGGTCGAGCAGCTCGGCCAATTCGTCGAGAGTGACCTCTCCCGCCACCCAGAACCGGCGCCCCTCTTCCTGCTCTATCGTCGGTTCCTCGACATCGTACTCGTCGCGGATCTCGCCGAATATCTCCTCCAGCACGTCCTCGATCGTCACCAGCCCCGCGGTGCCGCCATACTCATCGACGACGATCGCGATGTGCGTGTGCTCCGCCTGGAAGTCGCGCAACTGCGTGTCGAGCGGTTTCGTCGCGGGGATGAAAACCGCCGGCCGCACCAGCGCATGCCAGCCGCCTTCCGGCGGCTCCCCGGCGATGACCGCCGGCAGCAGGTCCTTGGCGTACAGGATGCCGCGGATCTCGTCGAGCGTTTCGGCATAGACGGGCAGCCGCGCGTGCTCGGCGCTTCGGACGCGGGCCACGGCGTCCGCCCACGGCATGTCCCATTCGACGCCGACGATGTCGACGCGCGGCACCATGACGTCCTTGACCTCGATCTCGCCAAGCGAGAACACGCCGTGGAGCATCGCCTGCTCCCGCGGCCCGTCGCGCTCCTCGTCGGGCGGGGGCGCACCGGTCACGAGCTGGCGAAGCTCCTCGGCGTCGTCGCCCTCCTCGTCCTCCTCATCCCGCAGCGGCGGCAGCAACTCACGCAGACGGTGACCGAGCGTCTCCCACAGCACGACGAGCGGCGCGGCGACGAGGGCGATCGCGGCCAGCGCCGGCGCGAGGCGCTCGATTGCCGGCTCCGAGAGGTCATCGCCGATGGCGCGGGCGAGGCTCTCGCTCAGCGCCACGACGAGGACGGCGAGCGCCAGAGCGAAGACGATCGTCAGCGGCGGCGGCCGCTCGGCGAGCCGGATGGCGATCGCCAGAGCCGCGCCGGCGAGGAGGTGGAGGATCGTCCGGGCAATTACCAGCGACCGGTGCACGCGCTCGCGATCGCGGACGAGCCTTGCCGCGCCCGGCCGACTCGGAGGTTCTTCCGGGTCGAGCGCCAGGAGACCGGCATCGCCGATCGCGCACAGCGTGGCCACGGCCACCGCCATCGCGCCGAGCACGCCCGCCGTGATCGCCGGCGTCACCCGACGCTCCGGTGAAGGCGGGCGAGCAGTCGCTCCTGGCGGCGCCACATCGGCGAGGTGGTACGCGCACCGTCCTCGGGGTGGTCGTGCCCCAGCACGTGCAGGGTTCCGTGGACCACCAGCCGGGCGAGCTCCTCACGCACCGGCCTGGCGTGCAGCCGGGCGTTCTCGCGGGCGACATCGGGGGCGATGTAGATGTCGCCGATCACCGGTGTCCGGCGCCCCCGCGCAGCGGGCTCGAACGCGAACGCGATGACGTCCGTTGGGCGATGGCGGCCAAGGTGGCGGCGATTGAGCCGAGTGATCGTCTCGGTGTCGACGAACGCGATCGAGAGCAGCGCATCGCGCACCCGTTCGGCGCGGAGCACGCCGCGGGTGAGCTCGGCGACGCGAGCGCGGGCGAGCGGTACCCGGACGCCGGTGGCCGACACGTCAACGGCCAGGCTCATATCCCGCGAACTCCGCGGTGACGCCGCCGCTGGCCGCGGGGTAGTCGATCCGGTTGTGATGCATGCCGATCAGGACACGGGCGAACTGCTCCTTGATCTGCTCGATCTGGCGGAGCGTCAGCGGCGCCTCGCGCAACTGTCCCTGCTCGATCCGCTGGCGCACGATCAGATCCACCACATCGCGGATCTTCTTCGGCGTCGGCTCGGCGAGCACGCGTGTAGCCGCCTCCACCCCGTCGGCGAGCATCACGACGGCCGTCTCGGCCGTCTGCGGAAGCGGCCCGGGGTACCGGAATTCGGCCGGATTACCCACCGGACCATCGCGCTCCTTGGCCTTCTCGAAGAAGTAGCTGATCTGCCCGGTGCCGTGATGTTCGGTTATGAACGCGCGGATCGCCTTCGGGAGCCGGTGCTCGGCCGCCAGCTCGAGGCCCTCGGACACGTGGTTGCGGATGATCGAGGCGCTGGTCGTCGGCTTGAGCTTGTCGTGGGGATTGCGCCCCTTCGGCTGGTTCTCGACGAAGTACTGCGGCTTCTTCAGCTTGCCGATGTCGTGGTAGTACGCGCCAACGCGGGCGAGCAGCCCGCTGGCGCCGATCGCGTTGGCGGCCGCCTCCGACAGGTTGGCGATCGACATGGTGTGCGCGTACGTACCGGGCGCCTCGACGCTCAGCCGGCGCATCAGATCGCGATTGAGATCAGACCACTCGAGCAGCCTCAGGTCGGTGTCGATCCCGGTGAACTCCTCGGCCAGCGGGAGGAGCCACATCGCCAGCATGACGGAGACGAGTGCGTTGAGCGTTCCCCACCCCGAGCTCAACGCCAGCTCGCGGAGTGGCCAACCGAGTGTCATCCCGATTGCCGTGGCGGCGAGCAGATACGCTGCGGCGATGATGAGGGTCGAATGGTACGTCTGGTTGCGGCGGCGGAGCACCCGCACGCTGTACGCCGCGGCGACGCCCCCGAGGATGTTGATGAACAGCGCGTTGGTTCCGCGGAAGACGGTCTGTCCGCCGATCAGCACCGCGAGCATCATGGCCGCGATCACGCTGAGCCGCGGGTCGAACAGGACGCTGATGATGATGGCGGCGAACGCGATCGGGATCAGCTCCGGGCGCCCGGTGGTCAGCGCGACCACCGCCGCACCGACGATGACGATGGCGAACAGCACCGTGAACAGGAGCAGCGACCGGAAGCTCTCGTAGATGGCGCGGTGAAAGAGGAGGAGCGCGAGCCCGAAGATCCCGAGTACGAGCGCGTTGAACAGAACGGAACCGGCGATGCGCTGGGCCATTCCCTGCTGCCCGCGGTGCTGGTCGAGCTGGAGCAGCAGTGCGCGCAGCTTGTCGTGCTCGGTTCGGGTCACCACCTCGTGGGCTCCGACGATCTTCTCGCCGGCCTGAACCTCGAACCGGAACTCGGGGACCTGGCGCCGGAGGTCGTCGCGAACGCGGGCCGAGGCACCCTGGTCCTGCACGATCGTCGGGTGGAAGAACGATGTCACCAGCCTGGTGAACAGCGCCTCGGCGACGGGCGTGTCGGCCGCTGGCTGCACCAGCCGCGCGCGGGTGAGCATGCTGCCGAAGGTGAGGAGGCTGTCGGCGGGCACGCGTCGCTCGGCCACGGTCCCCTGCGGAATGAGGCTGTCGGGCTCCCGGAGGAGCACCGTGCCGCGAACTCCGTCGAGCGCGCCGGCGGGGGCGACGCCGCTCTGGAGCCAGCGGTTGAAGACGCGATTCACCGCATCGCTCATTTCCTCGCGGCGGCGGGCGTTGAGCAGATACTCCGCCTCTTCCGGACGCAACTGGACGCCGTGCTGCGCGGCTGCCTGGATTGCGGCCTCGGGGCGACGGGTGGCAGCCGCTGCATCGACCGCGCGCGTGAAGGCGGCGAGTCTGGTGCGCGCGGTGTCGAGCGCCGCCGGGCGGGTGACGAATACCGGCTCGGCGGCGCGCGCCGCCTCCTCGCGCTCCCGCGCCAGGACGTCGGACTCCTTGGGCACCCGGAAGGCGAACGGAGCGATGACGTTTTCGGTGGCCACCGACCCGACCTCGTACAGCGGGTACTCGACCACCGGACTGGCCGGAAACAGGTTCACCGTCAGGATCGCCAGCGCGACGATCAGCGCCAGCCGAGCCCCGTGGTAGGCGGCCTGCGCGCCCCGGGCGGCGGGCGGCGGACCCGAAAGGCGTTCGAGCTGCTTGCGGATAGCCAGCGCCATCTAGTCTCCCGCGTCCTCGGCGTACGCCCGGATGATGTCGCGGACGAGCCGGTGGCGCACGACGTCGGAGTCGTCGAAGTAGTGGAAAGCGATGCCATCGATGCCGGAGAGAATCCGTTCCACCTGCATCAGTCCGGACTCCTCCCGCTTCGGCAGGTCGATCTGCGTCTTGTCACCCGTTATCACGACCTTCGAGTTCACGCCGAGTCGTGTCAGGAACATCTTCATCTGGAGCCCCGTCGCGTTCTGCGCCTCGTCGAGGATCACGAACGCGTCGGCCAGGGTGCGACCTCGCATGAAGGCGAGGGGTGCGATCTCGATCGTGCGCGTCTCCAGAGCCCGCTGGACGCGCTCGTGCGGCATCATGTCCTCCAGGGCGTCGTAAAGCGGACGCAGGTATGGATCGACTTTCGCCTGCATGTCGCCCGGCAGGAACCCGAGACTCTCCCCCGCTTCGACGGCCGGACGCGCCAGTACGATCCGCCGCACCCGCTTGCGGACGAGCGCATCCACAGCCGCGGCAACCGCGAGGTACGTCTTGCCAGTCCCCGCCGGTCCGATCCCGATGACGACATCGTTCTCGAGAATGAGTCGCAGGTACTCCGCCTGCCCCGGTGTTTTCGCCTGAATCACCTTCCGTACCCCGGGGAGGGCGATACGTGGCGCATCCGCCGGGCCACCGTCACCGTCGGAGCCGTCGATCCCCCCATCTTCACTCAACCGGAGCACGTCGTCGGGGGTGAGGACCGCCCGCTGCCGCGCGGTCTCCACCATGCGGCGGGCGATCGGGAGAGCCCGGTCGACGTCGTCGTTGGTCCCGTTGAGCGACATCATGTCGCCGCGCAACGCGACCCGCACGCCGAAGATGCGGGAGAGCTCGAGCAGGTTCGCATCGTTGACGCCCGCCAGAGTCAGCAGGTCGGCTCCCTCGGTGTTCAGCCGTTCCGTAGTGCCGCCGTCGCTCATTCGCCTTCTCCGACGGTCCGCAGGTGCAGCTCCTCGAGCTCGGCGGCGGGCACCGGACTCGGCGCTCCCTCGAACAGGGCCTGCGCCTTCGTCGTCTTGGGGAAGGCGATCACGTCGCGCAGCGAGCCGGCACCGGCAAGGAGCATGGCAATGCGGTCGAAGCCGAGAGCGATGCCGCCGTGCGGCGGCGCTCCGGCGCGCAAACCCTCGAGCAGGAATCCGAATCGGGCACGCGCGGTCGCGGCGTCGATGCCCAGCAGCCCCAGCACGCGCGCCTGAAGCGCGGGGTCCGCTATGCGGATGCTCCCGCCTCCGAGCTCGGTGCCGTTGAGAACGACGTCGTAGGCGAGCGAGCGCACCTGGATCGGCTCCGCATCGAGCAGCGGCAGGTCCTCCGGGTTTGGTGCCGTGAACGGGTGGTGCACCGATGCCAGGGCGCCGGTGTCCGGGTCGGCCATGAACAGGGGGAAGTCCGTCACCCAGAGAAAATGCAGGGATCCCTCCGGAACGAGCGACAGCCGTCGCGCGACGTCGTGCCGCACGCGGTCCAACGCGGCACTGGTCACGTGCTCGGAACCGGCCACCAGCAGTGTCAGGTCCCCATCCCGCATGCCCAGTGCATCCGCCGCGCCGGAATGCAGATGTTTTGCCGGGCCGCCCTCGAGGACGCCGGCCGAACATTTGAGGCGGATGAGACCGCCTGCTCCGGCAGACTTCGCGATTACCTCGAGCTCGTCGAGCTGCTTGCGCGACAGCGAGGCGCCACCTGGCACCAGGATCCCGCGAACCCGTCCGCCGTGCTCCAGCGCGCTCAGGGCCACACCAAACTGCGAGGATCGGAAGACCTCGCTGGCATCGAACAACTCCAGACCGAAGCGCGTGTCGGGCCGGTCGATGCCGTAGCGCTCCATGGCCTCGGCGTACGTCATTCGCGGAAATGGGCCGGCGATCTCGTGTCCACCCTCGCGCCAGAGCGCCGACAACAGCCCCTCGGTCATCGCCACGATGTCCTCGCGGTCGATGAACGATGCCTCGATGTCGATCTGGGTGAACTCGGGCTGCCGGTCGGCCCGCAGGTCCTCGTCCCGGAAGCAGCGGGCGATCTGGAAGTAGCGATCGAAGCCGGCAACCATCAGGAGCTGCTTGTAGAGCTGCGGCGACTGTGGGAGCGCGAAAAACTCCCCTGGGTGGACGCGGCTCGGCACCAGATAGTCGCGGGCGCCCTCCGGCGTCGGCTTGGTGAGGATCGGCGTCTCGATCTCCAGGTAATCGAGATCGTGCAGATGGCGGCGGGTCGCCTGCATCAGCCGATGCCGCAACACGAAATTCTTCTGGAGCTCGGGGCGCCGGAGGTCGAGATGCCGGTGTCGCAACCGGAGCTCCTCGGCGGCGAGATTCTCCCCCGGATTCCGGGCCACGGGTATGGCCGGCGGCTGGGCCTCGCTCACCACCCGCAGTGCCGTGGCGTGGACCTCGATCTCGCCGGTCGGCATCTCGGGGTTGCGCTTGGTGTCCGGCCGCTCGACGACCACGCCCTCGACCAGCACGACGGTCTCGCTGCCAAGTCCGGCGGCAACCTCGAGCACCTCGGCGGGGCTCCACTGCGGATCGACCGAAATCTGAACGAGCCCCGAACGGTCCCGAAGGTCGATGAACACGATCCCGCCGTGGTTCCGCGGACGGTGCACCCAGCCCCCGAGTCGAACCTCGGTGCCCGTGTCGGCGGCCCGCAGCTCCCCGCAGCGATGGGTGCGCAGCGACGTCGCACCGGCGCTCGGCGCCCCGGAGAACGTGGTGCTCACGTGTAGCGCTCCCGCGCCCGGATCTGCACCGCGGCCGCCATTGCTCCGAGCGACGCGCCGACGACGTCGGCGAACCAGTCGAGCAGTTCGGGTGTGCGGCCGACGAAGCCCTGCCAGACCTCGTTGAACGCGCCGAATGCGGCGATCGCCAGAACCACAAGGAGGATCGAGCGGGAGGGGGCGTGCGCACGCCAGGCGGCGCGCATCGTCAGAAAGCCGAGCACGGCATACATCAGGACGTGCGCGGTCTTGTCGCCGCCGGGAACCGAGACTGCCTGGGGAACGGGAATCGTTGTCAGGACGAGAATGATTGCGGCCCAAACGAGCGGCGGAAGCCAAGGGCGCCCACTCACGCGCCCTCCGAGGCACGGACCAGACGCAGAAACGCCTCACTACTCGCACAGGACCGCAGATCGCGGCGCAGCTGGTCGCGGCGAAGCAGCCGCGATATCCGGCTGAGCGCCTTCACATGGGCGCCGGACGCACTCTCCGGACCGATCAACATGAAGAACACCTGAACCGGACGGCCGTCGAGCGCGTCGAAATCGATCGGCTGCTCCGAGACTCCGGCGGCGACTATCAACTGGCTCACCAGCGGCGTCTTGCCGTGGGGGATCGCGATGCCACCCCCGATCCCGGTGCTCAGGACATGCTCACGCTCGCGAACAGCGGCCAGGATCGGCTCGACCGCTGCCGGATCCAGGCCATTCGCGGCCAGGGTTACGAGCTCTCGCAGAACCTCGTCCTTCGTTCGGCTGCCGAGCGGGACCTTCACACGGTCCGGCGTGAGCAGCTCAGCGAGCAACACCAGGGCTCCAGGAAGGCATATCCAAGGACTGCAATCTACACGGTGGCCGGGATGGCCGGAAGTCGTTTCCTTGACCGACGTTGCGTGCTCGGGTAACGTGAACTCCATGGCCCGCCTCGGAATCGTAGTGGTACTCATCGCCGCACTTCCGGGGGCCATCGGCGCCCAACAGGTGCCCGGCAGGGACCTCCTCGATTTTCAGGTAGGGACGATTGGTGAGGCGCCGGCGCTCGCGCACCTCAGCGGGGACGGTCTGTGGAACCCGGCCGCGGTGGCGGTTCCGGGAGGGTTTCTGGCCCGGTTCTCGGCGTCGACGCTCCACGCGCCGTCCGAGCAGGCAGTCTCGGCGGCATCGCTGTCCGCCAGTGTGCGCATCCGCCCGACGACGACCGTATCCCTGGGCGTGGTTCGCGCCGCCGTGTCCGACCTGCTGCGTACCGACACCGATCCGCAGACGATCGGTGGCGAGGTCCCCTACAGCACCACGGTGGTGTCGGCGACCGTGGCGCGCCGGCACGGGCAGTTCGTGCTCGGCCTGGCGGCACGGTACCGTCATGGCCGCCTGGACGACATTCAGCGCGGTGTGGTCGGGCTGGACGCTGGCGCCATCGCCGAAGACCTTCTGCACGGCCGGGTGCGCGTTGCCGCGGCGACTTTCCTGTGGCGCCCCGGCGGCGCGGATGGAATCAGACAGTTGAGCTACAACCTGGCCGGCGATGTCCGCATTGCCGGGCCGGATTCGCTGCGCGAGGCCCGAGGCGGCTACGCGCTCCTGATCGGCGAGAACGACGTCACGGAGCACTTCGGCTATGTCGCCGGCCGCTACGGCCCAGTGGAGGGTCGCGCGGGAATGGCGCGTTTCGACGCGTTCGGCCACACCGACTGGCGGATGCGGCTCGGGCTCAGCCTGCATTATGCGCGCTACACAGTGGGGATCGCTCGCGAAGAGAACGGTGCGGGGCTGGCGCCGGTCTACCAGTTCACGCTCAGTGCGACGATCCAGTGATGGACATGGACCTCATCAACCTGCTCGATCTGCTCCCCGGTGACGCCGAGGGGGAGCTGCGCGAGTTCGCGGTCGCCCATGGCGAGCCGCCCTATCGCGGCGGTCAGATCGTCCGCCGGCTGTGGGTCACGCCAGCGGCATCCTTCGACCAGATGTCCGAGCTCCCAGCGGGCTTCCGGAGACTTCTCGCCGGGCGGTTCGCTATCCCCAGGCTCGAGCTGGTGACGCGGCAGCTGTCGTCGGACGGCACGGAGAAGTTCCTGTTCCGCCTGCACGATGGCGAGGCGATCGAGACGGTGGCGATTCCCGAGGGCTCGCGCCTCACGCTCTGCATCTCCTCGCAGGCGGGGTGTGCCCTCCGGTGCGCGTTCTGCGCGACTGGCGCGATGGGCTACCGGCGAAACCTCGCCGTGCACGAAATCGCCGGGCAGGTTCGTGAGATGCGCCTCCTCGACCCGCCGCTGCGCGTCACCAACGTCGTCTTCATGGGGATGGGCGAGCCGCTCATGAACTGGGCAGCGGTCGATCCGACGCTCACGATACTCAACGCACCGAACGGGCTGGCGATCGGCGCGCGCCACATCACCGTGTCGACCGTCGGCGTGCTTCCGGGGATTGTGGCGCTGGGCAGGCGTCCGGAACAGTTCCGTCTGGCGATCTCGATCCACGCGCCGAGCGACGAGCTACGCCAGCAGTTGATGCCGATCAATACGAAGTATCCGCTCGCCGACGTGATCGAGGCGGCCAAGGTGTTCGACCGGCGGGTGACGTTCGAGTACGTGATGCTCGGCGGTGTGAACGACCGGCCCGAGCACGCGCATCAGCTGGCGCGGCTGGCCCGGGACTGCCGGGCGTTCGTCAACCTCATCCCCCTGCATCCCGGCGGTGCGCAGGGCTTCGTTCCGACTCCGGCGGCAGAGATCGCGCGGTTCGCCGCGCTGCTGCGCGGCGCCGGCGTGGAAGCGGCGGTTCGGAAGAGCCGCGGGCTCGACATCGCCGCCGCCTGCGGGCAGCTACGGATAGAAGGGATGGGCCGGCGGCACCCACGACGCGCCGAGAAGGACGGAGATGTCCAGGTAGCGTGAAGTATCGGGTCGCTCCTCGATGCGCGCCCCACCCAGCGCTTCGGCGACGAGCCGCGCCCACTCCGGATTGCCCGCGTGATCGAGGACCAGCGTGGTGTCCAGCTGCTCGCGGGCGGTGCCCATGGCGACGACGTCGAAGCCCATGTCGCGCAGGTAGAGCATTGCCCGACGGGCAAGTCCGCGCGTCGAGGTGGCGTTGAGGACTTCGACTCTGATGCGCGTTCCCTCCGGCACGAGCGGTCGCGGCGGCCGGTCGGCTGTCAGGAATCCGCCGCGTATCGGAGCCGTCATCGTCCAGCCGATCCCGAGGATCGCCGCCAGCAGGATGACACCGCCGACGGCGAGGAGGACTCGCCGTGTCAGCGCAGGGCGTTCCACAGGGCCACCGTCTCCGGGTAGAGCGGCTTGCCGTCGCGGAGCGCCCAGTCCAGCCGGTGACGTACGATCTGGCGGAACACGCCTTCGAAGTCGTGCGCCACCTGCGACGCAAGGAACGCGCGTTCCGGGCGGGCGAACGATCGGCCGGGGTCCAGGTAGTCGGCCATGAACAGCGCCTTGCCCGTCCGATCCCAGTGGCGGTAGCCGACCGTGTGCCACTTGACCGCCTCGAGCACGGCGGTCCGCCGTTCGCCATCGCGAGCCAGCCGGACCGCGGCGGCCGGTCCGTGCAGCATTGGCCCCGGGTAGTCGGCGTCCGGGAGCAGCGCCCGCAGCGCCTCCTCCGGAGCGTCGCGCAGCGCGTCGTGCCAGAGCCCCGCGTCGCGCCACGCCTCGGACTCCGGCGCGGGGATGCGCATCGCTTCGGCCCAACGCTCGAGCAGCCGGGTCACGCGCATGATGTGTCCCCGGCGCGAATCGGTGACCCGCGCCCAGAGTGGTAGGCTAATCGCTGCCGCGTCTAACATAGGGTTCCAGCACTGCCTGGTTCCGCACGCTCGTGCGCGACACGAGGTTCCAGCCGCGCAGCTCCGCGCCCTTGCCGATAGTGGACTCCACAATGCGTGAATGGGGACCGATCACGCAACCGCTGGCGATCTCCGTGATCCCTTCTATCACTACCCCGGGATAGATCAAAGTGTCCGAACCGATGCGGACGTCCATGTCCAGCCAAACGGTTGCCGGCAGCAGGAAGGAGACGCCGTTCGCCTCGTGCAGACGAATGAGCCGATCTCGCAAGCCGACGGCCGCCTGACCGAGCGAGTGCCGGTCCACCACTCGCAGCAACTCATCGGCGGATGTCGGGGAGACGCGGGCAGCGCCGGCGGGTCGCCGCGGATCGTCCGCGGAGGCCAACGCGGGGCCCTCCCCCGCCACGGCGAGGCTGCCCGCCTGCTCGCCGTCCTCGTTGCGCACAGCGGCCAGCCCCTGCTCGGCGCGCCGGAGCAGCCGCGTGAGCGTCGCCGGTGTGAGGAGCGGTGCGGCGCCGTCCACCAGCAGCGTCATCCCGGCCGGCGTGACCGCGGCGCGCATGGCGACCCACTCCTGTCCGCGCTGCACCGCCTCCTCCGAGACGTCGATGTGCGGATCGCTGGGCAGTCTCAGCGTGACGTCGTCGCGATGCAGCACGCGAACGCTTTCCGGTGGAGGCGACGTCTCGAGGAGCGCGCGGACGACGTGCCAGATGATCGGCCGTCCGCCGAGCGGGTGCAGATACACGCTGACGCGCGACTTCAGCCGCTCGCCCACATCCAGCGCCGCCACGACCGCGCGCCAGCTCATTCCGCGCCAAGGACGACGTTGTCGATCAGCCGTGTCCCGCCCGGCGCGATCCGTGCCGCGATCATCGCGATCGTACCCGTTTCGGCGCGGTCCACCGGCTCGAGCCGCTCCGGGTCGGCCAGCGCCAGGTAGTCGACGACCACCGCTGCATCGCGGGCGAGGACTTCGCGCCCGATCCGTTCGAGCCGGGCGGCCTCGCGCTCGCCGCCCTTCCACGCGCCGGCGACCGCGAACAGCGCGGCCGAGATCACGCGCGCGCTCGCTCGCGCCTCCGGCGACAGGTAGGCATTCCGGCTCGACATTGCCAGGCCGTCGGGCTCGCGGACGGTCGGCGCGACGACGATCTCGACGGGAATGTCGAGGTCCCGCACGAGTGCACGGACCAGCGCGGCCTGCTGGATGTCCTTCTGCCCGAGGATCGCCACGTCGGGTGTCACGAGGTTCAGGAGCTTGGTGACGACCGTCAGCACACCCTGGAAGTGACCGGGGCGCATCGAGCCTTCCCATCGTTCGTGCAGAGCCACCGGCACCACCGCGATCCGGGGCGCGGTGGGATACATCGCCTCCAGCGACGGCACGAAAACGAGATTCGCTCCACGTCCCGTGGCCTTCTCCAGATCGCCCGCCTCATCGCGCGGGTAACGCGAGAAGTCCTCCGCGGGTCCGAACTGGAGTGGATTGACGAAGATGCTGAGCACCACGTAGTCGGCGCCGGCGCGGGCGACGTCGATGAGTCGGAGATGCCCCTCGTGGAGGAACCCCATCGTCGGCACGAAGCCGATCCGCTCCCCGCGCGCACGCGCGGCCGCGACGCGGGTCCTGAGCTCGTCGATCGAGCCCGTGGCCACCGGACTAGAAGCTGTGATCGGCATCCGGATACCGCCCGCCGCGGACGTCGTCTCCGAACCGCCGCACGGCGTCGCGCACGTCATCGGCCATCGAGGCGTACCGCTTGAGGAACTTCGGCGTGAAGCGGTCGTTGAGACCGAGCAGGTCGGCCAGCACGAGCACCTGTCCATCGCACCCTGTGCCGGCGCCGATCCCGATCGTCGGTATGCGCAACGCCGCGGTCACCTCGGCGGCGATCGCCGACGGGAGCAGCTCGAGCACGATCGAGAATGCGCCGGCATCCTCGAGGCGCCGGGCCTCGTCGATCAGCCGCTTCGCGGCGTTCTCCTCGCGCCCCTGCACGCGGTAGCCGCCGAGCGCGTGCACCGACTGGGGCGTGAAGCCGAGGTGCCCCATTACCGGGATCCCGATCTCTACCGCCGCCCGGACCGCGCCGGCCACCACCGCCGACGCGCCCTCCAGCTTCACGCCGCCGGCGTTCGTCTCCTGCATTACCCGCCCGCAGTTGCGCAGCGCGTCCTCGACCGTGACCTGGTAGGTGAGAAACGGCATGTCGACCAGGACCAGCGCCCGGCTGACGCCGCGGCGGACGGCTGCTCCGTGGTAGATCATCTGGTCGAGCGTGACCGGCAACGTGGAATCGAGTCCGGCGACGACGTTGCCGAGCGAGTCGCCGACCAGCACGCAGTCCACACCGGCGTCGTCGGCCAGCCGGCCGAACAGAGCATCGTAGGCGCTGACGACTACGAGCTTCTCGCCGGCCTCTTTCTTTCGCCCGAAGTCGCGCACCGTGACGCTTCGGGCCGGTCCGCCGGGGGCGCTCACGAGGCGCCCCGCAGCTCGAGGATCTCCCGCTGCCAGAAGTCGCGGTTCGCCAGCTCCGGGTGCGGGACTGTCAGCCCCGGTTCGTCGACCGCCTGCCGTTCGAACAGGACGATGTCCAGGTCGAGCGTTCGCGGCCCCCAGCGTTCGCGACGCTCGCGTCCCGCGCTGCGCTCGATGCCGTGCAGCCGTTCGAGCAGCTCGCGCGGCGAGAGCTCCGTGGTCACGGCGATCATCTGGTTCAAGTAGGGGTCCTGTGGGATGGGGCCGAGTGGCGCCGTCTCCTCGACCGAGGAAATGGCCAGGACGGCCGTCCGGTCCAGCGCGGCGATCGCCGCGCGCGCCATGTCGAGGTGCGCCGCCCGATCGCCGAGGTTCGAGCCGAGCGCGATGTAGGCCACGTCCATCACCGCGCGTCGCGCATGACCACGACTTCCGCGTGCGCGAGCGGTCCGGGCAGCGCCACGCGCGGCTTGCGCAGTGCGACTCGCACCCGCGCGACCCGCGTGATGGCGGCGGCCCGTTCGGCGATCAGGCCGCCCACGTCCTCCAGGTGGAGGAGCGCGTCCTCGCCTACGACCTGCGCCACGAGGTCGTAAAGTCCCCGGTAATCGACAATCGTCGCGCTGTCCCCCGTCTCGACCGGAGCGAGCCAGACGGTCAGATCCACCTCGAGCGGCTGCGGGTGCTCGCGCTCGTGCGGAAGAATCCCGACGCGCGCGTGGAAGCGCATTCCCCGCAACGTGATGGCGTCACGCCTTGGCACGGCAGGAACGTACGGGGGCCGGGGCGTGGTGTCAAAGGGAGCGAGGGACGAGGGACGAGGGACGAGGGACGAGGGACGAGGGACGAGGGAGCGCGGAATGCGGGCAGTTGCCGGGCTCTCCCTCGCGTCGCTCCTACCCGTCGA
>DATKCV010000107.1:0-11439 GCA_035513015.1 Gemmatimonadaceae bacterium
TTCACGGGGGTCAGCGTCGTTGAACTCCGTTCAACGACTCTGACCCCTTGAAGCGGCGGACGCGGTGGCTCGGGACGCCGGGTCGGTGTGACGTCGGTGCCGCGTGTCTCGTCGCCCACCGTATGACGAACGAGACTGCGGCGGCGATTCGCCCGACGATCTGCGCCCGGTGTGGCGCGGAGCTCCCCGACGGCCAGGCGAGCTGCCCTGGGTGCGGCCTGGCGCCATCGGCGGGGACGGTGGCGCTGTCGGCGGTCTCCAATGGGGGCGGCGCTGCCGCCGCCGAGCCCGATATGATCGCGGCCGCGCTGGCCGGCGAATACGAGCTCCAGGCCGAGCTCGGACGCGGAGGTATGGCGACGGTCTACCGGGCGCGTGAAACGGCGCTCGGCCGCGACGTGGCAATCAAGATTCTGCCCCTGACCCACACCTTCGACCGCGAGTTCGTACTCCGATTCCAGCAGGAGGCACGGACGTCGGCGCGACTCGAGCACCCGCACATCATCCCTATCTACCGGGTCGGGACGTCGCGGGAGGTGAGTTTCTTCGTCATGAAATACCTGCGCGGCGGCTCACTCTCATCTCTGCTGCGCGAGCGCGGCGGGATTCCGGCGGCCGAGCTGCGACGGCTCCTGCGCGAGGTCGGCAGCGCCCTCGCCCACGCGGCTCGCGAGGGAATCGTGCACCGCGACATCAAGCCCGACAACATCCTGCTCGATGAAGCGGGGCGGTTCGTCGTGACCGATTTCGGCATCGCCCGCTCGGGTGGGACGCCGCGGCTGACGGCCACCGGAATGTCGCTCGGAACACCGCGCTACATGAGCCCCGAGCAGGCCCGCGCGAAGGAGCTGGACGGACGCAGCGACATCTACAGTCTCGGAGTGGTCGCCTACGAGTGCCTCGTGGGCCGCGTGCCGTTCGACGGCGACGAGGCGTTCGCGATCCTGTACTCGCACATCAACGCCCCAGTGCCGCGCCCGGCGCTGTCGACGACGGAAGAATGGGAGCTGTACGAGATCGTCGAGCGGATGTTGTCCAAGGCCCCCGACGATCGGGTGCAGGATGGCGAGGAGCTCGTGCGTCTGGTGCACGTGCTCGAGCGGCGAAGCGCACAGCGGGCGAGCGGCGCGCGGAACGTCACGGGACGGATTTCGCTGGCGGCGACACGGGCGATTCCGGCAATACGGGCGCGCGTCCCGGAGCGGGTCCGACGCGCAGTCGACCACGCGGCGCCGGTGATGTTGCGCGCCGGCACGGTGGCGATCGTCGCACTGCGTGTCGCCCGTGACGCGGCGGTCCGGTTGCTCGCACGCGTCGCCGAACGAGCCGTGCCCGTGGCCGCACATGCCTGGACTCGCACACGCGAAAGAGTGACCGCGGCCGTCGAAGCCGCGGTGCCGGCGGCGCAAGCCGGCCTGCGACGCGTCCGGGCCACGCCCACGATCGCCTGGGCGACGGCAACGCCGGCGCGCGCGGTGGGCGGTGTGCTGGCGATCGCCGCGCTGGCGCTGGGCGGCCCATACGCAGCACACGCGGCGTTGCACCATCGCTCGGCCTGCGACGCGCCGGTGAGCACCGCCGGTGTACCGGCATCGGCGACGGTCCGGGCGTCCGCCGGCTCGGCGCGAGCCTGGTCGGTACTGCTCGACTCACCTCCCGCGCGCGCCGGTGGCGGTTCCATGGTGATTCACTATGATGTTTGCGGACTCGATCGCGGCACTCCGTACACGGCGGAGCTGTCGGTCGGTCGCGCCGGCGGCGCGATTCGGCGTCTGCTCGGGGGTGCGCCCCCTCTCTCGGAGCGACACGAGGAGCGCGCCACCGGACCGGCGACGCGGCGCCACCGCTCGATCGACCTCCGAACACTCGATTCGGGCAGCTACGTGGTGGAGCTGGTGGTGACGACGGCCGACGGGCGCCGGCTGCGACAGACCCGCGAACTGCGCATCGCCGATTGAGCGTGCGTTAACGGACGCGTCCAGACTGCGTCTGACGGTACGTACGACGACACGCGATGGTGTGGTGTACTCAACTGGTACCGGAGGTCGACCGATGGCTACCCGCTCCACATACGTGGTCCCGATTCTCGCGCTGCTCGGCGCGATGGCGTGCGGCGATGGCGCGACCGCGCCGGGCGAAGATCTGGCCCTCGATCCGGTCGAGCTGTCGCTCGATGCCATGCAGCGCGGCGAGGCCGCGCCGCGTTCCGAAGACGCACAGATTCCGACGCTTCAGCGGCTGCTGCACCAGGCAATCGAGCGCGTCCGCTCGGAGCAGGGCGACCAGGCGGCGCGCAGGCTGCTGGCGCCGATCCATCAGCTGCTCGTCGAAGCGCGCGAAGCGCGTTTGCGCGGCGACCTCGCCACGGCGCGCCAGAAGCTGCACGAGGCGAACCTCCACGCGGCGCGCATCATAGTGCACGTCTTCGGGCCGCAGGTAGCGAGCCGACTCGCGGCAGCGGTGGAGAGCGGATTGGCCGAGCTGGAGGCGATCATAGCCGCCCGGGAAGAGGCCGGGGAGGACGTGACGGCTCTACGCCGGGCCGCGCACGCCATCGGGGTGCGGCACGCGGAAATGGAACGGGCGATCGCCTTGCGTGCCTATCCGCGGGCCGTGCTGCTCGGCGCGCACGCGCTCGATTTTCTGCGGCGCATCATCGCGGGGGCGGGCGGCCGGTAGATCCTGCCTCTGGATGGTCCCGGGACGGGCTGACGGGAGCCATGCGCGATCAGGTGGCCAGCGATGGCTGCACCATCATCCCACGATGCACCATATTGACGGGGCTCCGATGCCGGTGCCCCGTTCGTGTGTGACTCATGACGACACGTCCGATCGATCCACGTGAGCTCGTCCCCGAAGCGCGGGATGTCGGCGGCGAGCTGGCGCTGGTGCTCACCGGCGGCGGCGCGCGCGGGGCGTACCAGGTCGGCGTGCTGCGTCACCTCGCGCGCCGGTTTCCCGGACTGCGATTCCCGATCCTGACGGGCGTCTCAGCGGGCGCGATGAACGCGGCGTTTCTCGCGCAGCATGAGGGCACGCTGGCTGAGGCGACCGAGGCGCTGGCTGCGATCTGGTGCCGCCTCGAGCCATCCGAAGTCTTCCGCGTCGGCGCGTGGTCGCTTGCCGGCAGCGTGCTGGGGTGGGGCTCTCGCCTGGTTTCGGGCGGCCTCGGCGGCGAGGCACGCACGCGCGGGCTCGTGGATACCTCGCCGCTCCGCGATCTCCTCGTCCGAACGCTCAAACCAGTGAATGGCGAGCTGCCGGGGATCGAGCGCAACATCGCGGCCGGCCGGCTGAGGGCGGTCGCGCTGTCCACGACCAACTATGCCACCGGAAACTCCGTCGTGTGGGTGCAGGGCCGCGAGATCGTCACCTGGGAGCGACCCAAGCGGCGGAGCGTACACACACGCATTGGCGTCGAGCACGTGATGGCCTCGGCCGCGCTGCCGCTCTTCTTTCCGGCCGTGCAGCTCGGCCGCGACTGGTACGGCGACGGCGGGATGCGGCAGGCCGCCCCGTTGTCGCCCGCGCTGCACCTTGGCGCGAGCAAGCTGCTGGCCATCGGCACGAGATATCAGAAGAGCACGGAGGAGGCGAGCCAGCCGGCAACCCTTGGGTACCCTCCGCCAGCACAGGTGCTGGGCGTTCTCTACAACTCGATCTTCCTGGACCTCATCGACCAGGACGTGCTGCGTCTCGACCGCCTCAACCGCGTGCTGGAGAAGCTTCCGCCGGATCGCCGGGAGGGGCTGCGCGTGGTGGACATCCACGTCATGCGGCCATCGCTCGACCTCGGGACGATAGCGGCGAAGTTCGAGCCGCGCCTGCCGAAGAGCTTTCGTTTTCTCACGCGCGGGCTGGGCACGCGCAAGACGAAATCCCCGGATCTGCTGAGCCTTCTCATGTTCCAGGGCGACTACCTTCGGCGGCTCGTCGACCTCGGGGAGGCCGACGCCGCGGCTCAGGAGGACAGGCTTGTGGAGTTTCTGGGAGTCGGCATCGAGTCGGCGAGAACGGTAAACCCCTAGAACCCGATCCTTCTCACGGCCTCCGACTGGGTTCCCTCGCCGTGTCGCAGCGTCAGCGCGGCGACCGCTCCGAGGCGCAGCCAGCGCCCGCCCCCGCGGGCCGTCAGCATCGACGGCTCGAGGTGAAGGAAGAGGCCCGTCGCGTCGATCGTGTCGAGCGCCACGGCTCCGGTGAGGTCTCCCACCTCGCGGAGGCGCAGCGCGCCCGACCGGCCGAGCGGGTCCTCCCAGGTGAAAGCGAGATCGAGTGGATAGCGCTGGCCGTCGAGCACCAGCGTGCCGAAGGCGATCAGCACGTCGGTGACGATTCGCTCGTTGAACGGCAGACGCTCGTAGTGTCCCGCATCGACGGCGCGCGCACGGCCAGTCGCGATGGCGTCGAGAGCGGTGAGAATGATCGCGACGTTGATGGCGCGGAGCCGCTGCTTCTCCGGATCGCCGGCGATCGCCCCGCTCTCCACCAGAACCGTGCGCGTCCCCCATTGCTGCATCAGGTCGCCGAAGGCGCGAGGGTTGAAGGCGTCGTCGTACTTCGCGATCCGGCCCGGGATCTCCTGCTCGAGCATTGCTGCGATGCTGGCGGCGACGAGCCTTGCATCGGAGCGGACCGGGTTCCAGCCGCGCGCTTCATCGAACGCCGGCGCGAGCAGAGCGATGGCGACCTGGTCACCGCCGGGCCCGGCGGCGATGCGGGCGCTCTGGTCGTGCAGGTTGAATCCGTAGTCGGGGCGGATGCGGTCGCGAATGGACTTGAGAGCCCGCCCCTCCGGGGTGGTGAGCCGCCGGGCGTCGCGGTTGACGTCGATGCCGAGTGCGTTCTCGCGCTGGAACAGCTCCGCGCCGTCGGGGTTGAGCATCGGCACGAAGGTGATTGCGAGCGCGCGTCCCAGCCGGTCGCGCAGCGGGTCGCTGGCGCCGGCGGCTAGCCATCCGAAGATGTCGGCGAGTGCCATCGTGGCGGTGGACTCGTCGCCGTGCATCTGCGACCACAGGAGAACGGTCGTCGGGCCGCCGCCCCATGTCACCGCGCGAATCTCGCGTCCCTGCACCGATCGGCCGATCTCCTCGACGCGGAAGGCGCCCTCGCGAAGCGACGGCTCGATGGCGCGCCAGAGGGTCTCGTGGGTGAAGCGGCGCGAGTCGATCGCGCCGGCGCGGTGGCGCTCGGCGATCCTCAGTCCCTCGGCGAGGCAGCAAGTGGGCGGTGCGCCGGACGGCTGTGGCGTGCCCGGCACGCGAGGGACGGCGCAGGCGGCCGTGGAGAGCAGGAGGGCGAGCGGGCGAAGTGCGTGTGCACGCATTTCTGGTGGGGCGCAGGGTGGGGAAGCCGGAAGCCCGACCCGAATATAATGCGGCTCTTCGGGGATGACCCCGGGCAGTCAGTCCCGCGATCTGCCCCACATCGGCGACAGGTCGCTGGTGCCCTCACCCGCGCTGGCGAGGGCGCGCGGCTCGCCGCCGGCGATCGGCGCGACGAGCAGCGAGAAGGAGCCGAACCGGTCGCTCTGGTACACGATCCAACCCCCGTCGGGGGATGCCGACGCGTGCGTGTCCTGGAACGGCGATGCGACGAGCGGCCGCTGAGTCCCGCCATCGCCGTTCATCATCCAGAGGTCGAACGAATTGACGAACCGACTCCACACGATCCGCCCGGTCGGCGTCCATGTCGGAAACCGGTCCTCGCCGGGATCGGCCGACAGGTTGCGCAGGTTTCCGCCGTCCGCGTCCATCACGTAGATCTCGAAGTTCACGTCGCGATTCGTGTGGAAGACGATGCGCGTTCCGTCGGGCGAGACCCTGGGGTGCTGATCGGCGAACGGATTGTCGGTCAGATTCACCGGCTCGCTGCCGTCGAGCGCGACGCGGAAGATCTCCCAGTTGCCGGTGACGCGCGATGCGTAGACCAGCCCGGCGTCAGCGGCCAGCCAGCTCGGGCTCTCGTTGAACGATCCGTTGCGCACTACGGCGCGCGCCTCCCGGCCGTCGAGCCGCATGACCCAGATCTCCACCGACTCGATCGCGCCGGCGGTGGTCGTGATCTCGCGCTGCCAGGCGATCCACTGACCATCGTGGGAGAGGACCGGCGCGATGTCGTGATGTTCCGGATCGTCGGTCAGGCGTCGCAGTCCCCCTCCGTCGCCGCCGATGGCGTAGAGTTGGAAGACGCCGTCGGCGCGGTCCGACGCGAAGACGATCGTGCCGCCCATTCCCTCCGACGGTCGTACGATGTTGGTGTCGGCACAGGCGAGCGCCGTTGCGATCCATGCGGTGTACACCACGGCGCACACCCGCCGCAGTGTTGACCCTCGAGATTCACGCCCCGTCATAGGCACACCCTCACATCGCCAGCACGTGCACGCGCCCCGATGATCGCACGCCCAGAAAGGCGAACAGTCCGTCGGGGCGCACCGCGACACGCCCCGCACCGCCGCCGGCGACGCGATCGACCACCGCCATGGTCTGGCCGTGGATGACCGTCGCCGGTTCGCCGGAAACGATCACGTACGGCGTTCCGACCTGCCGGGCGCCGATCCCCGCCGCGCCAGTTCCGACGGTCGCCGAGCCGGCGCTCGCCCATTCTCCGCCGGGGGCGATGGTCCAGGCATCCACCCTCCGCGGGCCGGCGAACAGCACCCAGACGCGGGAGCCGTCGGCGTTGGTCGCGATCGCGGTGGGCTCGCCGGTCACCGCGACGCTCGACACCGCTACTCCGGCCTGCGGGTCGGCGAGCAACAGATGCCACGCACCGCCGCGCCGCATGGTCGCGAACAGCCTGCGTCCATCGCCGGAGATCGCCAGCTCCACCGGTTCGCCGTCGACGTCGATCGCGCCGCTCGCTGCGCCATCCTCCACGGTCACGATGCGCCGGTCCGCGCGCGCGGCGACGAACGCCCGCGCGCCGGCCGCGACGATCCCGGACGGCCCGGCGCCGATCCGGATGCGACCGGTGCGCTGGTGTGTCGCCGGAGAAACGACGCTCACCGAATCATCGAATGGGTGGGTGACGTATATCTGCGACGTCGTGGCGGCGACCCCGTGCGCGGCGAGGCCGAGCCCGATCGCGCCGAGCCGGAAGAAGCCGAGGGCATCGAGCACGACCAGAGTGTCGGGGGCGGTCAGCACGTAGCCGCGCGCGAAGTCGTTACTGAACGCGATCGCGCCCGGCTCCGGGCCGACGTCGATCGTGTAGGCAATGGTGGATGGGCGGACGACGACCCGCGCAGAGCCGCTCTCGCCGCGGGGCGCGGTCGCCGTGATGATCGCTTCGCCCGGGCTCACTCCGCTGACTATGCCGGCTGAGTCCACGACCGCGATGAGTGTGTCGGAGCTCGCGTACCGGAAGTCGGCTATCCCTGTATCGAAGCCGTCGGGCGCGTAGGCGATCGCGCGCACACGCGTCGTGCCGCGCACCTGGATCGTGTCCGCCGGCGCGCCCGCGCTGCCGATGGCCACCTGCACGTGGGCGACTTCCACATCGCCAGAATTGAGCGGCTCGAGACAGCCGATGAGCGTGGCCGGGAGCATCGCCAGAAGCAGCGCGAGGTCAGTACGCACGCGATGCATCCCCGCCTGCCAGGGTGATTCGCACGGTGAGTGTCGCGTGCGGAGCCAGCGCGGGAAGCGCGATTCGCGCGACACCCGGTGCGCTGTCGAGCAGTCGCCCGGCCGAGGTCGCCGCGGCAACCCGCCCGCCGCCGAGAGCGATGCGCAGGACTGCACCATCGACCCGCGCGGGGCCATCGTTCCGCAGTCCGACGGTGACATCCCCGTCCTGCGAACGTTCCGCCGAGACCCGAACGGCGGCGCGCGAGAGCCACCAGTCGGCCACCTCGACGGCCGTGGCGAGCCATGTGTCGTGCTGCCCGGCCAGGCGCCGGGCCAGGACGCCGAGCGCCGCCACGTTTTCCGGTCTCGCGAGCATGTTGGAGTGGTAGCTGAACAGGTAGAGGCCACCCAGCGCCCTCATCCTTTCCGAGTCGGTCACGTAGATCCGCGCCTGCTCCGCCGCGTCCGTGACGCCGGCCCGCCGCAGGACGGTGAAGTCGTCGTTGACGACGCGCCCGAGGAGGATCAGCGGCTCGCCGTCCACGAGCAAAACCTCCGGACTCGCCGCGCGCGAATCATTGGCCGCCGCCACGTACGCTCCGCCGGCCTTGCGCCATGCCTCGAGCGTGGCGAGGTCGAACTGCTCTTCCGGAGGACGGAGGCCGGCTACAGCCTCGCCGGTGAGGCGGCGGATCTGTTCCTGGGTGCCCGCCAGCCGCCGCATCTGAAGCTCCGGCGGCAGTCCGCCGAGCAGCCGGTGGTTCTCCGAGTGGCTTCCGATCTCGCCTTCGCCGGCGAGCGCCTCCACGAGCGCTTCGTGCGACCGAGCAAGGTCGGTGACCAGATAGTAGGTGCCCCGAATCCCCAGTTGCCGCAGCGTGTCGAGAGCATGCCGGGCGTTGGCGAACTCGTCCTCGACGTCCTGCGCGAGCACCGCTGCGGATCGCTTGCCGTGCTTCCACGGCTCCAGTGAAGCCAGCGTCAGCCCGGCCGTCCAGGCTATCGTGTTGCGGAGCAGCAGCCGGGCGATTTCCCGCGACCATTGCTGGTCGGCGACGTGGTGGAGATCGAATCCCCAGTAAACGACGCGTCCACCTCCGTGCTCGGCGGCGACGACCGCCCCATCCATCAGCGGGTGTCCGGCGACGGGCGCGGCGTCGAGATCGAAGTCCGCGTGATACGCGTCGCGGCCGGCGGGCCGCCGCAGCGCTACGTGATTCCCGGACAGGAGCTCCATCCGTGCCCCCGGGGGGATGTCCGTTGCCAGCACGCCCCCGGTGGGGAAGACGACGTAGTTCTCCGCGCGCGTTTCGAGAGTGTCCACGCGCGCTGCGCCGGTGAGTGAGACGACCAGGCCGTAGCCGATCGGCGTACACGCCGCGTCACGAATGCCGGTGAGCCACGTGAGCACGACTCCACGCCCCAGGCGTCCGGCCTCGACGATCGCGCGATGCGTGTCCGCCCCGATGCAGGGCGTGGCCGGAACCACGACCACATCCGCCACGCGCGAGCGCAGTGCCGCCGGCTCGACGATCAGCGGCTCGGCGCCTATCTCGCGGAGCTCGCGCTCCCATCGGGCGAGCAGAGTGTCGAGCCTCTCCGCCCCGTGATACTGCGCACTTGCCGGATCGCGCACGACGGCAACACGGACCGGGTGCGCCAGGCGGGCGTCGGGCAGCACGGAGCCCATCGCGAGCAGGGCCGCGCCTCCGGAAACGCGCTCGGGATCGTCCCAGGACTCTGCGGGCATGCGCCGGTGCACGATGGCGGCCGAGACCACCACCACCAGGAGCACCACGCCGGCAAGCAGGAGCCGGCGAACGGTCGGCTCGTCAGGACGGCGCACCTTCACTCCAGTCCCTGTCGCGATCGGCGATCGCATCGCCGACGCTCCGAGCCTTGTGTTGCGGCGGCTCACCGCCACCGCGCTCCGGCGACGGACGACGGTGCGGATAGAAGCGCTCGAAGAAAACCGGACCCTCCACAGCCATCGTCGATACGGGGCGCCGCCGCTCGCGCAGCTTGTACGCGGCGTAGCTCCCGATCGCCAGCACGACCGTGACCACGAACGCCACCAGAATGATCGTCGAGAGCAGTGCGTTGATGTCCACCATGTGCCTCGCGGCTAAATGCGGCCGGCGCGCTCGAGCTTGCCCCAGCTCATGCGCACGTTGGCGAACTCCTCGACGGTCGCGAACAGCTTGGCGACGTCGATGAAGACGATGAAGAAGAAGCGGTAGAGCACCGCGTACGGAACCAGCGCCAGATCCTCCTCCTCCATCGCCACCGTGTACAGCGCCGCGGCCACGTCGAGCAGGGTGAGGAGGAGCCACCAGTAGAGCACGAACGAGGCCGCTCCGACGGAGAGCGCGGCGATCACGAAGAAGAGATTCCCGGCGATGTTCACGAGCGGCCAGATGATCGCCTCGAAGAGCATTGCCTGAAGCGAGACCCAGACGCTGCCGCCGCCGAACGGGGCCACCAGGAAGCGGGCGTGCTTGCGCAGTGCCTGGAGGATCCCGCGCGTCCAGCGGTAGCGCTGCTTGATCAGATCGAGTAGCTGCTCCGGCGCTTCCGTCCAGGCGATCGCCCGATCCTCGTAGGCGATGTGCCATCCCGCCGTCATCAACTTCAGCGTTAGATCGGCGTCCTCGGCGTACGTATCCGCGTCGTAGCCGCCGACCGACGTCAGCGCCTCACGCCGGAAGACTCCGACCGGTCCGGGGATGATGTTCACCACCCGCATGAAGCCCTGCGCCCGCCGGGCCATGTTGAGGCCCTCGATGTACTCGAGTGCCTGGAGCTTCGTCCACAGGTTGTTGCGGTTCACGACCTTGACGTTCCCCGCCACGGCGCCCACCCGCGAATCGGTGAAGTGCCGCATCGCCGCGCGCAGCGTGTCGCGAGCCAGCCGCGAGTCGCCGTCCATGCACAGCACGAACGGCGAGCGGGCCAGCGCGATACCGGTGTTGAGCGCGTTCGCTTTCCCGGCGTTGGCCTTGCTCACCACGCGAACGGTCACGCCGCCGTAGCGGCCCTCGAGCTCGGCGGCCCGCTGGTACGTCGCGTCCGTCGAGCCGTCGTCCACGACGAGGATCTCGTACTGCGGCCAGTCGAGCTCGAGCAGGCTGCGGATCGCCGACTGGATCACCGCCTCCTCGTCGAAGGCCGGGACGATGATCGTCACCGGGGGCGTGAACAGCTCCGTCTCCGGTGGCGGCTCGAGCTTCGACTCGAGATGCTGGAGGTAGCCCATCCAGAGGAGCACGAAGTAGCGCACGATGAGCAGGACGAGGAACGTGAGGACGATCCCGATCCCGATCCGGAGCGCCAGACTCTCGGTGTCGAAGGCGACGCGGCGCACGAGCATCGTGGCCGCGAGCCCCAGCACCAGCAGGACCAGTACACTCGACAGGAGGACAACGAAGTAGCGCCGCATTCTCAGCGCCTCCGTCCGGCGGCGACGCCGTCGCTCCTCGCCCTGCCATCTGGTGTTCCTGCGGCCGGCGGCCAGTCGATGCGCACGACGAGCCCGCCGTGAAGCGCCTGATAGCCGCCGGTGCGGCCGCGGCTCCAGCGAAGCTCGGCTCCAGCGTTCCACCACGAGCCGCGCCATGTGACGTCTCCACCCAGCCCCACCTGCGGCGCCTGCCGTGACCGGTGGCCGACGACCGAATCGGCGGCGATGCCCAGCACCTCCGACGTCCAGCCGATTCCGCGCTGAACTCGCAGCCGGCCGGCGACGGCGTCTGCCGCCCTCCATGCCCACTCGACGCCCAGGGTGTGGGACTGGTACCGGCGCGGGTCCCAGTAGATGTCGCTCCGGCGAGCGTAGGCCAATGCTCCTCCTGAATAAAGCAGCGAC
>DATKCV010000108.1:0-2436 GCA_035513015.1 Gemmatimonadaceae bacterium
ATCGACGATGCGTGCGCCGGCCTGCTCGTAGGCGCTGTCCACGAACGCTGCTTCGGTGCCGGCCCCGCGCTCCACGACGACCTCATTGCCGGCCTTCACCAGGCGGCCGACGGTCTCGGGGACGAGCGCGACCCGGCGCTCTCCGGGCACGGTCTCTCGCGGAACACCGATCTTCATGCGGGACCCTGACGATAACTGAGGCGCGCGCTCGCCGCCCTCAAGCGGCGGCGATGAGCTTGTCGAGTCGCGGCTTCACGTCGCGACCCAGGCGCTCGATGGTCTCGATATCGAATGGCTCGCCCGCGGCGATGATGAATCCGTCGACGCCGGCCTTCGCGTACTCGAGGAGCTGGCGCGCGACGGTGTCGGGGTCGCCTATGGCGCGCGGCACTTGCTTCGCCATGTCCTGGTGGGCGGCGATGCGGTCGAGATACGCGTGGGCGTCGTCGATCCGGTCCCGCACCACGACCGCCCCTCCGCCGAAGGTCTGTATCTCCTTGGGGTCCCGGCCGATCTCCGCGCAGTGGCGGTGGAGGATCCGGGTCTTGTGCCGCAGATCGTCGGGCGACCCGAATCCGTGCCACATGTCCGCGTACCGCGCCGTTGTCCGGAGGGTGCGCTGCTCGCCGCCTCCGCCGATGAGGACAGGCAGCTCTTTCTGGACCGGCGGCGGCTCGTTCAGCGCGTCCGTCACCTGGTAGTACTTGCCACTGAATGTGGTCGTCCGCTCGCGCAGCAGCGAGCGGACGATCCGTGCTCCTTCCTCGAATCGGTCGGAGCGCTCCTTCTTCGAGCCGAGCGGCATGCCGTAGGCCTTGTGCTCCGGCTCCATCCATCCCGCGCCAATGCCCATGATCGCCCGACCGTTCGTCAGGTGATCGAGCGCCGTGGTCATGTTCGCGAGGACCGCGGGGTGCCGGTAGGTGATCCCGTGGACGAGCGAGCCGATCCGAATGCGCTCGGTGCGCGAGCCCCAGCCCGCGAGCACCTGCGAGACCTCGAAGTTCGGATTCTCCTGCGGGCCGATGATCGCGTAGAAGTGGTCCCAGGCGAAGAGCATGTCCAGGCCGGCCCGATCGGCGGCGACGCCGGCGTCCATGAGCGACGCCCAGGTCGTGTTCTGTGGCCAGGCGGTGATCCCGAGGAGCATTGGCCTCTCAGTCTGATCGGAACACGCTCCGCGCGTATCCTTGCCCCGCGATGGCAGTGACGGCGAAGGGAAGCCCGGCGGTCGACGCCGCGAAGGTCCAGCAGGACACGCGCGATCACGTCTTCATCTCGTGGATGGCGCAGGGCGGACTCGCTCCGCTCGTGGTCACCGGCGGCGAGGGCTCCTGGATCCACGCCGGCGAGCGGCGGATCCTCGACTTCTCCTCGACCCTGGTGAACACGAACCTCGGGCATCAGCACCCCAACGTGGTCCGCGCCATCCAGGAGCAGGCCGAGCGTCTCACGTACGCGGCGCCGGGATTCACGGACGAGCCGCGCGCCACGCTCGCGCGGATGATCGCCGAGGTCACGCCGGGCGATCTGACCAAGACGCTCTTCACCACCGGCGGCAGCGAGGCCATCGAGAACGCCATCAAGATGGCGCGCCTCTACACCGGCCGGAGCAAGATCCTCACGCAGTGGCGGTCGTTCCACGGACAGACCGCAGGCGCCATGACCGCTGGCGGCGATAACCGCCGCTGGGCGAACGAGCCGGGGATCCCCGGCGTGGTGCGCTTTCTCAACCCCGACCCGTACCGCTCCGTGTTCGGCAGCGACGTGCAGAAGGCGCTCGCGCACGTGGAAGAGATCGTCTGGTACGAGGGGCCCGAGCAGGTCGCAGCGATCCTCTGCGAGCCGATCGTAGGTGCGAGCGGCCTCATCGTCCCGCCCGACGGGTTCTTCCAGGGCATCCGCCAGATCTGCGACCGCTACGGGATCGTGATGATCCTCGACGAGGTCATGACCGGCTTCGGCCGCACCGGGAAGTGGTTCGCCGCCGAGCACTGGAACGTGGTGCCGGACATCATCACGTTCGCCAAGGGCGTGAACTCCGGGTACGTGCCGCTGGGCGGCACGATCGTCGACGGTCCGATCGCCAAGCACTTCGACGACCACGTTCTCTGGCACGGCCTCACCTACAGCGGCCACGCGCTGGCGTGCGCCGCGGGCGTGGCGACGATCCAGGCGTACAGGGACGAGCGCGTCGTCGAGAACGCCGCTGCGATGGGCGAGGTCCTCGGTCAGGGGCTGCGCGACCTCATGGCGAAGCATCCATCGGTGGGCGACGTTCGAGGCAAGGGCCTCATGTGGGGCGTGGAGCTCGTGAAGGACCGCAAGACCAAGGAGATGCTGGAACGCTGGAACGGGCCCAGCCAGCGCGTCGCTGCGGCGATCCGCACGGAGCTCATGAAGCGGAACGTCTACATGATCTGCCGCTGGAATCTT
>DATKCV010000109.1:0-12127 GCA_035513015.1 Gemmatimonadaceae bacterium
ACCAGGATGCAGCGTGATCGAAGCCTTCGAGTTCACCGATGCCGGCCGGACCTTCGAGTGTGAGCCCAGACAGGGCGCCGTTAGTCAGGCCGACACCTGGTGGTGGTTCCGGGTATCCACAGACGACCGCCACCGGTATGCTCCCTTCCGGGCGGAGGGCACGGACACCGAGTGGTCGGTACGCACGCGCGTCGTCGCCTACTACGATGACCTTCTGATTCGACGAGGGCTGCCCCACCAGCGTTGACGTCCGCGGCCGGCACCGGCGACGCCATTCTCGCCTGTCAAGTGGCGGCGTTCACGCTGCATCCAGCGTCGCCCGCACCTTGCGAGCCACTTCCTCGACCGTGAACGGCTTGGACAGGAACGCCATTCCGGGATCGAGCAGCCCGCGCCGGATGACCGCGTCGTCGGTGTATCCGGACATGTACAGAACACGCAGGCCCGGCTCGACGGTGGTGAGCAGCTCGGCGAGGTCGCGCCCGCTCATTCCGGGCAGCACAAGATCCGTCAGCACGAGGTCGATCGCGCCCGGGTGCCGCGCCACCAGTGCCTCGGCTTCCACGGGACCGGGCGCCTCGAGCACGCGATAACCCTGGCGCTCGAGGATGCGCGTGGCCACCAGGCGCACGGCCGGATCGTCTTCGACGAGAAGGATCGTCTCGTTGCCGCCCTGCATCGGCTGCGGTTCGTCCGCCCGGGCTGGCGACTCGACCGCCGGCGCATCGGCGCGCGGCAGGTAGACGCGAAACGTCGTACCTCGCCCAAGCTCGCTGTAGACGGCGATGTGGCCGTTCGACTGCTTCACGATACCGTAGACCGTGGAGAGCCCCAGCCCCGTTCCCTTGCCCGCCTCCTTGGTCGTGAAGAACGGCTCGAAGATGCGCTTCTGCGTGGCCGCGTCCATACCGGTGCCGGTGTCGCTCACTACCAGCACGACGTACTGTCCCGGCGCCATGTCGCCGACACGAGCGGCGTAGGCCTCGTCCAACGTGGCGTTCGTCGTCTGAATCGTGAGCCGCCCGGCGTCCGGCATCGCGTCGCGTGCGTTGACGGCGAGATTCATTACGATCTGCTCGATCTGTCCGGGGTCGGCGAGGGCCGGTGCCAGATCTTCGGTGAGCCGCCACACGCAGTCGACGTCCTCCCCGAGCAGACGCCCCAGCAACTCCTCCATGTCACCGATGACCACGTTGAGGTTGATCGGCACCGGCTGAAGCAACTGCCTGCGGCTGAAGGCGAGCAGCTGCCGGGTCAGGGCGGCGGCGCGGTCGGCGGCGCGGAGAATCTCGCCGACATCACCCCGATGCGCGCTGGAGTCGGGCATGTCATCGAGGAGCAGCTCGCTGAAGCTGCGGATCGCCGTCAGCATGTTGTTGAAGTCGTGGGCGATGCCTCCGGCGAGCTGGCCTACCGCCTCCATCTTCTGTGCCTGCCGCAGCTGCTCCTGGCTCTCGCGCAGAGCCTCCACCGCCTGGCGTGCCTCGTCGATCGCAAGCTCGGCCTCGATCGTCTGCTCCTCGAGATCGGCGACGGTCAGCCGGAGCTCCTCGTTCGCGGACTCCAGATCGGCCGTGCGTTCGGCGACCCGCCGTTCCAGCTCTTCGTGCGACGCCCGGAGGACGCGCTCGGCCGCGCGGCGCTCGGCGCGATCGCGGAGCGCCGCCGGCACGAAGATCGACAGACCGAGGACCACGAACGCAAGCGCGGTGAGCAGCGCCATCGGTATCGTCTGCCGGCCATAGAGGAGCGGGGAGCCGTAGGCGTAGCCGAGCAGGAAGACCAGTCCGCTCAGCGTCACCAGCAGCGCCAGCGCCCGCACCAGGTCGTCGAGCCAGCGAGGCCGCTGGGCCATCGCCAACCCGGCCAGCGCCACGCCGCCCAGGACGAACAGCGACGCCGTGAAAAAGGCCATCTTCCCGACGGGGGCCAGGCCGAGGCTCTCGCTGGGGAAGGAGAACAGCCAGCGGTCTACGTCGAGATCGACGCCGATCAGATACTCGAGCAGCCGTGATCCGGCCACCACGAGGGCGAATGCGATCGCTCCGCGCGCGAACACCGCCGCGCCGCGCGAAGTGCGCTCGGTCGCGCACAGGACGGCTCCGAGCACGACGAACAGCAGCGCCGTATTGGGCGCGACCGGGATGTAGTCGGGGCGGACAGCGGTCAGCGGACGCAACCCGGCGAACCAGCCGGCGAGCGTGGTCAGGCCGATCGCGATGAGCAGGACGCCGCCGATGGTTCCGGCACCGGAGGGAGCGGCCCGGCTGGCAAGGACCGTCCAGGCCGGCCACGCGGCGGGCGTCGGATGGAGGCGAGGCGTGGCACCGGATGGGTAGCGGGTCATCGGGGGTTCCGGGGGTTCTCCGGGCGATTTTGCCGAATGCGTGCCGCCTCCGTGGTTGCTACCGTACCGGAGGCAGACGATCGAACGCGGAGGCGGAAACCGTCGCTTCGTCCCAGCACCCTTGCGCCGCCAAAGTCCCAAGGCGATCAATGTGGCGCAGCGGCGCCGCTGCGTCCGGACTTCTGCCCTTCCACTCCCCTTTGCAATGGAGGCCGCCACATGATGTGGTCCGTCCGTTCCTCCCTTCGTCCACCTACCTGGGCTCGCTTCTTCGGCGGCGCGCTTCTCCTGATTCTGAGCTCGGCAGCTGCTGCGTTCGCGCAGGGCACCGGCACCGTCACCGGCACGGTCAGCGACGCGGCCAGCGGGACGCCGCTCTACGGCGTCTCGGTGTTCATCGCCGGAACGACCGTCGGCACCACCACGGGTGGCGATGGGAGCTATCGGTTGGTGGTACCCGCCGGGCGCTACGAGCTGCGCACGCGGCTCGTCGGGTTCGAGCTCCAGAGAGACAGCCTGGAGATCGCCGCCGGCCAATCGGTGTTGCGGAACTTCGCTCTTCGGCGCGCGGCCATCGGACTGAGCGAGATCGTCGTGCTGGGTACGCGCCGCGCCGAAGAGCGAACGGTGCTCGAGTCGCCGGTGCCGGTGGATGTCCTGTCGGTCGAAGACCTCCGGTCGACCGGACGGGTCGAGACCAACCAGATGATCCAGCTCCTCGCGCCGTCGTTCAACTTTCCTCGCGCATCGATCGCCGACGGTACCGATCACGTGCGGCCGAGCACGCTGCGGGGGTTGAACCCCGACCAGGTGCTCGTCCTGATCAACGGCAAGCGCCGGCACACCAGCGCGCTCGTCAACGTCAACGGCACGATCGGCCGCGGCTCCACGGGTGTCGATCTCAATGCGATCCCGGCGGCGGCGATCGACCGGATCGAGATCCTCCGTGACGGCGCCGCCGCGCAGTACGGTTCGGACGCGATCGCCGGCGTGCTCAACGTCGTCCTCAAGTCGACCGCTGAGAGCGAGATATCCTCCACCCTCGGCCAGGCACGTACCGACGACGGGACGCTGCGCCGGACCGACGGCATGGTGCGGCAGGTCGACCTCAACTACGGGCTGCTGCGCAGCGCCGCCGGCCATCTCAATCTCTCGGCCGAGTTCAGGGACCGCGAGCAGACGAACCGCAGTCTGCCCGACACCAGGCAGCAGTACTTCGCCGGTGACCTGCGGAACGACGATCCGGCGCTCACGAATCTGATCAACCACCGGCAGGGCGACGGAGACGCACGTGACATCGGTGCCTTCGTCAACTTCGGCCGCCGGCTGTCCAGCACGACCGAAGTCTACTCGTTCTCCGGCGTGACCTTCCGGCGCGGCGAGGCGGCCGGGTTCTTCCGGCGCGCCCTGGACGATCGCACCGTGCGCTCGATCCATCCAGACGGATTCCTGCCACTGATCAACACGCACATCTGGGACGGGTCGGTGGCCGCAGGCGTGCGCGGCGCGCACGCCGGTTGGACGTGGGACGCCAGCACCGTATACGGTCGCAACACGTTCGACTTCACGATCAAGAACAGCAACAACGTGTCGATGGGGACGTCGAGCCCGACGACGTTCTACGCCGGGGAGCTTCGCTTCGATCAGGTCACGGCGAACCTGGACGTCGCCCGGCCGTTCGAGATGGGACTCCCATCCACCGTGAACCTCGCGCTCGGAGCCGAGGTGCGGCGCGACGGGTACGGCATCACCCGAGGCGATGAGGACTCGTATCGCGATGGCGGGGTGGCCATCCTGGACGGGCCGAGTGCGGGAAACAGGGCCGCCGTAGGTGCGCAGGTCTTCCCGGGCTTCAAGCCGACCGACGAGCAGGATGCGGACAGGACGAACGTGGCCGCCTACGTGGACCTGGAGACGAACCTCAGCCGGCAGGTGCTGGTCGCGCTCGCCGGACGCACCGAACACTACTCCGATTTCGGGAGCACGACCAACGGCAAGCTCGCGATCCGCGTCGAGCCGGTGGAGCGGTTCGCGATCCGCGGCGCCTACAGCACCGGGTTCCGCGCGCCGTCGCTCGGCCAATCGTACTTCTCCTCGACGGCTACGAACTTCATCGTGGTCGGCGGCGTGAACACGCCGTTCGACATCCGCACCTTTCCCGTCGTAAGCGAGGAAGCGCAGATCCTCGGAGCTCAGGAGCTGCGGCCGGAGACGTCGCGCAACGCGAGCTTCGGGGTCGCCTGGCAGCCGATCAGGCGGCTGTCGCTGACCGCCGACTTCTACCGGATCGAGATCGACGACCGGATCGTCCTCTCCGGCAACTTCATCGGCGACGACATCCAGGCGCTTCTCGAGTCGCGCGGCTTCGCCGGTGTCCGCGGCGGGCGCTTCTTCACCAACGCGATCGACACCAGGACGGACGGGGTCGACCTGATCGTCCAGAGTGCACTCGCGGTGGGCTCGATGGGCGAGTCCCGCTTCACCGCCGGCTACAATCACAACAAGTCGCGGGTGACGCGAATCGCGACGACGCCACCGCAGCTCGGCGATCGGCAGGAGGTGCTGTTCGACCGCGTCGAGCGTGCCCGGATCGAGGAGGGGCAGCCGCGCGACAATCTGCACCTCAACCTCGTGCACAGCTTCGACGCGTTCGGTGTGAACCTCGCCACGGCACGCTACGGGGCCGTCACCGTCAGGGGCACGGCAACCGACGGCACGGCGGACCAGACGTACGGCCGCAGGTGGATCACCGACTTCGGCGTGTCCTATCGCCTTCGCGAGCGGTTCACGGTCAGCGCCGGCGCGGACAACATCTTCGACGAGTACCCGGAGCGCAACATCGCCCCGATCTCCAATGCCGGGATCTTCCCGTACAACGGCATCTCGCCGTTCGGATTCAACGGACGGTTCATCTACGTACGAGGCCGGATAGGGCTTCCCTGAGCGCACGTCGCCGGGAATCACGACGCCTCCCGCTGGCGAGTTGCCGGCGGGAGGCGTCGTTCGTTGCGCGGCGACGGTGCGCGAAGTGCCCACTCCTCGTGTCCGCGGCCGGGTATCTGGCCCTCGAAGCCACCTGGCGGGCTCGGCCGGCGGTTGGTCCAGGCGGCGCGCCGCATGTGACGCTCCGCTGATCCTGGAGGTTCTGCACTCGGGTCCAACTTCCAGCGAGGTGTCGCATGACTGTCCGCACCGTCCGGTCCAGACCGCCAACGCGTCGCGCGCGATCCTTTGCGCTTGCGCTCCGAGCGCTGCAGGCGTTTCTCCTCCTCCTGGTCCCAGCCGCTCCCACTCCCGCCCTCGCCCAGCTGATCGGGATCAAGACCGTACCGATCGCCGACGGCGATCAGTTCAACCTGTTCCCATCACGCAACCACGGAATTGGCGGCATCTCGCTCGCCCTCGACGACACTCTGCTCGACCCGTTCCGCAATCCGGCCAGCGGCGCGCGACTGGGGGCCGGGCAGTTCTTCGGATCACCCGTGCTCTATTCCGTCTCGGACGGTGCCGGCGGCGGGAAGACGCTTCCCCTGGGTGTGTTTGCCCGGGCCGGCCACTGGTTCGGTGCCACGGCGATCGCCGCGCAGCAGATCGAGGAGGTTCGGGAGCGCTTCCCAGGCGCTGTGGCGATCGACGATCGGTTGGCGCCGAGCTCCGGACTAGACCTCGCCGATCCGCCCCGACACAACGTCTACGCCTTCGGGATGCTCGGCCGCCGGTTCGACGAACGAAGGGCCGCCGTCGGCGCCAGCATTCAGTGGGCCGCACTGAACGCCGTCGATGGCGTGGACCTGCTCTACGCCGGAAGCCAGCATCTCGCGCAATCGGGGGGACTGCTCGATCTGCGCGTCGGCCTGGTGAAGGAGTGGGAGGGAGGGCGCACGATCGAGGCCGTGGCGGTGCACAACCGCTTCCGGATGACGCACGACGTCACCTACGTGGACTGGTTCTGGGATCCGGTTCAGCGGACCACGGTCCCCCGCGGGCGTGTCGAGCACAATCCCGACCGCACCAACATCTGGGGGCTGCACCTTCAGCACGAGCGGCCGTTGACGTCGGACGGTTGGCGGATCGGCGGGCTGCTGACGGCCAACCGGATGTCGCACCCCAAGATCCCGAACTACGAGATCATGAACATCCCGCGGGATCCGGGATGGTCGAATGCGTTCAACGCCGGGCTCGGGGTAGCGCGGACGCAGGGGCCGGTGACGTTCGCGCTCGAGGCGATCTACGAGCCGATCTGGAGCGATACCTGGTCCGACTCCGAGACGCCGGTGGAGACGACCAGCGGCGCGGTGATCCAGCCTGGCGGGCGGATCATCGAGAACGACTTCCGGTTCTCCAACGCGCTCGTCCGGATGGGCGTGGCTCGAGAGATCGAGCTCGAAGGTGGTGCATCGGCGGCGACCTTTCAGCTCGGCCTCGCCGTGCGCTCGATCAGCTACGATCTGGACCAGTACGACAACGTGCAGGCGCGCGCCCGGTGGCTGAAGGAGAGCTGGGTGGAGTGGATGCCGACGTGGGGCTTCAGCCTGCGCTCCGCTCACCTCGAGATCCGCTACGCCGGACGGCGCACGCACGGCACCGGGCGCCCCGGCGTGGCGGCGCCGCCCATGGGCGTCATGGCCCCGGACGCGGTATCGTCACGGACCGTGCTCCTCGCGCCGAGCGGCGCGCTGACGCTCGATGAGGTCCGGGTGACGACGCATCAGGTGTCGATCTCGCTCCCGCTCCGCTGACGCGAACGAAGGAGGTGGACGATGCGGAAAGGTCGCAGCCGGGTCGTCGTGGCGTCGCTCGCGCTGGCGCTCGCGGCCTGCGAGCGTGGAGGTTCGCCGCCCGAGCCCGGATTCGGCGCGCTCGATGAGCAGCTCCGGCGCACCATCGCGAACTGGGGCGTCATCCCGATTCTTCCGGTGCCGGCCCAGGAGCCCGCGCTCGTGGAGCTCGGGCGGGCACTGTTCTTCGACAACGTGCTGAGCGGGAACCGCGACATCTCGTGCGCGACCTGCCATCACCCCTCGCTGCACGCCGGTGATGGGCTGTCGCTGGCTGTCGGTACCGGCGGCAGCGGGCTGGGTGAGTCGCGCGCGCCCGGTGAGGGGCGCGACCTGCTGCCCCGGAACGCGCCATCGCTGCTCAATCGCGGTCTCGGCCAGACCTACACCTTCTGGGACGGACGGCTGGCCGAGCATGGCCGAGGCCATTTCGTGACGCCCGTCGGGAGCTCGCTCCCGTCCGGACTGGTGAACGTGCTCGCCGCGCAAGCGATGCTCGCGGTCGCGGACCGCGGCGAGATGCGTGGCACGCACGGGGACGTGGACGCCTTCGGCCAGCACAACGAGCTGGCGGCGGTCGAGGATGGGCAGTACGCCACCATCTGGCAGCGGGTGATGCAGCGGCTGACGGCGATTACGGCGTACGTCTCGCTGCTCGAACGTGCCTACTCTCAGACGCCGGCGGCCGCGCTCACGTTCCGGCACGCGGCGAACGCGATCGCCGCCTTCCAGCTCGAGGAGCTGACGAAGGTGGGCACGCCATTCGACCGCTACCTGGCTCGCGATGACGCCGCACTGACGATGGACGAGAAGCGCGGCGCGCTACTCTTCTTCGGCGAAGCACGCTGCGCGTTCTGTCATAACGGTCCGCTGCTCGGCGGTCAGAGCTTCGCCAACGTCGGAGCACCGCAGATCGGCCCCGGGATGCATGCCGCACCACCTCTGGATCTGGGCCGTGCCGAGGTGGAGGACCTGTCGTTCTACCTGTTCGCCTTCCGGGTGCCGCCGCTGCGCAACGTGGAGCTCACTGCCCCGTACATGCACAGCGGCGCCTACACGACTCTCGAGGCGGTGGTTCGCCACTACACGGATGTGCCGCTGGCAATGCGTGAGTACGACGTCTCGCAGCTGCACCCGTCGCTGCGCGATCGCTGGCACGGCGACGCCGCCACCATCGAGGCCGTGTCGGCGACGCTCGATCACAGGGTGAGTCAACAGCTTCAATTGTCGGACGAACAGATTCAGGAGCTGCTGGCATTCCTGAAGGCGCTCACCGACCCGGCGGCCAGGGACCTCTCACGCCTGACGCCGGCATCGGTGCCGAGCGGGCTGCCGGTCGTGCGTTAGGCCGGCTGTCAGCGGCCGAGCGGCACCTGCGGCGTCGCCGAGGGTGTGGCCGTCAGCTCGGCGAGTACGCGGTCCAGCTCCGCCGCAAGCTCCGCCTGATCGCGGGCGAGCTGGCGGACGACCGCGCGCCGCCGCTGAAGCGACAGGAAGCGACGGATGTCGTGCAGCGCATCCCGCCACTGGTCCTTTGCGCCGGCGACGGCCAGCGCCCACAGCGGAAGCATGACCAGGGCGGCGAGGCCGGGCAGCCATCCGAACACGACAGTCACCAGGGTGGCGAGCAGGATCACCCACAGCGCGAACACGACGGCGCCGTAGAGCATGGTGTGGGTGGACTTCGCGGCCTCCTTCGGCGCGGTGATCGCGCCGAGCCAGCCGCTCAGTCGATAGGGCAGGGAGAAGAGCGCGGCGCCGAGCGTCCACGCCACCGCGGCGAAGGCCAGCCGCGGGAGTCGGCGCAGGGTCCACCGCAGCGCTACCATGGCGCCCGGCGAATCCCGGAGATCGCGAGGCTCGAGGGCGAGCAGGTCCAGCGCGCGAACGTGCGAGCCGACCCGGCCGACCAGCGCGCTCCAGCGCTCCGACTGCTCGCGGCGCACGCGAGCCAGTCCCTCGGTTGCGACACGGATGCGCTCGATTCGATGAGCGGGCTCCGGCGAGGCGCCTAGCTCGGCGTCCCATATCGCCACCGCGCCTTCGACGAGCGGAGCGTCCTCCCAGCGCTCGAGGTTCACGGTGACCGCACGCAGCGCGGCCTCGATCCGCCGGGTCAGCTCCCGCACGGCGGCGGCGTTCTCCACGCCACCGGGTGCGAGCTCGCCCCAATCCACGGGCTTGCCGACGATCACCAGCGCCTCCGAGCGAAAGCGGACGCGTTCCCTGTAAACCAGTCCGACGGGAATTATCGGTACGACGCCACAACTCGGAACCGCGCTCAGGGCCAGGCGCGCCGCGCCCGTGCGGAGCGGCTGGAGTCCCGGTTCGTCGAGGCTCACTCCTTCCGGGAATATCCCGATCGCCGCGCCCTCGGCGAGCGCCGCCGTGGCGGCGCGGAAGGTGTCCACGTTCTTCGCGACCTCGGACGGGTCATCGATCCGCCGGTACACCGGGATCGATCCCACGGCGCGAATCAGCCAGCCGATCTGGGGGTGCGCGACGGTCCGCGAGCCGGCGAGAAATCGCACCGGTCGCCGTGCCGCGACCGCCACCAGTGCGGGATCGAACAGCGAGTTCGGGTGGTTGGCGACGAGGAGCACCGGACCCGTAGCCGGAATCGCCGCGCCCGCGCGGTCGAGCCGGTAGTATACGCGCGCGCCGGCGCTGGAGATCGCGGAGAAGGCGGGGAGGAGGTACATGGGAATTGGACGAATTGGACGAATTGGACGAATTGGACGAATTGGACGAATTGGACACGAATTGGTCGAAATTGGTCTAATTGGTCCAATTCGTCCAATTCGTCCAGCGAGTCGTGTCAGGCGTCGGCTCGGATCGCCTCGACGGGATTCACCAGCGCCGCCCGGCGCGCGGGGAGGAGCGTGGCGACGAAGGCGATCGTGAGCATCACGAGCTGGGCGACGACGAACGCCACCGGATCGCCGGGATGTACCTCGTAGAGCAGGCTCTCGATCACCCGGCGGAGCGCCCAGGCGCCGGCGACACCCACCAGGATGCCGGCGACCGCCAGCGCCATCCCCTCGCGCATGATCATTCGCACGACATCGAACCCTCGGGCGCCGAGCGCGATGCGGATGCCAATCTCACGCGTGCGGCGCGCGACGGTGTAGGCGATCACGCCGTAGATGCCGACCGCGGCGAGCAGCAGCGCGACGGCGCTGAACGTCGTGATCAGGATGGCGTTCACCCGACGCGTGGTGATCGCGCGTGACATCACCTCCTCCATGGTGCGGACGTTGTGCACCGCCTGAAGCGGGTCGAGTGCCGTGACGGTCTGCTCGAGTCTGGCGGCCAGAACATCGGCTCGACCGGAGCCGCGCGCGACCACGGCCGCGTTGACCGGCGGCGACTCGCCCAATGGCCAGTACATCTGCGGCCGTCGCGCCGTGTCGCCGATCGAGATCGCCAGGATGTTGCCGGCCACTCCCACCACGACGCGCGATGGCATGCGTGGAAGCGTGACACGACGTCCGAGAGGATCCTGACCGGGAAAGAGCAGGTCGGCGAGCGAGCGGCTGATGACCATTTCGCCCGCGGCGAGTGTATCCGCGCGCGGCAACGGTGCACGCCCGCGAAGCAGCGGGATGCCCATCGTCCTGAAATAGTGTGGCGTGACGTGCAGCATCTGGGCGAACACGTTGTCTCGCGGATCATCGGAAAGGGGTGTGCCTTCGGCGTGCACCGTGATCGAGATGGTCGGTACGCCGCGCAGCGGCAGCTCGTTGACTATCGCCGCGGTCTCCACGCCGCCGATGCGCTCGAGCCGCTCGAGAACGCGCTCGAAGAAGGCGAGGCGCTGTTCGGCCGTGGTGTATGTCGCGCGGTTGAGCGAGAGCTCGAGCGTCGCCACGCCCTGCGGGCGCACGCCCGGATCCTGCGACAGGATCACCTGCATGGTGCGAAGCATCAAACCGGCGCCGACGGCGAGGACGAGTGCCAGGGCGACCTCCGTCACGACGAACAGCCGGCGCAGCCGAGTCCCCTCTCTCGCAGTGGCCGCGCCGCCACCACCGCCCTTCATCACCTCGGCCGCTCCGGTACGCGTGGCGCCGAGCGCGGGCCACACCCCGAACGTGATCCCGGTGGCGATTGCCAGAGCCAGCGAGAACGCGAGCACGCGGAGGTCCAGCTGCGCCGAGGCCAGCCCGGCGAGCTGTGCCGGCATCAGCGACCCGAGGGCGCCGAGCGCAACGGCTGCGAGGACTACGCCGAGCGCGGCGCCGGCGAGGGCGAGCAGCACGCTCTCGATAAGGAGTTGCCGGAAGATGCGGCCGCGCGACGCGCCGAGCGCGGAGCGGAGGGCCATCTCGGCACGGCGTGTCGTCGAGCGCGAGACGAGCAGGTTGGTCACGTTGGCGCAGGCGATGAGGAGCACCAGCCCGGTCGCACCCATGAGCACGAGGAGGGCGGCGCGGCGTGTGCCGACCAGCCGTTCGCGTAGCGGCCGGACGAGTGCGGCAGCTTCGGGAGTCGGCGGGCCGTTCTCCCGCTCGAACCGCCTGACCACCGTGTGCACCTGTGTGCGCGCCTGATCGAGCGTCGCGTCAGACGCCAGACGGGCGACCACCGTGGACGGCATCCAGGAGCGGAACGGCTCGAAATCATTCCAGCCGTACGGAAGGTGGAGCGGAATCCACACCTCGGCCTCGCTGGGGAAGGCGAGGCGCGGCGGCATCACGCCGGCGATTCGATACGGCTTGCCGTTGAGGACCACATCGCGTTCCAGCACTTCGGCGGAGCCCGCGTAGTGGCGCCGCCAGATGGCATGCGAGATGAGCGCAACCTCCGGCGCGCCGGGTTTTCCTTCGGCGGCCGTGAAGTGCCGACCCAGAACGGGCGACACCCCGAGCATCGGGAAGAGGTTCGGTGTGACGACACCGACGCCGATTCTCGCCGGCGCATCGCCCAATCCGAGGTTCAGCGCGCCCGGCGCATAGGCCGCGATCTCCTGAAACGCCGGCAGCGCGCGCGCATCGTCGAG
>DATKCV010000110.1:0-41059 GCA_035513015.1 Gemmatimonadaceae bacterium
TACCGACTGGCGCACGAGACTTTCCAGATGCATCTCGATGCGGCTCGCGCCGGCGTCGAAGAAGGCCCGGTGACGAAAGCGGGAGAGGTCGAAATCCGCTCCGAGCTCGCGGTTCAGGCGGGCGAGCACGTTGAGGTTGAACTCGGCGGTGACTCCGGCGACGTCGTTGTATGCAGCGTGCAGAGTCGTCGGATCCTTGCGGCGGTCGACGCCGAGCACCAGTGCTCCGTCCGGGCGGATAGTGTCGCGAACGCGGCGGAGAAACGCGGCCGCCGCGGCGGGATGGAAATTCCCGATCGTGGAGCCGGGGAAGAACGCGAGGCGGCGGGCGTCGGGAGGCAGGTCGGGGAGTCGAAAGCGGGACGTGTAATCGGCGCACAGCGGCCGCACCGCGACGCGCGGGTAGCGCCCGGAGAGGTCGTCGGCAACGCGCTCCAGCTGCTCGACCGAGATGTCGATCGGGACACAGGCGGACGGCTCGGCGAGGGCGTCGAGCAGGAGACGCACCTTCACGCCGGCGCCGGAGCCGTACTCGATCAAGGCGCAGCCCGGGCCGGCGAGCGCGGCGATCTCACAGGAGCGCGAGAGCAGGATCTCGTGCTCGGCGCGGGTCAGGTAGTACTCGTCCAGCGTGCAGATGCGCTCGAAGAGCCGGGCACCGCGCTCGTCGTAGAAGAGCTTCGCCGGGAGCATCTTCGGTGTGCCGCGAAGGCCCCGGAGCACCTCTTCGCGCAGCGCGCTACGCGCGTCGTCCGGCCGCCTGGAAGAGCCGGCGGCGCGCCGCGCCTCGAGCGGCGAGTTCATGCGCGTGCCGCCAGGCGGATTCCCGAGAACTGCCAGCGCGCGTCGGCCGGAAAGAAATTGCGATACGTATGACGGGCATGCGATCGTGGTGTCGCGCAGGACGCGCCGCGCAGCACCCACTGGTCGCACATCCACTTCCCGTTGTACTCGCCGATGGCGCCCGACGGCGGCGTGTAGCCCGGATATGCGACGTACGGACTTTGCGTCCACTGCCAGACGTCGCCGTAGAGCTGACGCGGCGAGTCGCCCGTTGCGGCCGGTGCCGGCGCGGGATGGAACCGGGCCGATTCGACAAAGGTGCCGTCGATCGGGGCCGGCCGCGCGGCGATCTCCCACTCGGCCTCCGTGGGCAGCCGGTATCCCGCCCAACGCGCGAACGCGTCGGCCTCGTAGTAGCTGACGTGGGTCACCGGATCGCTCGATGACGGCGGCAGCGTGCCGGTGAGGGTGAACTCGGTCCAGCCGTCGCCCGTGCGCTCCCAGTAGAGCGGAGCCTCCCATTCGCGCTCCTGCACGACCGCCCATCCGCTGGAGAGCCACAGCTCGGGCCGGCGGTACCCGCCGTCCTCGATGAACCCGAGAAACTCGGTGTTCGTGACGAGCCGCGACGCGAGACGGAACGCGTCGACGTACACACGGTGCGCCGGGCCCTCGTTGTCGAACGCGAAGCCGTCGCTCTCGTGTCCGATCCGGTGGATGTCCTCGGGGAACCGATGCCAGTGCAGCTCGGCCGACGGCGATGCCGCGCCGGGCTCGCGAGCGGCGTAGACCGGCCGCAGGGGGTTCATCCAGAACACGTGCTTGATGTCGGTGAGCAGCAATTCCTGGTGCTGCTGCTCGTGATGCAGGCCGAGCTCGATGACCGGGGCAGCGGGATGGTCGGCGTGGTCGCCGACCCGCTCGAGGAGCGAGCGCAGGTGGTCGTCCACGTGTGCGCGGTACGCGAGCACCTCGCGCACCGTGGGGCGGGTAACCAGTCCGCGTCTGGCGCGGCAGTGGCGCTCGCCCGCCTGCACGTAGTACGAGTTGAACAGGAACGCGTAGCGCGGGTCCGGCGACCGGTACGAGGGATCGAACCGTGCGAGCACGAACGTCTCGAAGAACCAGCTCGTGTGCGCGAGATGCCACTTCGTCGGACTCACGTCGGGCATCGAGCTGACGACGTAGTCTTCCGTCTCGAGCGGCTCGCAGAGAGCCACGGTCCGCGAGCGCACGGCTGCGCAGCGGTCGGCCAACGTCATCGCCTCGGCGGGTGCCATAGTTCTTTCCGCGCCGTCGGCATTCCGCCCGGCGTGCGGATGGCCGCTACCCCTCTCGGTTGCTCCTTGAGAATCGGACGTATGCATGCGAGGCCTCGGCAGTTCGCTTCAGGTGTCAAGTCCCGGGCGCCCGGAGCGGTTCCCCCGCGGGAAAGCCAGCCCACCTGGAACGGAGGATCGGCGCCTCCCTGGCAGGGAAGAGCGAGCACACTTCGTTCCGGGAAGCATGAGCATGCGGAAGACGGTGCGCTGCCCGCCTCGACGAGCCGGGTCATCTTCACCGTCACCGAGCCGGCGAGCGCCGCGGCGCGCCAACCGTAACGGAAGCATTGACAGGCCGCTTGCTCGACTCTACCGTGCCCGAGAGGGGTCATTCTAGCACTCGCTAGAATGTTGGAGCCAGGCGATCCACGAACACTCATCGACGAGCCAACCGTCCACGTCGCCCGGGGGCCGCTCGGTGTACGCCGGACGAACAGAGCTCCAAGGAGGGGCGGGCATGCTGAGCGTGATCAGGGAGCCGTGGCCGTGGTACGTTGCCGGACCTCTGTTCGGATTAGCCGTGGCGCTGGTGCTGGTGCTGGGCAACCGGTCCTTCGGAATGTCCGCGAGCCTCAGGCACATGTGCGCGATCGCGGTCCCTGGCCGGGCCGAGTACTTCCGCTATGACGTGAAGCGCGCCGGCGCCTGGAATCTGGCGATGGTCGCCGGCTTCCTCGCCGGCGGCTTCGTCGCTGCCAACTGGTTGGGCGGTGGCGGATCCGTCGCAATATCGGCCGCGACCACGGCCGATCTCGTCTCGTTGGGAGTCCGGGATTTCTCCGGGATCGTCCCGGACGATATTTTCTCGTGGGAGTCGCTCCTGACGCTTCGAGGCGCCGTCGTTATCGTCGTCGGGGGCTTTCTGGTCGGATTCGGCGCCGCCTGGGCCGGCGGCTGCACCTCCGGACACGGGATCACCGGCCTCGCCACCTTCCAGCTTCCATCGCTGATCGCGGTCGCCGCGTTCTTCGCCGGCGGGATCGCGGCTACGTACCTCCTGCTCCCCCTGCTCTTCGGGGGAGGCGCATCGTGAGCACGTCGCCGACGACCGTGGGCGCGGACACACGGTCCGGCTCGCACGAGGATTCCGACGTCCGCGCAGGTACTGGTTATCTCGGTGCCTATCTGGCGCTCGGGATGGTACTCGGAATCGTGGCCCTGAAAACCGAGCTGGTGTCGTGGTTCCGGATCCAGGAGATGTTCCGGTTCCAGGCATTCCACATGTACGGCATCATCGGTTCGGCCGTCATCGTGGCTGCCGCATCGATCGCGGTGCTGAAGAGGCTCGGGCTGCGCACGCTCGAGGGAGAGGAGATCCGGACGCAGGCGAAAGTGATGGGAAGGGGTACGCGGTACTGGGCCGGCGGTACTCTATTCGGTGTCGGCTGGGTCCTCACCGGGGCGTGCCCGGGACCGATGTTCGTCCTCATCGGCAGCGGCCTCGGTGTGTTCACTGTGGTGCTGCTCAGCGCGATCGCCGGAATGTGGACGTACGGCCACCTTCGAAGGAGTCTGCCGCACTGATTGCCGATCGATGTGCGTTGCCACCGGTCGCGCTCCGGCGTCCCGTTCCGGCACGGACGGAACATCGATACCGTCGCGATGCTAACATCCGGAGGAATCGCGGGCTGATGGCTCCGAGGGGGCGTCCCTCGGGTCGGCCTCCAGATCCCGGAGACGCACGGGGACGTATGCCTCACATCCGCAATGCGACATCGATCACACTGCACGTTGCCGCGGTCGTGCTTCTCGCCTCGTGCGCTCCTGGAGGCCAGCCGCGGCTCGGCGCGCCCGGTGCCGACCGGCCGAGCGAGTGCCTGATCGGCGACCGCGCGGCGACGATCGGCGACACGGTCACGATGGCGCTCGCCGAGCCCACGCTTCCCGGGGACCGTGCATGGCCGCGAAGCGCGAGCGAGCGGATGGTCGCGGCGCACCTGCACGAGACGCTCGTCCGGGTGGATTGCGACGGCCGTGTGCGGCCGGGCCTCGCGCGTTCGTGGCGGCGCGAGGACCTCCGATTGTGGGTGCTCACGCTGCGCGACGACGCCGCGTTCGCGGACGGATCTCCGGTCACCGCGCGCGATGTGCAGGCGAGTTGGGCTCGCCACCCGGCGTGGGCGCTGCCGGCGACGATCCGGCGCACCGACGACCGCACCCTTACCGTCGAACTGCCGCTGGAAACCGACGACGCCATCGCCGTTCTCGCCCATCCCGCCCTGGCGCCGGTGCGCGCGGGCTCGTCGTCGGGATCGGTGGTCGGCGCGGGGAGCCACCGGACTTCCGGGAGCGTCGACGCGGCCCGCCTTGCTCTCACGTCACGCCGGCCCGGCTCGCCGGTGCTGCGCGTCCGCCGGACCTCGCCTGCGGACGCACGCAATCAGATCGACCTCGGAGTCGATGTGCTGGTCACCGACGACGCCGCGGCGATCGAGTACGCACGCGGACGCGGCGACCGGATGGTCGAGTCGCTCCCCTGGTCGCACAGTTACGCGCTGCTCGTGCCGGGCCGCGGAGTCGCCGGCCCGAGCGACGAGGCGGAGATGCTCACCGCGCTCCGCGACCGCATGGCCGCCGACGCCACGCGCGGCTCGGCGCGCGCGGCCGCGGGGCCGTTCTGGTGGCAGGCGGCGGCGCATTGCCAGAGCGTGCCCGGCGGAGCGGCGCAGGGCCTGCTGGGCGACGCGACGCGCCCGCCGCGCATCGTCTACGATGCGGGTGACCGCACTGCGCGCTCGATCGCCGAGCGTCTGGTCGCGCTGGCCGGGTTCGGCGAAGGGACGATCGAGCGCGCGATGGTCTATTCCGCGTTTCCGTCGCTGACCGGCACGACCCGCCTCACGGCCGCCGGGCTTTCCGCCGCCGACCTCGAGCGGGCGATCGAGGCCGGCTCGGCGATGGCGTTCGTCGTGTCTCTTCCTCAACGCACGCTCGCGCCCTGCCTCGAGCTGGCGGCGCCGGGCGTGACGGGGATCGCCGTCGGCGCGACCGCGCTCGAGCAGCGGCTGCTGGTGCCACTGATCGACATCCGGCCGCATCTCATCACCCGCCGCGGCGCGTTCGCCGGCACGATCGACCTGCTCGGCGCCGTCCGCCTGCGCGGTGCCGACGGCGTGCTCGCCGGGAGCAGGCGGTGAGCTTTCGCGCCCGGCTGCTCGTCGCCCTCCTTCTCGTCGCGGTCGTACCGCTGGTCGTGCTCGCGCTCGGCGTGCGCCGCGAGATGACGCAGCGGCTCGGCGCCGAATACGAGCGGCGCGTGCGGTCGCTGACGCGGGTGGTCGAGCAGGATCTGGCCGAGGAGCGCGCACTGCTCTCGATGCGCCTGCGCGCGCTCGCCGAGGGGATGGGCGACGACAACCGGCTGCGCGCGGCGCTGCACGGTGCCGACGACGAGCGCGCGTACCTGCTCGATCATGCCTCGGGCGCCATGCGTCTCGCCGGACTGTCGGTGCTCCAGGTGCAGGACGAGGAAGGCCGGATCATCAGCTCCGGACACTTCAGGCAGGAGTACGACCGGCTCGAGCCCGAGCTGCCGCGCCGGATCGCCGAAACGCCGGACGGCTCGGCCGTCATCCGCGCGCGGACACCGGACGGACCGCTGCTGGCGCTGGCGACAGTGGACTCGGTGCGGATCGGCGCGCGGGCGCTGGTGCTCGTCGGCGGCATCGCGCTCGAGGAGCGGCTTCTCCAGCGGCTGTCGCGCGACGAGGCAGTGCGAATCGCGCTCGAGGTGCCCGATGCCGACACGGCGGCCGAATTCGCGACGGCCGACGTCATGACCGACACGCTGCAGCTCCCGTTCGCGGGCGCCACCCGCCTGGACACGGCCCGTCTGGTGATCGCGCATCCGGTTGCCGAGCTGGTGGCGCTTCGACGGAGCGTGGATCGCTGGTTCCTCGCCGCGGCGCTGCTCGTGGCGCTGGCGGCGATCGCCTCGGCGGCGTGGCTGGCGGCCCGGTTGGGCGCCCCGCTGGCGACGCTCGCCCGCACCGCCGAGACGCTCGACCTCGACCGGCTCGACGCGCACTTCCGCACCGACCGCGACGACGAGGTCGGACTCCTCGCGCGAACGCTCGAGTCGATGATGTCGCGCCTGCGCGCGAGCGTCGCCCGGCTTCGGGAAGCCGAGCGACGCGTAGCGGTGGGCGAGCTGGCGCGCCAGGTGAACCACGACATCAAGAACGGCCTGGCGCCGATCCGGCACGTGCTGCGACACCTGTCGCAGGTCGCGCGCGAGCAGCCGGCCGAGCTTCCCGGTGTGTGGCTCGAGCGGCAGGGGACAATCGAGCAGAGCGTGGCGTACCTCGAGACTCTGGCGGCCAACTACGCGAAGCTGTCGCCGCGCGGCGACCGGCGTCCGTGCGACGTCAACGCCATCGTGGCCGACGTCGCCCGCGCCGCTCGCGAGCGGGCGGGCGCCGGCGCCGAGGTGCGCACGAGCCTCGCGCCGTCGCTTCCCGTGGTGCTCGCCGACGACGTGGTGCTCCGCCGCATCCTCGAGAACCTGGTCGGCAACGCGGTCGAGAGCCTCGAGGACAAGCCTGGAGAAGTGAGCGTGGAGACGACGCCCGTCGCCCGCGCCGGCGCACCGCCCGTCGTCCACATCGTCGTCGCCGACACCGGAAAGGGGATGACCGAGCGCGAGCTGGCGCGCGCGTTTGACGACTTCTACACGACGAAGTCGAGCGGGACGGGACTCGGGCTGTCCATTGTACGGCGTCTGGTGGTCGATCTCGAGGGTACTCTGCGGGTCGAGACCGGGCCGGGCACGGGGACTCGGTTCACGATCGAGCTGCCGGCGGCGGCGGAGCGCGCGGCAAGACCCTCGCCTCGCGCGGCGGAGAGCGTCGCGTGAGCGCTACCATACTGGTCGTCGATGACGTCCCGGCAATGGCCGACCAGTACGCCTACGACCTGCGCCGCGTCGGCGGCTACGAGACGCTGATCGCGCGCGGCGGCGCCGAGGCGCTGGAGACGCTCGGCCACGAGGCCGTGGACTGCGTCATCCTGGATCTGGAAATGCCCGGCACCGACGGTTTCGCCGTGCTGCGCGCGCTGAAGGAGCGCGGCCTCGACCTTCCGGTGATCGTCTACACCGGCACCGGGAGCTACGACCGCTGCGTGCAGGCGTTGCGCCTCGGCGCCTACGGATTCGTGGACAAGGCCGAGCCGATGGAGCGCGTCGTGCACGAGGTCGAGACCGCGCTCGAGCGGCGCCGGCTGATCGCCGAGGTGACATCGATGCGCCGCTACGGGGGCGGCGACTCGGCGCTGCTCGGCGAGAGCCCGGCGATGCAGCGGCTCAAGGAGGAGATCGCCCGGGTCGCGCCGATCCCGAGCCCGGTGCTGATCGTCGGCGAGAGCGGCTCGGGGAAGGAAGTCGTCGCCCGCGAGGTGCACCGGCTCGGCCCGGGTCCGAAGGAACCGTTCGTCGCGGTGAACAGCGCGGCGTTACCGGAAAGCCTCGTCGAAAGCGAGCTGTTCGGGCACGAGCGTGGCGCGTTCACCGGCGCGGCGACGACGCGGAAGGGGGCCTTCGAGAGCGCGGGGAAGGGGACGATCTTCCTCGACGAGATCGGCGAGCTGCCGGCGCAGGCGCAGGCCAAGCTGCTGCGCGTGCTCGAGCAGCGGGAGATCGTGCGCGTCGGATCCAACCGCGCGATCCCGGTGCCGGCGCGAGTGGTGGCGGCGACCAACCGCGAGCTGGCGAAGGAAGTCGACGCGGGCCGGTTCCGGCGCGACCTGCACTACCGTCTGGAGGTGCACGTGCTGCGGGTGCCGTCGCTCCGCGAGCGGCTGTCGGACGTGCCGGAGCTGGTCGAGCACCTCCTCGTGACGACGTGCGCGCGGTTCGGCGTACGGCGGAAGCGGGCGAGCGCCGAAGCGATGTCGGTGCTGATGAGCTACGACTGGCGGCGGAACAACGTGCGCGAGCTGCGGAACGTGGTCGAGCGGATGATCATCGCCACCGATGGTGACGAGATCGGCGTGGGAGCGGTGCCGGCGGACGTCCGGTCGGCGCCGTCGAGCGTGTCCGCGGCGGCGGCCGGGGATGGTGCCGGGCCGCGGACGTTCGTCGAGCTCAAGGCGGAGGCGGAGCGTCGGATCGTCATGCTGGCGCTGGAGCGGAACGAGTGGCACATCACGAGGACGGCGCGCGAGCTCGGGCTGGCCGATCACGCCAGCCTGCTCAAGATCATGCGGCGGCACCAGATCGTGCGGCCGGGGGGCGAGGGGTAGAGCGCCCGGATCCGTTACGCGCGTGTCCCCAGTCCGCGAATGAGTGTTCATGGTCGTTCGGGAGCTCCGTTACTCGTAGATCCTGTACGGCATGGTCCGCTCGGCGAACGCGCGTGACTCGGCGTCCCACCGCTCGAGCAGCTCACCGACGCTGCCCGACTCGATGGCGCGGCGGAACTCGTCGGTGCCGGCGAGCCGGTCGAAGTGCGAGATGCGCCATTGCCAGCGGTCTCGATGCAGCGCGTACATCGCCTCGAGCATCCTTGCCCCGACCTCCACCGGACGCACTCGATCACGGTCGGTGATCACGACCTCGACCATCGGTATCGAGTCGCCCGCCCACTTCTGCCCCGCGCCGATCCGCCGCGAGGTGACATCGAATCGCACGCCGGGCAGTTCGAGCGCGTTCAGCGTCCCCGCGACTCCCGCGGCATCGAGCCACGGCGCGCCGACGAGCCGGAACGGCCGGTCGGTGCCGCGTCCCTCGCTCAGGTTCGTGCCCTCGAAGAAGACCGTCCCCGTGTAGAGGATCGTCGCATCCATGTCGCGCAGGTTCGGTGACGGCCGTGTCCACGGAATCTCCGTTTCCTCCCACCACATCGACCGCCTGTAGCCCGACATCGGCACCACCGTCACGTTGGCCTGCACCCGGCCGATGCCGACGAGATACCGCAGCAGCTCGCCTGCCGTGAGCCCGTAGCGCAGCGCCACCGGGTGCAGCCCGACGAACGAGCTGAACTCCTCGCGCAGCACGCCGCCCTCGACACGATCGCCGCGGATCGGATTCGGCCGGTCGAGCACGACGAACGGCTTTCCGGCCCGCGCCGCCGCCTCGGCGGCGAGCACCATCGTCCACTCGTAGGTGTAGACGCGCGCGCCCACATCCTGAATGTCGTACACGAGCACGTCGATGTCGGCGAGCATCTCGGGCGTCGGCACCCGCGTCTCCCCGTACAGCGAATAAATCGGCACGCCGGTGGCCGAGTCCACGTCGGCGGCGATGCGCACGCCCGCTTCGGCGGTGCCGCGAAGTCCGTGCTCGGGCGCGAACAGCGCCGTCAGCCGCACGCCGGGCGCGCGGTGGAGGAGGTCGATCGTGCTCGTCCCCTCTCTGTCGCGCCCCGAATGGTTGGTGATCAGGCCGACGCGCTTTCCCTGGAGCAGGTGCAGCGAGTCACGGAGGAGCACCTCCACACCGGGCGCGACGCCGGACGCGGTATGGGCGGCGGTATCGGCGGCGGGCGTGCAGGCCATCCCGATCGGAACGGCGACCGCGAGGAGGAGAATCATCGTCGGCCGGAGCGGCGTGCGTGGAGATGGCATCACGGGTGAGCCAGCTGTTCTTGTCTAGGAGAGCCGCGAGGCGAGCGGGACGCTGGCGTGGAAGGATGCATCGAGTCGAGACGTGATGCGAGACGGGGCCCGCCGTGCTCCCTGAAGCACGCGGACCCCGCTCGATCTGGACCAACGGCGCGGAGTCGTCGGTCTGCTGATGATTGGAGCGTCAGCGGCTCCCGGCGATCCGCGCCGTACGTAGGTCAGTAGACAAGGGATCACCTCCTCGGTTTCGCGGTGGAACATGAGGGCGAACGCATGCACGTACACTGCTCTGGGGGAGGCGTTCCGTCAACCCGTGTCCGCTGTGAGCGGGCGCGGCTGGAACGATGCTTGCGCGCTCGGGCTCCTCCCCAACCTCGCTGACATCGTGGATCGCACCATATCCGGGGTGTTCTGGATCGGCCTGTACCTCCTGGTCGTTCTGGTGCCCGTCTTCCTGATGCTCGTGCCGCCCGTCCCCTCGGGACGGTCGTTCTGGCTCGAGCTCTCGGTGGCGCTCGGTTTCGTCGGTCTGACTCAGATCGCAGTGCAGTTCGTGCTGATCGCGCGCTTCCGGCGCATGACCGCCCCCTACGGAATCGACGTCATCCTCCAGTACCACAGGAAGATCGCGATGGTAGCCGTCGCGCTGATCCTGCTGCACCCGACGATCATCATGGTCGAGAACCCTTCGCGCTCGGTGATGCTGAACCCGCTCGGCGGCAACTGGGCCAGCCGCGCGGCATTGGTGGCCGTGCTCGCGCTGGTCACGACGGTCGTGGTCTCGGTATTCCGCGAGCGGCTGAAGCTGCAATACGAGCGATGGCGGTTCTTCCACCTCGTGCTCGGCGTCGTCGCGCTCGTGTTCGCCCAGATCCACGTCTCCCTGGCCGGCTTGTACATCAACACGACGTGGAAGCAGGCGATCTGGATCCTCAGCGCGGCGGCGATGGCGGGGCTGGTGGTCTGGATACGTGGCATCAAGCCCCTGTGGCAGCGGGCGTTCCGCTGGCGCGTGGCCGAGGTGCGGCCGGAGCGGGGCGACACCCACACGCTGGCCCTCGAGCCGGTGGGACACGAGGGGCTGCGGTTCTCGCCGGGTCAGTTCGCCTGGATCAAGGTCGCCGAAACTCCGTTCACGCTGGAGGAGCACCCGTTCAGCTTCTCGTCGAGCGCCGAGCGCCGGGACCGGATCGAGTTCGGCATCAAGTCGCTGGGCGATTTCACCGCGCGAGTCGGCGAGATCCCCGTCGGGACGCCGGCGTTCGTGGACGGGCCTCACGGTGCGTTCAGCATCGACCGTTACAACGCCGTGGGCTATGTGCTCATCGCCGGCGGCGTGGGGATCACGCCGTTCATGTCGTTCCTCCGAACGATGGCCGACCGCGGTGACCCGCGGCCGGTACTGCTCATCTACGCCGACAAGACGTGGAACGGGGTCGCATACCGCGAGGTGCTGGAGGAGCTGTCGGGTTCGATCGCGCTGGACGTCGTGTACGTCCTCGAGGAGCCGCCCGACGACTGGGAGGGCGAGCGAGGGCTGGTGACGCGCCAGCTGCTCGAGCGGCGGCTTCCGGAGGAGCGCTTCCCGCGCGCCTGCTTCCTCTGTGGACCGCCGGTGATGATGGACGCCGTGTACGCCGCGCTGGTCGAGCTGGAGATGCCGCCGGCGCAGATCCAGATGGAGCGCTTCACCCTGGCGTAGGAGCCCGCGCAATGCGACACCTGATCGCCAACATCGTCACCTATACGATCGGTGCGCTGCTCGTCGTCGGGGCGGCGCTGTTCGCCTGGATGCGCTCGTCGCAGGTGGCGATCACCGACGAGGAGACGATCGTCGCCGCCCACGCGCCGAGGACCGAGCCCGGCTTCGATTGGGAGGAGCTGGGGCGGTTCTCCTACGAGCGCAACTGCCGCAACTGCCACCTGGCGGACGGTCAGGGATGGGATCAGTACCCGTCGCTGGGGCTCGTGGGGACGTTTCTCGCCGATCCCGGCGGGCGCGAGTGGCTGCTGGATCTGCACATCTACGGGCTGGCCAGCGAGCGTTGGCGGGTGCCGATGCCGCCGATGGGGCACGTCCCGGATGTCGAGCTGGCGGCGGTGATCAACCATCTCCTCCACAACTTCGGGAACGAGCCGTCGCCGGCGGCGGAGGATCTGATCATGCCCGAGGACGTCGCAGCGCGGCGCGGCCTCGGGCTGACGCCGCGGGAGGTGGAGCTGCGGCGGCCGGAACGCTGAACGGCCGCTGGAGGCTGCGGCGCGGGGAAGCGACCTCGGTTGGCGGTATCCAGGCAGCACCTGCTGGAGCTCTGGCGGCGCTCCACACGCCATCGCGAGCAGCAGGATCGCCACGAACACGACCGTTCGATTCCGGCCGATGCGGACATCCCGCATGTACCTGCGGCTGCGTTCAGCAAGAGCCATGAGACACCATGTGCCGACCGCGCGAGCGCCGCCGGCGAGGAGGGGAATCGCCGTCGTCATCTCCTACGTCGCCGGCGCGATCTCCCGCAGCCGGGAGACGAAAAGCTCGGGCTCCTGAACGCTCAGGAGAAGCGAGTATCCCTCCGTCGTCGGGATGTAAACCACACGCCGCCTGTCCGTCACGTAGAGCAGCGCCTTCTCACCGCTGGCCAGTCGGAACCAGCCGCTGGCGTAGCCGCCGACCGCGGTCCCGAACGTCCGGACGGTCGGACGGAGCTCGCGTTCGGCGGCGAGGTCGATCTGCCGCGCACTACCGCCGCGGAGCTGCGGGATCGGTATGAGGCGGCCGTACAGGTCGCCGCGAATCCGGAGCCCGTCCGCCGACAGCTCGAAGCGGCTGGACCGCGAGCCCTGAAGCGTTGCGATCAGCAGGACGAACAGCAACAGCCATGCGACGCCGAGCACACCCAGTATGATCCAGAGTGCTCGCGGACTTGCTGGAAACGATGTAGAACGTCTCGGTCATCCGTCCGGCCCTCACACCGAGGGCCTGACGTTCGCGTTCAGACGGAACAGGTTGGCCGGGTCGTACCGGTTCTTGACCGCCACCAGCCGGTCGTGGTTCTGGCGATAGTTGGCCTGTACCGCCGCGGTGCTGTGATCGACCTCCAGGTCGTTGACGTAGAACCCGTGGGTGTAGGGCTCGAGCCCCGTCCAGTACCGCTGAATCCACCGGACGTGCTCCGTGGCGTCATCGCCATGTCTCCATCCGACGAAGCACAGCATGTTCGCCTGGACATCGCGCTGCGGGAATGCCGTCGCATCCGCCGCGACGCGTCCGATCGCTCCGCCGCCCTGTTGAAAGAAGAGCTGTGTGGACCGGGCGGGATGTCCCGCCAATCCTTCGACGATCGCCGTCACCAGCTCCGGTCGCATCTCGGCGACGAAGCCGCTCTTGGTGTACGATCCCTGCGCCCGCGGATCATCGACGTCGCCCGAGCGCTGGAGCGCGACGTAGTCCATTGTCCGCACCTGGTCGGTCAGCGGTGTGCCGAGTCGGCGAAGTGGAGCGAGCGCGCGGTCGGCTCCGCCCGCCGGTCCGGAATAGCAGATGCCGAATCCCGCCATCCCATCGGCGCCTCGCGGCGGCAGCATGACGCCGCAGTCCAGATGGAGCTCGTCGGGGGCTTCGGGCGCGTAGTCGGCGTACAGGCTCAGCACGTCGCGCGCCCTGGCGATCGGGAACATGATGCGTCCTGCAACCACCTCGCGCTGCATCGGATGCAGCCGGAAGTCGAACGACGTGACGACGCCGAAGTTTCCGCCTCCCCCGCGCACACCCCAGAACAGGTCCGGGTTCTCGTCCGCGCTGGCGTGCCGGAGCTGCCCATCCGCGGTGACGACATCCACCGCGACCAGATTGTCCACCGAGAGCCCGTAGCGGCGGGCCAGCCGTCCGAACCCGCCTCCGGTTACCAGGCCGCCAACACCGGTGTGGGACACGGTGCCGAGGGGCGTGACCAGCCCATGCGCCATGGCCTCATGGTCCACCGCTCCCAGCAGGCTGCCTCCCGTCACCCACGCCATGCGCGCGGATGGATCGACGCGGACGCTGCGAAAGTGAGACAGGTCGAGCTGCATGCCGCGGTCGCAGGTCGACTTGCCGGAGAGACTGTGGCCGCCGCACTTGACCGCGAGCAGCAGTCCCTGATTGGTCCGGGCGAAATCCACCGCCGTCCGGATGTCGGCGACGCCAGTGGCCTGAACGATGAGCGCCGGACGCTTGTCGAACGACGGATTGAGAATTCGCCGTGCGTCGTCGTAGCCGTCGTCGTTCGCCAGCAGCAGGCGTCCGCGCAGACGAGCAGCGAGGTCCGCGAGCGCGTCGCTGGTCAGCGTGACGTCCTTCCCGTCGCCGGTCACGGCGATCACGTCCCGCTGCCGGTGGGGCGCGATCCGGTCGAGGACGGCCATCGGCTCCCGCCAGGGAAGCGCGAGGCCGGCTGCCGTGGTCAGCGTGGACTGGATGAAAGTGCGTCGTTGCATTCTCGGCCTCGATTGGCAAGAAGGGATGGAGCGCGCAAACGCGACGAGCTGCGCCGCGGGCGAAAGGCGGGCACGCCGGCGTCCAAGATAGTGGCTTGGACGTGGGCGTCCAGTTGGTCATTGTAAAGAAGGGCTTCTTTGCGGGTCCGGGCGTTCGACCGCTTGGAAACCCTCGAGCCGCCTCGAACGATCACGCCGGTACGTCAGTCAGAGCAGCGCCTTCTCACCGAAGAAAAACTGCGCCAACTTCGACGGCCGGCTATGCCGCTCCGTCTCCGCCGTCGCGCCTGCGGAGCCGGCTCGCGAGCGTCTGCACGCGCTCGTTCAACTTGGGATGCGCCACGATGTCGAATCGCTCCAGCACGAGCGGCGACGAGATCTCGGCGTCCGCCGCCAGATCGGCCGCCACCTCCTCGGCCAGCGCCGGCCACTCGTCGAAGGCGACCGGCCCACGCGGCCAGCCGTTGTTCCGGGCGTCGATCCAGCCGTCCCAGAACGCGAGGGCGATGTGCAGCCGACCAAGCTCGGGTGCGGTGCCGGTCGGGAACTGGTACTCGAGGCGATCGAAGCGCCGGCCGATCTCGTCGTGGCTCCCGGCCACGTGTGACCGGGCGTCGGCCCGAAGTTGCTCGATCAGGGTGTCACGGGCCGCGGCGTAGGTCAGCATGTGTTCAAGCTAGTGCAAATTCCCGGCGGCGGTATGAACCGCAAGTCAGGGTCGCTACGCCGACTCGGCGTGACACTTCAGGCGGCGCGGCTCCGCTCGAGAGTCGCGACAGGACGGACGAACCGCGTGGTCCGGATCCAGTACTCCACCGTTCCGATCGTCAGCGCCCACCCGCTCCAGATCGAGAGCAGGAAGAGCATCCGCGGCCCGAGCGCTCGCTCCAGCAGGGCCAGCTCGACCGCGAGGCCGGCGATGCGGATCGTGGCGACGCCGAGCGGCACGGCTGCGGCACGCAGCATCCACTCCCGGTGTTCGACCACATCCAACCGTCGAATCGCCACGACGGCGCGTGTCGTGGCATACGCGTACCACGCGGTCACCAGCGCCATCGTCACCGCCTCGCCGATCCCTGCGAATGGCATCAGGAGTCCGAAGTACAGCGCCGTGAGCACCATGACGAGCCCTGCGCCGAGCGCTACACGACCCACGACGCGGTGGACCGACGGGTGGCGAGACCGGAGCCTGCGCCAGAGCTGAAGCGGCACGAGGAGCAAAAAGAGCCCTCCGGCGACGATGTGGAGCGCTGTCGCGACCGGATTCCCGGCGAACCGTCCGTCGAAGGCCGCGAGCGCCATCGAGCGCTCATCGGCGAGCGGGTCGGTCAGTCCAAGCCTGGCCAGCAACGACAGGCGCGCCGGCTCGAAGTGGGTCACTGCGTCGGACGGGAACGCCGCGCGGATCGAGACGGCGGCGAGCCCAACGAACACCAGAGCGAACAGGCCGATCCAGGCCAGTCGCACACGGGTCGCCATTCGGGAGTCCTCCGAGGAATTCCTCCGCTCACCCCGCGCCGATCCTCAGCGCCCTGCCGTAACGGGTCGCTGCAGCCGGACCGAGCAAGACGCGCCGCAGCGGTTGACGCAACCCGTGTCCGACCCGACACGATGCAGATCCCGCGGCCGTGTTCCGGCGAACACGAGGCATCTACTCGGCGTTTCCTCCCGGTGTCGCAACTCATTGAGCCGGAATCACTTGTCCGACGGCCTCCGCCACGCTGCCACCTGGGCACCCGCTTGCCTTACCAGGGACCGACGCAACCACCACCAGCGCCGGACCGGCGCGCCACCACAGGAGGATCCATCATGCGTCGCAATCCCGCTCTTACGATCCGCGGCATCCGATCGGCCACCGCATTCCTCGCCTTCGCCGCCCTCGGCGCCGCCGCGTGCGGCGACTCACGGGAGGAGCCCGTCCGAATGGAGCCGACGATCGCCGTCGCCGAGCCGGCTCCCGTGACGACCGTCGTCGCCGACGGCACCGTCGCCACGCCGCGATTCGTCGTGCCCGAGAACGTCTCCTACGAGATGGCCGAGACCGCGTTCCTCGACAAGCGCTACGAGGAGGCCGTGGCGATGTTCGAGGTCTACTCGGCCAACCGCCCACGCAATCCGTGGGGACAGTACATGCTCGGCCTCTCGACCTGGAAGTTCGGCGAGCGCGAGCGCGCCGTCGAAGCGTTCGAGAGCGCGCTGGCGCTCGACCCGACCCATGTGAAGAGCATGCTCAATCTCGGACGGGTGCTGCTCGAGCTCGGGCGCGCCGAGGAGGCGCTGGTGAAGGTCGAGGCCGCGCTCGCCGCCGACTCGAGCGCACCGGAAGTGTACCGCCTGCTCGGCCGCGCCTATGGAGAGCTGGGGCGGACCGATGAGTCGCTGGAGTCCTACCGGCACGCGATCGTCCTCGATGAGAAGGACGTCTGGTCGATGAACAACATGGGCTTCGTGCTGATTCAGCAGGGCAGGCACGAGGAAGCGCTCGGCCCGCTCGCGCGGGCGGTCGAGCTCCGCGGCGACGTCGCCGTGTTCCGGAACAACCTCGGGATCGCGCTGGAAGGCACTGGCCAGTTCACGCTGGCGATCGAGCAGTTCCGGAAAGTCGTGGAGCTGGACGAGACGTACGTGAAGGCGAGCGTGAGCCTCACCCGTGTCGAAGAGCTGCGGGAGTCGCCGGACACCGTGCCGATCGACCTGAGCGAGATCGCCCGTCGCTTCATCGACGAGGTGAAGAGCGTCGAGATTCCGCACGACTGCTGAAGCACGAGCCGCGCAAAGCAGTGGGCAGGGCGTACCGGCGATCGGTGCGCCCTGCTCGCGCTGGTCACCTGAGGAGCTCCCACCACATCTTCGCGGCCACGACCATGAGCAGGCCCGCGAGAATGTACCGCAGCGCGGTGACCGGAAGGTGCCGGCTGACCACCGCGCCGAACCGCGCGCCTGGCAGGGCGCCGGTGACCAGCGCCAGCGCCATCAACCAGTCCACCTGACCCGTCATTACCTTGCCCAGCGAACCGCTGATGGCCGACACGGTGACGATCGCCAGCGATGTGCCCACCGCGAGGCGGAGCGGGACCCGAAGCACGTAGAGCATCAGCGGGACGAGGAGGAATCCGCCGCCCGCGCCGACCATCCCGACGAAAAAGCCCACGGCGCCTCCGCTGCCGGCGGCGAGTGCATCCACTTTCGCGCTGAACGGCCGGCCGTCCGAGAGCGGGCGCGGCGGCACGAACATCACGAGTGCGGCGAGGAGCGCCAGGAGCGCGAAGATGCCGCTCAACGCCGGCGCCGACACCCAGTTCGAGACCAGCGCGCCGGCCAGCGCGCCGGCGGCCATCCCGCCGCCCAGCGTGACGAGCAGCCGCTTCTCGATCGCCTGGTGATGGAAGTGCCCCAGAGTTCCGGCGACTCCCGCCGCGGCCACCTGAATCAGCGTGACGCCGGTAACGGTGTGGATCCCGTACTCGGCGAAGCCGAACGCCGGTGGAACGTACAGCAGAAGCGGAATCATGATCACCGCCCCGCCGACGCCTACGAGGCCGGCCACGAACGAGCCGATGACGCCGAGTCCGATCAGGAGGGCGTGAAGGTGCGAATGAAGGAACGCCAGCGCGAACGCCGCCAGCCAGGCGGCGGTCATGGTCGGCACGGGCCCGGTCGCGGCGCGCAGCACCAGATCGAACGAGCTCTGGCGCGGCGGGCCGGCGGGAGGAGCAGCGTTGGTCACGCGACCGAGCCTACCACGTCTCCGTCGATCGCGCCAGCGGTTCAAAGGAAAAAGGAGCTCCCCGCAACCCACAATTGCATCATTGAACAGGAATCAGCACCAGTGGCGGTCATCGCCACCCTTGTCTCGAGAGTACGGAGCCATTCCGCTCATGGAGCGATCCGAAGAGTCCGTTCATTCGGCAAGTCCGGGCGGCCCATGTTGACAATGAGACTTCGGCGTTGCACTAGCAGGGAGACGTGGCGCCATCCTGGCCCACGGAACCCTTCCGGCCGCGACCATGTCCTGGGCGAAGGTGATCGACCACACCCGCTGCATCGGGTGTCACGCCTGCACCACGGCCTGCAAGTCCGAGAACGACGTTCCGGTGGGCGTCACGCGGACCTACGTGAAGTACGTGGACGTCGGCGTCTTCCCGCAGACCCGGCGCGCGTTTCAGGTCACCCGGTGCAATCAGTGCGACGACGCACCGTGCACGACCGCGTGCCCCACCTCGGCGATGTTCCGACGGCCGGATGGGATCGTGGACTTCGACAAGGAAATCTGCATCGGATGCAAGGCGTGCATTGCCGCCTGCCCGTACGACGCGATCTTCATCAACCCCGAGGACCACTCGGCGGAGAAGTGCAACTTCTGCGCGCATCGCATCGACATGGGGCTCGAGCCGGCGTGCGTGGTGGTGTGCCCCACCGAAGCGATCCTGGTGGGGGATCTCGATGATCCCCTCTCGAAGGTCGCCGGAATCGTCCAGCGGGACGCCGTCACGGTGCGCCGGCCGGAGAAGGAGACGCATCCCAAGCTGTTCTACACGGGCGCTCATCAGGCGACGCTCGACCCGCTCGCCGCCCGGCGGCCCGATGGCGGACTGTTCATGTGGAGCGAGCAGTACCAGGGATCAGGGGCGGTCGTCCCCGGACATCCCGGCCCGGCGAACAGCTCGGCGGCGGCGCTGCTGTCGTACGACGTGCCGCACCGGGCGCCGTGGGGATGGCGCGTGAGCCTGTACACGTGGACCAAGGGGATCGCGGCCGGGGCGTACCTCGTGCCGTTGATGCTCGTGCTCACCGGGATGCTCGATCCGGCGGGCGCGCTCTGGCAGTGGGTCGCGCCGATCGTCGCGGGAAGCTTCCTGGCGATCACCGGCGGACTGCTCATCCGGGATCTGACACATCCCGGGCGATTCCTCTACATCTTCACGCGGCCGCAGTGGAAGAGCTGGCTCGTCAGGGGCGCGTTCGTCATCGCCGGCTATTCGGTAGTGCTGGCCGCGCACTTCGCATCGAGTCTCGTGGGCGCTGGCGCGGGGACAGTGCAGCGCGTGCTCATGCTCGCTGGCCTCCCACTCGCCGCGCTCACGGCGGTGTACACGGCGTATCTGTTCGCGCAGGCGAAGGCGCGCGACCTGTGGCAGAACCCGCTGCTGCCGCCGCATCTACTGGTGCAGGCGATCCTCCTCGGATCGGCGGCCCTGCTGCCGATCGCCGTGTTCCTGGAGCCGGCCGCCGCCGGGCCGCTCCTGTGGATGCTCGGAGTGAGCAGCCTGACGCACGTGCTCCTCGTGCTCGGAGAGATCACGCTCACGCACGGAACGGCGCACGCGCGACTGGCGACGTGGGAGATGGTGCGCGGGTCGATGTGGCCGGCATTCTGGTTCGGTCTGGTCCTCACGCTGGCGGCTGTATTCGCGCCGTGGATCGGCGTCGCCGCGGCGCTGTTCGCCCTCGTCGGTCTCCTGGCGCACGAGCACGCGTACGTTCAGGCGGGCCAGAAGGTGCCGCTGGCATGACAATGAGTGATCTCGAGAAGCTGAACCAGCGTCTCGGCGCCGCGCGCGCCGACGTCGAAGCGCGGGGTGAGACGTTCTACCCGGGCCCGAGTCGGATCCATCTGGCCAGCTTTCCGCCGAAAGAACGATGGGACGACTGGGTGGAGCTGGAGTCGAAGGCCTGGCCGAAGAAGGTGGAGCGGCGGTACGCGCTCGTCCCCACGACCTGCTTCAACTGCGAGTCGGCGTGCGGACTTCTCGCTTACGTGGACAAGGAGACGCTCGCCGTCCGCAAGTTCGAGGGGAACCCCGAGCATCCCGGATCACGCGGCCGGAACTGCGCCAAGGGACCGGCGACGCTCAACCAGGTGACCGATCCCGATCGCATCCTGCATCCGCTGAAGCGCGCCGGCGGCCGCGGTGAAGGGAAGTGGGTGCAGGTGAGCTGGGATGACGCGCTCGACGATCTCGCGGGGCGCATCCGCCGCGCCATCGAGGAAGGGCGCCGGAACGAGATCATGTATCACGTCGGCCGGCCCGGTGAGGACGGTTTCACCGAGCGGATTCTGGCCGCGTGGGGCGTGGACGGGCACAACTCGCACACCAACGTGTGCTCGTCGAGCGCGCGCGCCGGCTACCAGTACTGGATGGGACTCGACCGGCCGAGCCCCGATCACGCCAATGCGCGCGTGATCCTTCTGGTTTCATCGCATCTCGAAACCGGGCACTACTTCAACCCGCACGCCCAACGGGTGATGGAGGCGAAGAAGAACGGCGCCAAGCTGATCGTGTTCGACACCCGGTTGAGCAACACGGCGACGCACGCGGATCACTGGGTCGCTCCGTATCCCGGTTCCGAGGCAGCGATCTTTCTGGCGATCGCCAGCCATCTCATTCGGCACCGGCTGTACGATCGGGACTTCGTGCGCCGCTGGTGGAACTGGCAGGAGTATCTGGCCGCCGAGCACCCCGGCGTGGAGCCGACCTTCGAGAGCTTCGAGCGGGTACTGGAGACGATCTACCAGGACTACACGTTCGCGTTCGCAGCGCACGAGGCGGGCGTGGACGCGGACGTTCTCGAGGAGATCGCGCGGATCGTCGCCACCGCCGGAACGCGGCTCAGCACGCACAACTGGCGGAGCGCCGGTGCGGGCAACGAAGGCGGCTGGCAGGTTGCGCGCTCGCTGTTCCTGCTCAACGCGCTGATGGGCGCGGTGGCGACGCCGGGCGGGACGTTCCCCAACGCCTGGAACAAGTTCGTGCCGAGGCCGATCCACACGCCGCCGCACCCCTCGACCTGGAACGAGATGAGCTGGCCGGCGGAGTACCCGCTGGCGATGAACGAGCTGTCGTTCCTGCTCCCGCATTTCCTGAAGGACGGCCGTGGAAAGCTCGATGTCTACTTCACGCGCGTGTACAACCCGGTCTGGACGAACCCCGACGGCTTTTCCTGGATCGACGTGCTGACTGACGAATCGCTCGTCGGGCTGCACGCGGCGCTGACCCCGACGTGGAGCGAGACGGCGTACTTCGCCGATTACGTGCTGCCGATGGGGCACGGCTCGGAGCGGCACGACATGCACTCCTACGAGACGCACGACGCGCAATGGATCGGGTTCCGGCAGCCGGTGCTCCGCGCGTTCCGTGAGCGGTTCGGCGACACGGTGACCGACACGCGCCAGGTGAACCCCGGCGAGGTCTGGGAGGAGAACGAGTTCTGGCTGGAGCTCACCTGGCGAATCGATCCCGACGGCAGGCTCGGCGTGCGCCGGTACGTCGAGTCACGGGAACGCCCCGGCACGCGGCTCGGCGTGGACGAGTACTACGCATGGGCGTTCGAGAACTCGGTGCCGGGTCTGCCCGAACGCGCGCGCGCCGAGGGACTGACCCCGCTCGCCTACATGCGCCGCTACGGCGCGTTCGAGATCGCCAAGGGCGTGGGTCCACTGCACGCCCAGCTCGTGCCGCGCGATGAGCTGGACGATGTGCGGGACGACCGCTTCGGCCGCGTCTACACCCGGGTCCCCAAGCCCGCCTCGCACAACATCGTGCCGGTGCCGACGCCCGTGCCGGATGCCGATGGGCGCCGGCCGGTGGGCGTGCGCGTCGATGGCGAGATCCTCCGCGGTTTCCCCACGCCGAGCGGGAGGCTGGAGTTCTACTCGCGGACGCTCGCCGAGTGGGGATGGCGGGAGTGCGCGATCCCGACGTACATGAAGAGCCACGTGCATCCCGACAGCCTGGCGCCGGACGAGATGCCGCTGATCTCCACCTTCCGGCTCCCGGTGCACATCCACACGCGGAGCGCGAACGCGAAGTGGCTCGACGAGATCGCGCACACGAACCCGCTCTGGCTCCATCGGTCCGACGCCGAGCGCCTCGGAGTCGCGACCGGTGATCTCGTACGCGTCGAGACCGCGATCGGACACTTCGTGGTGAAGGCGTGGGTGACGGAAGGGATCCGGCCGGGTGTCGTCGCGTGCAGCCACCACATGGGCCGCTGGAAGGTCGGCGACCGCGGCCAGCGTCAGCTCATGGCCACGGTAAACCTCGAGCAGCGGGGCTCGGCCCGTGGTCTCACTCGGCGACGCGGCGTGGAACCTTACTCATCGAGCGATCCCGATACGCGGCGCATCTGGTGGACCGATGTCGGCGTGCATCAGAATCTGACATTCCCGGTGCACCCCGACCCGGTGAGCGGCCAGCACTGCTGGCACCAGGCCGTGCGCGTCCGGCGCGCCGAGCCGGGCGACGCGTACGGCGAGATTGCGGTGGACACGACGAGATCGCGCGAAGTCTACCGGGAGTGGATGGCGAAGACGCGCGACGCGCATCGCCATTCTCCCGACGGCACGCGCCGGCCGTACTGGCTGCTTCGTCCGCTCAAGCCGGCTCTGGACGCGTATCGACTGGGCGAGCCCGCCGCACCCGCGACCGCTGGTACCGGCCGATGATCGAGCTGTTTCGCGCCCTGGCCACGTTCACCGAGCGGCCGCGGTCCGAGCACGCGCGCCTGAGCCGCGAGCTCGGGCTCCCGTCGGTTCCGACGGACGACGAGTACACGGAGCTGTTCGTCCTCCAGCTCTACCCGTACGCGTCGGTCTACGTCGGCGCCGAGGGGATGCTCGGTGGCGAGGCGCGCGATCGGATCGCCGGCTTCTGGCGGGCGATCGGCGACGTTCCGCCGAAGGAGCCCGACCATCTTGCCGTGCTGCTTGCGCTGTACGCCAGGCTGGGCGAGCTGGAGCGCGACGAGTCCCGGCCGGAACGGGCGACGGCATGGCGTCGCGCCCGGATCGCGTTTCTCCACGAGCATCTGCTGAGCTGGCTGCCGGCTTATCTCGACAAGCTCATCGAGATCGCGCCACCGGTGTATCGGGCATGGGGAAGGCTGCTCGAAGAGGCGCTTCGCTCGGCCGCGCGGGAGCTGTCCGGCACAGAGCGGCTGCCGCTACATCTGCGCGACGCACCGCCGCTGGCCTCATCGGGCGGCGAGGCAGCGACGAATCTGGCCGAGGCGGTACTCGTGCCGGTACGAAGCGGGTTGATCGTCACGCGAGTGGACCTGTCGCGTGGTGCGCGCGCTCTCGGACTCGGGCTCCGGATCGGCGAGCGGCGGTTCGCGCTCGACGGGCTGCTCTCCCAGGACCGGGAGGCGGTGCTCGGGTGGCTGGAGGGGGAGGCGGCGCGGTGGTACGTCCGTCACGAGGCGATGCGTGAGGAGTTTGGCGACATCGCCGTGTTTTGGGCGGATCGGGCAGGGCAGACTCGCGCGCTTCTCGTGCGGGCGCGCGAGCGGGTGCTCGCGGGCGCTGCAACCGCGGAAGTTTCGAAGTAGCCGAAGCTGGCGATGAACCGTCATCGGCGGGAGATCATTGCGGCACGAGCTCGAGGGTCTGGAGAGATCGGTGAAGGGAGAGCCGTACCGCACGTCGACGTCGCCCATGGTGGCGGGAGGAGAGCCTGGCGCGGCTCGCCGCGGCCGACTCGCGGGCGCGGCGTGGTTCACTTGACACGCGGCCGGCGGAATGGTATCTGAAGAATCCGGAAAGGGTAAACCCGGCGAAAGCCGGGGGCGCGAAGCCACGGGTCCTCGCCTCCTCCGCGACGCCGTCCCGACGCCTCGAAGGATCCAAGATCGCCGAGCTGCCCGGAGGGTGGCTCGGCGTTCAACCATCCGAGCCACGCTGAAGCGTCGAGCCGCACTGAAGCGGCAGCCTGCAACGACAGGAGGTACCATGCGATCCGCCGGCTCTATCGCCCTACTCGGCGTGCTCCTCGCAACGGCGTGCTCCACAGAGATGCCCGTTGCATCCGCTCCCCTCGAGCATGGCCCGGTCGCATCGTCCTCACACGCGGGTGGGCCGACGCTGGTCGTGGACGACGATGGTGCCGATTGCCCGCGCGCGGGCTACAGCTCCATTCAGGCCGCCGTGGACGCGGCCGGGTCCGGAGTCGCCATTCTCGTGTGCGCCGGGACCTACAACGAGCGCGTGTTGATCACCGGCGAGGCGAAGAACGGCCTCCGGCTGCACGCCCACGGCGAGCCCGGCACCGTCGTTCTGGACGGCACCGGCCTGCCTGCGCCCGGTGCGCCGGGGAGTCCGACGGGGAATCACGGCGTGCACCTCCTGAACGTCAGCGAAGTGCTGATCGAGGGATTCACGCTCCGCGCGTACTTCGAGAACATCAGGCTGACCAATGCTCACGGCAACACGATCCGCAAGAATCACACGACCGCAGCCGGCCACGACGGCGTGACCCTGGTCAACTCGGCGGCCAACGTCATCGAGCACAACGTGTCATTCGACAACGTGGGCCCAAATGCCTGCGGGATCAACGTGGCCGGGCCCGGTTCGGGCCGAAACGTGATCCGTCATAACGTGGTCTCCGACAATAACTGGGGCATCAACGTCCAGGGTGGCCCCACGGACAACATCGTGTTCGGCAACGTGGCCGTGAACAATCGGTCCCACGGCATCATCAATCGGGGAAGCAGCGGAACACGAATCGAGAACAACCACGTGGAGGGAAACGGCAGAGGCGGCGCCAACAGCTTGTTGTTCCCCGGGGGACCCAGGGCCGGTATCGGGGTGCAGCGCATCGTGACCCCTGCCGGGGTGCCCGACATCCCATCGCACAACGTCACCGTGGCGCGCAATTGGGCGTTCGATCAGTTCGACATGATCGTGGATGTGTTCTGGGATGGGCAAGGAGGTGGCAACGCGTTCGTGAACAACCACTGCGTCACCTCGAATCCCGACGGGCTCTGCGCGCACACCAGGAGCGCGTCGTCGAGGTAAGGGTGACGGACTGTTCGCCGTTCGTGGCGCGTCGAGCCCGCCAGCGCGAGCCATCCACGCAGTCCGCGGCACGCGTGAAGCAGTCGACGGGGATGATCTGTCCGTAGCGGCCGATCATCGCGGCACGAATTCGAGGGTCGCGAGCGCCCGCTCGGGCTTGGCGAACCCCCGCGTCCACCGCTGTGACGCCTTCGTGTGATACTTCGCGGCGTACGCGGCGGTGACCGCGTCGCGCAGACGCGCGCTCCTCACGTGCCGTGCCGTGACGGCGATCTCGCGGCCATCCAACTGGAAGCTTCCACGCGGCTCGTCGCGGAACGCCCGATACCACCCCGTAGGCTTGTCGTTCCACGATCGGACGAACACCCGGTCTTCCACGACGACGACCCATACGCCGGTGTATCGGTGCGCGTCGCCCGAGCGCACGCCGAGGATCCTGGCGTCGTCGAGTGCCCGGATCGTGGACCGCGCAAAGCTCTTCATCGGCGCGTCTCCACGGCTGGATGTGCACCGCCCTCCTGTCCGGGTGCCTGCCTGACGCTCCGGCGCGCCTCATCACACTCCGCGCACGCATCCACCGGCGCGTGCAGGAAGATGAGCGGATCGTGCAACAGCCGCTCGCGCACGAGCGACACGACATCGCGCGAGCGCACGAGGCGCGCATTCGCGTTGCCTATCCGCCCTTCCCGCTGGAGTCCCTTCGCCCGCAGCCAGTCATCGGCGAGGGCGAATCGACGGCAGCAGTGATCGGTCTCCGCGTACTCGATCTGCCGCGGGCGTCCGTCCTCCACGATCGTGGTGTGCTTGCGCACCTGATACGGAACCCGCGCGAGCACCTCGGCGAGATGGATTGTGGTGTTCGCGTCGTGCCCCACGCCGAGCAGGAGCACCTGGCCGTCCAGATCATGCACTCGGCCGACGGGGCTCTCCGGGCGATGCGGCGGCACCGGGAGCGGGTCGGCGGTGATCGCCGCCGCATGCGGGCCGAGCGCGGCGAACGCGAACGGGTGCGAGCTGCGGCGTACTTCGGGCAGCCGCCGGAATAGATCGGCCGTGACGCCGAGGTCCGCGGCCACGGGTGTCCTGTGCGGGTCGAACGGCGATTCGTCATCGTCGCCCCACGACGGCATGACGATGGTACCATCACCGCCGACCGCCTCGCGCAGCGCCGCGATCACGCCGGCCGGGCCGTCCTCGACGGGACGAACGGCGCGGTAGGACATGTGGACGAGCAAAACGCCGCCCGGTTCGACCCCGAGGGCGCGAAACTGCCCGGAAAGCTCCGCAACGCCGATGACCGTCACGTCAATGCGGTCCGCGCCAGGAGACGACGAACCGCAGGCGAGTGACGTTGAGGCGCGCCTCGTCCCCTACGACCTCCTCATGCACGTGGCGAGTTCAACCTGGGTCATCACGAGCTGCGCCCCGTCAATCAGCGTCCTCGACGCGCGCGAAGAAAAGTACCGGTTTATCCAAGCTCTCCCGAACAGAGCGCAACCCGCCGGCAACGCGGCTGACGACGAGTGGTGCGGGCAAGGCGCAATTCGCATTGCTCGGGCACGTGAATTGACTGAAGATCCTCACCTTGCCCCGTATGATCTCGAACCGAACGCCGACCGCTGTGCGAAACGCAGGATAGGTTTCGCCGTCGGGGAGCAGCATCACCGTAATGGTCGTCCGCGTACCCGATCCGTCTCGGCGCAGGTGGATCGTGTCGGCGATGGCGACGATCTGGAAGGTGGAACGGCTCTGTACTACGGCCGGAAGCGGATCGTCGCCGACACGCTCGAGCACGTACGTGCCGGCAATGTCCGCCGGGCGGAGGGGATCGCCGCAGCCGATGGACGCGGCAAGGACGGAGACGACCAGCATGCAAGCTGACGAGCGAAGGCTCACGGCACTCTCCCCGCTGAAGGCGCGTACTCGAACACCCGACCGGCTGCAACAATCTTTCCAGCGGCGCTGGTGGCGCAAGGGTCGACCCGTTGGTTCTCGACAGTTCAACCCTGACTCGAGGCCGACGAGTCACCTCCCGCCGCGCGGGACTCTAGCACGACCGCTCCCCGATCGAAGCTTCCACTCATTACAGCCTGCCGCTCATTCGGCCGGCAAGACCGCGTCCTTGCGCGCGAAGTCTATGAATCCGCGCACGGCGTCGGCGGTCAGCAACACCACCTCGGTTTCGTCCCCGACCCCGAGACCGCGCCTTCCGCGCACCAGGCGGCCCTCGATCCCGCCCGGCTCGATCCTGATCCACGTGGCCTTCCGCGACACGCCCGTAACGACGCCACGAAACGTCTCCCCGACGCGGTCCCGCAGGACCAGCGCCGCCTTGCGCTTCCGTTCGGCCCGCGCCTCCTTGCCCGCATCGAGACCCGCCCCGTACTCGAAGTCGATGAATCCGTGCACACTGTCGGTTCCGATCAGCCTGACCGGGACCGTCATGCCCACCGTGAGCGGCTTGTAGCCCCGTACGACGCGTCCCTCCGCCGATCCGTCGGCGAGGCGAACCCACGTTCCGCTGTCGGAGACGCCTGTCACCCGCGCATCGAACGTCTGGCCGATGGACGACCGCAGCCTGTCGGCCGCCGCCTTCTTGCGGCGGCTGCGATCGAGCTTCCGCGCCGAGCCCTCGGTCTCGTGGGCGAAGTCGATGTATCCCCTGGCCGGATCCGCGTTGACGAGAGTGAGACGCACGGTGTCGCCGACGTCGAGCCCGCGCTCGCCGCGCACGATGCGGCCCTCGACGGGCGGGCTCAGAACGCGTGCATAAACTCCCTTGGGAGAGGCCGCCGTGACGATGGCGGCGAAGCTCTCGCCCACGCGCTCGGCGAGCATCGACGCGCCGGCCACCTTGCGCATAGTTCGCTCCACCTTGCGGGCGGCGTCGCCGCGCTCGGTGCAGTGACGCGCGATCTCGATGAGCTCCTCATCGGAGTACGGCGGCGAACCGCCGGAGATGGCGGCGTGCAGCATTCGCTGCGTCACCAGGTCCGCGAAGCGCCGGTTTGGAGCCGTCGAATGCACGTAGTCGGCGACGGCGAGCCCGAAGTGACCGGCATGACGCCGGTCGCCGAGCCGCCGCTCGAGCACGTAGGTGCCCGGTCCGAGCAGCTTCACGACCGAGAGAGAGAGATCGACGAAGTGTTCGGGATCGGCGGCGCGGCGCCGGGCGAGGAACTCGCTAAGCGCGACGTTGTCCGGCGCGTCCGGAAGCACCTCGCCCACCTCGGCCGCCAGCGCGACGATGCGATCCCAGCGTTTGGGCTCCCGCACGACGCGGCGGATCGACGGCCAGCCGCGGTCGAGAAGAAACATGGCGACCGCCCGGTTCGCCGCGACCATGAAGTCCTCGATGATGTCGCGCGCGCGGTCGCGCGGCGCGATCGCGAGATCGACCACCTTGCCATTCACGACGACCGGCCGTGCCTCGATGCTCTCGATGTCGAGCGCGCCCGCGCGCCCGCGTGCGAGGCGTAACTGCCGCGCCGCCTCGTCCTGAAGGCGGACCTGACGGTCGAGCTCCTCCGATTCGGCGATCGCGCGGGGCGCCGGTGCGTCGTTCGCGAGCCACGCGCCCACGGCGCCGTACGCGAGCTTTGCCCGGTTGTGCACCAGGGCACGAAAGACGGAGGCGTTGGCGAGCGCGCCATCGGCGGAAACATCGAGCTCGACCACCACGGCCAGGCGATCCTCGCCCTCGTTCAGCGATGTGAGATCGGTGGAGAGTCGCTCGGGGAGCATGGGAAAGACGGCCACTCCCGTGTACACGGAGGTCGCGTTGGTCGCCGCGTGCCCGTCGGCCGCCGATCCTCGCGCGACCAGCGCACCAACGTCGGCGACGGCAATGCGGATGCGGATGACATCGTCGCCGACGCGCTCGACGACCTCGAGCTGGTCCAGGTCGCGCGATTCGCGATTATCGATCGACGACCATGGGAGCCGCCGAAGATCGCGAATGCCGGGCGGAAGCGGATCATCGGACGGGTCGTCGAGCGATCGAACCTCGCGGAGGACCGCCGACGGGAACTCCGGCTCGAACCCATGCTGCCGCATAGCCGCGGCGGCGAGACTGCGGAGGCTCGGCGACGAAAGTGAACTCGGCATCGCCCGGCGTCAGTGCAAGTTGTACTCCCCCCTGCATCGGCGGGCACGTGCTCATGGGGATTGTGGCGCGGCACGTGGTCAGGATCACGCTCGGGAGCGACCCCACCGGACACGTTCGGCGGCACCGGAGTTTCTTCGGTATGCAGAGTACCAGGGGTCGATAGGCGCGATGTACGTGCGCTTCGGAAAAGATGACTGCGATGCCGGTGACTGACGACACACCGTGCGCGAGCGCAAAGCCCTAGATATCCACATGCGTGTATTCGTCACTGGAGCGGCAAGTCCGCTCGGCCGGGCACTCGTCGCGGCGCTGGTCAAGCGCAAGTGCGTGGTGGTCGGCCTCGTTCGACGCAGCTCGGGCGTGACCCAGATGCGAAACCTGGGTGCGATTCCGGTCGTCGGCGACGTGCGCCGGCCGGCACAGCTCAACGAGGCGCTTCAGGGGTGCGAGCTCGTCTTTCACCTCGCCAGCTTCTTCGACTTCTGGTCCAGCCAGCCGGACGACTTCCACGCCGTGAACGTGGGGGGGACGAGGAGCATCATGTGGGCGGCGGCCGCCGCCGGTGTCCAGCGTGTCATCCACTGCGGCTCGGCGGTCACGATCGGCGCGGCGAACGGCGAGGTCGGTGACGAGTTCACCCGTCACCGCGGACACACCGAGACCGAGCTCGAGCGATCCCAGCTCGAGGCGGAGCGCCTCGCCCGGAGCATGAGCACCAAGGGGGTCGAGGTGGTCATCGTCAACACGGGGCTGATCGTCGCCCCGGCGGACCCGGGGTGGACGGGGCGTCTCATCGCGCGAGCCGTGAGCGGCGAAGCGACGTTAGCCAGCCACGCGAAGTTGAGCTGGGTGTGGGTCGGCGACGCGATCGAGGGCCTTCTGCGGGCCGCGGTCAAGCGGGACAGCGGCGAGCGCTACATCCTTTCCGGCGACATCCTGTCGTCGTACGAGGTGCTCTCGCGGATAGCCGGGCATGCGCACCGCCCGGCGCCGCGCGCGCTACCGAGACCGCTCGCGCTCACCGAGGCCGCGTTCGCGACCGCGCTGGCGGCGCCGCTCGGGCGCCGGCCGAGACTCGCGCTCGACGAAGCGCGCTTTCTGACGAGCGGGTTCCGTGTGGATGGCACGCACGCTGCGACCGAGCTCAAGTTCGAGTACACCCCCGCCTCGCGCTACCTGGGCGCCGTCGCGCGCGCCTATGAGTCGGCGATGTCGCGGTTCGCCTCGTAGCCGAATTGGACGAATTGGACGAATTGGACCAATTGGACGAATTGGACCATTCGCGGTAGAGTAGGGAGCACTCTCCAGGATCCGACATGCGAACCGCATTCTCCCCGGCGCTCGCCCTGCTCCTCGTCGCCGCGCCCATTGCCGGGGCTCAGCGCTACACGGCTCCCGACGGGAAGCTCCGCGTAGCTCTCGCCCGGCAGCCGTTCTCCCCGAACGGAACGTCGGCAGGACCCGAACGCATGGCCAACGGCGGCATACAGCAGATCCTCGCCGCGCTCGGCGCGACAGTCCGCATCGACGAGGCACGACTCACCGAACAGGAGGACGCCGAATACGGCGGATGGAAGCGGCTCGGGATGGCGCTCGGCCACTTCGCCGACATCGTCGAGCGCAACGAACGCGATGGGTTCTTCACGGTCGGACTCCTCGCCACCTGCCCGTCGATGCCGGGTCTGGTCGCCGGCCTTCAGCGATCGGGGCCCACCCACGAGCCGATCCGCATCGGGATGCTGTGGCTGGACGCGCACGGCGACATCAACACGCCCGAGACTACGCGCAGCGGATCGCTCGGCGGAATGCCGGTGGCGGTCGCGACCGGACGCGCGCTCCACGTGATGCGCCGCGACGCCAAACTCGACGTGCCGCTCTCCGACCAGCACGTCGTGATGGCGGGCGTGAGGCTCAACGATCCGCTCGAGCAACGGATCATCGACGAGTCGCGCATCGAGCAGCTCACCGTCGACGACCTGCGCACGATGTCGCCGGCGGTGTTCGCGCAGCTCGACCGACTCGACCGGATCAGCGACAGGATCTACGTGCACATCGACATGGACGTCCTCGACCCGCGCGAGGTCATGGGCCACGGCAACAAGGTGCCGAACGGCCCGTCGAGCGAGCAGCTGGCGCGGCTGTTCGAGGAGATCTTCAGGCGCTACCCGAAGGCGTCGGCGATCGGGTTCGCGACCATTCCGATGCGCGACGAGGGAGGTCTCTCCATCGCCGCCGTGAACCGGATGATCGAGGGCGCGGTACGCGGGGTGAAGGCGCGCGAGAGCGCGCGCTAGACGTGGCCCCGCGCGGGAAGGACATGTCCGCGCCCGATCGGCCGATCTCGATTCATGTCGAGGACGAGCCGGCGGACGAAACGCGGGCGATCGTGCTCGCGGGGCTGCGCCGGTTCAACCGCCAGAACGCCGAGCCTCCGGATTTCCTTCCGCTGACGCTCGCGGCGCGCACGGGCGACGGCAAGGTCGTGGGTGGTCTCGTCGGCGAGACCGCCTGGAAGTGGCTCCACGTCGATCTGTTGTGGGTTGACGAACCCCACCGCGGTCGAGGGCTCGGGCGCAGGCTACTGCGGCTCGCCGAGCAGGAAGCCGAGCGCCGCGGATGCGGGCACGTTCATCTCGACACGTTCGACTTTCAGGCTCTTCCGTTCTACGAGCGGGAGGGCTACGGCATCTTCGGCATCCAGGAGGATTACCCGCCCGGCCATCGCCGATATTTTCTCCGAAAGGCGCTGGACGACTCCGGCGCGCGAGATGTCGACACCCCGATGGCCGCTCGCGTCTGAGTCGTCGTGCTCCTCATCTACGGCTCCACCGGCTACACGGGACGCCTGATCGTCGACGAGGCCCGCGCGCGCGACCTCCACCCGATACTCGCCGGCCGCGACGGCGACGCCGTGCGGACACAGGCCCGGTCGCTGGGCCTCGAATGGCGTGTCGCGAGGATCGACGATCCCACGGCGCTCGATGCCGCGCTGGCGGGAGTGACGGTCGTGCTGCACTGCGCGGGGCCATTCGCGCACACCTGGCGCGCAATGTCCGACGCCTGCCTCCGGCGGCGGGCGCACTACCTTGACATTACAGGCGAGATCACGGTGTTCGAGGGACTCGCCGGACGAGACGCCGAGGCGCGAGCCGCCGGGATCATGCTGCTTCCCGGCGTCGGATTCGATGTGGTGCCATCGGACTGCCTGGCGGCCCATCTCGCCCGCCGCATGCCGGGCGCCGTGCGTCTCTCGCTCGCGTTCCGCGCGACCGGCGGTGCTTCGCGCGGGACGCTCTCTACCATGATCGAGAATCTCGGTTCTCCCGGCGCGATCCGCCGGGACGGCAGGATCGTGCCGGTGCCTCCGGCCTGGCGCACGCGCCGGATCGATTTCGGCGACGGGCACCGGCGCGATGCGACGACGATTCCGTGGGGCGACGTGTCCACGGCCTTTCACAGTACGGGCATCGCGAACATCGAGGTGTACGTGAGCATGCGCCGCGCACTGCGCTGGGCGGTGATCGCGTCACGCTGGCTCGGCCCGCTGCTGCGCAGCGGCGCCGTCCGCCGAACGCTCGCGGCGCGCGTGCGGAGCGGCCCTCCCGGACCGGGCGAAGCAGCGCGCGAGCGCGGTTCGAGCCGGCTATGGGGTGAAGCAGTCGCGGCGGACGGCCTGCGCGTCGAAGCGCGGTTGCGCGGACCGAGCGGCTACGTCCTGACGGCGCAGACAGCGGTACACCTGGCCGCGAAGGCGCTCGGCGGCCAGGCTCCCGCCGGATTCCAGACGCCGTCGCGGGCCTATGGCGCGGACGTGATACTGGAGATACCGGGCGTGACGCGCACCGACGTGGGTCGGTTCCGGGACGACACTTCCTGACCGGGACCCGGTCAACGAGTCCGATCGGCGCGCTCGCGCCTACTCGCTACGGCGCGCGGCTGGCCTCCCAACGGCTGCGACGGATGACGGAATCCTGGTTGGCGGCGAGCATCAGCGTCGACGTGCCAACCAGACGGCCGGCGCTCAGTCGGCCGATCGAGCGGAAGCGGACCTGCGGGCTTCCGGGGAGTGCCCTGGCTGTGTACGGGTCCGACGCGACGATCATGCTGTCGGCCTCGAACGTGACGCGGCTCCGGACGGTGTCCGGCGATCCCTCGAACACCACTATGCTGGTCGAGTCAGTGACCTGAGTGGTCGTCCACCGACCCACCACCGAGTCGCTTCCCTCGGCCATCGTGGTTCCGGTCCACGAGCCGGAGACGTCGCTAGCCATGAGGGCTGCGGCACCGGGGGCTCCGGTATCGGGCATGTCGGAGGCCTGCTGGTCGGCTCTGGTGCAGGCGGCAAGGGCGAGGAGAAGAATCGTTACGTTGCGCATGGGGTCTCGAGTGATGGAGTGGACGGCGGCATTCCGCGGCGCCCTGGTCCGGCGCGGGTGCCATAACATGCAGCGGCCCGGGCGGAAATGCCACCCGAGCGGCGCGATAGCCGGTTGCGCCCGGGCGTCGGCCGACTGCAGCTTGGATCAGCATTCCGGCCAGTCGAGTCCGAGCCCCTCATGCGCGCCATCCTGCTCTGCGCACTCCTCTCCGCGTCGCCGATCCTCCCGATCGCCGCGCAACGCCCCGCACCGTTCCAGGTCGAGGAGGCGACGATCGCGGACATCCATGCAGCGATGGGCGACCGGCGCCTCACCTGCCGGGCGCTGGTGGACCAGTACCTCCGGCGCATCGAAACGTACGACAAGCGCGGGCCGGCGATCAACGCGATCGTCGTCGTGAGCGATCGAGCGCGCGCCGAGGCCGACTCGCTGGATCGTCGCTTCGAGCGCGAGGGGCTGATCGGTCCGATGCACTGCATCCCGATGATCGTGAAGGACAACTTCGAGACGATGGGGATGCCGAACACCGCGGGCTCGCTGTCGCTGATCGGCTTTTCATCGGGCCGTGATGCCTTTCAGGTGCGTCGCCTGCGGGAGGCCGGGGCGATCGTGCTCGCGAAATCGAACATGGCGGAGTTCGCGTGGAGTCCCTACGAGACGGTGAGCTCGATCCTCCCCGGCTACACCAGGAACCCGTACGATCTGGACCGTGTGACCGCGGGCTCGAGTGGCGGGACCGCGGCCGCGGTGGCCGCGTGCTTCGGCGCCGTGGGTCTCGGCACCGACACGGGTAACTCGATTCGCGGACCGTCCGCGCACCAGGCGCTGGTCGGAATCCGCTCGACGATGGGCCTTACGAGCCGGGCGGGGATCGTGCCGCTCATGCTCGGCTCGGACGTCGCCGGCCCAATGGCGCGCACCGTCGCCGACGCCGCCGCGGTCCTCCAGGTCATTGCGGGTCCCGATCCGGACGATCCGGTCACCGCCGCGAGCGCCGACCGCGTTCCGGCGGACTATGCGGCGTCGCTGGAGCGCAACGGCCTGCGCGGGGCGCGTATCGGCGTGCTGCGGCAGGCGTACGAGCGGCCGACGACGGATCCGGAGGTCGTGCGCGTGTTCGAGGCCGCACTCGGCGACATGCGCGAACAGGGGGCGACGGTCATCGACACGGTGATGATCGACGATCTCCAGGCGATCCTGCGCATCTCGCAGGGCGGGTGCAACACGTTCAGGTACGATCTCGAGCGCTATCTCGCCTCGCACGGCGCGGCGGCGCCGGTGCGTACACTCGAGGAAATCGTCCGCGGCGGGCGCTTCCACCCTTCGGTGTACCAGCGCCTCGAGCAATCGCTGCGCGTCGCGCTGCCGCCGGAAGAGAACCCGGGGTGCAGGAGCAGGGATGCGATGCGCGAGCGGCTGCGCGAGGCGGTGATCGCGCTAATGGACGCGCACCGGCTCGACGCACTGGTGTACCCGACCTGGAGCAACCCGCCGCGACTGATCGGCGACCTGAACACGCCGCACGGCGACAACAACCAGCTCTTCGCACCGAGCACGGGATTTCCGGCGATCACGGTGCCGATGGGCTGGTTGCTCGGCGGCGCGCTGCCGGCGGGGATTCAGTTCTTCGGGCGCCCGTGGAGCGAGCCGACGCTCATCCGGTTGGCGTACGCGTACGAGCAGGCGACCAGGCACCGGCGAGCGCCGGGGATGCTGCGCCAGGCCGGACAGTAGTGCTTCACCCGGCAGGCTTTCCGACCGGTGTGGAGCCCCGCTGTTGATCGATGCGGGGTAGCCGGACGCGCATACGCTCACGGTGCGGTTGCTGACAGCGTGAGTGTGAAAGTGCTCCCCGCTCCGATCACGCTCTCCACCGTGAGGTCGCCGCCCATGCCGCGCGCCAGGTCCCTGCTGATCGCCAGACCGAGCCCCGTCCCTTCGTGCGGGCGCGTCAGGTCCGAGCGCACCTGGACGAACGGATCGAAGATCGCCCCGAGCTTGTCCGCCGGGATCCCGATGCCGGTGTCGCGCACGCGGATGCTCACCCGGGCCTCCTCGGCCGTACACGACATCTCGATCCGCCCACCCGCGTCCGTGAACTTCGCCGCGTTCGACAGCAGGTTGGCGAGGATCTGTCGCAGCTTCTCGGGATCCGCTCGAGCGACGAGCTCCGGCGGACACTCGGCCACGCTCAGGGCCAGTCCCTTGGCGCGCGCCTGCGGCGCGACGAGCGACTCCGCCGCGGTGAGAGCCTCGCGCATCCGCACGTCGGAGACGTCGAACTGCACGCTCCCCGTCTCCAGCTTGGCGTAGTTCAGTACCTCGTTGATGAGCCCCAGGAGATGTCGCTGGCTGGTCTGGATGCGTCGCAGGTCATCCCGCTGCTGCCGCGTGACCGGTCCCCGGATCCCCATCTCCATCAGCTCGGCGTAGCCGCCGACGGCGTTCAGGGGGGTGCGCAACTCGTGCGACATGACGGCGAGGAATTCGCTCTTCGCGTGATTGGCCGCCTCGGCCTCGGCCCTCGCCTCCTCCGCCTCCGCCCGCGCTTGCTCGCTCTCGGCGAGCAACCGCTCCACTTCGCGCCGCGCAAGCACCTGTTCGGTGACGTCCGATCCATGCGCCACGACGCCGGAGCGCGTCCCGTCCGCCTCGGCTAGCGCCTGGAAGACCATGTCGAGGTAGCGTGTTTCCAGCGGAGCGCCCGGCGTGCGCTGGAGTTGGACCGGCGTCTCGCGCCCGACCCACGGCTCGCCCGTCTGGCGCACCCGCTCCAGCCGCTCCTCGAACCCCTGGCCGCGGATCTCGGGCATTGCTTCGCCGAGTGGCTTGCCGAGTATGTCCCGGTGGCCGACGAGCTGGTAGTACGCTTCGTTGACGAATTCGTAGGTCTGCTCCGGGCCGCGAAAGGCGACGATGAAACTCGGGGCCCGCTGGAACACCTGCGCGAGGCGCGACCGTTCGATCTCGAGCGCGCCGAGCAGCCGCTCGCGCTCGATCGCGGCGGCGCGCGATGCGCTCACATCCTTGAAGAGGACAGCGACGTGGCGGTGCTCCGGCTGCCCGATACGAAACGCGAACACGTCGAACCAGCGGCCCAGTGCCTCGGCCCTGGCGTCGAAGCGGACCGGAGTGCCCGTCAGCGCCACGCGGCCGTAGGTCTCGAACCAGTACGCTTCGTGATCCGGCGCGAGGTCTCGCATGCGCCTGCCATCGGCCTCGGCGAGCCCCGTCTGCCGCACGAATGCCGGATTGGTCTCGACGAAGCGGTAGTCGATCGCCGTGCCATCGTCGTCGAACAGCACCTCAATGACGCAGAACCCCTCGTCGAGCGACTCGAACAGCGCGCGATATCTGGCCTCGCTCTCGCGCAGGGCCGCCTCGGCCCGCTGCCGCTCGGTCACGTCGCGTCCCTCGGGAACGATCAGCACGACCTCGCCCCGGTCGTTCCGCACCGGGTGGAACGAGATGTCGAATGCCCGCATCGCGCCGGTGGGCGTTCGCAGGGATGCCTCGTACCGCACGAACCCGCCGGCCGCCGCGCGCGCCACGCCGTCGCGTACGACCTCCGGCGCACCGGGCGTGGACGTGAACCAGGGCGTTTCCCAGAAAAGCCGGCCGACGACGTCGTCACGGCTGTTGCCCGCGAACTCGAGCGAAGCGCGGTTCGCCTCCAGCAGCGTTCCGTCCGGCGCGAGCAGCCCGATGTACTCGTACGTGCCGTCGAAGATGGCGCGGAGCCGAGCCGCGCTCTCGCGTAGAGCCTGCTCCGCGCGCACGCGCTCGGAGACATCGCGCCAGAAGATGGCGATCCCTCCGTCGTCCGTCGGGTAGGCGTCGATCTCCACGTGTCGGTCGTAGCCCTCGCCCACGTAGTGGTGGGTGAAGTGAACCTCGATCCGCTCGGAGATCACGCGTCGGTACTGGCGCTCGGCCTCGGATCCAACCGACGCGGGGAATGCCTCCCAATGCGTGCGGCCCACGAGCGCGCCGCGCGACACGCCGAGGGACCGCTCGGCAGCCGGGTTCACGGTCAGGATCCGGAACTCCGCGTCCATCGTCAGGTGCTCGTCGCTCACCTGCTCGAGGACGCGGACGACCCGTCGCTCCGCGCGCGCGGTGTCGGCGAGGAGTTGCTCACGCTCCTGCTCGGCGAGGACGCGCTTCGTAGTCTCCTGGCAGACGACGAGCGTTCCGCCGATGCTCCCATCGTCGTCGTGAACCGCGCTGTAGCTGTAGGTCCACCAGACATCCTCGAGACGGCCGTTGCGCTCGATGGGGAGGTACTGGTCCTCGTGCCAGGTCGCCTCGCCGCCGGCCATCACCTGGTCGATCTGTGGGCCGATGGCCTCCCAGATGTCGGTCCAGAACTGACGACCGCGCATGCCGAGCGCGCGGGGGTGCCGTTGGCCCTCGCCAAGACTCGGACGGTAGGCGTCGTTGTAGAACTGGACCAGCTCCGGCCCCCACCAGAGAAACATCGGGTTCCGGGAGGCCAGCACGATGCCGACGGTGGTCCGGAGGCTTTGCGACCAGCCCGCGACCGGGCCGAGCGGAGTGGCGGCCCAGTCATACGCGCGGCAGCGGGCGGCCATCTCGCCCTCGCCGGGAAAGGTCGCTTCGAGGCTGGGAGGGGCAGTGACACTGCTGGACTGGACATTGGCTGTCGTGCGCTCCACGCCGACCCCTCATCGGTCTGGTAGTTGGAACGGCGGCTGAGAGACTGCCGGCCGTGCCGGTGCCGCCGGGCTTCGATAGTGACAGGCCGCACCCGAGCAGGTGAACAGAGCGCGGCGGGTACCACACAACGGGCTCGTCGCACACGTCGGGCCACCACGATGGCCGAGGCGGCGCGTGACCGTGGGAAACACTTGCATGGCCATCGCCAGGTGCTATACTGGCCGATGGTCACCTCCAGACCACGCGATCTGCACTGTCGAGGGTGAGCAATGGGCGGGGACCTCCTCCGGGAAAAACTGCAGCGGGCGCGACCCGCGCGCGCTTCACGCGCATCGGCGCGGGCGCGAATCACGCCTGTGCGCTGGCGAGCGATGGTCGGGTGCACTGCTGGGGAGACAACGCGGCCGGTCAGCTGGGCGACGGCACCACGCGCGAGCGCATCCAGCCGGTTCCGCTTGCCGGAAGCAGGACGTTCACCCAGCTTGCGGTCGGTGTGGCGCACGCCTGCGGCCTCGCCGGCGACGGCGTGGTCGGCTGCTGGGGCGAGAATGCGCACGGCCAACTCGGTACCGGTACCCGTACCCGACAGTCCGCCCCGGCGACTCTTTCCGGCACGCACCGATTCGCGACTCTGGTGGCCGGCGCGCGCCACACGTGCGGCCTGACGAGCGAGGGACTGGCGTTCTGCTGGGGTGACAACGCGGGAGGTCAGCTCGGGATCAGGAACCAGACGGCCGTACAGACCACGCCGGCGCCGGTGGTCCAGCCCGAGTAGCGCGCACTCGCGCCGACAGGCGCACCGCCCGGGTGGCCCCGCCTGGCCAGGCCACCCGAGTGCCGGCAGGTCACGCAGCGTCGCGTCAGCGGCCGAGCAGAGGGATCGGGACGCCGATGCTGATCAGGAAGTCCTGCTGGAACGTCGAGTCGAAGGCGGTCCCTTCGCCATCGGGGTCCGCCGAGTAGAGATGCACCTCCAGCGCGACGTCGATCGCCCAGCGGGGTGTGACGGAGGCGCGGACACCCGCCCCCAGGACGCCGGCGACGGTCGTCAGCTGCGCGTCCGGGAGCTGGAAGTTCTCTTTCCAGGCATCGCCGCCGCGTTACACGATGCCGGCTCCGCCGAGCAGGTACAGATTGCTCCGCGGCGGGCGCATGATCAGTCGCCCGCTGGCAAGCAGGATGTTCCCCGCGAACGCTGTGTCACATCTCGTGATGACCTGCGATCTCGTTCTCACCTCGATCGCAGTGAGGCTGCCGCTGCCGGTCGAGCCACTCCACCATCGCCCGCCCGAACGCCGGCAGGTCCCGCGGCGCCCGCGAGCTGATGATGTTGCCGTCGACCACGACCTCCCGATCCACCCATTCGGCGCCGGCGTTCACCAGGTCATCGCGGATTCCGGGCGATGAAGTGAGAGTGCGACCCCGCACGATTCCGGCGGAGATCAGGATCCAGGGCCCGTGGCAGATGGTGGCCACGAGCTTTCCGGCGTCGTGCACCTCACGGACGCGGCGCAGCACCTCGGCGTCGCGCCTGATCTTGTCGGGAGCCCATCCGCCCGGCGCCAGGATCCCCGCCAGCGACTTCGCCGGGAAGTCCTTCACCGTGCCATCGACCGGGCACGGATAGCCGTGCTTTCCGACGTAGGATGCTTCGCCGAGCCCCGCGAGCCTGGTCGAGTAGCCCGCTTCTTCGACGCGCAACTTCGGGTACCAGACCTCGAGGTCTTCGTACTCGGGGCCGACGAGAACGAGAATGGTGCCTTTCGACATGGGGCGTTCGACGGAGGAGTGTCTGTGGTGCCCGGCTCGGGAGGGTTGCGCGCGCCTCATGCCCTGCTCTTCTTCCCCCGCAACTCGGCGACACGTGCCTCGACGAGTCGCTTCACCAGAGCCGACGGTGGCGGCTCGTCGAGTGGAAAGCGAATCGTCCCCTTCGAGGTCCCGTATTCCTCGATCTCGGCCGCGAGGGCGCGCTTGATCGACGCGGTGATCGGGTAGAGGCTCAGGTGGTGTTTCCAGGCGGCGTACCACACGAGTGCTCGACCATCGAGCTTGAACGCCGGTATTCCGTAGCTGAATCCATCGACGGCGCCGGGGGCCGCGGCCCGAATGGCCGCGCGCAGCTTCTCGAGGTTCCTGCGAGCATCTGGCGGTAACGATGCAAGGTAGGCTCTCACCTGCGAGCCGGCCCGGCTGGCGTCATCCTTCGAAAAAGAGGACAATGATGTCTCCGGGGTCGTTGCTCGGTTCGCGATCGAGTTCCTCGTCTCCGGCGAGACGCTTTGCTGGTAGTCTGGTGGGATCTCGCGATTCTCGCCAGCGGTCCCCTGAACGAGCGAATCCAGCGCCCGGCCGAGGAAAGCCGCAAGTGGTCGGCCCGGATGAAGTGAACCCCGCCGGCGAGAGTCGCCGGCGGGGTTCACCACCTTCCAATCCCGATTTAACAGGTGTTACCGGCGTTGCCGCGGGCGCAGCCTCCGAAGGATTTCCGCGCCGACGACGACCACGACCACGCCGCACATGAGAGCGATCGGGGTCTTTCCGGTCATGCGGTATGCGCCGAGCGTGATGAGGAGCGCGGTAGCGGCTGCCGGCGGGTGATACGCGCGCAGCTGCGGCTGCACGAGCGCCAGCATGGCGATCGCCGCGGCGCTGGCCAGGACGCGCGGCGAGAGTGCGCTCGTCGAGCTGGTCAGCGTCGCTGCCTCGTTCGCGCTCAACATCAGGACCGCCAGGTAGGCACAGGCGATGGCGGCCAGATGGCCGACCACAACCGCACGAAAGCTCGTCGTCTCGTGTCCGGGGTTGCTCACGATCATGAGCACCGTCGGGCCGAGTCCGGCGAAGAGCCAGGGCTGCGACATCCAGAAGCCCATTGCACCCGCGAGGACGATGAGGAGGGCCGAAACCACCGGTACCCAGAGAGCATCGATCGCGGTGGCCGCGGCGCGGCCCCGGA
>DATKCV010000111.1:0-11619 GCA_035513015.1 Gemmatimonadaceae bacterium
GCATCGCCATGGGCGCGCACGATCAGGGTGACGATCGCGTCGGCCCACGGCCACTGCCGCTCGGGGACGTACAGCTGGTGCCCGACCTCGGAGTCGAGGCCCGAGTGGCGGATGTCGGCCGCGACGCCGATCACCTCGCGCCACGGCGCGGTCGGCGCGCCGACCTGGACTCGCTTGCCCACCGCCATCTCGCCCGGCCAGATGCGCGCGGCGAGCGCGGCGCTGACGATCGCCACGGGAGACGCGGCGGAATCGGCGTCGGCGGGTGTGAAGCCGCGCCCGGCGCGGAGGGTGATGCGCATAGTGCGCATGAATTCGGGCGTGACCACGTAGCGGTCCGCCGACGGCGCCAAGGCGGGATTGTCCAGCGGCTTGTCCAGCGCGCGCACTCCGTAGCGATCGAAGCCGCCGCCCAGCGGCAGCTGGTTCGTCAGCGCGGCCGAAGCGACTCCGGGGATCGCCGCCACCCGCTCACGCAGCAGGTCGTGATTGTCGTACACGACGGCCGCGTCCGCGTACGCGGGTCCCGTCGCCTGGACCTCAAGCACCAGCAGCCCCCGCGGATCGAAGCCCGGATCGCGGGCGAACAGCTCGGAGAGCGTGCGGGCGAGCAGCCCGGCGCCGGCCAGGAGTACGAGCGCGAGCGCTACCTGAACCGAGACGAGCCCGGCGCGGGCGAGCCGGTGCCCGCCGCCGATCCGGTCACCACCGCGCAGGCTGCCGAACACCGCTCCCCGACTGCTCCGCAAAGCGGGAAGGAGTCCGACCGCGATGCCCAGAACCAGCGTGAGCGTCGCGGCGACGACGAGCACCGCTCCGTCGATACGCACGTAGCCAAGCCGCGGGATGTCGGCCGGGAGTCGCACGAGAAGCAATGGCAGTGCGAGCCACGCCACAGCCACACCGGTAGCTCCGCCGATCGCCGCGAGAAGCAGTCCTTCGGCGAGGAGCTGCTGGACGATCCGTGCACGTCCCGCGCCGAGCGCCGCGCGGATCGCGAACTCGCGCGCGCGCGCCAGTGCGCGTGCGAGTTGGAGATTGGCGACGTTCGCGACCGCCAGCAGGAGTACGAGCGCCACCGCGCCGAGGAGGACGAGCAGAACCGGGCGGGCCGCGCGCGTGACCTCGTCCTGAAGCCGCACGACGTGCACACCGGCCGCAGGATACTCGCGCGGATGCTCGCCGACGAGTGCCTCGGAGAGCGCGCTCAGCTCGGCGGCCGCCGCTTCCAGCGTGACGTCCTCATGGATGCGCGCGATCATGCGCAGATGCCGGCAGGTGCGGCAGGCCCACGGCTGCGCGGCGTCGTAACCGAGGACGCGCCAGATCTGCGCGTCGGGATTCAGCACGTTGTCGAAGTCGGCCGGTAATACGCCAACGACCTCGTGCGGCACGCCGTCGAGCGGGATGGCGCGTCCGATCACGTTTGGATCGCTTCCGAACCGTCGCTGCCAGAGCCCGTGACTCAGCATGACGACGCGGTTCGCTCCGGGCGCGTCCTCTTCCGGCCGGAAGTCGCGGCCAAGCGCTGGACGGATCCCCAGCACACCGAAGAACGACGCCGAGACGCGCTGCCCCGGGAGCCGTTCCGGATCCCCTCCCTCGGCGATCGTTGCCGTCCAGTAGCCGATCGCGGCGGCGCCGGACAGCGAGCGCGTCGTACGCCGAATATCGCTGATGGTGGCGAACGACGTGGTCGTCGGCTCACCCTCCGCCGAACGCTCCCAGATCATCACCAGCCGGCCGGGATCGGGGAACGCCAGTGGCCGGATCAGCACCGGATACACGACGCTGACCATCGCGCTGGAGGCGCCGATTCCGAGCGCGAGCGTCACGATGCACATGGCGGTGAAGAGCGGCGCGCGGAGCAGCACGCGGGCGCCATGGCGCAGGTCGGCGATGAATCTGGACAATCCGCTATCTCCGGTCGGGGCGGCCGCCGGCATGTGCGTGCGGCCGGTGCGCGGGACTCGTGCGGTGGCGAGGGCGGCGATCGTCTCCCGCCAGAACCAGCGGCGTGCGAGAGCGGCGCTGTTCGGGCGTGCCGCGCGGTCGCGGTACTCCTCGAGCAGATCGCCGAGCAGCGCCTCGCTCTGACGGCCGCGCAGCAGCCGTTCGAGGAGCGCGACGGCGAGCCGCGGCGGCGGCATGGGTTCGTGGCCCCGGCTCATCGGTTTTCCCACCCGAGTCGGAGCCCGCGGGCCATGCGGCGGGTGGTATCGAGCGCCTCCCGCAGAGCCGCGTGTCCGGCGGCCGTGAGGGTGTAGTGCCGTTTCCGCCGCCCGCCGCGCACTGGTGTCGGCTCACCCTGGTACGATTCGACGAAGCCCTTGTCCTCCAGCCGCCCGAGCGTCTTGTGCACCGTGCCCAGGGTGAGCGTGCGCCCGCCGCGCGTCTCGATCTCCCGGCGCACGGATACGCCGTACGACACGCCGCCGCCCCGGAGGACGGCCATCAATACGAGTTGCTCCAGCTCACCGAGCATCCGGGCCTCGATATGATAGACAATGTCTTAATATTGTGCCGGCGCGGAGGAATGCAAGAGCGGCGTCGTCCGGGCGTGCGGCCATGCGGCGGGCGGAATCGGGGCGACCTGCTTCCGTTCGTCCGGAGCCGTCCGGAGCCGTCCGGAGCCGTCCGGGTGCCATCCGGGTGCCATCCGGGTGCCGTCCGGGTGCCGTCCGGGTGGAGTAACCTCGGCCCACCCTCGGTCGTAGGTTCTGAGTGCAGTCCCGCTCTCGCCCTCAACCGGATTCTCTCATGACGGCTCACGTCCGCCCGCTGATTCTCGCCATGCCGCTGGCCGCGGTCGTGGCATGCTCCGACGGCACATCGCCGATGAACCTCACGCCCGACCGGTTCGAGATGATCGCCGAACAGGTGGCTCTCGACATCGAGGGATCGGTCATCCAGCTGACGTCGGGCGGTGCGATGGGAGGCGTCGGGACGCCTTCGTTCTCGCTTCAGTCGCAGACCGGCCGGGCGGTGCTCGGCGACGCCGCATTCGCGCTCGCGCCCCTGCAGCCGCCGCTGTATCAGATCGGGACCCAGGAATGCGGCGTTCCCTCGCAGGTGCCGCCGGTGGATACCGATGGTGATGGGGTACCCGACGATCTCAGCATCACCTTCGCGCTGCCGGCCTGCCAGTTCACCATGGAAGACGGCACGTTCGCGATCACCGGCGTGTTCTGGATCTACGATCCGACGCCCGCGGCCGAGGGCATGGCCCTCGCGTTCGGACTCGACCGGCTCGAGGTCAGGATTTCGAGTCCGGAGCTCGACCTGACAGCGACGCGCGACGGCAACGCCATTGTTTCGGCGACCACGGCTGGACTGTCGCAGACGCAGAGCTGGACGGAGACGGCCAGCGCCCCCGGCTATCCCAGCATCGCCGCCGCGCTGGACTGGACGGCCAGTTTCGCGGCCGCGGCCGGACAGACGCTCGCGCCCGGCCAACCCCTTCCCGACGGCTCCTACGCCCCGAACGGATCGTTCTCCTACCGCGAGGGGAAGCGGGTTGCCTCGCTGACCGTCACCACCGTCACGCCGCTCCAGTACAGCGCCGCGTGCGCGTCCGGGGAAACCTTCGCGCTGTCGCCGTTCACGGCCGGGGAGTTCCGTGTGAGCGTCGCCGGCCAGCAGGGAAGCGTCCACGTAAGGGTCACGTACTCGGACTGCGACTGGGCGGTGGCGGAGTACGTCGGAGGGTGATCGCCTGAGCCTCCGGGCTGGAATGGCCGCCGCGGCATGGACGCCGCGGCGGCCTTTCAAGTAGTGTTGGCCAGGAAGCACGCACACATGCTCCTCGATCCCTCCCGATGCACGACACCGCACTGATCGCCACGATCGCCGCTGGGCTCGGGCTGGCCTTTCTGTTCGGCTTCGCGGCCAAGTGGCTGAAACTGCCGCCGCTGGTCGGGTACCTCGTGGCCGGCATCGTGGTTGGGCCGTACACGCCCGGTTTCTACGCCGACGCGGCGCTGGCGGCGCAGCTGGCGGAGATCGGCGTCATCCTGCTCATGTTCGGTGTCGGGCTGCACTTCTCGGTGAGCGACCTGCTCGCCGTGCGACGCATCGCGCTACCCGGTGCGGTGGCGCAGATCGGAGTGGCGACTCTGCTCGGCGCTGTGGTGGCGCGACTGTGGGGCTGGACGTGGGGTGCGGGACTGGTGTTCGGTCTCGCCCTGTCGGTGGCCAGCACGGTCGTCCTCCTGCGGGCGCTGGAGGAACGAGGGGTGCTCGACACCGCGAACGGCCGGATCGCGGTCGGCTGGCTGATCGTCGAGGATCTGGTGATGGTGCTCGCGCTGGTGCTGCTTCCCGCTTTCGCGCTGCCGCTCGGAGCCGCTCCACAGGGTGTGGCGGCACAGGCGGCCGGCGGCAACGTCGGGCTGGCCCTGGCCCTCACGCTCGCCAAAGTGACGGCGTTCGTCGCCCTGATGCTGTTCGTCGGCACGCGCGCGGTACCGTGGCTGCTTCTCCTCGTGGCCCGCTCCGGATCGCGCGAGCTGTTCACGCTGTCCGTGCTCGCCGTGGCGCTGGGGATCGCCTTCGGCGCCTCGGCGCTGTTCGGCGTCTCGTTCGCCCTCGGCGCCTTCTTCGCCGGCGTGGTGATCAGCGAGTCCGACCTCAGCCATCAGGCGGCCGCCGACGCCCTTCCGCTCCAGGATGCGTTCGCCGTGCTCTTTTTCGTGTCGGTCGGGATGCTGTTCGATCCCTCCGTGATCGTGCGGCAGCCGGTGCACGTGCTGGCAACCGTGTTGATCATCATCGTTGGCAAGTCGCTGGCCGCTTTCGCCATCGTGCTCCTGTTCCGGCATCCGATCGGAACGGCGCTCACCGTCTCGGCGAGCCTGGCGCAGATCGGCGAATTCTCGTTCATCCTCGCCGGAATCGGGATCACTCTGGGATTGATGCCGGCCGATGGGCAGAGCCTGATCCTCGCAGGTGCACTCATATCGATCACGCTGAATCCGCTGACCTACGGGCTCGCCGGTCCGATCGAGCGCTGGCTGCGCGCCCGCCCGCGGTTGCTCGAAGCGCTGGAGCGTCCGGCACCGGCCAGCGACCCGGCGTCGCCGGTCGACGAGAGCGCGCTGCGCGACCATGCCGTCCTGGTCGGCTACGGTCGTGTAGGCGAGACGATCGGCCGCGCGCTCACCCGTCGGGGAATCACGTACGTCGTGATCGAGCAGGATCGGCTGAAGGTCGAAGCGCTGCGGCGGCAGGGTGTGCCGGCGCTGTTCGGCGACGCGACCCGTCCCGGGATCCTCGCGCACGCGCATCTGGAACGGGCGCGGCTGCTCGTCATAGCCGCGCCCGAGCCGTACCATGCCCGCCGCCTGCTCGAGCTGGCCCGGCGCGCAAACCCGGGGATCGACACCGTAGTGCGCACCCACAGCGCCGCCGAAAAGCAGTTCCTCGAGGGCCTCGGCGTGGGTCGCGCGGTAATGGGAGAACGCGAGCTCGCGCTCGGCATGGTGCATTACGCGCTGCAGTCGCTGGGACTCACCGGCGACGATGCCGACGTCACCGTGGAGGAGATGCGCGCGACGCCGTATCGCGGGGTGCGGACGGTCGGCATCGCGCGCTAGCCACGGCTGGGCGAGCTCGGCGTACCGGTCGGGAAGTACGAGGTGCAGCCCACTCCAGGGCGGATCTCAGAATCCGGCCGTCAGCTCCTCCACCGGGATGATCAGCGCGAACGGGGCGTAGAGCTCGGCAAAGTCCTCGTCGGCAAGGCGCGGTCGGACCAGCAGGGCGAGCGCCGCGGTCAGCGCGACGCGTCGCATGGCCGCGATCGTCGCCCGTCCGGTGAAGCCGCACGCGACGGCGGTCATGTCGTCGATTCTGCGCTTGACCCGCGCGAGCTCGCTTGGCATCGCGGCGAGCAGGTAGCGGAGCCGTGCCCTGGCTAGCCGAAGCTCGGGCGCGTCGGATTCACGCCCGCCCGGCACGAGCGACACCCCCTCCGCAGCCTGGCCCCAGACATCGAGCGGCAGCCGGCTGAGACGCACCATGAACCGCTGCACGAGCGGCGTAGCCTCGCCGTATGGCTCCGCCGACAGGAGGGGGCTTGCCGTGATCACGGTGTCCGGATCGAATCCCATGATCCACCTCCTGGCCAGTTGGTAATCGCGTTCCTCGGTTCTCGGTGTTGGACCGCAAGATGTGATGTATCTCACGATCCGGACAAGTCGGGGAAGACCCAGAACGGAGGAGAATCGCGGTATTCACTGACCGAGTGGCCAGGAGTCCAGGTTGCTGAAGCAGGCGCTGACCATCAGGTCAGCGCGTACGCCGGCAGAGGACTGCAGAGGCAGCGCCGTCACGCTCCGCGTGCCCTGCGGCACGCCTGACGGCCTCGATGGGGTGCAAAGCGTGGGCCCGGCACTCCTCGCCGACGTGGCAACGTCATGGTACGATGGGGAATGAACACACCCGGGGCTTCTCAGCGGGGGATGCCGGCGAACACTTCCGAAAGCGGTGAGCCGGCGGCCAAGGCTCCGCTGGAGCGCTCGCTCGGTCGGTTCGACGCGACGATGCTGGTCATGGGAGGCATCATCGGGGCCGGGATCTTCATGAACCCATCCGTCGTCGCTCGCGCCGTCGGGACGCCCTCGCTGATCCTGCTCGCCTGGGTGCTCGGCGGGTCGATCGCGCTGGCGGGCGCGTTCGTGTACGCCGAGCTGGCTGTCTGGCGGCCGGCGGTGGGCGGGCAGTACGTCTATCTCCGGGACGCGTTCCACCCGCTGGTCGCGTTTCTCTACGGCTGGACGCTGCTTCTCGTCGTGCAGACCGGAGGGATGGCGGCGGTGGCGGTGACGTTCGCGAGCTACTTTCGCGATCTCGCCGGAATAGCCGCTGCGCCGGCGTGGATCGCCGTCGTCACGCTTGGCGTGCTCACGGTGGTGAACTGCTTCGGCGCACGGGCCGGCAGTACGGTGCAGAGCACGTTCATGGTGATGAAGATCGCCGCTCTGCTGATGCTGGTGACGCTCGGCTGGCTCGGCGTACGCGGCGGTGAGCCGCCGCCGCTGCCGCCCGCGGCCGCCGGTCTGGAGCCGGGACGCGGCATGCTGCTGGCGCTTGGTGCTGCCATGGTGCCGGTGCTGTTCGCCTATGGAGGCTGGCAGACGGCGAGCTTCGTCAGCGGCGAGATGCGGGCGCCCGAGCGCGACCTCCCGTGGGGGCTGGTCCTCGGCGTTCTCGGCGTGGTCGTACTGTACATCGCGGTGAACGCGGTCTGCCTCGCCGTTTTGGGGGCTGAGGGACTGGCGGCGACGAACACTCCGGCGACCGAGGTAATGCGTCGCGCACTCGGTCCCACCGGCGCGCAGCTGATCGCCGGCGGCATCGCGCTGTCCACGATCGGATTTCTCAGCCAGAGCATGCTGACGGCTCCGCGGGTGTACTTCGCAATGGCGCGCGATGGACTGTTCTTCCCGCAGGTGGGCCGGGTGAGCGCGCGTACCCGTGCGCCCGTGATCGCCGTTGCGCTCCAGGGGACGCTGGCTTCGGTCATCGCGGTCTCCGGTGCCTACGAGCAGATTCTCAACTACGTGGTCTCGATCGACGCCCTGTTCTTCGGCCTGACCGGCGCCGCGCTGCTCGTCTTCCGCCGTCGCGAGCGCGGGGGCGCGGCCACGCGCGGCGCGAGCGGTGTGCGCATGCCCGGCCACCCGGTGACGACGGCGATCTTCTCCCTGGCGTTTCTCGCGCTCGCGCTGAACACGGTGGTGCAGTTCCCCCGCTCAGCCGGGATCGGAGTGGGAATCCTGCTGGCCGGGGTGCCGGCATACTGGGCGTGGGTGAAGTTCGGGCCGCGCGGGAGCCGGCAGGATAGGGCGAGCGACGCGTAACTCTGGATGAGCGGGACGCGTTGTGTGGAGTGGGGCCGTGCAGCGAATCACGGCGAACCACGGCGAACCGCGGCGAACCACGGCGAACCACGGCGAACCACGGCGAACCACGACGAAACACGGCGAACCACGGCGAACCACGGCGAACCACAGCGAACCGCGATAACTTCCACCAATGTCCGTCCTCGAGGCCGTCCGTCTCGCCATCGCGCAGATTCGCGTGCAGAAGCTGAAGAGCTTCTTCACGCTGGTCGGCGTGTCCATCGGCGTGATGTTCCTGATCGCGGTCGTCTCGATCGTCAACGGGATGTCGCGGTACATGGAGGACGACCTCATCGGCAAGCTCATTGCGCCGAACAGCTTCGAGCTGCGGCAGCGGCCGAACATCCAGCTTGGCGACGTGGACGAGGCGGAGTGGCGCGCGTGGCGGGCCCGGCAGCGGATCACCGAGGACGACGTCGGCCCGGTCGTCGATGCGCTCTCCGAGGGCGTACGGTGGGCCGTCGTCGGCACCAACCAGCTGGTGCTCGAGTCGCGGTTTGCGCGGCCGCGGCAGGTGCAGGTGAGCGGCGTCGGCGGCTCGTGGTTCGAGATCAAGAACATGGGCGTGACCAGCGGCCGGCTGATCGCCGATCAGGAGTACCGGCTCGGCACGCCGGTGGTCGTCGTCGGCGACGAGGTGGCGCGACACTTCTTCCCGGCGCTCGATCCGATCGGCCGCGAGCTGCGAATCGGCAAGGTGCCGTACACGGTGATCGGCGTAGCCGAGAAGCAGGGCAGCACGCTCGGGCTCTCGCTCGACCGCTTCGTCGTGCTGCCGTTCGACTCGCCGGCCAAGCGGCTGCTGAATCGCACCCGGGTGATCGACGCCCTGATCGTCCAGGCGCCGACGGAGCCGGCAATGCAGGCGTCGATGGAAGAGGTGCGTCAGGTGATGCGGATCCGGCACCGGCTGCGGCCGGGTCAGCCGGACGACTTCTCCCTTCAGACGGCCGACTCGGCGCTGGCGTTCTGGAAGCGGATCGAGCGCTTCCTCGTGCTCGCCGGCGTAGCGCTTCCGACCGTCGGACTGCTCGTCGGGGCCATCGTGATCATGAACATCATGCTGGTGGCGGTCGCCGAGCGTACGAGGGAGATCGGGATTCGCAAGGCGCTCGGCGCGCGGCGGATGGACATTCTGATGCAGTTCATCGCCGAAGCTGTCACGCTGAGCCTGATCGGAGCGGCGATCGGCGTGGCGGGTGGCGCGGTGCTGGCCAAGCTCGTATCGGCCGCCTCGCCGCTGCCGGCGAGCGTGGCCCTCTGGTCCGTGGCGACGGCGGTCCTGGTCGGCGCCGGCGTCGGGATCATCTCCGGCGTCTATCCGGCGAGCCGCGCAGCGTTGCTGGACCCGATCGCCGCCCTCCGGCAGGAATAGACGATGCGACTCTCCTCCACGCTGAGCGGTCTGCTCGAAGCGGTGGCGCTGGCGATCGGGTCGTTGCGGTCGAGCAAGGCGCGGGCGGCGCTGACGATCCTCGGTGTCGCCATCGGCGTGTTCGTGGTCGTGATCATGTCGGCGGCGATTCACGGGATCAATCGCGGCGTCGCCGCCGCGTTCGAGACGGCTGGCCCGACGACGTTCTTTCTCACCCGCTTCCCGATCTCGCTGGAGGCGTGCGACGGGTCCAACGAAACCTGTACGTGGCGGCGCAATCCGCCGATCAATGTGACCGAGGCGCGATCGATTGCCCGACTCTCCTCGGTCGGCGAGGTCACGACCCGCGCGGGCACGAGCGCGCCAGCGCGGTGGCGCGACCGTTACCTCGCCGGCGTCCAGGTGCAGTCGTTTTCGGCGAACTGGCTGGAGGTGGACGGCGGCGACATCGTCGATGGCCGGAACTTCACGCCGGCCGAGGAGCGCACGGCGGCGCTCGTCGTGGTGATCAACGACAAGATGGCCGAGCGCCTGTTCGGGGACATCGATCCGCTGGGCAAGACGATCACGATCGGGTCGACGCCCCTGCAGGTGGTCGGGATCTACACCCAGGAGATCTCGTTCTTCGGCGAGGGCGACCGGTCACGGGCGATGGTGCCGTTCGAGACCGGCCGTCGCCAGCTCCGAATCCCGGGCACGTGGATGGATCTGGCGATCAAGCCTGTCGGGACGGTGGCGCGTGACGAGGCGATCGACGACGTGACGGCGCTGCTTCGCGCATCACGCGGACTCAAGCCCGGCGCCGAGAACACGTTCGCGATCATCACCCAGGAGAAGCTGTTCGAGACCTGGGGACGGATGACGGGGATTTTCTTTCTGGTCATGCTCGTGCTGTCCGGCGTCGGGCTGATGGTCGGTGGAGCCGGGGTGGTGGCGATCATGATGATCTCGGTCACCGAGCGAACGCGGGAGATCGGAGTGCGGAAGGCACTCGGCGCGACGCGGGCGACGATCCTCTGGCAGTTCCTGGTCGAGGCGGCGACGCTGACCGGCATCGGCGCGATGTTCGGGCTGGCCTTCGGGTGGGCGGCTACGATCGTGATCCGCAACGCCTCGCCGATAGAAGCGTCGATTCCGCCGCTGGCGATCGTCGCCGCTCTGGTGGCGAGCGCGTTCACGGGGATCCTGTTCGGGCTCTTTCCGGCGGCTCGGGCGGCTCGGCTGGATCCGGTCGAGGCCCTGCGGCACGAATAGGGTCTGTACGGGTTGGTTCGCAAGAGCCGGTGCCGCACACCAACGCCTCCTCCGTAAGGCGCCCGCATTCCCGATCAGGCACTTTGCGCTGGATTCCATCGGGGACTGCCTGACACGGGCGAAAGGTGTTCACCACGTGGATCGGGGCGAGCTGCCGACAGCGCGGCACCGCTCGAATGGCGATCGTTCTTGCGCGGGATGCACTTCAACGCGAGAGGACGGATGCGCAACATGACGGCCATTCCCACCCTGCATGGACACGGGCTCGCTCTGCGGGTCCTGTTCGCCGCACTGCTGGCGATGCTCGTCCTCCTCTGTGTGCCCCGGGATGTCGCCGGGCAGTCGGCCGTCCGGCTTCCGTTCTCGGTCGGGGAGCGGCTCACGTACCTCGTGAGGGTGGGCAGGTTCGGGAACATCGGCCGCGGCGCAATGTGGGTGGAAGGGCCTGTGGCTGTGCGCGGTGCCAATGTCCTGCTGCTTCGCTTCGACCTCGAGGCCGGAGTGGGCCCCCTGCGCGGGGTGGACCGCACCTCATCGTGGCTCGACGCTGGCGCGATGACGACGATGCGGTTCTCCAAGCACGAGCGGCATCCCCTCTCGCGTCACGACGAATCGGTGGAGCTGTTCCCGGCGCAGCTTCGGTCGGAGAACGCGGAAGGCGCGAGCAGGGCCATGACGACGGACGTGCCGCTCGACGAGCTCTCGTTCATGTATTTCCTTCGCACGCTCCCGGCTGTGGTGGACTCCACCTGGACGTTCTACCGGCACTTCGAGCCGGCGCGGAATCCGACGCTGGTGCGTGTGGTGGGCCGCGAGACGATCACCACCACGGCCGGCGCGTTCGAAACGGTGCTGATGGAGATGCGGGTCCGTGATCCGCGGCGGTACCGCGGCGAGGGCGTGATCCGGATCAACTTCACTGACGACCACTGCCGGCTTCCGGTGCGGATCGAGAGCTCGATGCCGGTGTTCGGACGGACCGTCCTGACGCTGGAGTCGCACGAGCACGGCCGGGTGCCTTGCGAAGCGCGGTAGGAAGTCGAAGGGGGTTCAAGGGGGTCAGAGTCGTCGAACCGGGGATTGCCG
>DATKCV010000112.1:0-55068 GCA_035513015.1 Gemmatimonadaceae bacterium
CACCGACCGCGCTCGCAGCACCGACGAGAGCACCCGCGCCATATTCGAGGGCCTCGAATGGCTGGGGCTGCATTGGGACGAGGAGGTCGTGCATCAGGGAGCGAACCTCAAACGGCACCAGCAGGATGCAATGCGGCTGCTGGAGAGCGGCGCCGCGTATCGCTGCTTCTGCACACCGGCCGAGCTCGACGAGCGCCGGCGCGCCGCCGAGGAGCGGAAGGAGACCTTCCGCTACGACCGTCGATGCGACCGGATGGACGCCGCCGAAGTCGAGCGTCGCGTCGCCGGCGGCGAGCCATGGGTTATCCGCTTCCGCGTGCCGGAGGGGACCACCGACTGGGATGACCTGGTCCACGAGCGGATCGCGTTCCCGAACAAGGACATCGACGACTTCGTGATCCTGCGCTCCGATCGCACGCCGATCTACAATCTCGCCGTCGTTTCCGACGACATCGCCATGCGCATCACCCACGTCATGCGCGGCGACGACCACATCTCCAATACGCCGAAGCAGATCCTCCTCTACCGCGCGCTCGGCGCGGCGCTCCCGAGCTTCGCGCACCTGCCGATGATCCACGGAAAGGACGGCAGGAAGCTGAGCAAGCGACATGGCGCCACCGCGGTGGCGGACTATCAGCACCAGGGTATTCTCCCTGCAGCGATGCTCAACTTCCTGGCGCTTCTCGGCTGGTCGCCGGGCGGCGATCGTGAGATCATGACCATGGATGAGATGGTCGAGCTCTTCTCTCCCGACGGGCTCCAGAGGAAGGCCGCGATCTTCGATCCGGTGAAGCTGGAATGGATGAACGGCCAGCACCTTGGCCGCATGAGCGCCGAGGCACTCGAGCCGCTGGTCACGCCGAAGCTTCTCGCCGCCGGGCTGACGACGCAGGAGACTCTGGCCGAGCGCCGAGCCTGGTATCTCGCGCTGCTCGACCTGCTCAAGGTGCGCGCCCGCACCACTGATGACTTCGTGCCACAGGCGGTGCCCTACTTCGCCGATCGCGTCACGTACGATCCCGAGGGCGTGTCCAGGCTTTGGAAGGAGCCGGCCGCCGCTGCCGAGCTGCTCGCCGCGACGCGGGAGCGACTCGCCGCCGTCGAACAGTGGAGCGAAACCGGCATGGACGCGGCCCTGCGCGCTCTGGCCGAGTCGCGAGGCGTCGCGGCCGGCAAGGTCCTCCAGCCCCTGCGCCTGGCGCTCACCGGCGTTACGGTCAGTCCGGGCATATTCGAGGTTCTCACGCTCATGGGTCGCGACCGGGTGTTGCGTCGCATCGACGACGCGATCGCAACCCTGCACGGGTAGAGCGACGCCGCGCCGGTGTTGTGAAGGTGCCTCGACTACCTCTCGTAACGACGCCAAAGTCGTCGTTGACCGATCCGAAGCGCGCGAGCTACATTGCCGACGCGGGTTGTCCGGGCTCTGCGCGAGCACCGGACGCCAGCCATCCAGCCAGGGGGCGCCAATGTCGGAGCCGCTGACGACGATCGAGCGGAGGGTCTACCACTACCTGCTCGACTTCCTCGCCGAGAACACCTACCAGCCGAGCATCCGCGAAATCGCCAGTCAGTTCAGGATCAAGTCGACCAAGACTGTTTCCGACATCCTCCAGGCGCTGGCGGAGAAGGGATACATTCAGCGCGATCGTGCACGCTCGCGCGGCGTCCGCCTGCTCGGTTACTCGACGCACGGCGGCACGCAGCCCGTGCCCTATTACGGCAGGATCGCCGCTGGCGAGCCGGCCCTGCTTCCCGAGAACCGGCTGGGGTTCCTGACATTCGATCGCCGTTTCCTCCCCAGCGAGGACGTGTTCGCCCTGCGCGTGCGGGGCGACAGCATGATCGGACGAGGCATCCACGACGGCGATTTCGTCGTCGTTCAGCCTTCGGCGCCGGCGAAGGAGGGCGATGTGATCGCCGCACGGGTCGGCGCCGATGCGACGGTCAAGACCCTCACCCGCCGCGGCGCCACGATCGTCCTCCAGTCGGCGAATCCCGCCGAGCGCGACATCGAGGTCGGCCCGCAGGACGATTTCGCCGTGCTCGGTGTGGTCTGCGGGATCTTCCGGCCGCTCACCGAGCGCGCCGAACCAGGGCTCCCCACGTTCGAGGCCCGGGCCGCCGTCCCCGCCTGATTTGCTTCTACGGCGGGCCGCCGATCAGCGGCCCGCGCGGCGGACTCCTCTCGCGTTCCTCGCGCAGCCTGCGCTCGCGGATGCGGTTCACCGCCGCCCGGAAGTCGTCGTGCGTGATCGCCTGCTGCACATGGAAGTTGATGTCCGACCGCATGGCCGCGAACGACTTCTCCCGCTCGAGCGCGATCGGATTCGCCTGCACGTTGAGCGGTAGCAGCGCCAGCAGTGCGGTCGGCAGCGAGATGCTCCCCAGGCGGATGTACTCGCGGTCGATCCCGTAGCGCCGGCCGCCGCGCTCGAAGGTCCAGTCGCCCGGCTCACGCTGCTGCGGCAGCGCGGCCAGCGAGTCGAGGTACGCCTCGATGACCGCGACCACCGAGCTGTCCACTCGCTGGCGAGCGGTGAGAGGCTCGCGCACCGGTTCCTCGGGCGTCACCCACAGGCGTGGATCGGAAAACGCCGGCTGGATCCCGCGGAGCGGCCCGCCGCCGCCGATGATCGGTCCCCTTCCACCCGGCTCGGCCCGCGGCGGCGGCGCTGGCTCGGCCGGCGGCAACTCGGCCGGCGTCTCGCGCGGAACGATCAACGGCGGAGCCGGCGGATCGGCGCTCACCGGCCGGCCATCACCGCCTGCGCGGCCCGGCGTCTCCTCGACTCCCGGCTGCGGAAGCGCGACGAACTCGACGCGCTCGACGATGACGTCCGGGCGTTCACGGTCGAGGTAGGAAAACAGCCTCGCCGTCCCGAACGTGATCTGCGCCAGCAGCGCGATCGCCACGCCGTGAAGCGCGATCGAGATCACGAATCCGGCGGACGGGCGCCGCATCACGATGTTCCCGCCTCGACGGTCGAGGTGGCCAGCACGCGACCCGCCCGGCGAGCCGCCTCGGCGAGCCGTTCCGGGGAGGCTATGAAGGAGACGCGAACGAACCCTTCCCCGCCGGGACCGAACGCCGACCCGGGGAGCACCACGACGCCTTCCTCCTCGAGCAGCCTCTCGGCGAACGTGGCGCTCGGCAGCGCCGGCGGCAGCCGAAGCCAGAGATACATCGTCGCCCTCGGCGTCTCGCACCCGAACCCGGCGTCGCGGAACGCGGCCACCGCCGCGTCCCGGCGCTCCCGGAAGACGGCCACGTTGCGCGGCACGAACGTGCTCCAGCTCTCCAGCGCCGCCACACCGGCCGCCTGCAATCCCATGAACGTGCCGGTGTCGATGAACGACTTGACCTTCGCCAGCGGACCGGCGATCTCCGGACGAGCCACCGCCCAACCCAGTCGCCAACCAGTCATGTTGTACGTCTTCGACAGCGAGTGGAACTCGATCGCCACGTCGCGTGCGCCATCGATCTCGAAGATGCTGGGCGGGCGGTAGCCATCGAAGGCGAGCTCGGAGTACGCGTTGTCGTACACCAGCAGGATGTCCAGCTCGCGGCAGCGCTCGACCACGCGGGCGAGATAATCGCGCGGCGCCGTCGCCGCCGTCGGATTGTTCGGGTAGTTGAGGTAGAGCAGCTTCGCTCGCATCAGCACGTCGAGCGGGATGTCGTCCAGCTCGACGAGGAAGTTGGTGCGTGGGCGAAGCGGAAACTTGTAGGGAGTGGCATCGGCGAGCGTCGTGCCGCCGAGATATGCCAGGTAGCCCGGCTCGGGAACGATCGCCACGTCCCCCTGAGCGAGATAGGCGAAGGCGATGTGTGCGATCCCCTCCTTCGAGCCGATCAGCGGCACGACTTCCGTCCAGGGATCGAACTGGAGCGTGAACCGCCGATTCATCCAGGCGGCGATCGCTTCGCGGTAGGCGGGGAGCCCGAGGCCGAAGCCGTACCGGCTCATTCGAGGATCGCGCCCTGCCGCCGCCAGCGCCTCGACGGCCCTCTCCGGCGGCGCCAGATCCGCATCGCCGGCACCGAGGTCGATCACATCCACGCCACGAGCCAGCAGCTCCCGCTTGCGCTGCGGAATCGCGGCGAGCGGATACTCGGGCAGTAGCGCGAACCGTGATGCGAGACTGGGCACTAGGCGACAGAGAAGGCGGTTACCGGATTGCGAACGATGCTCGCGCCGATGACCTCGACCTCCACCACATCGCCATTGGCCAGTGGGCCGACGCCCGCCGGCGTGCCGGTGGCCACGAGGTCCCCGGGTTCGAGGGTCATCACGAATGAAATGTACGAGAGGATCTCCGGGATCGCGAACGCCATTTCACCGGACTGGCCCCGCTGCCGCTCCACCCCGTTGACGCGGGTGACCACCTCCAGCCCCTCCAGAGGTGGAACGACCGGCGACGGTGGGCCCATCGGGCAGAAGGTGTCGAACCCCTTCGCCCGTGTCCATTGACCGTCGGTCTTCTGAAGGTCGCGCGCGGTGACGTCGTTCACCGCCACTATCGCACCTACGGCGCCGCGCGCCTCGCTGGCCGACGCGCGGACCAGCCGGCGGCCGATCAGGACGCCGATCTCGCCCTCGTACTCCACCCGCGCCGAGGCCGGGGGCAGGACGATCGCCTCACCGGACCCGATCACGCTCGACGGCGGCTTGAGGAATAGCAGCGGCTGCGCGGGGACGTCGTTGCCGAGCTCCCGGGCATGCTCGAGGTAGTTGCGTCCGACGCAGACGATCTTGCCCGGGCGGACGGTCGGTCTCACCGGCCTTCCTCGTCGGCGTAGAAGCGGGTGAGCTCCGGCCGGATGCGGCTCCATGGAGCGATCAGCCGGCGCGCCGGGGGGAGCGCCCCGAGCAGGTCCCGGCCGTATGTCTTCGTGACGATCCGCGGATCGGCGATCACCACCACGCCGCGGTCGCTCGCCGTGCGAATCAATCGGCCGAAACCCTGCTTGAGCCGCAGCGAAGCATGGGGGAGCATGTAGTCGCGGAAGGCGTTGCCGCCGCGGCGCTCAATCGCCTCGCAATGCGCGGCCGTGATCGGCTCGGTCGGCACGCGGAAGGGCAGCTTGGCGATCATGAGCCCGCGCAGTGCCCGGCCCGGCACGTCCACGCCCTCCCAGAACGAGGCCGTTCCCAGCAGGATCGCGTCCCCCGCCTCGCGGAAGCGCCGCAGCAGCGCGTCACGACCATCCTCGCCGTGCACCAGCAGCGGCCACCGCTGCCCGGTCGCGCGCGCGCGCAGCTCGGCGGCCGTGGCGCGCACATCCCGGTGACTGGTGAACAGCACGAACAACCCGCCATTCGATGCCTCGGCGAGGTCGATCAATTGGCGAAGGAGGGTCGCGGCGTGCCCTGACGCATCGACGTTCGGCGCCGGCGTATCGGTGCCGATGGCGAGAATCGTCTGGCGGGCGTACTGGAACGGCGACGGGAGGATCGCCGTCGTTGGTGCCAGCTCCGGATCGTCGAGGCCGAGGCGGCCGGCCAGAAAGTCGAACTTCGATTCGGCGGCCAGTGTTGCGCTGGTGACGACGGCAGTCTCCACGCGCCTGAACAGATCCTCGCGCAGGATGGGCGCCAGGTCGAGCGGCACCGATGACACGGCGACGATGCGATCGCGCCCACGAACCTCGACCCAGCGCACGGTCGCGGCCCCGGCCGGTGGTCGCAGCCCGGCGCGCAGCGCGTCGCCGGCGGCACCGAGCCGCCGCGCCACGGCGCGCATCTCGCCGAGCAGCGCTTCGGCGCCCTCGTCGCGCCGGGGCGCCGACTCGATCCGCTCGCGCACCAGGCGCAGCCCATCATCGATCAGAACGATCTCCCCGAGCAAGTCATCCAGCGCGGCGCCGAGTCCGGCGCGCCACACCGGGTCGGTGGCGAAGTCGTCGGTGAGTCGCACCACCGTCTCGCCGCGATTGAGGAGGAAGACGTCCAGAAGATCGAACACCGTGGTTGCCTTCGCCCGCGCCGCCTCGGTCGATGGGACGAGACGCTCGGCCACCAGATCGGCACTCGCCGTGCTGAGGAGGTCCTTGCTGGCCGCAAGCCGCGCCTCCAGCGCAGGGAGGAGCCCCCTTCCCCGCCGCTCGAGGCGGTTGAACAGCCGCTGGAGCGAGCGCCGCGTCGCCGTGGCGCCGAGGTGCGCGGCCGCTGCGTCCTCGAGATGGTGTCCCTCGTCCACGACGATCCTCGAGTACGCCGGAAGCACCGCCGCCTCCTCCCAGTTCTGCTGCGCTCGACGCACGGCGACATCGGAGAGCAGGAGGTGGTGGTTGACGACGATCACGTCGGCCTGCGCGGCGCGACGGCGCGCGACGAACACGAAGCACCTGTCGAAGAAGGGGCACTTGAGCCGCGTGCACAGATCCGGCTCGGCCGCGACCTCGTCCCACACCTCGGGGCGCGGCGGTGCGGGCAGGTCGGTGAGCGAGCCGTCGCGCGTCCGTTCGGCCCAGGCGGCGAGCCCCTCGATCTCGTCGCGTACGACATCCTCGAACAGCTGCCCGGCCGACGAGCGCGCCTGCTCCAGGCGTGACAGGCACACGTAGTTCCGCCAACCCTTGAGCAGCGCGAACCGCACCGGCTGGTCGGTGAGTGCTCGCGCGAGCAATGGCAGATCCTTCCCCACCAGCTGCTCCTGAAGGTTGATCGTGTTCGTCGAGACGACCGTGCGCTCACCGTTGAGGGCAGCCCACCTCAGAGCCGGCAGCAGGTAGCCGAGCGACTTCCCGATCCCCGTTCCAGCTTCGATCAGGCCGACGCCGCCGTCGTTGTAGAGCCCGGCGATCACGGCGGCCATGCGTCGCTGGTTCGGTCGGTCCTCGAACCGCTCGAGGACACGGGCGACGAGGCCATCGGGTCCGAGCGCGCCGGCGACCTCCTCGGGAACGATCGGCTGCAGCTCGTCGGCGCGAGGAACCTCGACGACCACGTACATCTCGGTGGCCGCGTTGTCCACGATGCCGAAGCCGACTCCGTCATCGTGCAGCCGCGCCGCCACCTCCAGATCGGCCTCCGATGGCTCCAGCACACCCGAAGGATGGTTGTGCACGAGCATCTCGCCACGCCCGGCGAAGCCGGAGAGGGCGAGCACGCTGCGCACGTCGCCGCGCGCGACGACGCGCGCGGTGCTCACCTGTCCGCTCTCATCGACCGCGCAGACGAAGCACACCTCGCGCCCTCCGGCCAGTCCGATCGCCGCGCGGACCGCCGCCGCGGCCTGGCGCGAGAGCCGCCCGGCAGCGGTCCCGCTCGGAGGTCCGGCCGGTGGCGAGGAGGGGATCACGTCTTCAGCGGCTTCTTCTTCGCGGCGGGGAACAGCACGTTGTTCAGGATCAGACGGTAGCCTGGCGAGTTCGGGAACAATGAGAGGTCGGTGGGCGGGCTTCCGATTGCGTGCTGCGGATCCTCGGGGTCGTGCCCACCGAGGAAGGTGTACGTGCCCTGCCCATAGGCGCCGTGCACGTACTTCACCCACGGAGCGCCTTCCTCGAACGCGAGCACCGTGACGCCGGGCTTGAGGGTGGACCTCATGAAGCTGGTCGTGACGCCGTAGAAGTCAGCCAGAACACCGCGATGGTTCTGAACCAGCATCGACGGCACCGGATCGAACTTGGCCGAGAAGCTGAACAGGGTGAAGGTACCCAGCGGCTGCCGGCGACCGGGAACGTTCACCTGGTGGCCGTCGATGCTGCTCATTGCGTTCACGTACGGCGACCGCTCGATGCGCGCATCGCGAAAGGCGAACGCGCGCCCCCAGTCCATCCGCGCATCGGCGTCCTCGGATACCGGCGTGCCATCGGCGAACGGCCCGGCGATGTCCACCTGGTGGGACGCCACCGCCAGGGCCAGGGTTTCGGTCGCGCCGCACATGGCGAAGAGAAACCCGCCGCGCTCCACGAACTGTCGTATCTGCTCGGCGACTCCCTTCTTGAGCGCCGGCGCGTGCGCGAAGCCGAGCCGGCGAGCCATCTCCCGGTTGCGCTCGAACTGCTCCTGGAACCACGGCGCCCCCTGGTACGCGAGGTGGAACTTGTTGAGCTGCCCGGTGAAGTCCTCGTGGTGCAGGTGCAGCCAGTCGTACTTCGAGAGATCGCCACGGATCACTTCCTCGTCCCAGATCCGGTCGTAGGAGATCCCCGCATACTCGAGGGCGAGCGTCACCGCGTCGTCCCACGGCTGCGAGCCCGGCGTGGCGTAGACGGCGATCGTCGGCGCCTTCTCCAGCGGGACGGGCTCCATGTTCGCATCCGCCATCTCGGCGCGGATGGCTCCCAGCACGCCGCCACCGATCGGCTCGGTACGGATTCCTTCCAGCGCCGCGCGCCGGCGCAGATCGGGGAGATCGGGCAGGATGAACGCACCGCCGCGGTAGTTGAGGAGCCACTCGCCGCTGTGCCCCTCCTTGAGCGCGTTGTACATCAGCCCGTAGGCCTTCAGGTGGTTCGTCTGCGCGTCGTCCATCGGCACGAGCACGTGCTGGGCGCCGAGCGCAGACGGGACCACCAGCAGCAGCGCGCCAAGCGTCGCGGCGACCCACCGCGACGCCGGGCAGATGGTGGACGTCGGCATCAGGTCGTCCCTGGAATGCGGTTTCGCGCCAGCTCGAGCTCGCGTCGCGCCTGCGGTACGAGGGCGCTCGTCGGGTAGCTGAGTATGAGATGTTCCAGCCGCGCGATCGCGCCCGGTACATCGCCGCGGCGCCGGAGGACGCGCGCCCACTCGAGATCGGCCTCGGCCGCCTCCGGCGTGCCCTCGTAACGCTGGGCCACGGAGCGCCAGAGCGGCTCGGCCCGCGGATCGTCAGCGCGCGCCGCGTGCAGCCGGGCGGCGGTCGCGAGGAGTATCGCGCCGGCATCGGGGAGCTCACGCTCGGCGTCCGCGAACGCGGTCGCCGCGGCGATCGTATCACCACGGGCGAGCGCCAGGAAAGCCTCGCCTAGCCGCGGTCCCGTATCCGATTTCGTTCGCATGATCAGCGCCAGCGCCGCGACCGCATCGCGCGTGGTCTCGCCCGATCGACGCATCGCCGTGCGGGCCGTCTTGAGGTCACCATCATAGAGAGCCATCCACCCCGCCGCTTCGCCTTCCGAGGCGCCGGGAATCGCGGCGAGCGCGGACCGGGCACGCTCGAGGTTGCCGGCCCGGACCCAGGCCCAGGCGACGTGCCGGGCGAGCTCCTCACGCAACGCCGGCGGCAGATGCGCGCCATGCGATTCAGCGAGCCGGGCCGCCTCGGCGGGACGCCCGAGCGAACCGAGCGCGCGTACCATCAATGGCACCGCACCACGCGCCGAGGCCGCCGAGTCGGCGCCGGCTGCCCGTTCGGCCAGCGCCAGCGCCGAAGCGGGATCGCCGCCGTTGAGCGCGGCGCGGCTCGCCCGCAGCGCGATCGATCCGGTCGGCTGAACGCGATCCACTGCCTGCCAGGCATCGCGCGCCACGAGCCACGCGCCGGCGTCCTCGCTGCGCGTGGCGAACTCCGACCAGGCGGCGACCGTGCTGTCGCTGCGAGGGAGGGCGCGCAGCGCTTCCCAGCCACGGCGCGGATCGCCCCACCCGACCTCCAGCCCGGCGAGGGTTCGCCGCGCACCCGGTTCGACCGGCGCTGCCGCCAACACGCGGCGGATGTCGGCACGCGCGCCCTCCGGCGCGCGTACCAGGGCGTACACGGCTGCCTGCTGCAGATAGGGCATGTTGCGCAGCGCGACCCGCCACGCCTCCGACGACGCCGCCCACTCGCCGGCCGCGGCGCGCAGCTGCGCGGTCTCGTAGGCGAGGTCGCGGTCGCTGCCCAGCGTCGTGCGTGCACGCCGGAGCAGCGAGTCGGCTGAGGCTACGCGACCCGCCTGGATGAGCATGCGCGTGTACTCGCGGTACGGCCCGGGATCGCTCGGACTGGCCCGCGCCCAGTTCTCGAACGCGTCGCGCAGCGCCTGATCGCGCCCGAGCATCTGGAGAGCCCGCAGCTGCACGCTTCGAATCCCGCCTTCACGCGGCCGTATGGCGACGAGCGAGTCGAGCACCGGCAGAATCGAGTCGGTCATGCCCATCGCCGCGTACGAGCGCTCGAGCCCCAGAAGAGCGGCGACTACCTCCTGCCCCCGCAAGGCAGACCGATAGGCATCGGCGGCTTCACGGTACTTGCCATCCTGCTCGAGTGTCAGAGCGCGCATGAACGTGGTGTCCTGCGCTCCGACGTCCCGCACATGACCGACCGACAGCGCCAGCGCGACACCGAGCATCAGGGCGTCACGGATCGCGCGCATTGATCCGCTTGAAGTAGTCGAGTACCGCACGGCGCTCCTCGGCCGAGAGGCCCCGCAGCTCCTCCCATGTCGGCTCGCGGAAGCGGGCAACCGCGCGTCCCGCCGCTTCCCCGGTCGCCGGCGTGTGCCGCTCGGTCCCACTGGCCGATCGCGCCTCGCGGCGCCCGGTGTCGTCTCGCTCGTCCTGCTCGAGCGTGCGCCCGGCGTCGAGCAGGCGGCGGAACAGCTGCTGCTGCCGGGCCAGCGTCTGCGCGTCGATTCTGCCGCCCTCCATGGCCTCGGCGATCTGGCGCGCCTCGCGTGCCAGCTCGCGCGCCCGGCCGCTCCCGTCGAGATCGCCGACCTCGTCGATCTCCCTCGCCAGCTCGCGCTGCTGCCGAGCCAGGGCACTCGCCGCAGCCTGCATCTGGGCAGACTGTCCCATCGGCATCTGCATCAGCCCGGAAGCCTGAGCATTGAGGGCACCCTGCTGCTGGGCGAGCTCCTGAAGTTGCTCGATCATTTCGGCGAACCCCGATGCCGACTGGGCGCGCTCGGCGCGCTCGCGGTCGCGCACCAGCGACGCGGCCGCCTGATTGAGCGCGTCGCCCGCCTCTCGCATCGCACTGGCCGCCTGCTGGCCGGACCGTCCCTCGGCTGCCTGCGTGGCCTGCCCCACCTCGCGCCGCGCCTCGTCAACTGCTCGCTGCGACCCCGGCGAGAGCAGCGACGATCGGCGGCCCGCGTCCTGAAGGCGCTCGTTCGTTTGCTCCAGTCCCTGCTGGAGCGCGCTCTGATCCGCGCGCAGCGACTGCGGGTCGGCGCCCTGTTGCGCCTGCTGCTCGAGACCCCGCTGCTCCCGCGCGAGCTGCATCATCTCCTGAATCGACCGATCGAGCTCGTTCGTCAGCTCCGACTTCCACTGCCCGATCTGCTGCTCGCGCGCGTCGGTCAACGCCTGAGCGGCGCGCTCCATGGCCTCGCCTGCCTGTTGCGCCGAGGCGGATTGCTCGCGTGCCTGACGCTCGGCACCCTGCTGGCCGGACTGCTGTTGTCCGCTCTGCTGCTGCCCGCCCTGTTGTTGTCCGCCCTGTTGCTGTCCGCGCTGCTGCGGACCCGCCTGTTGCTGACCCGCCTGCTGCTGACCGGGCGACTGCTGGCCGTGCTCGGCGGCGCGCCGCATCGCTTCGGCCGAGGCCTGCGCCTGCCGCTCCGCCGTTCGGGTGCGCTGCGCGCCCGGCTCGGCCTGTTCGCGCTCGAGTCGTTCCTTGAGGTTGGAGATCTCCCTGGCGAGATCGCTCGAGCGGTTGGCGAGCTCGCGAGCCTGATTGGACTGCGGCTCGCCCCCACGGCCCACCGAATCGGCGAACTCCCGCTGCTGCTGCGCCAGCTCACGCGCATCGTCGCGGAGCGTCTGCATGGAGCCCTCGAGCGCCGCCCTCCGAAGCATTTCGGCGCTTCGCTCGAGTTGCTCGCGCAGACGACGCTGCTGGGCCTCGAGCTCGGCCAGCGACTGGCGCGCCTCGTCGCGGGACATCTGCTGGAGCGCCGATTCGATCGACCGCAGCCGCTCCTCGAGCTCCGGGGTCAGCGCCTGCTGCAGCAGCGCTCTCACCTCGGCCAGCTGCTGGGAGAGGGCGCTGTCGAGCGCACCGGCACGTCGCAGCTGCTCCTCCAGTTGCTGCGCCGCATCGCCAAGCTGCTCGACTCGCTCGGTGATTTCGCGTTGCTCGCGCGTCAGCGCCCGCGCCTGTTCGGCGCTCTCGTACGACATCGCCTGGTCCCGTGCGCTGGCCGACGACGAAGACTCCTGTCCCTGTTGCGCGCCGCCGCGGTCGCGCGACCGCGCGGCGTCCGCCGTCCTTCGCTCGAGCGCCCGTTGTGCCGCCGCCGCCGACGCGGCCTCGGAGACGGCCGAGTCGGCGAGCGAACGCGCCAGTGCCCGCTGCTCGGCCAGCGACGGCACCCGGATCACCAGCTCGCGGCTCGTTCCCGTCTGGGCCCAGGGAGAGTTGTCGGTGGCGACGGCCACGACGTGGAGCGCGTCGCCGGGCGACATTCCGCGCGTCGACAGATCGATCACCGACTCACCGCTCCACTGCGTCGCCGGCTCATCGGCGAGTCGCTGCGCGACCGCCGGCTGGTCGCCGCCGGCGTACGTCCGACGCCAGGAGCGCAGCACGACGGAGGTCAGCCCGTGGTCGTCGGTGGCCACGACGTTCAGTGTCAGCTGATCACCGATCGCGACCAGCGTGTCCGAGCTGGGCGCGACGATCTCGACTCGCGGAACGGAGTCGGCGAGCACCTCGAGCTCGAACGGCGGCGGCACATCGGTGACCGGCATGTGGACGCCCTGGACCAGCCACGCCCAGCGGCCGCTCCGCTCCGCCTGAAGACGGCCGGTGAAGGCGTGCCCATCGACGCGCATCGCGATGGAGTCGCGCTCCCAGACCAGGCGTACGTCGGCCAGCTCGGTCGATGCGCGGCCACGGATCTCCACCACCGTGCCGCGCGGGAGGCGAGCCACTTCCCCGGCGGGCAGGATCTCCGCCACGCGGCCGAGGTACGCCGGGTAGACGGCGCGCATCGAGACGTTGCCGAGAAACGGGCGGTCGGCGACGCGGATGATGACGGTGTCGCTGAGCGCCCGCCCGTCGCCGGCGACGAGGATCAGATCGGCATCGAGCGGCCCCACGACCGCGTCGGCGATCCCGTCGGACACGCCGAGTGGCGTCGCGGCCCACGCCGAGCCCGTGGTGCGGGAGTGCAGAGTCAGCGCGCGGCGGCCCTCGGCCGCTATCCGCAGACGTACGCGCTCGCCGCGCAGCACCGCCTCTGGCGGCTCGACGATCGACGGTCGGGGGAGGAGCGTCCCGCGCCACGCCTCGACCGGGTGGGTGACCGCGCGCCAGCCATCGGGGGCCGCGGCCCGCGCCGTACCGAGGAGGAGCAGCGCGACGGCCGCGACGCCGAAGGCGACGGTGCTACGCACGAGCGCCGTGCGGCGCATTGCGGGCGCGAGCAAACCGTGGCTTCCTTCGAGCCGCGTCGCCATCTGCGCGGCGCCGCGGCGACCGAGTGAACCGCTCTCCGACACCTCCAGCGCGCCCCGCAACTGGCCGCGGCGCAGAGACTGCTCGCGTTCGATCGCCGCCGCTACGCTGGGCCGCGATGCTTCACGGCGTACCCGTCGCTGCGTGAGCCAGGTGATCGCCGAAACCGCGCCGAGGGCAAGCCCCCACAGCACCAGGGGAAGCGCCGGGCGGGTGATCCATCGCGCACCGCCAAGGGCGACCGCTCCGGCGGCCACGAGCAACGCGATCGCGGCGAGTCCGGCGAGGACCCCTGCCGCGCCGGTCAGGCGCCGCTGCACCGCGCGCTCGCGGTCGACCAGCTGAGTGACGGTCATGGGTGTGGGCGACTGGTCGCGGCGTAGACGAAGAGATTGACACCCATTCGCAACGCGGATTCGCGCAGTTGCGGCGGGTTGCCGTGTACCTCGGGATCCTCCCAGCCATTGCCGAGATCGGACTCGTGGCTGTAGAACACCGCGAGCCGATCTCCGAGAAAGATACCGAACCCGCGCGCCGGCTTGCCGTCGTGCTCGTGAATCTTCGGTATCCCGTCCGGGAAGGGATATACAATGGAGTATACCGGGTGGGACAGCGGAACGTCGACGAGCGGCCGGTCGGGAAAGACGCGGGCGATCTCGCGGCGGAAATGCTCATCGAGTCCGTAGTTGTCGTCGGCGTGCAGGAAGCCGCCGCGCTCGAGGTACTCGCGAAGCCGCCGCACTTCCACATCGCTGAACCGGATGTTGCCGTGCCCTGTCAAGTGCAGAAACGGATAATCCCACAACCGCTCGTCGGTGAGCCGGACGCGCGCCTCCGTCCGCTCGACCGGAAGCGACGTGCGCTCGGCGATGGCGCGCAGCAGGTTGGGAATGCTCGAGGGGTTCGCGTACCAGTCTCCGCCGCCGTCGTACTCCAGCCGCGCCACGGTGAGCCGCGGCGCCTCGTCGGGGGCGGACGGCACCGCCGATCCCACGAGCGGGCAGGTGAGGAGGGCGAGCATCGCCGGTCGCACGAGACTCATGGCTCGTGGGCCAGCCGGTAGGCGACGTTTCGGGGCACTTGCATCTCCTCGACCAGGGTGCGGGTGATCTCGCGCGCGCTCGATCCCTCGGCCCGCAGCGACTGCACGCGCGAGCGAATGTCCTCTTCGGCCGGCGCTTCGACGGCGCCCGCGGCGATGACGATCACGACCTCTCCCCGTGGTGGAGATTCCCTGTAATACGCCGCGAGCTCGTCCACCGTTCCGCGGCGATACTCCTCGAACTGCTTCGTCAGCTCCCGGGCGACGACCCCCTGGCGCGCAGCCCCACCCATTGCGGCGAGCTCGCCCAGCGAGCCGGCCACCCGCGCCGGTGCCTCGTACAGCACCGCAGTGTGCCGTAGACGGGCGATCTCGTCGAGGGCCTGGCGCCGTTCACGGCCCTTCCGGGGAAGGAATCCGAAGAAAGTGAATCGCGTCGCGTCCAACCCCGATCCGACGAGCGCAGCGAGGAGCGCCGACGCGCCGGGTACCGGCACCACCTCGATCCCCGCCTCGATTGCGGATTTCACCAACCGTGCCCCGGGATCGGACAGGAGGGGAGTTCCGGCGTCGGAGATCAGCGCAACGTCCTCCCCTCGTTGGAGACGATCCACGATCCGGGGAGTGGCACGCGCCTCATTGTGCTCATGATAAGGGGCCAGCGGCACCTCGACATCGTATCGCTGGAGAAGCGGGCGGGAGTGCCGGGTGTCTTCGGCGAGGACGAGCGAGACGGAGCGAAGCACCTCGACGGCGCGGTAGGTGAGATCCCCCATGTTGCCGATCGGGGTGCTGACCACGAAGAGTCGCCCCGCCACGGCCTCGTTCACCACTCGACCTTGAACGGGAGATGCTCGAAGAATCCGGCGGACTGGAGCATGTGACGCCGATCCCGGGTCAACTCGACCAGCAACGCCTCCGGCGAAACGGCATCATGATCGGCCGCCGTCCAGAGCACCTCCCCGACCCAGGCCGCCACGGCTCGCGTCACCACATCCATTTCCTCGGCGGGATCCTGGCGCGGCCGCTCGTCGTCCATCGAGAACCGCTCCAGGGACGGGTGCTTTTCGGCGAGCGTGCGGCGGGCGTGCTCGGCAATCGCCGGCGCGCTGTCGCGCCCGCTCTCGACCAGACGCGCTACCAGGCCGCGCACGAGATCACGATAGGCCCCGACGAGCGCCGGCGGTGTCTGGTGCGGGAGCGGCTGCGGGATCGACCAACGGCGAACGACGCGAGCGCCGGCCAGCGCGTCGGAGAACAGAGCCTGCACCCGCTCGATGAGCGTGCCCTTGGCCGCCCCGGTCAGGAACGCCCGCGCCACGATTCCGTCGCGGAATATCAGATAGTTCACCTGGCCGCCGACGACGATTTCCACGAGTCCATCGTACGTCGTGGACATCAGGTAGGGAAAGAGCGACTCCGGGTCATCCGGCCGCAGTTCCTCGGGCCACGGATCGGGTGCACCGACCTGTGTGACGAACATGCAGGCCAGCTGTTCGTCGTCGGCCTCGTGGAAGCAGATCTCGCCGAACTCGGGATCGTGCGGGACCCGCTCGATCGCTGACGCGATCGGGAGAACGGTGAAACCGTCGCCGCCGGTATGCGTCGCGTTCACGACTTCTCCGCTCTGGAGGTAGAGCAGAAGCAGCTCATCGGGGAGCCAGATGGCGACGTAGCCGAACACCCGTGCCGAGCGGTCGCGCTTGGCGTCGGTCAGGAGGTTGGCGAGATGGACGTAGGCGAGCTTGGTCCGGGGAAGCAGGATCCGCTCGTGGGGGAACCGGAGGCCGGCGTGGTGGAGGGGCACGCTACGAATACGAGGGAGGGCACCGGACGTCACTTCGCCGTGGCCCTATCCCCGCACTGCAGCTACGCCGCGTGCTGCCGGAACTTCGACTCGATCGACGCCCTCGACTGGGCTCCGATGATCTGATCGACCACCTCGCCGTTCTTGAAGAAAAGCAGCATCGGGATCGATCGCACGTTGAACCGGCTGGCCGTGCGCACGTTGGCGTCGACGTCGAGCTTCGCCACCTTGACCTTGCCCTCGAACTCGACCGCCAGCTGATCGACTATCGGCGCGATCATCCGGCAGGGCCCGCACCAGGCGGCCCAGAAGTCCACTACCACTACTCCGTCGTGACGCTCGATCTCGGTTTCGAAGTTCGCGTCCGTCACCGCCACCGCATTGGACATCGTCGTGCTACCTCCGTGGAGCACCGTGCTGGCGCCCGCCATACTGATTAAGTTTGTGCGCTCGAGCCTGTCTGGAGCGCACCGCCCATGCCACCCGAGTCCCGCGGCTCCCGCATCGCGCACGTCGGCATCGCGGTGCGAGCCCTCGACGATCAACTGCCCTTCTATCGCGACGTTCTCGGCATGCCCGAGGTCACCCTGGACGACGCCGACGGCGCCCGCATCGCCGGCCTCGCCGCCGGCCAGCCGCTGGTCGAGCTCCTCGAATCCGAACATCCGGACTCGCCGATCGGACGCTACCTCGCCAGGCGCGGTCCCGGAATCCACCACATCTGCTTCGCTGTGGACGATCTCGAGGCCACGCTGGACCGCTGCCGCGCCGCCGGCGTACGGCTGATCGATCAGACCCCCCGCCTCGGCGCCGAGGGGAAGCGCATAGCCTTTGTTCACCCGGGCTCGACCGGCGGGGTGCTGGTCGAGCTGTCCGAGCATTAACCCGGCGTGCGCTCAGCTGGTTCCGCGGGGCGGATTCCGGCAGAACTCGGTGAGCGGTTGGAGCTCGGCGTTCTGGACGAGCCAACGACCGGCTGCCGTGCGAACGGTCACGAAGGTCGTGGCGAGACGGCGCTGGCCGCGCGTCAGCTCCACCCGGAGCGGGCGCTCCGTGTCGCCCGATCCCTCGTCGAGGATGCGGAAGCTGTCGTGGCTCATGTAGCACATCATCACGAGCTGGCGTCGCTCGCGCTCCTCGCGCGGGATCTGATCGCGCACCAGGCCGCGGGAGTTGCCCCACATCAGCGCCATGGCGTCGAGATCCTGCGCGCGCGCTGCGGCGAGGAACGCCTCGACCGCCGCCGCCGGGGTCGGCGCCCCTGCGACATCACTACCAGCCTGCGGACGGCAGGCGCCGAGCAAAACGAGAACGAGGGCCAGCACTCTCACCAGAATCTCCACGCTCGTGGTTGGAAGCGAACCTAACCATCGTCAACCTTGCTATCAACCCACGCCTCGGCCCTGCCCATGACGACGCCCCAACCAGTCCGCTACCTGAGGCTCTACATCAACATCGATCACGTCGCCACGCTGAGGCAGGCGCGCCGGACCGACGAGCCGGATCCGCTGGAGGCGGCGCTGGCCTGCGAGAGTGCGGGCGCCGACGGCATAACGGCGCACCTTCGCGAGGACCGACGGCACATCCAGGACGCGGACGTCGATTCCCTCCGCGCGGGCATCCGGACGCCGTTCAATCTCGAGATGGCGTGCACCGCCGAGATGGTGGAGATCGCCGAGCGACTGCGTCCCTACCAGGTCACGTTCGTACCCGAGCGCCGAGAGGAGATCACGACGGAGGGAGGCCTCGATCTGTCGCGCGACGAGCCGGGATTGCGCGCGGCGATCGCCCGGCTTCGCTCGGCCGGCATCCGCACGAGCCTCTTCATCGATCCCGCGGCCGATGCAGTGCGACGGGCGGCCGCCTTGGGCGCTGAGGCGATCGAGCTGCACACCGGCCAGTGGGCGCACGGTCGCCGCGCCGAGGCACCGCTTCGCGCCTTGCTCGACGCCTCGGTTCTCGGAACCTCGCTCGGGGTGGCTGTCCACGCGGGCCACGGGCTCACCGTGCACAACGTCGGACCCGTCGCCGCGATCGCCGGAATCGAGGAGCTGAACATCGGCCATTCGATAGTCAGCCGCGCCGTTTTCGTGGGTCTCGAGGCAAGCGTCGGCGAGATGCGCGCGGCGATGGAGGCTGGACGCGCGGCACGCCCGGTTGGTTGACCCTTCGTTCGGCGGCTCCTAACTTGTGCGCTCGCACCCCCTTGGGAGCCGGCATGGCGTCGTCCGTCGGGCTGATGGAGTTCTTCATTCTGGAGGCGAGCGACTACGTCGAGCAGATCGACGCACACGTCGCGCGCGCCGGTCCGGCGGGACCCGATCTCTCGGAGCTGATCAAGTTTGCGCGCATGCTGCGCGGCAGCTCGACCATGGCCAGGCAGTCCGTGCTCGCCGAGCTGGCGGGCGCCCTGGAACGGGTCAGCCGCGCAGTGCGAGATGGCGCGCTCGCCTGGGACGCCGCGGTGCATGCCGCGGTCGTCGCGGCGATCGACGACCTCAAGCTCTCGATCCGGGCCCTGCGCACATGGGGGCCCGCCGACGAGCAGCGGGTGCGGACGCGCGTTGCCGACCTGACCCGGTTCGCACCGCACCTGGCACGTCCCTACACGCCGACGCCGACCGCCGGCAGCGGCGGCGCGGTCTTCCTCGCCACCGAGGCGAGCGAGATCGCGACGGCGCTCGACCGCCTGCTCGCGCGTCCCGACGACCGCCTCTCGCTCGACGCGCTCCTCGCGCGCGTGCGGGCACTGCGGGGCGTCGCCGCGATCAAGGACCTTCCGCCACTGGCCGACGTCGTCGAGGCGATCGAGCGCGCGGCCAAACCGCTGGAGCTGGGCGGGGGGCCGTTCGACATGCCGACACTGACGCTCTTCCAGGCCTCGGCAACCGTCATGCACAGGATCGGCTCGGAGCTGCGCATTGCCGGCCGCCCCGACGCGACGAGTCCCGAAGCACAGCGCTTCGCGGCGGCCGCCCGAGGCCTCGGCGGCGAGGATCGCGAGGCCGATCACATAGTGCCGATCGCCGAGCTCTTCCCCGATGACGGTCAGCCATCCGTGGTGTCGGCCGCACCGAACCCGCCGACGACGCCCGCCGAGCGGTTCCGCCTCGAGGTCGTCAGCCAGGCGGAACACCTTCGCCGGCTGGTGGCCGAGGCACGCCAGGCGGCCGATCCGGTCAGCCGGGACCGACTGGCCCGCGAGCTTCGCGGCGCGCTCGTATCGCTGCGGCGGGCGGCCGAGAGCTTCGGCCAGCGCGAGGTATCGGCGTTCGTCGCCGCGCGCGAAGAAGCGGCGGCCGCGCTCGACCTCCGGGCGCTGGACGCGCTCGACGAGATTGCCGCTCTTTTGGCCAACGCCGCCACCCGCGCCGACGACCTGAAGCGCCGGCTCGCGGCCCCCGGATTCGGCGGCGCGGCGGCACCCGGAGCGCCGGCGGCACCGGCCGGCCAGGCGGCCGCATCGCGCGGAAGGATGGCTGCCGCGGACAGGCCCGGCGCCGGGGCCGGAGGCGGAGGAGGAGGCGGGCGGCCGCGCACGCCGTCGGGGGCTCAGCTCCAGTCGTTGCTCGCCACCGGGATACAGGAGATCGACCGGCTGGGCTCACGACCACTCAGCCAGCCGGTGCCGCTGATCGACGAGTCGCTCGTGCCGATCGACGAGCTCGTCTATCGCGGCCGTGCGGCGCTCGATCGCGCACGAACACTGCGTGAGGAGATCCGGCGCGGCGGCGGGGTCCCCGCGCCCGAGCAGCTGGACGAGCTGCTCGACCTGATCGAGCTCGCATCCACGGAGTGATCAAGTGAGGTTCGGCTGGCGCGGCGCGCTCGGCATCCTGCTGAGCGGGGCGCTGCTCTACTGGGCGCTGTACGACAGCGTAGACGCGGTCATCGAGGGGCTCGCGGGCGCTAACCTCCCGCTGCTCGCTCTGGCCGCGCTGTTGGGCACCTTGGTATTCCCCCTCCGCGCCCGCCGCTGGCGTACGATCCTCGAACCGGTCGCTGCGCACCTGCCGTTCGGGATGCTTTGGCGCGCGACCGCCATCGGGATGATGATCAACAATGTCATTCCGCTGCGCGCCGGCGAGGTGGCGCGAGCGTACGCCCTGACCCGCGAGACGCCACGGGTGCGTTTCCCGGCATCGTTCGCCTCGCTGGCCGTGGACCGTGTCTTCGATGCAGTCGTGCTGATGCTGCTGATGGTCGCGGCGATCGCAGCGCCGGGGTTCCCGGCAAACGCCGAGATCAATGGACGCCCGGTCTCCAGCTGGGCGGTGGGATTCGCGCTCGCCGCGCTGGCGGCGGTAGTGATCCTGTATCTGGTCGTTTTCTTTCCATCGCTGCTTCTGCGGATCTACGACGGTCTTGCGCGCCGCATCGCGCCGCGGTTCGCCGAGCGCGGGCGGGTCATGCTCCTTTCGTTCGCCGACGGCCTGGCGGTGCTCCGGCACCCGCGGTTGTTCGCCAGCGTGTTCCTGTGGACTCTCGCGCACTGGATGGTCAACGCCTTCGCCTTCTGGGTCGGCTTCAAGGCGGTCGGCCTCGACGCGCCGTACTCGGCTGCGCTCCTGCTCCAGGGGATCATCGCGATCGGCGTCGCCGCGCCGTCGGCACCGGGGTTCTTCGGCGTGTTCGAGTGGTTCGCCTGGGTCGGCCTGGCCCTCTACGGCGTCGACAAGGAGCTCGCCGTCACCTGGGCGATCGGCTACCACCTGGCGTCCTTCATCCCGATCACGGTCCTGGGTGCGTTCTACCTGTCGCGGGTCCGGTTCCGACTGCGCGATCTGCGAACCGTCTCCGAACCCGGGCGGTGAAGGCGTCCGCCGCGCGGGTCTGCGCGCAAGCGAAGCTCAACCTGAGGCTCCGTGTGCTGGCGCGCGAGACCTCGGGATATCACCAGATCGAGACATTGTTCATCAGGGTGGATCTCGCCGACACCGTGACGGTACGCGTGCACCCCGGCGGTGGGCGACGGCTGGACACCGGCTCGGCCGACCTCGGCCTTCCCGACCGGAACCTCGCCATGCGGGCCGCGGTGGCCTATCAGGAGGCATGCGGGTGGCCGGCCGGTTTTCACGTGACGCTCGACAAGGCGGTGCCGGCCGGCGCGGGACTGGGAGGGGGGAGTGCCGATGCCGGGGCCGTGTTGCGGGCGCTGAACGCGCTGGCGCCGACGCCGGTGACGGAAGTGGAGTTGCTGGCGATCGGCGTATCGCTCGGCGCCGACGTGCCATTCCTCACGTCGGAGGTCCCGTTCGCACTCGGGTGGGGACGCGGTGAGCGGCTGCTCGGGCTCACCGCACCACCGGCGCGGGATGTGGTGATCGTCGTGCCGCCCTTCGCCGTTTCGACCGCGGAGGCGTACGAATTGATCTCGCCGCGGGTGGCGGCCGGCGCGCCGAGCGCACAGCTGGTGGCAGCCGGCGCGCTGAGCGACTGGGGGATGCTCGTCGCGCTCGCCGGCAACGATTTCGAGCGCGAGGTCGCGGCTCGAAATCCGGAGGTCGGGCGCATCCGTGACGCGCTGCTGACGAGCGGAGCGAAGTTGGCGCAGCTGACCGGCTCGGGCTCGGCCGTGTTCGGAGTGTTCGACCGCGCGCCGGCGATCGACGCGCTGGCTTTCCGGGTCGAGGGCATGGTGATTCCCACGCGCACGGCGGAGCGCGTGGCGCCGGTGGAGTTGATCGAGTAGGTTTTGGGGCTGCTGCCCCCTCGTCCAATGGCAGGACATCGGACTTTGGATCCGAGAATGGTGGTTCGAATCCACCGGGGGCAATCCGGCACCGGCACCTGTCGACCCGCCGTTCTGATTGACCGAGTTCAGGCACTCACTTAGGTTACAGGGCTGTGTAATGGACGGGGTTCCAGTCGCGACGCGCGGATTCAAGCTGCTCAGCGGAACCGCGAATCGGGCGCTCGCCGAGGAGATCGCGCGGCATCTGGGGGTGGAGCTTTGCAAGACCACCCTGACCCGGTTCGCCGACGGCGAGATCTTCGTCCGGATCGATGAGAACGTGCGGGGCCACGATGTGTTCATCGTGCAGCCGACCAACCCGCCGGCCGAGAACATCATGGAGCTGCTGCTCCTGATCGATGCGGCCAAACGGGCCTCGGCGGCGCGAGTGACCTGCGTGATGCCGTACTACGGTTATTCGCGGCAGGACCGGAAGGACCAGCCCCGGGTGGCGATCGGCGCGAAGCTCCTGGCGAACATGATCCAGGTGGCCGGCGCCGATCGCGTGCTGGGGGTCGATTTTCATCAGCACCAGCTGCAGGGGTTCTTCGACGTACCGGTGGACCATCTGTACGCGGCGCCGGTGATCGTCTCGCATTATCGGAAGAAGGGATTGAAGAACCTGACGGTCGTCGCGCCCGATGTCGGCTCGGCGAAGATGGCCCGGGGATACGCCAAGCGACTGAACGGTTTGCTGGCGATCATCGACAAGCGGCGCCCGAGCGCGAACGTGGCCGAGGTGCTGAACGTCGTGGGTGAGGTGGAGGGGCGGGATTGCCTGATCCCCGACGACATGATCGATACGGCTGGAACGGTGACCGAAGCCGCGCGCGCGCTGAGGGCGCTCGGCGCGAACGACATTTATGTATGCGCCTCGCACGCGCTGCTTTCCGGCCCGGCCGTCGAGCGGCTGAACGAGGCACCGATAACCGAGGTGACGGTCTCCGACACCGTCGCCATCCCGGAAGACCGGCGATTCCCCAAGCTCAAGGTGCTCTCCGTCGGCGAGCTCCTGGCCAAGGCGATTCGCTTCACACACAGCGAGCAGTCGGTGAGCTCGCTGTTCGACTGACCGCAAGTTCGCCGTTCGCCGCACCAGCGAGGCGCGGCGCGGTCCGGACCCTGAGAGGAATCATGACTGCTCGTCTGTCCGCCATGCCCCGGCAGGATGCCGGTAAGGGAGTCGCGCGCAAGCTGCGCGGTGCCGGCCGCGTGCCCGGCGTCATTTACGGTCACGCGCGCGACACTCAGCCGTTGAGCGTCGAGACCCTGGCACTGGAGAAGCTGCTCTCGCACATCGCGGCGGCGAGCACCGTGGTCGAGCTCGACCTCGACGGAAAGAGCTCTCGCACGCTGATCCGCGAGATACAGCGGCACCCGTTCAAGAAGCAGATACTCCACATTGATTTTCTCGAGCTCGTCGCCGGCGAAAAGGTCACGGTGAGCGTGCCCCTCGTGTTCGTCGGCACCGCGGCCGGGGTGAAGGCGGGAGGCATTCTCGACCAGGTCATGCACGAGCTCGAGCTGCACTGCGATCCGGCCGACATCCCGAACCACATCGACATCGACGTGTCGGCGCTGGAAATCGGCAAGTCGGTCCACGTCGGCGACATCCCGCTGCCGGCAACGATCGAGGTACTGGCCGATCCCGACGCCACCGTCTGTGTCGTCTCGGCGCCCAAGGCGGCCCCGGAGCCGGAGCCTGCCGAGGTGGTCGAGGCGCCGGCCGAGCCCGAGCTCATTCGCAAGACGAAGGATGAGGAGGAGGCCGGCGAGTAGCCGCAGCCGCGCCGGTGCTCCGTCGCCTTCTCGAGCTCTTCCGACCGGCGGACGGCGCGCCCGTGAAGGTCATCATCGGGCTCGGCAACCCCGGCCGGGAGTACGAATCGACGCGCCACAACGTCGGCTGGTGGGTCATCGATCACCTGGCCGACGTTTGGCGTTTCGAGGCGTGGCGACGGGACGGCGAGGCACTCGCCACCACGGGTGTGGTCGGCGAGCACCGAGTGCGGCTTCTCAAGCCGCTCACCTTCATGAACCTGAGTGGCGCCGTCCTTCGCCCGTTCCTCAGGCGCGAGGGCTGGTCGGCAAGGACGGATCTCCTGATCATCGTCGACGAAGTCGCCCTGCCGGTAGGGCGGATACGGATCCGCGCGGGCGGGAGCGCCGGAGGGCACAATGGGCTCAAGAGCATCGAGCAGGCCCTCGGGCACCAGGATTACGCCCGGTTGCGGATCGGGATCCGCCCCGAGGATCCACGCCGTTCCGTTGGCGACCTCTCCAACTTCGTGCTCAGTCCGTTCGGCAGGGATGAGCGCGAGCAGACGCTTGCCATCATGCCCCGCGTGCGCGAGGCCGTTGAGCTCTGGCTTCGCGACGGCGTCGGGGCTGCAATGAACATCCACAACCAGTAACCCTCACCCTCCCAGGAGACCTCCCCCTCCGATGCTCGACAACATCGCTTCATACGCACTCTGGTTCGGGCTGGCAGGCGTGCTCTTCGCCTTCCTCACCTACCGCGGCGTCGTGCGGCAGTCGCCCGGCTCGGAAGTCATGCGGGACATCGCCGAGCAGATCTACGTCGGCGCGATGGCCTTCCTCCGGCGCGAGTACCTGGTGCTCGTCCCGTTCCTGATCGTGGTGGCCGCCCTGCTGACGTGGGCGATCAACTGGCGTACGGCCACCGCCTATCTGGCTGGTGGCACCTGCTCGATCCTGGCCGGCCTGGCCGGGATGACGGCCGCCACCAAGGCCAACGTGCGGACGAGCGAGGCGGCCCGCGCCCACGGCCAGGCGGCCGCGTTGCGCGTGGCGTTCGGCGGCGGAGCGGTGATGGGACTCAGCGTGGCGGCGCTCGGCCTCGTCGGCATCGGCGGGATGTTCCTCTGGCTGGCCGGGCAGCGGCTCGAGGCAGCCGAAGCCCGCGGCTTCGCCGAGATCATCTCCGGTTTCGCCATGGGCGCCAGCTCGATCGCGCTGGTCGCCCGCGTCGGCGGCGGGATCTACACCAAGGCCGCCGACGTCGGTGCCGACCTCGTCGGGAAGGTGGAGGCGGGAATCCCCGAGGATGATCCGCGCAACCCGGCGACGATCGCGGACAACGTCGGCGACAACGTCGGTGACGTCGCCGGCATGGGTGCCGACATCTTCGAGAGCTACGTCGGTTCGGTGGTCGCGACGATCGCGATCGCCGCGACATCGCCCCTGATCCTCCCGGAGAACGTCGTGCGGGCGATCTCGCTCCCGATCGCCTATACGATGGTCGGGCTCGTCGCATCGCTGGTCGGCATTTTCATGATGCGCGTGCTGTCGAAGGGCAACCCCGCCGGCGCGCTGCGGTGGACGACCTTCATCGCCGCCGGGCTGTTTCTCGTCTTCGCCTACTTCCTCACGATCAACATTCCGCTGGGCATGGTGCGCGAGGACGGCACGCCCTACCCCCTCAGCGGCCCGTTCTGGGCGGTGCTGGCCGGGACGCTGGCCGGCATCCTGATCGGTCTGGTGACCGAGTACTACACGGCGGGCAAGCCGATCCTGAAGATCGCCGAGGCGTCGAAGACCGGCCCGGCGACGAACATCATCAGCGGGCTCGCGATCGGGATGGAGAGCTGCATCGCCAGCGTCCTGCTGATCGCCGGCGCGACCTACGCGGCGCACTACTTCGCGGGGCTGTACGGCGTCGCCATCGCGGCCGTGGGGATGCTCGCCACGGTCGGCGTGACGATGTCGGTGGACGCCTATGGACCGATCGCCGACAACGCGGGCGGGATCACCGAGATGAGCCACCTCGGGCCGGACGTCCGCCGGATCACCGACGGGCTCGACGCTCTGGGGAACACCACCGCGGCCATCGGCAAGGGCTTCGCGATCGGGAGCGCCGCGCTGACCGCTCTGGCGCTCTTCTCGGCATACGCCTCGGCGGTGGGGCTGCGCGAGACGGGGCTCAACCTGATCGATCCGCTGGTCGTGGTCGGGCTCTTCCTCGGTGGCGTGATGCCGTACTTCATCGGCGCTTCGACGATGACGGCGGTCGGTCGCGCGGCGCAGGGAATGGTGGAGGAAGTCCGGCGCCAGTTCCGCGAGATTCCCGGGCTGCTCGAAGGCACGGCGAAGGCCGATTCGGCTCGCTGCGTGGACATCTCGACGAGGGCCGCGCTGCGCGAGATGATCGTTCCGGGTGTCGTGGCGGTGGCCGTACCGGTGGTCGTCGGCAAGGTGCTCGGGGTGGAGGCGCTCGGCGGCCTGCTCGCCGGATCGCTCGTCACCGGCGTGATGATGGCGCTGTTCATGGCCAACTCGGGCGGTGCATGGGACAACGCGAAGAAGGCGATCGAAGGCGGGCTGTACGGCGGCAAGGGATCGGAGCCGCACAAGGCCGCGGTGGTGGGCGACACGGTGGGGGACCCGTTCAAGGACACATCGGGGCCGAGCATGAACATCCTCATCAAGCTCATGTCGGTGGTCAGCCTCGTACTGGCACCGTGGTTCATTGCGTGACCGCTGCGGCGAAGTGGCCGGTGGCCGGTCGACGGTGCAGCGGCCGCTGAGAGCTGATCACCGTTCACTTCGTCGCAGGTTTCGGACTACATGCTCAAGCTCGGAATCGTCGGCCTGCCGAACGTCGGCAAGTCGACCCTGTTCAACGCACTGACCGCCGCACGGGCCGAGGCGGCGAATTATCCGTTCTGTACCGTCGAGCCGAACATCGGCATGGTCGAGGTGCCCGATGCCCGGCTGACGAAGCTCGCCGAGATCGTGCAGCCGAAGCGCACCGTGCCGGCCGTCGTGCAGTTCGTCGACATCGCCGGGCTGGTGAAGGGTGCCGCCGAGGGCGAGGGGCTGGGGAACAAGTTCCTCGCCAACATTCGGGAGACCGATGCGATCGTGCACGTCGTGCGATGCTTCGAGGACCCGGACGTCACGCACGTGATGGGCGAGGTGGATCCGGTGCGCGACCGGGAGGTGATCGAGTTCGAGCTCGCCCTGGCCGATCTGGGAACCGTGGAGAAGCGGCTCGACCGAGCGCAGCGCGAGGCGCGCGCGGGCGAGAAGGAGGCCAGGGCGGAGCTCCCGGTTCTGGAGACCGTGCTCGAGTTCCTTCGCGAGGGCCGGGGCCTCTGGGAAGCTCGGCTCTCGGCCGCCCAGCTGTCGATCCTGCGTCCGCTGACGCTGCTCACCGCCAAGCCGGTGCTGTACGCCGCCAACGTCACCGATGCCGAGCTCAGCGGAGCCGAGGGTCCGCATCTGCGCGCGCTCAGGGAAGCGGTGGCGCGTAGCGGCGAGCACGCCGAGATCGTCCCTTTTTCAGCGAAGATCGAGGCCGAGCTGGCCGATTTGCCGCCCGAGGACCGGGCCGAGCTCCTGGCCTCACTCGGACTGGAGAGCGCCGGACTCGATCGGCTGATTCACGCGGGCTACCACCTGCTCGGGCTGCGGACGTATTTCACGGCGGGCGAGCAGGAGGTGCGCGCGTGGACGATACACGCCGGCGATACGGCGCCAACGGCAGCCGGCGTGATCCACTCGGACTTCGAGCGGGGGTTCATCCGCGCAGAGACGGCCTCGTGCGCGGATTTCGTCGCCCACGGCGGCTGGAAAGGGGCCCGGGAGCGCGGCGTGGTTCGATCGGAGGGAAAGGAATACGTCGTGCATGACGGGGACGTATTGCTGTTCCGATTCAACGTGTAGTCGAGGGTTCCGTTCGTTCGGGTCGTGCTTGCCGGGCAGCGGTACCTTGCGGATCGCTGCGTCGGAGAGAAGCTTGCCCTCACGGTCAGGCGACGTGCCGGCGTGACGTCATGTGGCGCGCGTAGTCTCATGTTTACCCGGAGGCATCCGTGCGTGCCCTGCTTCTCGCCTGCCTGGCCACCCTGACCGTCGTCGCCTGCAGCGACGGACCCACCGCCGTGGATCACAGCGGCACGTATCATCTGGTGTCGATCAACGAGATAGAGCCGCCTATCCTTTGGAACGACAGCCCGGAGCTGCGGACGGTGATCACCGGTGGCGTGATAGTGCTCAGGCGGGACAACTCGTTCGAGGACCGGCTGGACGCGACGCTCGAGGTCGACCCGCCGAGCGAGCCGGTGCCATGGGCACGACCCAGCTTCGGCACCTGGACGGTCGAGGGTCAGACCCTCTCGATGACGTATACGAACGGTCAGACGCACCCGGCGCAGCTCTCCGACGGCCGAATCACGCAGACACTGGACGACCTTCGCTACGTCTATCAGAAATAACGCGCGTCGGCGGTTCGTACCGGCGGCCAGCGGCTGGCAAGGGACCGAGGTAGACCAGGGGGTCCGAGTCGTTCAGCTCCGTTCAACGACCTCGCCCCCTTTGTGCCCCCTGGTCCCGGGGATTGTAGCCGCCGCAGTACCTCGGTAAATTGCGGGTTCTCGACAAAATCAGCGGCCGGGCCAGCCCCGACCTCGCCACCCTCCCCCCGCCCCGGCAACCGGCGGGGGGCGGCACAGACCAAAGGGAGGATTGCCGACCAATGCCACGCCAATACGAGGCGGTGTACATCTTCGATTCGACCCTCGAGGATGCCGCCATCGCCGAAAAGCTCGAGCGATTCCACGGCATGCTCGACGCGGCCGATGAGATCAGCGTCGACCACTGGGGACGGCGCCAACTGGCCTACGCGATCGGCACGCGAGAGAACGGATACTACGTCGTCGCCCGCTTCACCGCCGAGCCACCGGCGCTTCCCGAGTACGAGCGCGCGCTCAAGCTCGATGAGGGCGTCGTCCGCTATCTCGTGACACTATACGAGCACGAGCTCGGGGCCCCGCCGTTGACCGAGGAACAGCTCGCCGCCGCGCGTCGGCGCGAGGAAGACGAGGAGGACGAGGAGTGATGATGCGCCGACCGACGAAGAGCTGCCCGTTCTGCGAGACCCGCGTCCGATTCCTCGACTACAAGGACGACCGGACACTCGGGCGCTTCATCACGGACCATGGCAAGATCCTGCCGAGCCGTTTGAGCGGCGTCTGCGCGCGTCACCAGCGCCAGCTGGCGACAGCGGTGAAGCGCGCCCGATATCTGGCATTGATCCCCTACATCAGGGGTCATCACCCGTAGGATGGACGAGGCCGTAGCGCCGGCGCCGCGAGAGCAGGGATGGAAGCAGGTCCTCCTTGCCCTCGCGGCGTTCCTGCTGGTGCCGATGATGCCGGTGCTGCGCGCGATCGTGCCGGTGGAGCAGACGGCACTCCTGCTGGTGCCGGCGCTCGCGGTGTGCACGCTCCTCGGCTGGCTGTCCGGTGGCAAGCTGGCGCTGGCTCTGATCTGGAGTGCAGTTGCTGCCTGGGTACTGGTCCAGAGGTCGGCGCCGGGCGCCAGCGCCTACCACGATCTGGCCCGTGGCTGGGGACTGCTGAGCGCCGGGGCGTTCGGGCTCGTGTGCGTGCTCGGCTCGGGGCGTACGTTCCTGAGCCGGGCGCTTTCGGCAGTGGCGCTGGCGACGGTGATCGCCTCGGCACTGGTGCTCGCCGGAACGGTGGATGGCGCGGGCGCGGCGCGGGCGCTCCAGGAGCAGTACGCGGCTCGCAACGCACAGACGATCGTCGCCTGGCAGGAAATGGTCGCGCGCTACGCCGACGAGTGGAGTCGGCTGGTGGCGAGCGTGCCGGCGACGGCACGTCTGGCTTTGAATCCGGAGGGGACGCTCCACGCCATGTCGGCGCTGTCGCTGGCGGTGTTCCCGGCCCTGCTGGCGCTGGAGTCGATCGCGGCGCTGGCGCTGGCGTGGGCGCTTTACCACCGGCTCAGCCGGGCGCGGCTCGGCGCACCATTGGCGCCGCTGCGCGAGTTCCGGTTCAACGATCAACTGGTTTGGGGGCTGATCGTCGGCTTCGCCGTCGTGTTTCTGCCCGCGATCACCGGACTTCGCGGAGCGGGTCTGAATCTGCTGGTGTTCTTCGGCACGTTGTACGTCTTGCGGGGGCTGGGAATCATCGCGTTCTTCCTCGCTCCCGGCGGCCTCGTGATCGCGCTGGCCTTCATTTTCGCCATGCTCGTCTGGCCCGTGTTCGCCGTGCTCGCGGCGGCGACCGCCGCGCTGGCGCTGGGGCTCGGCCTCGGCGACACATGGTTGGACTGGCGACGCCGGACTCGCCCGACCTCGTAACGAAAGGAGCACCCATGGACGTCATTCTTCGCCAATCGATCGAGAACCTCGGACAGCCCGGGGACATCGTGAAAGTCTCACCGGGTTATGCCCGGAACTTTCTCCTTCCACGCGGGTTCGCCTACGAAGCGACGCAGGGGAATCTTCGGCGTCTGGAGCGGGAGAGGGAGCGACTCGAAGCCGCCGAGGGCGAGCGGCGAGGCAAGGCCCAGGAGCTGGCGAAGGGCCTCGAGGAGGTGAGCCTCACCTTCGCGGCCCGCGTCGGAGACGAGGGCAAGTTGTTCGGCTCCGTTACCGCGGCGGACATCGCCCAGCAGCTCGAGGCCCAGGGTCACCGAATCGAGAAGCGCCAGATCGATCTTCACGAACCGATCAAGACTCTCGGTGTCTACCGGATCCCGATCCGCCTGCACGCGGACGTGAAACCGGAGATCAAGGTGTGGGTGATCAAACAGTAGTTCTGGTCACACGTCACAATCCCAAACGCTTTCAGCCCGCTGGTCGAATGTGACGTCCGGCGGGCTGGCGGCGTTTTTAAGGTGGACCGGCGCTCGAAGGCGGGTCTCGCGGCACCTTCGATACGGTGGCGTGGGTTCTGCGGCTTGGGCACTTGTATTCGCCGGCCCCCACCGCATCTTGCGGTAGGGCCCGGCCGCGTTCGAGGACAGTGGCGGGAGCAAAGCTCCGGTCAGGCAATCTTCACGAGAGGCACCACCCCTTCGGACAGGCATGGCCCAACCGACGCCGACATCGACCGCCGACCTCGCGCTCCGCGCTGCTCATCTGTGTCACGACCGCAGCGCCAACGACGTGGTCGTACTGAGTCTGAGTGAGGTCACCGACGTCACGGACTTCTTCGTCATCGCCAGCGGCACCTCGGATACGCACGTCCGCGCGATCGCCGAGCACGTGATGGAGGAGCTGAAGCGCGAAGGCTCGGCGGTCCACCATGTCGAAGGGCTGACTCAGGGGCGGTGGGTTCTGCTGGATTACGTCGACTTCGTCGTGCACGTCTTTCACCCGGCGCTGCGCCAGTTCTACCAGCTCGAGCGGCTGTGGAGCGACGCGGAGCTCATTCCTGTCGAGAACCAAGGAGCGGCTTCGTGAGATCCCTGAGGGCACTCGCGGTTCTGGTCGGCCTCGCGGTGGTGATCTCATCCCCCGCCTCGGCCCAGGGCTATTTCGGCCAGAACCAGGTCCAGTACGACAAGTTCGACTGGCAGGTGCTCGAGACCGAGCACTTCCTCATCCACTACTACGAGGCCGAGGCGCAGGCGGCGCACGATGCGGCGCGGATGGCCGAGCGGGCATACGGCCGTCTGTCGCGGATCCTCGGTCACCAGTTCCGTGAGAAGAAGCCGATCATTCTGTACGCGTCGCGCGGGGACTTCGGACAGAACAACGTCACCGGGGACCTGGGCGAGTTCACCGGCGGCGTGACCGAGGGTCTGCGCCATCGCGTGCTTCTCCCGTTCACCGGCGACTACCTCAGCTTCGAGCGGGTGCTGACGCACGAGCTGGTGCACGAGTTCCAGTACGACATCTTCGCCCGCGGCCGCGCCGGCGGCGGGCTGCAGACGCTGCAGGCCGTGCAGCCGCCGCTGTGGTTCATGGAAGGGATGGCGGAGTATCTGTCGCTCGGCCCGGATCACGCGATCACGACCAGCGTGATGCGCGATGCCGCCCTCAATGGCCGGCTGCCGACGCTCCAGCAGATGACGATGCGCCCGTACGAGTTCAACCCGTACGAATTCGGTGAGGCGTTCTGGTCGTGGGTCGGCGAGCGGTGGGGCGACGATGCAATCGGCCGCCTCATGAACGCGCTGCCGAGCGTTGGCGTCGAGCGCGCTTTCCGGCGGGAGCTCGGACTGACGACGGAGGAGCTTGGCGATGAGTGGAAGGAGGCGATGCAGACGAAGCACCTCGCCAACATCGCCTCGCTCGACCGCGTCCGGCGGTTCGCCCAGCCCCTGCTCAGCGAGCGCCGCAGCGGCGGCCAGATCTTCATCGCGCCGGCACTGTCCAACGATGGCCGGTACATCGCTTTTCTCTCCAACGGCAGCTTCGCCCGTGGCGAGGTCTTCATCGACCTCTGGCTCGGCGACGCCAACACCGGCAAGCGGATCAAGCGGCTGGTCAAGAGCACGACCAATGCGGATTTCGAGGAGCTGCGGCTGCTGTACTCGCAAAGCTCGTTCTCGCCGGATGGGCAGTACCTCGCGTTCACTGCCCAGCGCCAGGGGCGCGACGTCCTCTACCTGCTCGATGTTCGCCGGCGGAGAACGGTGCGGCGGATCGACCTTCCACTGGAAGGCGTGACGAGCCCCGGATGGTCGCCGGACAGCCGGCGGATCGTGGTCAGTGGCAACAACGGCGGCATCACCGACCTCTACGTCGTCGATGCGGACGGGAAGAACTTCCGCCAGCTGACGAACGAGAGGTGGGGCGCGCTGCAGCCCCAATGGTCCCCCGATGGGAAGACGATCGCCTTCGTGACCGACCGGGCGGAGGACTCGAGCATGGAGCTCCTCCGATTCAGCCCCTGGCGCCTGGCGCTGCACGACATGGAGACCGGACGCACGGAGCTCGTCCCCGGACAGGACGGGCACAACCTGAACCCGCAGTGGGCGCCCGATGGCCGCTCGCTGGCCTACATCAGCGACCGGGCGCCGTCGCGGGCGCAGAACGTCTTCCTGTACGACTTCGACGCGCGGGAGCACTACCAGCTGACCAACGTGATCGGGTCGGTGTCGGCCGCCACCGAGTACAGCCCCACCCTCACCTGGGCGCGAGAGGCGGACCGGATCGCGTTCACGTACAACGAGGACAACAAGTACACGGTGTGGGCGGTGAACAACCCGCGCTCGATGCGACGTGATCCCTATCGCGCGCCGACGCGTACGATCGTCGCCGCGGCCGACTCGTTCGCGCTCCAGGGTGCGGCCGACGATACCGTCGAGATTCCGCCGGCGCAGGAGACGCTGGAGGGCCGGCGCAGCTCGTTCTACCGGTCTGGCTCGGGTTTCCGCCGCGCGAACGATCTCCCGATCTCGGGTGAGCACGGCGTGCGCGGCACGATCAGCGTGGCCGCGCTCCTCGACAGCGCATCGCTGGCGCTCCCCGACACGACCACGTTCAAGAAATACAAGTACCGCGTGCGGTTCGAGCCCGACTACATCGCCCGGCCGAGCGTCGGCTACGTCCAGGACCAGCGTGGAAACGGCCTGCTCGGCGGCACGATGATCGTGCTCAGCGACCTGCTCGGCAACCATCACCTCGGCTTCGCCGGCGAGGTCAACGGACGGTTCAGCGATGCCCGGCTGTTCACCGCCTACACGAACCTCGGCGGCCGGCTTCAGTACTCGACCGGCGCGTTCCAGGAGCCCTACTATTTCCTGACCGGCGAGAACCTCATCGAGAGCGGTGGACTGCTCGAGCAGTACCAGACGATCACGCGGTACGCCATCCGCCAGGCGTACGGCGTCGGCCTCTATCCGTTCAACCGGTTCACCCGCGCCGAGCTCGGCATGCGGTTCACGAACATCGATCGCGCCAACTACTTCATCTACCGCCAGATCGATGCGCGCGGCTTCTCGACCCCGTTCTTCCTCGACAGCATCCGTAACGAACCGGGGATCAACTATTTCTCGCCGTACGTCGCTCTGGTCTCCGACAACTCGCTGTTCGGCTACACCGGGCCGATCTTCGGCCGGCGCTATCGGCTTCAGATCCAGCCGAGCCTCGGCACGCTCCAGTGGATGAACTACCTGGTGGACTACCGGCGGTACGACGCGATCATCTTCAACTACCTGACGTTCGCGACGCGTCTGTACGCCGACATCTCGGTCGGGCGCGACGAAGAAACCTTCTGGAAGTACCTGGGGCGTCCTGACCTCGTTAGGGGCTACGACCGGTCCCGGCTCGCCTCCTCGCAATGCGGGTTTCTCGGCGCCAACCCCGAAGCCTGCAACGCGACGCAGCTGCTGGGCAGTCGGGCCGTGGTCGCAAACGCCGAGCTCAGGTTCCCGCTGATCCGGCGCTTCGAGCTCGGAATCCTGCCGATCGCATTGCCGCCGCTCGATGGGCTGTTCTTCTTCGATGCCGGAATGGCGTGGAGCGGACGGCACGAAATATCGCTTACCCGCCCCGACAACTACGACTGGAACATGCAGCGCTACCCGTTGCGGAGCTACGGTCTCGGGCTGAGACTCAATCTGTTCAACTACGCGATTCTGCGCTGGGACTACTCCCGGCCACTGGACACGCCGGAGCGCAAGCCGATCTGGACGTTCTACATCGCGCCGAGCTTCTGAGGCGTGGCCGGCGTGGATGCCGCCCTGGTTCCACGCCCCGTTGCCGTGCACGGGTCACCCGAGGCCGGACTTCCGCGCGAAGTCCGGCCTCGTGACTTGTACCGGCACGTGCGACCCGGTAGCTTTGCTCTCGTGCGAACGCTCCTCGCGTTGGCGCTCGTGATCGCCGCCTGCGGCACTTCGAACGACGCAGGTCCCGCCGCTGGACACGAGCCGTCTTCGACCCTCGCTCAGCGTGGTCCCGATCCTCTCGTGCTGCGCGTACCTCGCGCGGGCGGTGAGGCGCGGGCGTTCGCCTATCCGATCGCCGACTCGGCCGTGTGGACCTCGACCGACCGGGTCCCGCCCGTGGATCAGGTACTTGGATTCGAGCCGGAGGCCGGCTCGGTGGTTCTGCTCGGAACTCGCGGCGCCCCGAGCCGGATCGACCTGCGGCTTGGCGCCGTGGTCACCGAGACACCGGGCCGGCTGAGCTCGCTCTCCACGGCCGATGGCTCCGCGATCTTCGGTGTCGATCCGCGCGGTGTCGTGATGCGGCTGACACCGGCGGGCACGTGGACCTACGCGCCGCCCACACCGGCCAGCGAGCTGTTTCCGCAGAGCGACGGTTCGCTCGTCGTAGCCGCGGCGGTCGCCGACACGGCTACGAGACTGTGGCGCATGTTCCCACCCGATACCACACGCATCGCCGAGCACGTCATGCCACGCGACGCGCGTGCGGTCCATGCGCAGGCCGGCGACCGCGTTTACTACGCAGCCGAACCACAGCTGATCGGCGTGCGGAGCCGGGATCTGGCGCAGGTGGCTCGCGTGAACATCGACGGGCGGATCACCAGGATGTTGGGCACGCCGAGTGGCGACCGTCTATACGTGCTGGCCGATTCGGCACGCGAGATCGAGGTGTACGACCGGTATCGCGAACGGTTCACGCGGTCGATCGAGCTCCCCGGCGTGGCGACCGATCTTCGCATGGATCCGCTCGGCCGTCTGCTGCTGGCGCGTTCGGCGGCCGGGGACTCCGTGTGGCTGGTAGCGGTGGGCTCGGAGCAGCTCGTGGGCGGACTCGCCAGCACCTGGCGCGCCGACCTCCCGGCCGTCGCGCCCGACGGCGCGATCGCGCTCGTTCAGGGTAACGACGTGGTGTTCGCTCACGACCCATCGGCGCTCTCCACGCGACGGTTCGCCGGCGGCGCACGGGACCTCTGGTATTTCTTCCTCTGGAACGGCTTCCGACCTCGTGCCACGGGCATCGACGCCCCCGTCACGTTCTCCGGGATCGCGCCCGCGGACAGCGTCGAGGACGCCTTCGTGTACGACCCGATCCGCGATACGACCGACACGCTCGGGCGCGGGCTGATCGGCGCGCGACCCGACACGACCTGGTTCCCGCCTACGGGCCGGATCCCAGGCGCTACCGACACATCGGTCCCGGCCCCGCCGGCGATGATACGGGTCTTCACCGTGCAGTTTGCCGCGCTGATGGTGGAGGAGCGCGCGCGGGAGATGGCGTCGCACATCCTCGTCGAGGGACAACGCGCGCGAGTCGTACCGTCGATCCAGTCGGGAACGCCCGTGTTCCGCGTCGTACTGGGACCGTACCCGAGCCGTGAGGACGCCGACCGCGCGGGGAGTCGCGCGGGACACATGTACTGGGTGTACGAGGGCCTTCCATGAGCGCGCCCACCGCGCTCCCGCCCGCGATCGACGGCTGGGAGGAACAGGGACGGAAGGTCGCCCACGCCCTCGACGACGTCGCCGCCGCAATCGTGATCGGCGACGATCCGGAGGCCGCGGCGCGCGTGGCGATCGGCATCGCCCGAATACAGGGGCTCCACCGTCGCGTCGCTGTGTGCGATCTGGTGGGAGATGTGGGACCGCTGCGACCGAACGCCGACGACGATCCACACGGGATCGCCGACTGCTTCCTCTACGGCGTTTCGATCAATCGGATTGCCCGACCGCTGGCGGGGGCGGCAGACGTGTTCATCCTGCCCAGCGGTACCGAGCCCGTCGCCATCCAGGACATCGTCCTCAGCCGTCGCTGGCACCGGCTGACGGCCGGGTTCCGCGAGGTGGACGCGCTGCTCCTGCTCGTCGCCGCCCCACGTACCGGAGGGCTCGAGGCACTGGCCGCGATCACCGAAGGCGCGGTGGTGGTCGGCACCCCAGAGCTGCGCTCCGTGCCGGTGCTGGCTCGCGTCCACTCGCCGAGCCGCCCCATACGGCCCGAGCTCGTGCCGCACATGTTCGACGGTGAGGCCGCCGCACCGGCCGGCGCGCCTGGTCAAGGGGCCGGCCGTTGGCGAATCGTGCTCGCCGCGTCAGTGCTGGCCCTCGGCGCCATCGGACTCGGAGCCGCAGGCTACACCTTGTGGACGGACTATTCGATGGAGCCGCTCCCGCCGGCGGTGGCGGTAGCCGATTCGGCACGTGGAGCCGTCGATGCGAACGGTGTGCCGACCGAGCCGCCAGTCGCCGCGGCGAACCCTGCCGACTCGTCAGCGGCGGCGGCGTTCGCCGTGCAGCTCGTGCTCGCGAACACGGAAACGGGGGCGCTCGCCCGAATGCTCGAAGCAGGCGCCGAGCTTCCAGTGTCCGTCGTGGTGCCGGTCACGCTGGCCGACGGTTCACGGTGGTATCGGGTCCTTTCCGGTGCCTACAGTGAGGAGAGCGACGCCGAGTCGCTGCTCGTCGCGCTGCGCGAGCGACGCGTTCTGGCAGCCGATGCCGGAGGCGTGGTGTGGGCGCCATTCGCACTGCTCGCCCTCTCCCACACCGATTCCGCCGGCGCCCGTGCCGAGATCGCCCGGCTTCGCCAGCGCGGACTTCCCGCCTATGGGCTGGCACAGGCAGCGGGTTCGGTCCACGTGTACGTCGGCGCCTTCGAGACTACCGAGTCGGCATTGGCCGCGGAGCCGGCGGTGCGCGAAGCGGGGTTCGTGCCGACCGTCGTGTACCGGATCGGGAGAGTGTTCTAGTGAGGTTGACGAAGCTCGAGCTGCACGGCTTCAAGTCGTTCGCGGATCTCACGAACATGGTGTTCGAGCCCGGAGTCACGGCGATCGTCGGGCCGAACGGGTGCGGGAAGTCCAACGTCTCCGACGCCGTGCGGTGGGTGCTCGGCGAGCAGCGCGCGCGGCTGCTTCGCGGCGCCAAGATGGAGGAAGTGATCTTCCAGGGGACGACGGCCCGGCGGGCAGTCAACCTGGCCGAGGTGTCGCTGTACTTCGAGAACGAGGACGGCGCTCTGCCGGTGCCGTTCAAGGAAGTCGTGATCACGCGCCGGCTGTCGCGCTCGGGAGAGAGCGACTACCTGCTCAACCGGACGCCATGCCGGTTGCGCGACATTCACGACATGCTGCGCGGTACCGGGCTGGCGGCCGATTCGGGCGTGGTCATCGAAGCGAAGATGATCGACGCGCTGCTCTCCGACCGGCCCGACGATCGGCGCGAGTTGTTCGAGGAGGCAGCCGGCGTCGGGCTCTACCGCGACCGGCGCCGCACGACCGAGCGGCGCCTGGAGGAGACGACGGTCGATCTCCAGCGGCTGGACGATCTCCTTTCGGAGGTGCAGAGTCAGGTGCGCTCGCTGTCGCGTCAGCGGAAGCGCGCCGAGCGGCATGTGGAACTGTCATCGCGTCGGTTCAACGTCGAGGTCACGCTGGCCGGACGCGAGATGGCGGCGTGGCACGAGGAGCTCGGACGTCTGGAGACGCGGATCGCGGTACTGCGCGAGCAGCTGCCAGCCTGCGAATCCGACGCGCGCGCCGCGGAAGCGGCACGTGACGCGGCGCACGGCGCTCGCACGGCGGCCGAGGGACGGCGCGCCGAACTGGCACGGCTGGTCAACGCGCAGCGCGAGCACCTCCTGCAGTTGCAGAGCGAGATCGCCGTGGCGGCGGAGCGCCAGCGCAACGCCGAGGAGCGCCGCCAGCGCGCCGAGGAGGAGCGGCGCGAGGGGGAAGCCTACGGGGTGCGAATCGCTGCCGAGCGGCAGCGTTCGGCGGAGGAGCGCGCCGCCTGCGAAACGGTTCTGAACGCCGCCTCGGAGGCACTCGCCACCGACACGGCACGCGAGGAGGAAGCACGAAGGTCCCTCGCCGCCACGAGGGAGGCGGTTGAGCGGGCGGAGCGGGCGCTTCGGGAGGCTCACGACGCGCTGCGAGCACTCCAGCTGGATTCCGAGCGCGCCCAAAGGGAGCTGGATGAGGTCGCCGCCCGGATCGCGGCTCTCGACGAAGAGCGCGCGCAACTCGATGACGCAGCCACGACCGCGCGGCGAGAGCACGCCGATGGCGCGCGCGGGGCCGAGGAGGCGACCGCAGCGGCGGAAGTCGCCGTCGCCGAGCAGGACGCCTCGCGCGAGTCGGCGCGCGAGGCGCGCGAACGGGAGAGCGCCGCACGCTCCGAGCTGTTCCGCGCGGACGAGGCGCACACAGCGCTCCAGGGCCGGGTCAACGCGCTGGAAACGCTCGAGCGGGAGCGGGTGGGACTGGCTCCCGCGGCGGCGCAACTCCTCAAGGAGCGGAGTCGATTCGGCGATGGCGGCGTGCTCGGCCCGCTCTCCGATTTCATCGAAACCGACCAGGGAGCGGCCATCATCGTCGAGCGGTTCCTGGGCGCGACGGTGCACGCCGTGCTGGTGCGCGATGCCAGTGTGGCGCGCTCCGTACGCGACTGGCACGCCGCGGCCAATCCGGGACCGCTCCTGCTTCTCCCCGTGGACGCGATGCCGGCCGGCGACGAGGCAGGCATGGATGGGCAGGAAGCGCTGGCCAGACTGGTCTCGGTGGCGGCGCCGGCGCGCGGCTGGATTCAGGCGCTGCTCGGCCACGTGCACGCCGAGGACGATGGCGCGGCATTCGTCGACGCCCGCGGCGCGGTGTGGCTGCCCGGGAGCGCCGGCGGCCCCGGACCACTGCGGCGTCGGGCCGAGCTGTATACGCTGCGCGCGGAGTTGACGGCCAGCGCGCGGGCGCGGCAGGAGGCCGGGGCCGCCGCGGATGCGGCACGCGACGATCTGCACGCCGCCGAACAGCGCGCCGCCGCCGCCGCCGAGGCTGCGGCCTCCGCGCAGCAGATCGCTCGCCGCACCGAGGAGCGACGCGGCGAGTTGCTGCGCAACCAGGAGCGCACCGAGCGGGACCTCGAGCAGGCAAGGCTGCTGGCCCAGCGGTTGGCCGAGCGGCGCGACGCGATCGAGGCGCGCCGTGTCGTGGTCGAAGCACGGATCTCGGAGAGCCGGGGAGTGCTCGCCGAACGGGAGCTGGCGGTGAGCGCGGCTCGCACGCGGCTCGTCGAAGCCGAGCGGTCGCAGGAAGAGGCTCGCGAACGGCGAACGCGTGGCCAGATCGAACAGGCGCAAAGGCACGCGCGGCTTCAGGTTGCCGCGGACCGCGAGCGGCGGCTGGCCGAAGAGGAAGGCACGGCCACCACGCGCCTCGGCGCACTCAGCGAAGAACTGTCCGGTCTGACGCAGGCCGACTCGGCGCTCGCCCAGCAGGTGGCCGGCTGGCAGCTGGAGCTCGAGACGCGTCAGGGAACACTGGCCGACGGTGAGGCCAGGCTCGCCGGTGCCGAGTCCGCCGTCCAGGACGCGGATGCCGCGCTGACCGCGGCCGATCACGCGCTCGACGACTACCGGCACCGCGGCGCCGCGCTGGCCGAAGCGCTCCACCAGGCGGAGCTGCGGTTCACCGAGCTCTCTGGACGGCGGACGGCGATCCGTGAGCGCCTGGAGACGGAATGGCGGCGGTCGCTGGAGGACATGCTGGCGAGCATCGAGCCCGTCGATGTGGATGACGAGACGCTGCGCGCGGAGAGTGACGCGCTCCGGCAGCAGCTCGAGGCACTGGGCCCGGTCAACCCGCTGGCGATCGAGGAGCACGAGGACGAGGTCAAGCGGCTGGACTTCCTGACCACGCAGCGCAACGACCTCGCGGCGGCCAGGCTCTCGCTCCAGCAGGCGATCCGTGAGATCGACGCGACGGCGCGTGAACTGTTTCTGGAGACCTTCGCGCAGGTGCGCGAGAACTTCCGTCAGATCTTCATGACGCTGTTCGGCGGAGGCGAGTGCGACCTGAGGCTCGAGAATCCGGAGGCGCCGCTGGACTGCGACATCGAGATCCACGCATCGCCACGCGGCAAGAGGACGCAGCGCATACACCTGCTGTCGAGCGGCGAGCGCGCACTCGTCGCTCTGTCGCTGTTGTTCGGTATCTTTCTGACCAAACCGAGTCCGTTCTGCCTGCTCGACGAGGTCGATGCGCCGCTGGATGACGCGAACATCGGCCGGTTCGTCCGGATGCTGAACCAGTTCAAGACGCGCACGCAATTCATCGTCATCACGCACAACCCGCGGACCACGACCGATGCCGCGGATGCGGTCTACGGTGTGACGATGCAGGAGCCCGGCGTATCGTCGCTGGTCAGCGTTCGCATGCGCCCAGAACGGGCGGTCGAGGCCGGGCCGCCGCCGGATGCGGGCGTCGAGGCCGTATCGGCCTCCGCATGACCGCGGCCCGCGCGGCGGGGCTGCTCCTGCTCGCCGGGTTGCCGTTGCTCCTCGCCGCGCGCTGGGCGCGGGATGTCGTTCCGGCGGCCCGGACGACTGTGATCATCGGGCCACCGGGCACCGACTCGATCCGTGACGCGACGCCGGAATTCATCATTTTCGTGGATTCTCTCGAGCCGGCCGACCTGCCGGTGACGTATCGTTTCCAGTTGTCGACGCGCGCCGATTTCGCGGCGCCGCTGCTCCTCGACACGCTGTTGGAGGGCGACACGGTGCGAGTCCGTCCGTCCCGCCCGCTCCCTGAACGGCAGCAGGTCTGGTGGCGTGCGTTCGCGATCACGCCGCCGGGCACGGAACAACCGGCGTCGGCCGTGGATGGGCCGCGTCCGATCGCCGGCTGGCTGCGGCTGATCTTTCCCAACGTTCCCAACGGGACTCTGCTCGACACACGCCGTCCGGAGTTCATATGGTCGAGCATCGACATCGCCGAACCGCCCGGACCATGGCGCTACGACGTGAACGTGATCAGCGTCGGCTCCGGAAACGCGGTCGTGTCGCTGCGCGGTTGGCCCGACACCACCTTTCAGACCGCGACCGACCTGGAGTCGAACACTTCGTACCGCTGGGAGGTCATCGCCCGGCTCCCGACCGGCGAATCGTCGGCCGTATCGAGCATGAGCTCGTTCGTCGTCACGGACGACAGCAGCCCGCTTACGACGCTGCTCTACCAGAATTTCCCGAACCCGTTTCCCACGGCGACAGCGGCGGCCACGTGCATCTGGTTCGATCTGCACACCGAGGGACGAGTGCGGCTCGAGATCTTCGACCTGCGTGGACGCCCGGTGCGCGTGCTGATCCGCGACGACCGGGAGCACTGGCCGGGACGCTACGGCCGCGGACCCGCGGGCGATCCGTCCAATTGCGACCCGCTCTTCGCCTGGGATGGAACGGCGGATGACGGCCGCACGGTGCCCGCCGGCGTATATCTGATCCGGCTGCGCACGCCGGGGTACGAGGCGATCCGGCGCGCGGTGTTCCGGGGGCGAGGGTGATGCGGCTCACGACGCTCGGGACGGGGACGATCGCGCTGGTGCCGGAGCGGGTGCGCGCCGGGCACCTGGTAGAGGCGGGGGAGGTCCGGTTGCTCCTCGACTGCGGAAGCGGGATCGTCCAGCGCCTGGCGGCCCACGACTGGATGTCGATCACGCACGTGGCACTCTCCCATTTTCACGCCGACCACGTTGGCGACCTTCCCACTCTGATCTTCGCCTGGCGGCACGGCAGGCTGCCCGCCCGATCGGAGCCGGTGGAGATCATCGGCCCTCCCGGCACCCGGGACCTGGTGGAGCGCCTCGCCGCGGCGTTCGGGAGCTGGCTCGTCGACCCGGGGTTCCCCCTCACGGTCCGCGAGCTTCCGCCGGGGGAGGCGGCGGTCATCGGCGGCGAGTCCGGTTTCCGGGTCGAGGCCCGAAAGGTTCCCCACACCGATGAGAGTGTTGCATATTCCGTCGAGCGGGGCGGGCGCCGGATCGTCTACACCGGCGATACCGGCTTCGACGAGACGCTGGGTGGGTGGGCCGAAGGGACGGACGTGCTGTTGTGCGAGTGCTCGCTCCCCGAGTCGATGGCGGTGCCGACACACCTCACCCCTCGCGAGTGCGGGCTCATTGCCGCCCGGGCGGCGCCCGGCCTTCTCGTGCTGACGCACTTCTATCCGCCAGTCGAGCGTGTGGACGTACGTGCCGAGGTGGGCGAGCACTTTCCCGGCCGGGTAGTGCTCGCCAGCGACGGGTGGAGTCACGAGCTTTGAGGATCTCATGCTTGTCGTGATGAAGCACGGTGCGACGAAGGAAGAGGTGGATCGCGTCGTCGCCGGAATCGAGGAGATGGGCTACCAGGCCCGACCCATGCCGGGGTCGCAGCGCACGGCGATCGGCCTGGTGGGTAACGACGGGCGGGTCGATGGGTCGCGGATCGAGGCGCTCCCCGGCGTGGCCGAGATCATCTACGTCACGCAGCCGTACAAGCAGGTGTCGCGGGAATGGCGCGCCGAAAACACGATCGTCACGATCGCGCCGGGGGTTGCGTTCGGCGGGCCGGAGATAGCGGTGATAGCCGGGCCCTGCTCCGTCGAGTCGGAGCATCAGATCCTGACCGCGGCCCGCGCGGTACGTGCCGCGGGCGCGACGGCGCTTCGCGGCGGCGCGTTCAAGCCGCGCAGCTCGCCTTACTCGTTTCAGGGACTCGGCAAGAAGGGGCTGGAGCTCCTCGCGATGGCCCGGCGCGAGACCGGACTGGCGATCGTCACCGAGGCAATGGACGAGGAGGGTGCGCATCTCGTCGCCGAGCACGCCGACTGCATCCAGGTCGGCGCCCGCAACATGCAGAACTACTCGCTCCTCAAGGCCGTCGGCCGGATCGGCAAACCCGTGCTCCTCAAGCGCGGCATGGCGGCGACGATCAAGGACCTGCTGCTCAGCGCCGAGTACATCCTCGCCGAAGGGAACGACCAGGTCATCCTGTGCGAGCGCGGCGTGCGCAGCTTCGATCCCGCGACCCGCAACCTGTTCGATCTGACCGCGATCCCGCTCGTCCACCGGCTGTCGCACCTGCCGATCATCGCCGACCCCAGCCACGGAACGGGGATCCGCGACAAGGTGACGCCGATGGCGCGGGCGGCGGTGGCCGCCGGAGCCGACGGGATCCTCGTCGAGGTGCATCCGAGCCCGGACCGCGCACTGTCCGACGGCAGCCAGTCGCTGTTCCCGGACCAGTTCGCCAGGCTGGTTGTGGAGCTTCGATTGATCGCCGGCGCGATCGGCCGCTCCGTTGCGCCCTCGCCCGGAACCGCCCCCGTCACGATCGGGTAGGACAGGTCGTGCCGCCGGTGGCGGCCTCAGACGAGGAGCTCAATGACCCGATGGATTACCGGCGTCGCGGTGGCGGCGATGCTCGCGAACGCATCGCCGGCCGGCGCACAGGATGCCGCACAGGTGGCGGTGGACCGCGCGGTTGCCGCATACGAGGGAATGAAGACGCTCCGGGCGACGTTCGAGCAGACTCTCACGAACCCGCTCACCGGAAGCACCATGCACGCGAGCGGCGAGTTCCAGCGCCAGCAGCCGAATCTCATCTCCGTCCGGTTCACGGACCCCGCGGGCGACCTGATCGTGGTCGACGGCTCGGCGATCTGGATGTACCTGCCGAGCACGAACCCTGGGCAGGCGTTCAAGATGCCCATGGACGCCGCCGGAGCCATGGCGTTCGATCCGGCGCAACTGATGCGGGACCCCGGAACGCGCTTCGAGATCACCGACGGCGGGTCGGCCACCATCGGCAGCCGATCGGTGCGCGTGGTGAAGCTGGCGCCCGGGTCGCGCACGGAGCCGTTCACCTCGGCAACCCTGTGGATCGATGATGCCGACGGGTTGATCCGGCAGTTCGAGGTGGTGGAGCAGACGGGGATCACGCGGCGGATCCGGATGCTGACCATCCAGCCGAACGCCGTGGTCCAGCGGGCGAGCTTCTCGTTCACGCCTCCGAGAGGCGTGCAGGTCGTGGATCAGACGGGCGTGAGGGGATAGGGGATAGGGGATAGGAGATAGGGGGTGCGGACGCGAGCTGAAGGACGCCGTCGCGGTGCTTGTTCCCTGTTCCCTGTCCCCTGTCCCCTGTCCCCTGTCCCCTGTCCCCTGTCCCCTATCCCCTATCCCTCAGCCCCACCGAGCAGCAGGTCGATTTCCCGCAGAAGATCGGCGGACGTACCCGTCTGCTCGGCCAGCGGCAAGGCCGCGCGCGACAGCGCCACGTATGCATCGAGCGCGAATGGATCCGACGCCAGCGCCCCCAAATGCCGCATCACGGTGTCGGCGTCGCCGCGCACGATCGGACCGGTCAACGTGGTCCGCGGATCGCCGTGCTGCAGGTTCGAGACGGTGGCCGCCATGAGCCCGCGCAGCGCGGCCCAGCCTTCGCGCTCGGAGATTCCAGCCTCGCGCAGGAGGCGTATCGAGATGGCGGCGAGGATGGTGGGAAAGTTGGCCGCGAAGACCGCGGCAGCGTGGTAGCGTTCCTTCTGTCCCGCCGGAATCTCGAGGACGCGCGCGCCGAGACGGTCGGCGAGGGCGAGCGCCGCCTCGCGGGCCGGCGGATCGCCATCGATGCCGATCCACGCCTGTGCGAGCAGCTCCGCCGCGCGGTCCGGGTCGGCGAGGGATACCAGAGGGTGGAACGTTCCCCCGGGATGTCCCGCCGCGCGCAGCGCGTCGAGGCCCGCAGGGTCACTGCTGCCACTTGCGTGGAGCACGACCGCACCGGGGCGGATCGGCGCCGACGCCAGCTCGTCGAGCGCCTTCTCGAGCTGCGCATCCTGCACCGCGACGATCACGATCCCGGCCTCGCCTGCCGTTTCGGGAATCGCACCGGCGGTAATACCGCCCTCGTCCCCGCTGGCGCGGGTTCCGTGGAGGCCGACCACGCTCGTCCCCGATGCGCGAAGGGCGCGGGCGAGCCCGCGTCCGGCCCGTCCCGCGCCCAGAATGAAGACGCGCTCGGTCACCGTCGCGAGGCTGACCGCCGCTCGGTGGGGTCCCGATTCTCGTCCGCGCGATCGAACAGCTCGCGCTGCGTCGCGATTCCGACGGCCAGCTCCAGCGCACGCTGGATCACTGCATCGTGCCGGGCCCAACGCTGGAACTCGGCGTCGCCGCCGAACACGTACCTGGCGATCTCGATGCCGAGCTGACGGCTCAGCGACTCCGAAGCGGCATCGAACGCACGCCGGTCCATGCGGATCCCGCGCTCCTCCATGCGACGCCAGAGCTCCTCGAGCATTGCCGGCGTCACCTCGAACTGCGGCGATCGGACGGTTCGCTGTGCCCGAAGATCGATGGCGTAACTCGTCAGCGCATCGAAGAACTGCGGAACGTGACGGCCGAGCGCCCGCTGGAATTCGATCTCGGCCTCGGTGGGCGGCCTCGCGCCGACGATCAGATCGGGCGTGATACCGCCGCCACCGTAAACCACGCGACCTCCCTGAGTGCGGAACGACTCCGTCTTGGCGTCGGGGCCGTCACCATCGTCGATGCTGTCGGCGGGCTGAATCGGCCTGTTGATCGACCGGCCGATCGGCGTGTACCAGAGCGCCGTCGTCAGCTTGAGCGCTCCCCCGCCGGGCATCGCGAACAGGCTCTGCGCGCTTCCCTTGCCGAAGGTGGTCGTGCCGAGGACCACCGCACGGTCGTGGTCCTGGAGGGCTCCGGCGACGATCTCGCTGGCGCTGGCGCTCCCGCTGTCCACGAGCACGATCATCGGCAGGGTCGGCCACCGCTGCGGCGTTCGGTCGAGGTAGTCGCGGTTGGCATCGCGCGTGCGGCCGCGCATCGAGACGACCTTCTGACCGCGGTCGAGGAACAGCTCGGAGACGCCGACGCCCTGGTCCAGCAGGCCGCCCGGGTTGCTGCGCATGTCGAGGATCAGCAACCGCATTCCCGCGCCGTGAAGCGAGTCCACGGCGCTCGCCACCTCATCGGCGGTGTTCTCGCTGAACACCCTGAACTCGACCACGCCGACGTCGTCGGAGATGAGCGACGCACGGCGCACCGAGCTGACCTGGATCTCCCGGCGCGTGAGACTGAACGGCAGCCTGGTCTCGGCCCCCGGCCGGTCAATGACGAAGGAGACGCGGGTACCGGGCTGCCCGCGGAGGGCGCGCAGCGCCTCGTCGGACGTCCAGCTACGCGTGCTTCGCCCCTCGATCTCGACTATCCGGTCGCCGGTCAGGATGCCGGCGCGCTCGGCGGGGGTGCCGGGGAGCGGCGCCACGACGACGATCCAGCCATCGCGCGGCTCGATCTGGATGCCGAGCCCGGCGTAGCGGCCGGTGGTGCCTTCGGTCAGGCGGCGCAACCGCTCGGGGTTGAGGAACGCACTGTGGGGATCGTTGAGGTTCTCGAGCATCCCCTCGACGGCCTTCTGATAGAGCTCACCCGACTGGAGCGTATCCACGTAGAAGCGGGACACGTGCCGGAAGACTTCGTCGAACAGCTGCGCCCGATCCGTTGCGCCGGCCGTGGTCTGGCTGCCACGCTGGAGCAGCCAACCTCCCGACACCAGGGCGCCGGTGAGCGCCGCTATGACGACGAATGCACGTGACCGCATGGAATCCTCATGGTGAGCGAGCCGCTATCGGTCCGACCCCGGCAATCGCGGGAAAGTTTCAGGCCAACGGGCCGCCAACGCGGCCACGATGCGACCGAACACCTCCTCGGGCTGACCCCGGGCGTCGATTCCGACGATCGGCCCGCACTCGGGATGCTCGCGCTGCCAGTCCGTCTCAAGATAAGTCGTGAACGCCGCTGCGACACGGTCGTGGAACGCTTTTCCCGTGCTCTCCATTCGATCGTGCCCGCCCCTTGCCTGGACGCGAGCCATCCCCTCGCGGGGGTCGAGGTCCAGGACCAGAGTCAGGTCGGGAACCAGACCCGATGTCGCAAACCCATTGGCCGCACGGACCTCCGGCTCCGGGAGCCCCCGGGCGGCGATCTGGTACGCGTAGGTCGAGAGGAAGAACCGATCGAGCAGGACGATGCGGCCGGCGGCCAGGGCGGGACGAAGCTCGCGTTCGACGAGCTGTGCCCGCGACGCCATGAAAAGCAGCGCCTCGGCCCGCGCTGCGATCTCCCCGTTCGGGTCGAGCAGCAACCGGCGAATCTCGGCGCCGAGGCGGGTGCCGCCCGGCTCGCGCGAGGCGACGACCGGCAGACCGTGTTCGCCGAGATGCCTCTCGAGCGAGCGGAGCTGGGTGCTCTTTCCCGCCCCCTCCGGCCCCTCGAGGACGATCAACTTCCCGGCACCGGCCACGAGCTAGCCAAGGGTGATGATGGGACTCGCCGAGCCCTTCTTGATCCCGTCGAGGATCCACTCGTTCGTACGCGCCATGATCTTGTCGAAGTTCTCCTGCGCGACCAGCACGCGCTGGTACGCCGGGTTGCGCTGCACCTGCTCGAGCAGCGAGTCGAGCTCTCGTTCCATTTCTTCGCTCGGTTGCTCTCCACGCTCGATCATCCGCTGAGCGTCGGTGCGGAGCTGCTCGAGTTTGCGCATCAGCTCCATCGCCTCATCGTCGCCGCTCAACGCCTCGTTGGCGCGTTTCACGGCCTGGTACTCACTGCTCTGTCCGATCAACCGGCCCAGCTCTCGTGCGCGTTCCTCCAGCATGTCGTTCCTCTCGTGGTGGTGCCCCCGGCCAGGCCGGCGGCGTGAATGCTCAGTGTGCCCGGGCGGTGGTGCGGGCGCGCGCCATGAGGTAACGCTCGCGGCCGGCGAGATCGGCTAACACGCGGATCTCGTCGTAGCGGCCATCGGCGGCGGCCGCCGCGGCGGCCAGCGACGCGCGGCGCGCGTCGACCTCGAGGGCGAGCACACCACCTGGTTCGAGCACCCCCGCCGCATCGGCGATGATGGCGCGAACGGCGCACATGCCGTCGCCGCCGCCGAAGAGGGCGATCGGAGGCTCCCAGTCGCGGACGGCGGGCGGAAGCTCCGGCGCTTCGGACAGTGCGATGTAGGGGGGATTCGACACGATGAGCCGCGCGCGCTCGGTGCGAACCGGTGCCAGGAAGGAGCCGTGCCGCATCTCCACGGGCGCGCGCAGCGCGCCGGCGAGGCGGTCCGCGTTGTCGCGCGCGACGACGAGCGCATCGAGCGATACGTCGGTGGCGATGATCCGCTCGAACGAGCCCTCGGTGGCGAGCGCGAGCGCGATAGCGCCGGAACCCGTTCCGATGTCGATCGCCAACCCGGCGCCCGCGCCGCCGCCCGCGGCGGGAAGGGTGAGCAGGAGCTCGACGAGCCGCTCGGTCTCCTGGCGCGGAATCAGGACGCGCTCATCGACTTCGAGCGTGAGGTGTCGGAAGGCGGCGCGGCCGGCGGCGTAGGCGAACGGCGAGCCACGAGCGCGCTTCGCCGCGGCGGCGAGCGCCGCCGTGCGCAGCGTCTCGCCAGCCGGCTCGTCGCGGTGCAAGGAGGGCCAGAATCGCGGGACGTCGAGGAGCACCGCTACGAGGTCGCGTGCCTCGGCGCGCGCCTCGGCGAGGCCCGCATCGGCCAGTACGGCGGCGATCTCGTCTACCAGCGCGCCGATCCTGCGCGCGACCGGCAGCGCGACGACGACGTCAGTCACCGAGCCGGTCCTCGACATCGGCGAGTGCCAGCGCCTCGACCAGCGGATCGATCTCGCCGTCGAGCACCCGCGTCAGCTCGTGAAGGGTGAGGCCGATGCGATGGTCGGTCACCCGATTCTGCGGAAAGTTGTACGTGCGGATCTTGGCTGAGCGGTCGCCCGTGCCGACCTGCGTCTTCCGCATCCGGGCGCGCTCCGCCTCCTGTTCGGCGAGCCGCATGTCGAGCAGCCGCGCGCGCAGCACTTCCATGGCCTTCTGCTTGTTCTGGAGCTGCGACTTCTGGTCCTGCTGGCTGACGACGATGCCGGTCGGAATGTGGGTGATGCGCACCGCGGAGTCGGTCGTGTTGACGCTCTGGCCGCCGGGCCCCGAGGAACGGAAGACGTCGACGCGCAGGTCCCTGTCCTCGATCCGGACGTCGACCTCCTCGGCCTCGGGCAGCACGGCGACGGTGGCCGCCGAAGTATGGATGCGCCCCTGGTTTTCGGTGACCGGGACGCGTTGGACCCGGTGCACGCCCGACTCCCAGCGCATCACGCCGAAGGCGCCCTCGCCCGCCAACTTGAAGATCGCCTCCTTGAGACCTTTCAGGGTGCCCTCGGACAGCGACATCACCTCGATGCGCCAGCGGCGGCGGCCGGCGAACCGCTCGTACATGCGGAAGAGATCGGCGGCGAAGAGCGCGGCCTCGTCGCCTCCGGTTCCGGCACGGATCTCGACGATCGCGTTGCGATCATCGAGTGGATCACGCGGGATGAGCAGCGGCTTGAGGCGCTGCTCGCACAGGGCGAGCAGTGCCTCGACGCGTTCGACTTCGGCGCGCGCCTCGGCGGCGAGCTCGAGGTCATCAACGGAAACGAGCTCGCGCGCCTGCTCGAGCTCGTCTTCGTATTTGTGGAGCTGGCGTGCCATGGCAACGACTTCGGTGAGCCTCCGGTGCTCGCGACCCAGCCCGGCCAGCCTGTTCGCATCCCGGACCGCGCCCGGGTTCGAGAGATCACGCTCGACCTGCTCGGCGCGGGAGAGCGCCTCATCCAGCCGGTGGCGGAGGTTCAGCTCTCCTTCCCGTACTTCTGACGGAAACGCTCGACGCGTCCCGCAGTATCGATGAGCTTCTGTTTGCCCGTGAAGAACGGGTGGCAGGCAGAACAGATGTCGGTATGGATTTCCGCCTGCGTCGAGCGTGTAACGAAGGTGTTGCCACAGGCGCACTTCACCGTCGCTGTCGCGTAGGTCGGATGAATGTCGGTCTTCACTGGTGCCTCTGGTTGAGCGTGAAAGCAGCTTTCAAATATAGCCGGAGTGTGTCGTAAAAGACAAGGCGACAAGGCTTTGCCCCTTTGACACGCGCCCCGGTCCTCTCTAACTTGCGGCGTTGCCCAGCGAAAATCTCCCGCCGCGCGCGCGGCCGCCTTCGAGCGCCGGAGTCACGCCGCCATCCGAGCCATACATGCACACCGCTGGATTTCTCGCGACCGTTCCACTGTTCGGCACTCTCGACGCCGAGGAGCTGCAGCAGTTCGCCGCGCTGATGCGGGAGAAGAGCTACCCGAAGGGGAGCGTCATCGTCTTCGAGGATGACCCGGGAGATTCCCTGTTCATCGTGCGCGAGGGGCGGGTCAAGGTAGTGCTGGTGGCCGAGGATGGGCGGGAGGTCATTCTCGGCGTCCTCGGCGTGGGCGAGTATTTCGGCGAGCTTTCGCTGATCGACGACCAGCCGCGCTCGGCGCACGTGATCGCGATGGAGGACTCGGCGCTGCTGGTGCTGCGACGCGATGATTTCCGCAAGCGCGTGGAAAGCAGCCCGCGCGTGGCGTGGTCGCTGCTGCACGAGCTGTCTCGCCGGCTGAGACGGGCCGACGGCAAGATCGGCGGTCTGGTGCTGCTCGACGTGCCCGGCCGGATCGCGCGGCTCCTCCTGGAGATGGCCGAGGAGTCGGGCACGGAGCAGATCGAGAAACCGCTGACGCACCAGACGATCGCGCAGATGATCGGGGCCAGTCGCGAGACGGTGTCCCGCGCGATGCGTGAGTTCCAGGATGCCGGGTGGATCTCGGTCGAGCGGCGCAGGATCAGCGTCGCCGACCGACAGGCACTGGAGCGGCGGGCGCGCGTGCGCGTGTGACGAAGCTCACGCCTGTGGCGTGAGCGCGTCCATATCGTCTCCTTCATGGGCACGGCAGCATCAACGCTGCCCCGACTCCGCATCTCCATGAGCCTGAGGATCCAGTTCTGGGGAACCCGCGGCTCCATTCCGAGCCCGGGTCCCCAGACCGTTCGCTACGGTGGCAACACTCCCTGCGTCGAGGTACGGACGTCGGAGGGGTGGCTGATCATCCTCGACGCCGGTACCGGTATCCGGGAACTGGGGCGTTCGCTAATCACCCGTGCCAACGGCGCACCGATAAACGGCGACATCTTCCTCACCCACGCCCACTGGGACCACATCCAGGGGCTGCCGTTCTTCGGCCCGATCTTCCAGCGCGGAAACCGGTTCACGATCTGGGGCTCGGCCGCCCTGGAGACGAGCATCGATCGGGTCGTGCGCGACCAGATGTCCCCTGTCGTGTTTCCGGTCACCTTCGAGGAAATCGATGCGACGGTGGACTTTCGGGGCGTGACGAGCGAGCGCTGTCGAGGAAATGGATACTGGGTCTCGGCGTTCCCGGTGCGCCACCCCGGGGGAGCGCTCGGCTATCGGTTCGCGGACGGTAACGGGACCGGGAGCGCGCTCGTCTACATCTCGGACAACGAGCTCAATCCCACGGCCCCGTACGACGGTCCGACCGGATGGCGGCAGGAGCTCGTGTCGTTCGTGCGCGGCGCCAAGGTACTGGTGCACGACACGATGTACACCGTCGAGGAATACGACCATCACCGCGGGTGGGGACACTCGACGCACGAGGATGCGCTGGAGCTCGCGCTGGAAGGCGAGGTCGAGCAACTCGTGCTGTTTCACCACAAGCCGGAGCGCACCGACGACGAGGTGGACCGGCGGGTGGAGGAATGCAGGGCATACGTGAAGCGGCGCGGCGGCGCTCTGGAGATCATCCCGGCCGCGGAAGGACTGACGCTGATGGTATAGGCACCGGAGGGACCAATGAGACGAGCAATGATCAGATCGACGATGATGGCGGCCGGGGCGCTGATTGCGGTGGTCGCCGGATCGGCGGCCGGGCAGGAGCCGGACACGCGTCCGATGGTGGCCGTGATGCACTTCAACAACGGCGCGGTCGGCCGCTGGCACCAGGAATACGACGCCCTCCGGATCGGGATCGCCGACCTCCTCCAGACGGAGCTCGCCGCGAACGAGGCCATCCGTGTGGTCGAGCGCGATCAGCTCGTGCACGTGATGCGCGAGCAGGATCTGAACGCCACCGAGCGCGTGGACCGGGAAACGGCCGTGCGTCTGGGCCGTCTGCTCGGAGCGCATCACATGATCTTCGGGAGTTTCGTGATCGATGGCCGCGGGGCAATGCGAATCGATGTGCGGGCCGTGGACACCGAGACGAGCGAGATCGTGTACGTCGAGACGGTGAGCGACCGCAACGACAACTTCATGGTCGCGATCTCGCGGCTCGCCGGCCGGATGAACCAGGGAATGCAGCTGCCCGCGGTGGAGCGTCAGGTCCGCGAGGCGCGGAACGACAAGGCGAAGCAGGTCCCGTTCAAGGCCGCTCTGCTCTACGCACGCGCGGTCGCCGATGAGACCAACGGAAACTGGGAGCGGGCCGCCGAGCAGTACCGAGCCGTGCTCGCCGAGTTCCCGGACTACGAGCCGGCGCAGAAGGCCCTGGCGCGGGCGAAGCAGGGCCTCTAGCGGCATCGATCGCCGGCACCTCCTCGGCGCCGACCCCGACGTCGGGGCCGGCGCGATGCCGTCCCGCCTCCCCAGCGAATGGCCGCGAAGCCGCTGCTCATCGTCGCGATCGGACGCGCGCTTTCCGCGCTCCCTCTCGTCTGCCGTGAGGGGATGGTGGAGGTGCGGCGCGTGCCCGCCTTTCCCACCTCCGGCACGCTGGATCCGGAACGGCCGACGGTCATTGCCCTCGACCGCATCCTCCTGAACAGCATCGGCGAGGACGCCGAGCGCGTAGCCGACGTGGCTCGCTTGGTGGCGCTGGTCGGCGTGGGCGATCCCGGCGACATCGAGCCACCCCCGAACTTTCCGTTCGACCTGCTGACGAGCTTCATCCCGGGCGGCGCCGCGGCGGGAACGGTGCTCGCGCAGCTTCGAGGCGCGTTCCGGCACGCTGCGGCGCTCGTCGCCGAGCGCAGCGCGCGCCACCAGGAGATCCAGCGGCACCGCGAGCTCAGCGACCTGACACGGGTCGGTGTCGCACTTTCCACCGAGCGCGACCTTCTGACGCTTCTGGAGATGATCCTCAGCCAGGCGCGGCGCATCACGAACAGCGATGCGGGTTCGGTCTACCTGGTCGACCGCGTCGAGGGATGCGAGCCACATTCGCTGCGATTCAAGCTCTCGCAGAATCAGACGCTGCCGAACCTGCCCTTCAGCGAGTTCACCGTCCCGATCGACCACACGAGCCTCGCCGGCTACGCGGCGGCGACGGCCGAACCGCTCGTCATCGCCGACGTCTACCTGCTGCCCCACGACGTCGAGTACCGTCAGAACCGCAGCTTCGACGACAAGTTCGGCTACCGCACCAAATCGATGCTCGTCATCCCAATGAAGACACATCGCGACGAGGTGATCGGCGTGCTTCAGCTGATCAACCGGAAGCGGTCGCTGGACAAGCGTCTGACGACGCCCGATGCGGTCGAGCGCGAGGTCGTGTCGTACGACGACGATGCGGTCGAGCTGGTGTCGGCCCTGGCGTCGCAGGCGGCGGTCGCGATCGAGAACAGCTTTCTCTACGAGGACATCGAGCGGCTGTTCGAGGGCTTCGTAACGGCAGCGGTGACTGCGATCGAGGCGCGGGACCCCTCCACCTCGGGACATTCCGGGCGCGTGGCAACGATGACGGTCGGGCTGGCCGAGGCGGTCGGCCGCGGCGGCGAGGGACCGTACCGTGGAATCTCGTTCTCACGCGAGCAGCTGCGGGAGCTACGCTACGCCGGGCTCCTCCACGACTTCGGCAAGGTCGGGGTGCGCGAGCAGGTGCTGGTGAAGGCCAAGAAGCTCTATCCGGCCAACCTCGAGGTCATTCGCAACCGGTTCGAGTACCTGATCCAGAGCGCCGAACTGGAGTTCGAGCGGGCGCGAAACACGTTTCTTCTCGAGCACGGTCAGATGGGATACGCGGCGATGGTGAAGGACCTCGAGCACGGTCTGCTCAAACGCCGCATCCAGCTCGAGCGCTATCTCCACGCGGTGGTCGCCGCCAACGAGCCGACGATCCTGCCCGAGGACCGGTTCCAGGAGCTGAAGCAGCTGAGCGAGGCGATCTACACCGACATGCGAGGGGACGAGCGCCCCCTGTTGGGCGAGGAGGAGCTGCGCTTCCTGTCGATCCGCCGCGGAAGCCTCGATGAGCAGGAGCGCCGGGAGATCGAGTCGCACGTGACGCACACCTTCCGGTTTCTCCAGCAGATTCCGTGGACGCGCGAGCTGCGCAACGTCCCCCAGATCGCCTACGCGCATCACGAGAAACTCAACGGGGTCGGCTACCCCCGGTCGATCACCGCCGAGGCGATCCCGGTCCAGACGCGGATGATGACGATCGCCGACATCTTCGACGCGCTCACCGCCAGCGACCGTCCGTACAAGCGGGCGGTATCGGTGGACCAGGCGCTGGACATCCTGCACATGGAAGCGCGTGACGGGCAGCTCGACCGGCATCTGCTCGGGGCGTTCGTCGGAGCCAGGATCTTCACGCTGACAACGCGCTAGCAGGACTCTCCATCATTCGCCCCACCCTCCTCCGCCCGGTGTCTCGATGGTGAGCACCTGGCCGGGCTGCATCTCGAGCTGGCACTTGGCCGGGAGCTCGCGGCCATCGAGGAGGTTGCGGCCGGGCCTGCCGGGCGAGCCGCCGGCGGCACCTCGGGGAGCGA
>DATKCV010000113.1:0-2951 GCA_035513015.1 Gemmatimonadaceae bacterium
CCGGTCAACGCTTCACGGTCCCGGGTGAAGCCGAGATCAGCGTCGAGCACGAGCGCGGCCGCGACAGCGAGGAGCTCGAGCTCCAGCTGCGGTGGAAGCCCGTCGACTGAACCCGCCCTCGAGTACTGCGCACCGATGGAGATAATGATGAAGCCGTTGACCCCATGTGCCCTCCGTTCCGCCATCATGGCGCTCGCCCTGCTTCCCGTCCACACGGCCGTGGGAGGCGCGCAGCAGCGGGACATGCCGCTCGACACCGCGATCACGACCGAGCACGTCGTCACCATCGAGGGGCGAAGGGTCCCGTACCGCGCGACCGCCGGCAATCAGCCCGTGTGGGACACGGACGGAGAGCCGATCGCTCGCCTCTTCTATGTCTACTACGAGCGCAGCGACGTCTCCGACAGCACGACCCGGCCGCTCGTCATCTCCTTCAACGGCGGGCCGGGCTCCGGCTCGCTCTGGATGCACATCGGCTACACCGGCCCGCGCTTCCTCGCCATCGATCCGGAAGGGTTCCCGGTCCAGCCGTACGGCATTGGCGAGAACCCGCATTCGATCCTGGATGTCGCCGACATCGTGTACGTCGATCCGGTCAATACCGGCTTCTCGCGCATCGTCGGTGACGCGGACCGCGCGCAGTTCTTCGGCGTGAACGAGGACATCCAATACCTCGCCCGCTGGATCGACGCCTTCGTGTCACGCCGCGGCCGCTGGACCTCCCCGAAGTTCCTGATCGGCGAGAGCTACGGCACCACCCGCGTCGCGGGCTTGGCGGGGCGGCTTCAGGGCTCGCACTGGATGTACCTGAACGGCGTGATCCTGGTGTCGCCGACCGGCCTCGGCGTCAGTCGGGACGGACCGGTCGGCCAGGCGTTGACGCTCCCACACTATGCCGCCACCGCCTGGTACCACCGCGACCTCGAGCCGGCGCTCCAGGACCGCGACCTCGGCGAGCTGCTCGCGGACGCGGAGCGCTTCACTCTCGACGAGTACATCCCGGCGCTCGCTCGCGCCGGGTCGCTCGACGACGACGCTCGCCTCGCCCTGGCCGGCCGCGTGGCCCGCTACGCCGGCGTGGATCCGCAGGTCGTGCTCGATAACAACCTGGTCCTGCCGATCTCGCTCTGGCGCAAGGAGCTGCTCCGTGACCGCGGCCTGACGGTCGGCCGCCTCGACGCCCGCTACCTCGGGTCCGACCGGCGCAACGCCGGCGAGTCCTACGACTACGACCCGGCTCTCTCCGCATGGAACCAGGCCTTCGCGCCCGCCATCAACCACTACCTGCGCGGCGAGCTCGGCTATCGGACCGACCTCCAGTACTGGCTCTTCGGGCCGGTCAACCCCTGGAACCGCAGCGGCGACACCACGGGGGAGGACCTCCGCCAGGCGATGGCCGAGAACCCATGGCTGCACCTTCTCGTTCAGAGCGGATACTACGACGGCGGCACCGACTACTTCGCCGCGAAGTACACGATGTGGAATCTCGACCCCTCGGGGCGCCTGCGCGACCGCATGCGCTGGGAGGGGTACCGCAGCGGTCACATGATGTACCTGCGCCGGGAGGACCTCGCGACCTCCAATCGGCACATCCGCGAATTCATCCGCGACGCGGTCGCGGCCGCGGCGGGCCGGCCCGCGAGGTACTAGCGAAGCGGCACGGGCGTCCCATATTACCGCACGCATGCGACGGTCCCGGGTTCGCGAACGTCACCCTTCGCGGCTCCGCCGGTAACCTGGAAAAATGCAGAAACGAGGCGACGGATCGGTAGCGCCGGAACGTGGCGCGTCCGGAGACGGGCGGGGCGGATCTGTCGCGCCCGCCGAGCTGTTCACGGTATACCTGAGCGTGGCACTGCTGGCGGCATTCAGCCAGGTCGCGCTCATCGCCTACTGGACATTCGGTCCCGGCTACGTGACGCGCCTCGGGCCGCGCGTGATCTGGATGGCCCCGCTGGCCGTGGCCGTTGTGTACGCGTTTCCCGCGATCGCATTGCTGCTGCTCTCGCGCGTCTGGCCTCGCGCCGGCTCGCTCCCGGTCGTGTTCGGTACCTTCAGCGTTCTCGCCACGATCGACCTCGCACTGATGGAGCGGCGCCTCGCACTGTGGGCGATCGGTCTGCTCGCGCTCGGTATCGGCGTACAGATGGGCCGGATCGCCGAGGCGCACAGAGCCGCATTCATGCGCTTCGCCCGGACCACCATGGCCGTGCTTATTCTGCTGGTCCTGCTCGGGGCGGCGGCGGTCGAGATCGGAGTGCCCTGGCGCGAGCGGAGCGCAGAGTCCCGCCTGCCGGCGGCCGAGGCCGGTGCGCCCAACGTCCTCCTCATCATCCTGGACACGGTCCGCGCGCTGAACCTCGGTCTCCATGGCTATGCGCGGAACACGACGCCCGTTCTCGACAGCCTCGCGGCGACCTCGACGGTCTTCGATCGCGCGATCGTCACCGGAACCTGGTCGGTTCCGTCGCATGCCAGCATCTTCACGGGCCATTGGCCGCACGCGCTCACGACCTGGTGGCGACCACCGCGGCGAGCGCCGGTCCCGACCCTCGCCGAGACGTTCTCGGAGCGCGGCTACCGAACGGGGGCGGTCGTGGCCAACTGGTGGTCGCTGGGCAGGGAGTCGGGTCTTGCGCAGGGCTTCCTCCACTACGACGATCTCGGCGTCTCCCCCAGCCAGATCATGCGCGGTTCCGCCATCGTGCGCTGGTTCGCGGGCAAGCGCGGACTCCGGAGAATGCTCGGCCTCTACGACAGCGTGGGCCGGCGAGGTGCACCGGAGATCAGCCGCAACTTCCTTCGCTGGTCGGATGCCAGCGCCGACCGGCCGTACTTCGTCTTTCTCAACTACCTCGATGCACACTCCCCCTACCTGCCACCGCCGCCGTTCGACCGGAGTTTCGGATACGACGTCTCCGCGCGGGAGCCGATCGTCATGGAGGAACTGA
>DATKCV010000114.1:0-14006 GCA_035513015.1 Gemmatimonadaceae bacterium
CTTCACCGCCACGTACGGCGGCACGATCTCCTCGGTCAGCCCGACTTCGGCCAGCGTCTCGCCCATCATCGTCCGCGCGGCCAGCGAGGCCAGGGAGACACCGATCGCCTTGGAGACGAACGGCACCGTGCGGCTGGCCCGGGGGTTCACCTCGAGGACGTAGACGACGCCCTCCTTGACCGCGAACTGCACGTTGATCAGCCCGACGACGCCCAACGCCTTGGCCAGTGCCACCGTGTGCGCCCGCATCGTCGCCAGGTCCCGCTCCCCGATCAGATACGGGGGAAGGACGCACGCCGAATCACCGGAGTGGATCCCCGCATCCTCGATGTGCTGCATCACGCCGCCGATCACGACATCGGTGCCATCGCTGAGCGCGTCCACGTCGGCCTCGAAGGCGTCCTCGAGGAACCGGTCGATCAGTACCGGCCGTTCCTCGGAGACGCGGGCGGCCTGGTCGAAGATCTCGCGCAGCGACGGCTCGTCGTAGACGATGTGCATCGCCCGCCCGCCGAGGACGTACGATGGACGGACGAGGACCGGGTAGCCGATCCGTTCCGCGGCCGCCACCGCCTGGTCGATGCTCGTCGCCATGCCGTTCGGTGGCTGGGTGATGCCCAGCCGGCGGGCGATCGCTTCGAACCGCTCGCGGTCCTCGGCGATGTCGATCGCGTCGGGCGAGGTTCCGAGGATCCGCACACCCGCGGCCTCGAGTGGCCGGGTCAGCTTGAGCGGCGTCTGGCCGCCGAGCTGCACGATCACGCCTTCGGGCTGCTCGCGCTCGACGATCTCCAGCACGTCCTCGAGGGTCAGCGGCTCGAAGTACAGCTTGTCGGAGATGTCGAAGTCGGTGGAGACGGTCTCCGGGTTGGAGTTGATCATGATCGTTTCGTAGCCCTGCTCGCGCAGGGCGAGCGCGGCCCGCACGCAGCAGTAGTCGAACTCGACCCCCTGCCCGATCCGGTTCGGCCCACTCCCGAGAATCACGACCGACCGGCGCCCCGACTTCGGCGCCTCGCTCTCCTCATCGTAGCTCCCGTACAGGTACGGCGTCGCCGCCGGGAACTCGCCGGCGCAGGTATCCACCATCTTGTACGCCGGTCTGATCCCCAGCGCCCACCGTCGCCCGCGCACCGCGTCCTCCTTCTCGGCGCGCAGCTCGCCGAGCTGGCGGTCGGAGAAGCCCATCCGCTTCATCGCCCGCAGCTCGGCCACGCCGGGCGACGGGTGCGATCTGTAGCGCTCCTCGGCGTCGACCAGTTCGCGCAGCTGGTGCAGGAACCACGGGTCGATCGCCGTCAGCTCGTTCAGCGTTTCCACGGAGAGCCCGGCCTCGAGCCCGCGCTTGACCTGAAAGATCCGCTCGGGCGTCGGTTGTCGAAGGGCGGCCCTCAGCGACTCGATGCTCTCGTCCCCCAGCCGGTCGTCGATCGGGCGCGGCGCCGTCTGCCACCCGCTGCGGCCGATCTCGAGCGCCCGGAACCCCTTCTGGAACGCTTCCTTGAACGTCCGCCCGATGGCCATCGATTCGCCGACCGACTTCATTTGCGTCGTCAGATACGGGCTGGCGCCGGGAAACTTCTCGAACGCGAACCGCGGGCACTTCACGACGACGTAGTCCAGCACGGGCTCGAACGAAGCCGGAGTCTGTTTGGTGATGTCGTTCGGCAGCTCGTCGAGCCGGTAGCCGACGGCCAGCTTGGCGCCGATCCTGGCGATCGGGAAGCCCGTCGCCTTCGACGCCAGTGCCGATGACCGGGAGACCCGCGGGTTCATCTCGATCACCAGCATCTCGCCGTCGCGCGGATTGAGCGCGAACTGGATGTTGCAGCCGCCGGCGTCCACGCCGACCTCGCGTATCACGGCGACCGACGCGTCGCGCATCAGCTGGTACTCGCGGTCGCTGAGCGTCATCGCCGGCGCGACCGTGATCGAGTCGCCCGTGTGCACGCCCATCGGGTCGATGTTCTCGATCGAACAGACGATCACAACGTTGTCGTCGCGATCGCGCATGACCTCGAGCTCGAACTCCTTCCAGCCGATGACGCTTCGCTCGATCAGCACCTGGGTCACTGGCGAGAGGTCGAGTCCCCGGCGGACGATCGCCTCGAATTCCGTGCGGTTGTAGGCGATCCCGCCGCCGGTGCCGCCGAGGGTGAACGAAGGGCGGATGATGGCCGGGAAGCCCGACAGCTCGAGAAGGGCAAGCGCCTCGTCCCACGACCGTGCGATTCCGCCGGGCGGCACGGCGAGCCCGATCCGGCGCATCGCATCGGCGAACTGGGCACGATCCTCGGCCATGCCGATCGCCCGCGCGTTGGCGCCGATCAGCTCGACGCCGTGGCGCTCGAGGACCCCGCTCTCGGAGAGCGCCATCGCCACGTTGAGCGCCGTCTGCCCTCCCATCGTCGGCAGCAGCGCGTCGGGCTGCTCCTTGGCGATTATCATCTCGACGAACTCGGGGGTCACCGGCTCGATGTACGTCCGGTCGGCGATCTCCGGGTCGGTCATGATGGTGGCCGGATTGGAGTTGACGAGGACGACCTCGTACCCCTCTTCCTTGAGCGCCTTGACGGCCTGCGTGCCGGAATAATCGAACTCGGCGGCCTGGCCGATTATGATCGGGCCGGAGCCGATGATCAGGATGCGGTGCAGGTCGTCACGGCGTGGCATGGGCGGACAATAAGATAACGGGTGGTGGAGGGTTCCGGGACGGGCCGTGAAGCCCTGGCTGGTGGGCGCGGCGAACCAGACCCCTGGCAAGTCGTGGCCCTCCGAGCTGCTCCGGGATCCACGACAAAAAAAGGGAGCCCGGCAGGGCTCCCCGATCCACTCGACGAACAGTCGTCACGCGACCTGCGACCCCCCACGGGGCGCACGCTTCACCTTGCCGGCGTGGATGCAGCGAGTGCAGACCTTCACCTTCCGGATCTGCCCGTCGACGAGCACGCGGGCGACCTGGAGGTTGGGCCGCCAGACGCGGCGCGTCTTGTTGTTGGCGTGGGAGACGTTGTTCCCGAAGGCCACGCCCTTGTCGCAGACGTAGCACCGGTTCCTGGGGATGGACATGGCTCAGCCCTCGACGATCAGTTCGATACGCGCCATCTCCGCTCCGTCGCCCTTGCGGTGGCCGGTCTTGAGAATGCGCGTGTAACCACCGGGACGGCTGGCGTATCGCGGCCCCAGCTCCTGGAACAGCTTGTCGGCGATCTCGCGCTTCTGGACGTGCCGGCCGGCGAGCCGCCGGGAGTGAAGCGTGCCCGCCTTTGCCTTCGTGATCAGTCGCTCGACGAACGGCCGCAGCTCCTTGGCCTTCGCCTCCGTCGTCTCGATCGCCTCATGCTCGATCAGCGAGCTCGCGAGGCTACGCATGAGCGCGAGCTTCTGCTCGCTCGTGCGGCGCAGCTGCCGCCCCGCCTTCCGGTGCCGCATGGAATCTCACTCCTCCTCGTCATCGGGGGCGGCGGCAGCAGCCTGGCTCGGCGGCGTACCCCAGTCGAGGACCCGGATTATCTCCCCGGACTCCTCGAACCGCATCCCGAAATTCAGTCCTTCGCGCTCGAGAAGATCGGCGATCTCCTGAAGCGACTTCTTGCCGAAGTTCTTCACCTGCAGGATCTGGCTCTCGGTCTGGCGCACCAGGTCACCGAGCGTCCGGATGCTCGAGTTCTTGAGCGAGTTCACCGACCGTACCGACAGCTCGAGATTGTCGATCGGCGTCCGGAGCAGCGCCATCATCCGTGGCGAGTCCGTCGCTCCTCCATCGTTTCCCAGCGACGCCGGGGCCGACGCATGGGAGCCGAACCCCGCGAAATACTGGAAGTGCGTCTGGGCCAGCGCGGCGGCGTAGCTGACGGCTTCCTGCGGCGTGACGGTGCCGTTGGTCTCGACCATCAGCGTCAGCCGATCGTAGTCCGTCCGCTGTCCGACGCGCGTCTCGGAAACCGAGAAGTTCGCCCGGCGCACCGGGTTGTAGATCGCATCGATCCGCACCAGGTCGATCGGCAGCCCGCGATCCATCGGGTGCTGGTCCGCCTCGACGTAGCCGCGGCCCTTGTTCACGTACAGCTCCACGTTGATCTCGCGGTCATCCTGGAGCGTGAACAGGTGGTGGCCCGGATCGACGATCCGCACGCCGCCGGTGGACTCGATGTTGCCCGCCGTCACCGGTCCGGCCTCCGAGGTCTGGATGCGCAGGACCACATCCTCCTGATCCTCGGGAAGAACCAGCGTCAGCGTCTTCAGGTTGCCGATGATCTGGTGCACGTCCTCGACGACACCGGGGATCGTCTGGTGCTCGTGCAGCACGCTGTCGATCCGGAATGCCCAGACCGCCGAGCCGCGGAGGGAGGAGAGCAGCATCCGCCGCATCGCGTTGCCCAGAGTATGTCCGAAGCCGCGCTCCAGCGGCTGAATGCGAAATTCTGCCGAGGTCGGCGCATCGTCGCGGGCTGCCGCCTCGACGAGCGTCGGACGAACTAGTCCGCGTAGATCGATTGTCTGTACCATGCTGTTGTGCCCTCTTGGTCATGCCGGAAACGGCCCGGCAACGCCTCACCCCGCCCCTGACGCGCGGTGAGCCCGTACGGGAGTCAGGGTCCCGACCGTTCACTTTCCGGGTACTTCAGGGGGAATTCGAGCCGCGGGCTGGCAAGCCGGCACGTCGGCGAGCTGAGTGGCTGGCGCTGTCCATGCCGGTGACCAGACCCCGGAACTGGCCAGCTCAGCTGGCCGCTCTCCCAGCCTTACTTCGAGTACAGCTCCACCACCAACTGCTCCTGCGCCGCGATCGGAATGTTGGCCCGCTGCGGCCGCTCGAGCATCCGCCCGCTGAACGACTCGCGATCGACCGCGATCCACCCCAGCGGCGCCCCGCGGGAGGCCTGGTCGATCGCCACCATGATCGCCGCCTGCTCCCGCGACTTCTGCCGGATGCGCACTTCCTCGCCCGGATGCACGAGGTAGCTCGGGATGTCCACCCTCTTCCCGTTGACCTCGACATGGCGGTGCCTGACGAGCTGCCGCGCGGCCTTGCGGCTCGAGGCGAAGCCCATGCGATAGATCATGTTGTCCAGCCGGCTCTCGAGTGCCGCGAGAAGGTTGTGGCCGGTGATCCCGGGCAGCGTCGTGACCTTCTCGAACGTGTTCCGGAACTGCCGCTCGCTGACGCCGTAGATCCGCTTGATCTTCTGCTTCTCGCGCAGCTGCTTGGCGTACTCCGACGTCTTGCGGCGCCGCGAGGTGCTCTGACCGTGCTGGCCCGGCGGATACGGACGCCGCTCGACCGGACACTTCTCGGTGAAGCACTTGGTGCCCTTGAGGAACAGCTTCGTTCCTTCGCGCCGGCACTGCCTGCAGCTCGGACCGGTGTAGCGTGCCATGGCTCAGACCCTCCGCCGCTTGGGCGGCCGGCAGCCGTTGTGCGGGATCGGCGTCACGTCGCGGATCGACTTGACCTGAAGCCCCGCCGAAGCGAGCGCCTGGATCGCCGATTCGCGTCCGCTGCCCGGTCCCTGCACACGCACGTGTACACGCCGCACGCCCATCGACAGCGCCTCGCGCGCCGCCTGCTCGGCGGCCACGGTCGCCGCGAACGGCGTCGATTTCTTCGATCCCTTGAACCCGGCCTTGCCGGACGATCCCCATGCGACCGCGTTGCCGTGCATGTCGGTGATCGTGATCGTCGTGTTGTTGAACGTCGCGCTGATGTGGGCGACGCCCTCCGCCTCCACGACCCGCTTGCTCTTCTTTCCCGTCGCCATGGTTACTTCGTCACCTTCTTCTTGCCCGCGATCGCGCGCCGCGGACCCTTCTTGGTGCGTGCGTTCGTGTGCGTTCGCTGTCCGCGCACCGGGAGGCCGCGCCGATGGCGAATCCCCCGGTACGAGCCAATGTCCATCAGTCGCTTGATGTTCATCGCGATCTCGGTCCGGAGCGCTCCCTCGACCCGCAGATCGCGCTCGATCGCCTGACGGAGCCGATTGACGTCTGCATCGGTCAGGTCGCGCACCCGGAGCGCCGCATCGACGCCCGTCGTCGCCAGGATCCGCTGCGCCGTCCGGCGCCCGATCCCGTAAATGTACGTGAGGCCGATCTCGACCTTCTTCTCGCGCGGGAGATCGATGCCAGCAATTCGAGCCATGCTCAGCCCTGCCGCTGCTTGTGCTTGGGATTGCGCTTGCAGATGATGCGAATCACGCCGTCACGCTTGATGACCCTGCAGTGCTCGCATATCGGCTTCACGCTGCTGCGAACTTTCACGGGCGCTCCTATAGGTGTTCAGGGCCAGACCCGTATCGTAATCGGCGTCTGCTGCTCGCGCAAGGGACGCTGCCGCCGCCAGTTAGGAGATCGGACGGATTACGCCGCCGTCGATTCCCCGATCTCGGCCAGCACCGCGTTCATCGCCTCCCGGGGATCGGCGGCACCCGTCACCGCCCGCCCGATCACCAGATAGTGAGCCCCCGATCGCGCCGCCTCGCCCGGCGTGACCACCCGCGCCTGGTCGTGCGCCGCCCCGCCCGCCGGACGGATCCCGGGTACCAGGAGTGCCAGGGCGTCGCCGTGAACGGCCCGCACCGCCCGCACCTCAGCGCCGCTGCACACCAGACCATACGCCCCCGCGGCACTCGCCATACCGGCCAGCCGAAGCACCTCGGCTTCGACGGAGATCGAACGGGCATCCCGGCCCCACGCTTCGCCGACGTCCGCGGCCCTCATCGATGTCAGCACTGTCACCGCCAGCACGCCGCACCCGCTGGGGCCGAGAGACACGCCCTGCCGCCCGCGCCCGCGCTGGCTTCCGCTCTTCGGCAAGGTGGCTGTTCCCTCGGCTGCCCCTTCCACCGCCGCGGCGAGCATTGCCGCACCGCCTGCCGCATGCACCGTAACCAGCCGCACGCCGAGCGCCGCCGCCGTACGTACCGCCGCCCGCACGGTGTTCGGTATGTCGTGGAACTTCAGGTCCAGGAACACCTCGAGATTGTGCTCCCGCAACGCGCGCACGATCCGCGGTCCCTCGGCCGTGAACAGCTCCTGCCCCACCTTGTAGAACCGGCACAGTCCATCGAGACGATCGACGACCGTCGTCGCCTCGGCCAGCGACCCCATATCAAGGGCTACGATCGGCGTAACGGTCACGAGGGCCACTCCAGAGCGCCAACGAGCTCGGACAGCCGGCGCACGCCGTGCCGCGCACACCAGCGTCCGAGCTCCACGACGAGTCGCTCCGGCACCCGCGGATCACGCATTGCCGCCGTGCCCACGCCGACCAGCGACGCGCCGGCGAGAATGTACTGCAGCGCATCGGCCGCCGACGCGACGCCGCCGACGCCGATCAGTGGGAGCGATACCGCGCGCCGCGCCTTCCAGGTGGCCAGCACCCCGACTGGAAGCAGGCCTGGTCCGCTGACGCCGCCCGTACCATAGCCGAGCGCCGGCCGGCGGCGCTCCACGTCGATCACCAGTCCGGGGATCGTGTTCACCAGCGTCAGTCCGTCCGCACCCGCATCGGCCGCCGTCCGGGCGCTGGCCGCCACATCGGGCAGCGTGGGCGAAAGCTTGACGAACACCGGACGCCGCGTCGCCGCGCGGACACGCGCGACCACGTCCCGCAGTGCCCGCGGGTCCGCGCCGAACTCGAGACCACCCGCCTTGACGTTGGGGCAGCTGAGGTTGATCTCGAACGCATCGACGCCGGCGCTCTGGTCGAGGCCCTCGACGACCACCACGAAGTCGTCCACCGTGCTCCCGACCACGTTCACCAGTACGCGCGCGCTCCGAAGATGTTCGGCCAGCCAGGGAAGGTGCTCGCGCCGGACCTCGTCCAGTCCGGGATTCGCGAGCCCGACGGCATTTATCATCCCGCCGTCGAATTCGGCCACCCGTGGAGCCGGGTTGCCGGCCCGTGGTGCTGGACTTACCGCCTTGGTCACCAGCCCGCCCAGCCGATCGAGTCCGATGACGCCGCTCAGCTCGCGCCCGAAGGCGGCGGTACCGCCGGCGAGCAGCACCGGGTTCTGGAACGTGAGACCCGCCGCCTCCGTAGCGAGCGCGGCCTCGCCTCCGCTCAAGGAGGTCCTCCGCCCATCCGACGCTCGTAGTGCTGGAGGTACTCCATCGTCGCGCTGGCGATCGCGCCGGCGATCTGACGCTGGCGCTGGGCCGACGTCATGAACGCGACGTCCGCGGCGTTGCTGGCGAAGCCGATCTCGATCAGCACGGCGGGCATGAACGCACCCATCAGGACGCGGAAACCGGCCTGCTTCACTCCGCGGTCGGGGCCCGGGTGCAGCTGGCCGAGTGAACGCTGCACGACTTCCGCCAGATCGCTGGATTCGCGCAGGTGCTCGTTCTGCGCCATGTCCAGGATGATGAAGCTCAGCGGGTCGTCCCTTGGCGCGTCGGCGCCGGTCTCGAAGCGTACCGATTCGTTTTCCATCTCCTCGACGCGCTTCGCGTCCTCCGTGCGCGCCTCGGCGAGAAAATACGTCTCGAAGCCGCGCACGTGCTCGCGGTTGCGGGCGGCCGGATTTGCGGCGTTGACGTGGATCGAGAGGAACAGGTCACCCTGGTGCTGGTTGGCCATGCGGCCGCGGTCGTTGAGTGGCACGAACGTGTCATCGTCGCGAGTGAGCACCACCTGCACGCCGCGGCGCCGAAGCGAGTCGCGGAGAGCGAGGGCGACGGCCAGCGCAATGTCCTTTTCGTGTACGACGGCGCGGCCCACACGTCCGGTCGTCCCGCGATCCCGTCCGCCGTGTCCGGCGTCCACGACGACCACTCGACGCTTCGCGGCGGCCGTGGGCGGCGCGGACGTCGCCGAAGCCGGAGGCGCGGAGCCCGCCGAGGACGGACGCGCGGAATGCGGCGAAGCCGGAGATGCGGAACTCGCCGACGCCGGCGCCCCTGAGGTCGCCGCGACGGAAGCGAGCTGGCGACTCGCCGGGTCGAACGCGAGGGTGGCCGATAGCCGAGGGATCAGTTCCGTCGCGAGCTGGGCGGGGACCAGCAGATGGCCGCCATGGTATGACGGCGCGCCGCCAAGCGGATGGATCTCGCCTCCGGCGCGCGCGAACGGGAGGCCGGCCGAGACTTCGAGCGTGAGCCCGCGAACCACGAACCGCGACCAACCCGACGGCGCCTCGCTCAACGTGCCGCCCAGCGCCGCGGCGAGGAGATCCGCGCGGACTGCCGGCCCGGTCTCCGTGACGACGACAGCGACCTGAACCGTGCGCTCGGTCGTCCGCACGTGCAGCGGCGGCGGTGCGGCCGCCACTTGAAGGGCAAGCAGGAGCGCGGCGATCATCGGCTGCGGAGCGCGCGGGCGATCTCGCGATCCGCGTCGCGCTCGCGCTCGGATTCACGCTTGTCGTGCTGCTTCTTCCCCTTCGCCAGTCCGAGTCTCACCTTCGCGATCCCCCGCGCGTTGAAGTACAGCTCGAGCGGGATCAGCGTGAGTCCCTGCCGCTCCACCGAACCGATCAGCTTGCGAATTTCGCGCCGATGGAGCAGCAGCTTGCGCGTCCGCACCGGATCGTGATTGAACTGATTTCCCTGCACGTAGTGCGGGATGTGAAGGTTGAGCAGGTACATCTCGCCGTCCCGCACAATGCCGTACGCATCCACGAGATTGGCCTTGCCCTCGCGCAACGCCTTGACTTCGGTCCCGGTGAGGACGATCCCCGCCTCCCACGTATCGAGAATGTGGTAGTCGTGTCGGGCACGTTTGTTCCGGGCGACCGTAATCGACTCGGAAGCGGGCGCGGCCTTGGTCATGCCTGGGTATGAGGTGACGCCGGCACGGGTAGCCCGGACGCATCCGGGACATCGCTGCGGCATCGCAAGTTAGACGCTGTTGTCGGCGGTCGGCAACTGCGCCCCGTCGCGTTGACTTCACCCCCCGCCGCCGCTAGCTTCCGCGCTCACGCCGAAGTGGTGGAATTGGTAGACGCGCTGCGTTCAGGGCGCAGTGGGCGATAGCCCGTGGGGGTTCGAGTCCCCCCTTCGGCATGCATGGCAGCACCGGGCGCGACTAGCCTCACGGCACGTCGCGCCTTCGGCGTTTCAGGGGAGGATTTTGCGCTGCCCCTGGCGTCGTGAGCGGGTCGCCGCAGCGCGGCTCATCGCGACTCGTGCATCGCCGAGGGTGGAACGTCGTCCGGAAGCGCGGCGTCGCCGAATGCCTGCCTGAGTGCTTCGTGCGCCTGGCTGATGAAGCCGGCGAGCATCTCGGCTCCTCTCGTGACGCGCGGATCGCCGGCGAGCGCGACCTTGCCGGCGAACGTGAAGAGAACCTCGGCAAGTCGCTCGGCGCTCGTTACCGGACGGTCGCGGCGCTCCATCGCCTCGCGGTACGACTTGAGCCGGATGTTGAACTGACGTTCCGCAATCGCCCGCTTCGAGGGATCGATACCGGGATCACGGGCGAAGCACTCCGCCAGCTCGGCCGCGATCAGGGACGGCGTGCGGTCGTCCAGTGCGTCGCGCCTGGCGACGACGAGGCCGAGTGCTCGCCGCGCATAGCGCAGCTCCCAGCGCGCGTGGTCGAGATCTCCGTCGGTACCTTCGTTGGCCAGCCAGAGCACGGCGGCCTCGTCCGGTTCGCCGTGGATCGCCGCCGCGTACGCCGCCGCCTGCCGCCGCCGCGCGCGGTCGGCCCGCCAATCGTCGATCAACCTCATCGGGCGCCGGTGATGACTCGCACGCACTGACGATAGGCGGCGTACTCTCCGCGGACAAGCCCGGCTACCCCGCGGACACCCCACCGTGCGCGCCGCCGGGCACCCCGATCTCGGTCATCTTTCGGAGGTCGAGCACCTCGTCGATCTGCGCCTCGGGCAGCACGCGCTCGCGTCGAACCAGGTCGCGGATCAGGACGTTCTCCTTCACCGACTGCTTGCTCAGCTCCGCCGCGCGCGCGTAGCCGATCTGCGGGGCGAGCGCGGTCGCCAGCGCGGCCGAGCGCTCGAGCCAGTACTCGCTCTGCTCCCGGTTGGCCTCGATGCCCGCGACGCACCGGTCGGCGAAGACGCGCGACGTGTTGGCGAGGATCCGCATCGACATCAGCACGTTGTAGGCGATCACCGGCATCATCACGTTCAGCTCCAGCTGCCCGTGCTCCGCCGCGATCGAGACGCAGGCGTCGTTGCCTATCACCTGGAAGCAGACCTGATTGACCATCTCGGGGATCGACGGATTGATCTTCCCCGGCATGATCGACGAGCCCGGCTGCACCGCCGGGAGCCGCACCTCGTCCAGTCCGGTGCGCGGACCGCTGGCCAGCAGCCGCAGGTCGCTGGCGATCTTGCTCACATCCAGCGCCAGCACGCGCAGCTGGCTGCTGAACGCCGCCACATCACCCATGCTCTGCATCAGCTGAATGCGATCCTGGCCCTCGCGCAGCTCGAGCCCCGACATCGCGGCGAGGTGCTTCACCATCAGGGCCGGATACTCGGGCTCGACGTTCACGCCGGTGCCTACGGCCGATCCTCCGATGCCGAGGTCGCGAAGGTAGTCCGCCGCCTGAGCGATCCGCGCGAGGTCGCGGTCCACCGCGCCCGCGTACGCCGTGAACTCCTGGCCAAGGCGGATCGGCATCGCATCCTGGAGGTGGGTCCGTCCCGACTTGAGCACGTCATCGAACTCCCGCCCCTTGGCCGCCAGTGCGTCGCGCAGCCGGGCAACCGACCGTCCCAGCTCGTTCAGCTCGGCCAGGCATGCCAGTCGGATCGCCGTCGGGATCACGTCGTTGGTCGATTGCGCCATGTTGACGTGATCGTTGGGATGCACCGGTGCGTAAGCCCCCCGACCGCTGCCCAGCAATTCGTTGGCGCGGTTGGCGAGCACTTCGTTCGTGTTCATGTTGTGCGACGTACCCGCACCTGCCTGATACACGTCCACGACGAAGTGCTCCCGGTGCTCTCCGGCCAGCACCTCGTCGGCGGCACGCACGATCGCCTCGGCGAGCCGCGACTCCATACGGCCCGTCTCGGCGTGCGTCAGCGCCGCCGCCCGCTTGATCCAGACCGTGGCCGTGACGAACGCGGGCAGCGGGCGCAGTCCGCTGATCGGGAAGTTCTGTACCGCGCGCAGCGTCTGCACTCCGTAGAGTGCCGACGCCGGGACGGAAAGCTCGCCCAGCGGATCCTTCTCAATGCGCGTGGCGTCGGCCATCGCGATCTCCTGAGGTTGTCGTTCTCGCGGCGCGCTGGACGTCAATGAGCTGCCGGAGGAGTCACGGGACGAGCGGCGTCGGCAGCTCGAAAGTCGATATGGTGAGGAACGCGGAATTCCGTCCCAGATCGGTCGTTATGCGCCACCGCGAGAAGGTGATGTCGCCGGGCAGCGGGTCGGAGGTCCGCCATTCGTCGGAGATAATGCTGCCGATGTCGTAAACGCCATCGTCCGTCAGGTCGCAGATGATCTGCCGCATGGTTCCCGGTGCGCTCGCCGGACTGTAGCGCAGCGACACGAGCATCTTGGATCCGAGGATGGTCGACGCGGTCCAGCGGAGCTGCACGGGCTCCCCTTCCAGCGGCACCTCGACCGGTGAATGCGTGAAGGGCTCCGCCGTCTTCGCCTTCTGAGTGAGGCTGGCGAAACCATCGGCTGCACCTGGTATCGTGATCGTCACCGAATCGCCGGGTGTGAACGTCACCGAGCCGGCGGTGCCGGGGTCGGGCAGATACATCCACGTACCCGCGACGTTCTGCCGCGTGAGCGTGGTTTGCATGCCGCTCAGGAGCATGGTCAGCGGCTCGCCGGCGTGGACCGTCGGGGGATAGACGGGCGCGCTGCCGTCGTCCTCAATCGCCCTCACGAAGCACGTGTCCAGTGCTGTCTGCGAGGTCGGAAGGAGCACGGGGCCGGTGCGGTAGAAGATCGCCAGCGGATTGACCACGAAGCCGGCTTCGGGCGCCGTCCTGGCCTCGAGGACCAGGAAACCGTAATCGGTGTCGGCCCCGAACGGCTCGGCGGTGTTGAGGCAGGCCGTGAGGCCAAACGCGGTGCCCAGCACCGCCAGGGTCTTGCGAGTCATGCGAGAAAATCCTCGAGGCGCCGCCGCCGGAACCAAGGTCCGAAATCGACGACTGGATGAGTGAGGTCGGCAGTGGAACGACATTGGGTGTGCGTGCCCCTCCGCGCCGAAGAGCGCTGGTCGTCGGGTCGAGGAGGGGCCTCGGCTTGACGGAACGGCGACCGCATAACGTATGCGGAAGCGACCACCGGAGGGCAACCCCGAAAGGCTCAACGGGCCCGCTGCTGCGGATTCGGCGGGCCGGCGGCGATCAGCACCAGTGCGGCCATCGCGCCGAGGGCGCCCACGGCGAGGCCCGCGACGCTCAACCCGTGCAGCCGCCCGAACGTCACCCGGGAAGGATGTCCTTCCGGAAGTGTCTCGATCGGCACTCCAGCCTCGGCCCTGACAGCCGCGATCCGGCCACCGACCAGAAAGTGCGCTCCTCCACACGCCAGTACGATCAGCACCCCCAAAGCGATGCGGACAGCGCGCGCGCGACCCTGGCGAGCCGCGGCGATGGCGGCGACAGCCGCTCCCGCCACAATGCCGCCCGCGAACAGCACCGGCAGGATCCTTCCGACGAGCTCTCCGGCAAGCGTGCGGGATTGCAGCACCGCGAATGCGCTCGGCGCGACCACCGCGCCGAACAGGATCACCGCTCCGAGCCAGGCGGCGAGGAGGAGCGCCGCGCCGAGCTCGACCCCCGAGCGCCCGCTCATCCGCCGGGAATTCTCACGTCACCGTTCAGGAACGGGTTCGATTCGCGTTCACGCCCCAGCGTCGTGGCCGGTCCATGCCCGGGGTACAACACCGTGGCATCGGGGAGGGTACTCACCCGCTCGAGCGACACGGCCATGCTCCGCGCGTCGGCGAGCGGGAGGTCGGTCCGGCCAATCGAACCGGCGAATACGAGGTCGCCGACGAAAGCCACACCGTGTCCGTGAATGACCACCAGTCCCGGCGCATGTCCGGGTGTGTGCATCAC
>DATKCV010000115.1:0-76636 GCA_035513015.1 Gemmatimonadaceae bacterium
ACCTATCCACCCGTCGACGCCCCTCGTCCAGCATGAGGATCCTCGTCGTGGGAGCCGCCGTGCTCGTCATTGTCGCTGCAGTCGCGGCGTTTCTGTTGGCCGATGGTCCCACGGTGCCGGTGCCAGGGCGCACGACCCAGATCACGTTCGACCACGGTCTGGAGCTGGATGCCGCAGTATCGCCGGACAGCCGATTCGTGGCGTACGCGGCAGGCGCGCTGAATGACATGCGCATTCACGTGCGGCAGATCGGCGGCGGACGATCGCTGGTTCCCGCCGGCGATCTCGGTGGGCACCAGCGTCGACCAGTGTGGAGTGGAGATGGTACCAAGCTCCTCTTGATGTCCGACGACCGCGCCTACGAGGTGCCTGTTTTCGGCGGCCCGGCGCGACTGCTGATCAGGTCACCTGGTGATGTCGTGCCGCGCGTGACCTGGTCCTTCGACGGAACGGAGCTCGCGCACGTACGATCCGACACAATATTCGTGCGCCGACTCGCCGACGGCAGTGAGCGAGCGCTGGCCGAGGTTCGGGAAGCGCATTCGCTCGCGTGGTCGCTTGACGGGGCGTGGATCGCTTACGTGTCCGGCAATGCCATCGCATTCCTGCCTGCACTGTTCGGTAACGTGGCGTCAAGCCGGATTCTGGTGGTGCCTGCTTCAGGAGGCACGCCCGTCCTGGTCACAGACGATTCTCACCAGAACATCTCCCCTGCGTGGCTGCCGGACGGCCGTCTTCTCTTCGTCTCCAATCGGGGAGGCACGAATGACGTTTATTTACTGGCGTTGCGGTCCGATGGCGTTCCGGCCGGAAAGCCCCTCCGCCTCACCACTGGCCTCGGTGCCGTGTCAATCACCGCGTCAGCGGATGGTCGCACCCTCGCCTACTCCACGCTGATCCGGCGGCAGAACGTCTGGTCGCTCGCGATTCCGTCCAGCGGTATCATCACGCTTGGCGGCGCGCGGCCGATCACGACGGGTAACCAGGTCATTGAGGGTATGGCAATCTCCCCCGACGGCGAGTGGCTGGCCTTCGACTCGGATCGAGCAGGGAACCAAGATTTGTACAAGGTGCCGCTGGCTGGCGGCGACATCGTCCAGCTCACGCATCATCCGGCAGACGAGTTCGTCAACTCCTGGTCGGCCGACCGCCAGTGGTTGGCCGGGCACGGTTTTCGTCGCGGAAATCGCGATCTGTTCATCGTAAGGTCGGACGGGTCCGACTTTCAGTTCGTTGCGCTGTCGTCTTCCCACGATCGCCTTCCCAACTGGTCACCGGACGGCCGGCGCATCGCGTTCCTTTCGGAGCGGGCAGGCCGGAGCCGGAACCTTTTCGTGACGGAACGGAATCCGGACGGCGAATGGAGTGAACCACGGCAGCTCACGTTCAACAATGCCCCCTGGTGGCCGACCGGCAGCCCTCGCTGGTCACCGGACGGTTCGTGGATCGCGTACGTCGCGCCCCAGAGCATCCGCATCGTTCGCGGTGACGGCGGCGATTCCCGCGTGATCGCCCAGGGACCCTCTCCCATAGACCCGGTCGGGGTCGCATGGTCGGCCAATGGTGAGTCGATCATCTACATCGGGCACGATTCGACAGGGGCCTTCGGCTTCTGGACGGCACCCCTTTCCGGAGGACGGCCGAGGCTGCTGGTTCGCTTCGACAGCCCCGATGATCAGGTGCGAGGGGGGTTCATCGTTCACGAGGACCGGCTCTACTTTACGCGCGGCCAGTTCGATGGCGACGCATGGGTGCTGGAGTTGCGAGCCACGAGATAGTAAGCCTGTGCCAGTGGGAGAGCCGCGCAATCGTGCTCTTCGCGGTCGGGGCGACGGTCGTGGCGAGGGTGCCTCCCGCGTGACTGGCCACCGCCTCCGCTGGTGTCCAATGCGACAGGAGGGACAGCACCAACGAAGTACTCCAGCGCCTCAAGAGTTGAGGCTGGCATCGCTCACCGTGCCCCGAGCCGACCGTACTTTCTCAGAATCTCTCGCTCCTGTTCGTGCGGAATGGCCCTTGCCGTCGCGCCGTTGCCGCCGGTCATCGTCTCGGCCGCGATCAGCGCGTTGATAATCGCTTCCTCCGTGGCCTGGACCGTCGCCTCGAACAGCGACGATATGATTCGGAACCATCGCGACCTGTGGTGTGCCGGGCGCTGAAGCCACGCCGTGATTCGCCGTCGAGAAGGCAATGAAGATGTCGCCTGAGCCGTTGCTGGCGATCGAACCGGTCCGCGCCAGCCCGAGCGCCGCGCGGCGTGCGATCCGCTTCAGCTGGTGCGGCAGGAGCGGCGCGTCCGTCGCGACCACGATGATGATGCGTTCCGGGACCGGCATATTCCCGCTACGGGGCGACATGAAGGGCGTCGCCCTCGAATTTCTGGTGAAGCTGTACGAGGCGCAGAGGCGAGAGAGCGACGCAGCCAGGTATCGGGCGCTGATGATGCCGCGGTGGCCGGGGCGCTACTCCGCCCTGAGTGCGACCATGGGATCTGTCCGTGCCGCGCGCGCCGCGGGAATCGCCGCCGCCGCGAGGCCCGCGAGTGCGAGCACGCTCGCCGTCACCGCGAGCGTCCGCCCATCGCTCGCCGCAATGCCGTAGAGCTGGCTCGCGACCAGCCGGCCCGACACCATGGCGAGGAGCAGGCCGACGGCGAGCCCGATCACGACGAGCACGACGCCATGCCAGAGCACGAGTCGTAGGACATCGCTCGCCCGCGCGCCGAGCGCCGTCCGTATTCCCATCTCGTGTCTCCGCTGCATCACCGAAAAGCTGATCACGCCGTACAGGCCGATGGCCGCGAGGACGAGCGCCACGATCGAAAAGATACCGACGAGCGTGGCCGACAGCCGCGAGCCCCGGATGCCGCTCCTCACGACATCGCGCAGGGTGCGTACTCCGGAGATCGGCAGGGCGGAGTCGATGTCGAGCACGGCCGCGCGCAGGGCGGGCGCCATCGCCGACGGCTCACCGGCCGTGCGCACGAGCACGTGCATCCCATCGCTAGCTCGCTGCGCGACGTTCACGTACATGGCCGGCAGAATCGCCCGATCCAGCGCGCCCTCGCGGATGTCCGCGACGACGCCGATCACCGTCTGCATGCCCTCGATCCCCCAGGAGAACGCGACCCGCTGACCGACCGCGCTCGTTCCCGGGAAGTGCAGTCGCGCGAAGCTCTCGTTGACCACCATGACGGCTGGTGCGCCGAGCACGTCGCGACCGTCGAACGTGCGACCCTCCACGAGGCGCGCCCGGAGCATCTCGAAGTAGTTCGCGCTGACGATGCGCTTCTCGGCCAGCGGCGGGTCACCGGGGGGGAAGGTCCGCCCCTCGATCGAGAAGCCGCCGTTCGTGCCGCCCTCCACGGGGAGATCGCTCGACAGTGCCACGCCCTGTACCCCCGGCACGGAGGCAACGCGACGGGTCAGCCGGTCGAAGAACGCGATCCGCGTCGTCGAATCGGGATACCGGGAGCTCGGCAACAGGACGTAGCCCGTGAGCGTGCGTCCGTCATCGAAGCCGAGCTCGACCGACGACAGCCGGCCGAAGCTCTGGATCAGCAGCGCGGCGCCCGCGAGCAGGACGAAGGAGAGCGCCACCTCACCGACGACGAGCGCGGCACGCACCCGGTCCCCGCTCGCACCGCCCGTGAGGCCACGTGCACCCTCGCGCAATGCACCCGCCGTGTCCCGCCCGGCAGCGCGCAACGCGGGAAGGAGGCCGAACAGCAGCCCCGTCCCCACCGAGAGCGCGAACGCGAACAGCAGCACCCGGCCATCCAGCGCGATCTGATCGGCGCGCGGCACGCGTCCCGGCAGCCACGCACGCGCCAGCACCAGCGATCCCCAGGCGATCAGCACGCCCAGCAGGCCGCCGAGCAGCGCGCGCAGAATGCTCTCCACGAGCAGTTGCCCTATCAGCCTGCCGCGGCTTGCGCCGATCGCCATCCGGACGGCCATCTCGTGATGCCGCTCCGCCATTCGCGCGAGGAGCAGGTTCGCGACGTTCACGCACGCGATCAGAAGGAGGACGCCGACGGCACCGAACAGCAGCCCCAGCCTCCCACCGACGTCGCCGATCACGCGCTCGGTGACCGGGATCATCGTGATGCCGTGCGTGGTCGCGCCGTCGCTCCGGAGCCGCTCGGCCACGTCGCCCAGTCGCTCGCGGGCCTGGCTCAACGGCACGCCCGGCGCGAGCTGCGCCAGCACGGTCATGAAGTGCAGGCCGCGCGGGGCGACGGATTCGTCGAGCCGCAGGGGCAGAAAGATCTCCGGCGCCTCGCCGGTGGACAGGCCCTGCGGCGGCACGGCGCGCGCGTCGGCTCTCACGATCCCGACGACGATAGCCGGCTGACCCTGAACGGTGAGAGTGCTGCCGACGACCGCCGGATCCCCTCCGAAGCGTCGTCGCCACAGGCCCTCTCCGATGAGCAGGACCGCTTCGCTCGAGCGCAGATCGTCGTCGGGGCCGAGTGCACGCCCGCGCAGAATCGTGAGTCCCAGCATGCGCGGCACGTCCGAAGAGCCGCGGACGCCGCGCAGCACCTCGGGTTCGCCGGCGCCGGTGAGCGATGTCTGGGTGAGGAAGTAGACGCCGATGGCGCTGAATATCCCGCCGCCGTGCGTACGCCAGTCGTGGAACTCCGGGTACGAAGCCGGAGCGACCAATTCGCCCTGGAGGTCGCTCAGCACCACCAGTCGTTCCGCCGCCGGATACGGGAGCGGCCGCAGCAGCGCGGTGTCGACGACGCTGAAGATCGCCGTCGTCGCGCCGATTCCCAGTGCGAGCGTGAGCGTCACCACCGCGGTGAATCCCGGCGAAGAGCCAAGGAGCCGTATTCCATGGCGAATGTCGTGCGCCAGGGCATCGCGCCACTCGGCGAGCCGCATGTGATCCTCCCGGTGTCGTGCCGAAGCGTGGATGGAGCGACCCTCGAGGTAAGCCGCCCCGAACCGACGCAAGGCCTCGGCGCGGGCGTCGGCCGCCGAGAGTCCGCGAGCGATCAGCTGCTGGGTGCGCTGCTCGATGTGGAACGCGATCTCCTCGTTCACATCGCCGGCGAGGCGCTCGCGGTCGCGAACGTCGAGCCGGAGCAGGCGTCGTACGCGCGGCGGAAGCATTTCGGGCGATGCGATCAGGCGCGACGTGGAGCGAGCGACAGAATGCCCGTCACCGCTTCGGCGTAGCGCATCCACCGGCGAGTTTCGGCCGCCAGGTGCGCTCGACCGGCAGCGGTGAGCGAGTAGTATCGGGCTCGCCGGTTGTTCTCCGTCACGCCCCAGGCGGCCGCGAGCAGGCGTCTCTCCTCGAGCCGGTTGAGCGCGTGGTAGAGGGCGCCATCCTCGACGTCGAGCGCGGAGTCCGAGTGCTCCTCGATCCAGGATGTGATCTGGAAGCCGTGCATCGGCGCCCACGAGAGCGCCTTGAGGACGAGCACGTCGAGCGTGCCACGGACGAGCGGGAGCTGCGAGCTGGCCACCGTTCCGTTCCTCCCAGAAGCTGGGGTGAGTTCCTGGGGGGCAGGGTAACGCTCGGCACCCGGAACGTCAAGTCGGCGGACCTTCACGCGTCGTACATCGGCCCTTCCTCGCCGGGCTGCTCGCGGTGCTCGGCAACTACGCGATGGTGGCGTATGCCGTCAGGCAGCGCGAGCGCGAGATCGCGATCCGCAGCCCGCTCGGGGCCACGCCGCGGGCGCCGACGTCGCTCTTCCTCCGGCAGAACGCGCCGGCCGTCGCGACCGGACTGGTGCTCGGCGCGCTGGGCGCGATCGGCGTCGGTCGCGTCCTGCGGAGCCAGCTGCACGGCGTCGCGCCGTTCGACCCGGCGATCGTGCTGGCCGGGTGCATAGCCGTCGGCGGCGTGGCGATGCTCTTCGTCTGGTGGCCGGCACGTCGGGCGGCGGCGGTCAGTCCGGCCGCTGCGCTCGACGAGGGCTGACGTCAGCGGAATACGTTTTGGACTTACGGATCTGTTTCAGGCGTTCGCGGCGGCGGTGGCGTAGCTCGGCGCCGCTAGACCACACGCCACCAGGGTGCGACGACGATGCGATCGGCCACCTCGTATGCCTCGTCCCCTGCGTGAAGCAACAGTGCGCCGTGGCAGGTGTCCGGATACTCCTCGACGAACCGCTCCAGGTACCGCCAATCCCGCGGGTGCGGACGCTCCGACGCTTTTACTTCGATCGCCATCAGCCGTCGCCCGCGCTCGATGACGAAGTCCACCTCGGCGTTGTCCACCGTCCGCCAATAGAGGATCTCCGGTCGCGGCGCCTGCAGCGCTCCCCAGGCGAGCAGATCCGCCACGATGACGTTCTCCAGGTGCGCTCCGTCCGGGTCGGCCCCACCCGAGAGATGCAGTGCGAGCGCGGCATCGTTCCAGTACGCCTTGGGCCGCTTCATCAGACGCGTGGTGCGATTCACCGTGTACGCGGGAAGCTGGGTCACCAGCCATGAGGTCTCGAGGAGCTCCAGCCACCGGCTGATGTTGCGCTGCGGGATGCCCAGATCGCGCGCGATTTCCGTCTGATTGATGGGATTGCCGATGCGCAGCGCGAGTGCGCGCATCGTCCGCTGGAAGTCCCCCAGCATCTCCACCGCCGCCAGATCGCGGAGGTCACGCTCCAGATAGGTCGTCACGTACGCGTCGAACCAGCGGGCACGAGCGGCATCGTCGAGCCGGAGCGCCGGGACAGGCAGCCCGCCGCGCCGCGCCACATCCCGCCAGTCCTCTGGCGGGGCCGGATCATCCCGCAGCAGCTCGGGCCATTCGGCGGGCGGCCGGCTGAGCAGCACTGCCCAGCGGCCGGTCTCACCGAACCCGAGCTGCTCGCGGCGCGTGAGGGGACCGAGTCGCAGGTATCCGGCGCGGCCGGCCAGCGATTCCGAGACCCGGTGCATCATCAGGAGATTGGCCGATCCCGTCAACACGAAGCGCCCCTTCGCCCGCTGCCCCTCGCGGTCCACCTCCGCCTTGATGGCGAGCAGCAGCTCCGGCACGCGCTGCACCTCGTCGATGATCATCCGCGGTGCCCGGCGCACGAAGCTGGCCGGATTCGCCTGAGCCTCGGCCCGCGTGCCGGCATCGTCGAGCGTCCACCGCGGCACCTCCGCGAGTCCGGGGTGGATGGCGACCAGCGTGCTCTTCCCGGTCTGGCGGGCCCCGGTGACCACGACCACCGGAAAGATGCCCAGGAGCGCGTCCAGCGCCTCGGACGCCGCACGGGGAACCAGGTCGGCCGGAAGATCGGGAATCATGGCCCGCCAATCTACGGCTGATTTTCAGCCTTGACAAGGCTGGTTGTCAGCCTTCGCGGCCCGAGAGGGTGTCCGACTTGGATCCCTCGCCGCTGCCACCGTCGAGACGGGAGCCGCCCCCCTGAGGGAGCCACCGGTCATGGCCGGGGGGCGCGCGTAGATCGCGAGCCCCGTCGAGACGACCACGGCAACACGGCCGGGATACGGCGGGAACCCCAGCACCGAGGACCGTCCACCCCCTCTAGTTGACATTCTACCAGAAGCCTCCAATACTCTGGTAGAATGCCGACCAGAGCCGACTCCCCCTTCCGAGACTCCCTCCTCCAGGGAACGCTCGACCTCCTCGTCCTGCGCATCCTCGCGCTCGGACCGCACCACGGACACGGCATCGCCATCGCCATCCAGGCGCGCTCCGGCGACACCCTCCTCGTGGACCACGGCTCCCTCTACCCTGCCCTCCAGCGCCTCGAGCAGCGCGGGTGGATCCGGGGAGCGTGGGGCATCTCCGACAACAACCGCCGCGCGCGCTTCTACACGCTCACCGCCGCCGGACGCCGCCAGTTCGCGATCGAAACCACGCGCTGGAACCGACTCGTAGAGTCCATTGGACGCGTGATGAAGCCAGGACCCACCCCCACCCCCACGCCGGAGAGCGCCTGATGTTCGGCCGCCGCTCGCAACGCGATTTCGAGGACGAGATCCACTCGCACCTCCAGCTCGAGGTGGACCGGCTCCGCTCCCTCGGCATGTCCCAGGAGGAGGCCGAGCGCACGGCGCGCCGCAACTTCGGCAACGTCGGCATCGCCGAAGCTCGGTTCTACCACGCACAGCCCCTCGCGGCCGCCCGGGACGCCGGGCGCGACCTGCGCCACGCCTGGCGGTCGCTCCTCCGCACCCCCGGCTTCCTCGTCACCGCCGTGGTCAGTCTCGCGCTCGCGATCGGGGCCGTGGCCGGGATGTTCAACGTCGTCAACACCGTGATGCTCCAGCCGCTGCCGTTCCCCGAGTCCGGGCGGCTGGTCAGCATCGAAGGCACGGCCCCGGGCTCCGACCTCCCGGAGCGCTTCGGGCTCGGAAGAGAGTTCTACCTCCACTACAAGGAGCGGTCGCAACTTCTCGACGGCATCTTCCTGTTCAACGGCGGCACGTCGACGTTCCGCACCGAGGAGCGCGTCGAGCGCATTCCCATGTCGTGGCCGTCGAACGACATGTACGCCACCCTCGGCGTGCGCCCGCAGCTCGGGCGCCTCCCCCTCCCGGACGACGGCGAGGGTGTCGTGGTGATCAGCGACCAGCTCTGGAGCACCTGGTTCGGCCGCGACCCGTCGGTGATCGGCAGATCGTACTTCGTGTCCGACGGGATGAAGCAGATCATCGGCGTCATGCCTCCGGAATTCCGCTTCCCGGGCGACAACACGATGCTGTGGGTGGCGGGCGAGGTCCGGCCCGAGCAGGTGCAACCGGGGAACCTCGGAATGCCGGTCGCGGCGCGCATGAAGGAGGGCGTCACGACCGCGCAGCTCGCCGCCGAGCTCACCCGGCTCTCGAAGGAGCTCCCCGAGCGGTTCGGCGGGTCGGCCAACTACGCGCGCATCATCGAGCAGCACCGCGCGCTCGTCGATCCGATGCTCGATCGCATGCTCGGGCCCGCGGTGAAGACATCGCTCTGGGTGCTCCTCGGCGCCGTGTCCGTGGTGCTGCTGATCGCGTGCGCGAACGTGACCAACCTCTTTCTCGTGCGCGCCGAATCTCGGCGGCGCGACATGACGGTGCGCCGTGCAATCGGCGCGTCGCGCGCGCAGCTCGTGCGGTTCCAGATGGCCGAAGCGTTCGCCGTCGCGCTCGCCGCCGGCATCCTCGCCATCGCGCTCGCCACGGTCACGTTCCCCCTCTTCCTTCGCGCCGCGCCGGAGGGTATTCCGCGGCTCGGCCAGGCCGGACTCGACCTGCCGACGGTCGGCGCGACGTTCGCGCTCGTGCTGTTCGTCGCCTTGGCGTGCGGGATCGTGCCGGCAATGCGCGCGTCGTCGCCCGACCTCGCGGCGCTGCGCGACGGCGGCCGCGGCTCCACCGGGCGGCGGCAGTGGGGGCGCGACCTGCTGGTCGTAGGACAGACTGCGCTCGCGCTCGTGCTCCTCATCGGATCGGCGCTCCTGGTGCAGAGCTTCCTCCGGCTGCGCAACGTGGACCCCGGCTACCGGATCGACGACATCTACACGTTCCAGTATGCGCCGCAACAGCCCCAGTTGAACGACGGTCCGTCGTTCGGGCGGCTGCACCTCGACTTCATGGAGCGCCTGCGTGCGCTGCCCGGCGTCACCGGAGTGGGCGTGGTGAACAACATCCCGCTGGACGAGGGCACCGGCAGCGTCCGCGTGCTCACCGAGGGCATGACGAGCGCAGACGGCGGCACTCTGCTCTCCCTGAACTTCACCGGCGGCGACTACTTCAGCGTGATGGACATCCCGATGCTGAAGGGCCGCGCCTTCACCTTCGACGAGGCGGTCTCGCCGAACACCAGCGTCATCATCAGCTGCTCGGCGGTCGAGAAGCTCTGGCCGGGCGAAGACGTCGTGGGTCGGCGCATCAGGCCACGGTTCGGTGGACAGGACTCGCTGGCGTTCACCGTCGTCGGCGTGGTGGAAGACGTGAAGCAGCTCGACTGGCGCGATCCGGGCCAGTCGATCGCGTACCTGCCGCTCACGGGGCCGATGCCGCAGGCATGGGCAATGGGATCACCCGCCTACGTGGTGAAGTCGCCGCGCGCGGAGCTGCTCCAGCCGGAGGTGCGGCGGCTCGTGCGCGAGATCGCGCCGGAGGCGCCGGTGTACCGCGAGTACACCATGGAGTTCCTGGCGCGGCGCTCGATGGTGCAGCTCTCGTTCACGACGCTGACGCTGGGCGTGGTGTCGGTGCTCGCGCTCATTCTCGGGGCCGTGGGGTTGTACGGCGTGCTGTCGTACGTGGTGGCGCAGCGCACCCGCGAGATCGGCGTGCGCATGGCCCTCGGCGCGACGGCGGGCGTAGTGCGCCGGCAGGTGGTGTCGCAGGGGGCCAGGGTGGTGCTGGTCGGGGTCGTGATCGGCGTGGCAGCGGCGCTGGGCTCGACGCGATTCCTGAGCGCACTGCTGTACGAGGTGAAGGCGGTGGATCCGCTCGTGTTCGCGGCTATGTCGCTCATGATGATCGCGCTGGGCGTCCTGGCCAGCTACGTGCCCGCGAGGCGGGCGAGCAACGTGCATCCGATCGAGGCGTTGCGGAGCGACTGAGGTTGCGATCCATCTTCAAGCCCATTCCGGACGGCGGTGTGGGCGGAGAGCGACGCGGCGTCCTCGCGTCGCGCTTCCTGCTCTGCATGGCCTGAACGACGGCTAGTGACCGTTGGCCGGAGGCGCTCCTTGCCTCCCGCCCCCTCCGCGTGCTACGATGATCCCGCGCCACAGGACGCACCCCGTCCGCGGGAAGGGCAGAGCCCACCTGAACGATGCACGACCGACAACTCCGATCTTCTTTCAGCCCGCCCAGCGGACACGGGCATCGATGAAAGGAGATCCCATGTCCGATCCCGGCCCCACCTCCGGCCCGGCGCACGCCCCGCGGCTCCCCGCCCGCCCCTCGCTCGAGCAGCTCCGCAAGCGCGCCAAGGAACGCCTCGTCGCGCTGCGCGAGGCCGATCCCGCCGCCACCCTCGCCGACGCGCAGCTCGCCCTCGCCCGCGAGTACGGCTTCGCGAGCTGGCCCAAGCTCGTCCACCACATCGAGTCCGTGCAGGCGTCCGGACGACTCGAGCAGTTCGAGCGGCTGGCGAACGACCTCCTCGCCGGCTACCACGGCGACGCCGAGGCGCTCCGGCGACTCATCGCGCACTTCGGCGTCAGCTACAGCGAGGAGCAGGTGCGCGTGCGCGTCCGGAGCAGCGTGGACGACGCGCGAGACTCCGCCGGCGAGCCGACCCTGACGGACGTCCGGCACATGCTCGCCCGGCAGTACGGCTTCGAGAGCTGGAGCGCGCTCGCCGAAGGGCTGGCCCAGCCGCCCGATGATCCCGCCGCGTCGCCGCTCGCCCTCAGCGCGACGCCTCCCTTCTACCGCATCGACTGGAAGCAACGCACGATCGAGCCGCGGCCGCCGCTCGGCGATCGCGACTGGGACACGGTGTTCGATGTCATGCGCGAGCACGGCCTGACCGGGATCGCGACGTCGGCCATCACCGACCGCGCGATGGAGAAGCTGTCGCGCCTCGACTTCGTGACCTCCGTCAACGTCGGCGGCGCACAGGCGCTCGGCGACGACGGACTGCTTCATCTCGCCCGCATGCCGCAGCTCGAGGAGCTCGAGCTCGGCGGCTGGCACTGCCCGCTCGGCGATCGCGGGCTCGAGGTGCTGCGACACCTCCGCGGGCTCCGGCGCTTTTCGATGGGCTGGGCGCAGCGCATCTCGGATGCCGGCGTCGCCAACCTCGTCTTCTGCGATCAGCTGGAGAGCGTGAACATCATGGGCACCCCCACCGGCGACGGCGCGATCAACACGCTGCGCGGCAAGCGCGAGCTTCGGCGCTTCAAGACGGGAAAGCTCGTCACCGACGCGGGAATTCCGCTGCTCCAGGACTTCCCGGCGTACAGGACGTGGGGAGACGTCGAGGTGAAGTACGACCTGATGAGCTTCCAGGGCGAGCCGAACAACCTGATGATCGACGGCCCGTTCACCGATCGCGGACTAGCCCTGCTCGCCGGCCTCGATGGCCTGTTCAGCCTGAGCTTCTTCTGGCACTCGCACGCGTTCACCAGCGAAGGGCTGAAGGGGCTCGCCGCGCTGCCCAACCTCGGCTTCGTCGGATGCCAGGGCGCGCGCTGCGACGACGCGGCAATGAGGAACATCGCGGCGATTCCGAAGCTCCGGATGCTGATGGCGCAGGGCACGGTCGCGACGGATGCGGGATTCGAGGCGCTGAGCGCCTCGCGCACTCTCGAGCATCTCTGGGGGCGCGAATGTCCCAACCTGACGGGCCGCGGATTCCTCGCCCTGTCGTCGATGCCGGCGCTGAAGGGGCTCGCCGTGAGTTGCAAGCGCGTCGATGACGCAGCGTTGTCGGCGCTGCCGCGCTTTCCCGCCCTGCAGTTCCTCATGCCGATGGACGTGGGCGACGACGGGTTCCGCCACGTCGGCGCGTGCGAGGGGCTGAAGTCGCTGTGGTGCATGTACTGCCGCGACACGGGCGACGAGGCGACCGCGCACATCGCGTCGCTCGGGCTCGAGCTCTATTACGCGGGCAAGACGCGCATCACCGACCGGAGCCTGGAGATCCTCTCGCGCATGACGACGCTCGAGTCGCTCGAGTTCTGGGAGACGGCGGGGATCACCGACGCCGGCGTCGCGATGCTGGCCGGACTTCCGAGACTGCGAAAGATCTCGGTCGAGGGCGCGCCGAGGGTGACGCGACAGGGCATGGCGGTGTTTCCGGCGGGGGTCGATGTGAACCATGGAAGCTGACCGGTGGGTAGCTGTCGCCCTTCAAGGATGCGATGGGCTGGCTCGATTGCAATCCTGGAGGTCTCCGACCGGTGATCGTGCGCTGGCCTCGTCGACCGGCCGAAACCCGCCGGCAGCGATTCCCGTTGTGTGGGACGGTACGACGGGCCGCCTTCAAACCGTCCGGCCGAGCCGGCTGTCCATACCTTGGTACGCCACGACGGGCCCGCTGTGGCGGTCCGCCACCCCGCTCCCGGAGACCTTTGCGATGAGACCCCGGCACGCACCTCCGCGCTCCATTTTCGCTTTCTCGCTGTTGGCCGTCGCCGGCTCCGCCCTGCTGGCCCCGGCCGACGCGCACGCGCGCCAGGCGCAGCGCGACTTCGACTGGAGTGGCGAGATCACACAGGGCGCCACGGTTGGCGTCTTCACCTTCGCGGGAACGGTGACTGTACGGGAGATCGACGGGCGCGAGGCGCGCATCCGCGGCACGAGCCGGAACGCCGGCGCCGACGAGATCCAGTACGTCACCTCGCGCGAGGGCGGCGGCGTGCGGATCTGCGCTTTGCATGAAGACGCCGAGTGTACCGACGGCGGCATCCGCGGCACCCGGGGTCGCGGTGTTCGCGGCGTTCGCGGTCGGCGCGCCTCGGCGGACTTTACCGTCGAGGTACCGCGCGGCGTGATGGTACGGGTCGCGAGCGGCAGCGGCGATGTGACGGTCGATGGGGTCTCCGGCGACGTGAACGCCTCGTCGGGGAGCGGGAGCGTGCGCGTAAGCGGGGGCGCGGGACGGGTGCACGCCTCCAGCGGAAGCGGGACGGTGACGGTGGACGCCGCTCGCGGTCCCGTTCAGGCCAGCAGCGGCAGCGGCTCGGTCCACGTCACGACGGCGTCGGGGCCCGTCGTCGCGTCGACCGGCAGCGGCAACATCGACGTGTCGATGGCCGCGTTGCCGGGGGCAGAGGACATGAGATTCAGTACCGGCAGCGGCAGCATCACGCTTCGCCTTCCGGCCGACTTCTCGGCGAACATCGAGGCATCGACGGGCAGCGGGGGCATCGAGTCGGACTTTCCGTTGCAGGTCGTGGGGCGCATGAGCCGCCACAACGTTCGGGCGGCGATCGGCGGCGGCGGCCGGAGCCTGCGCATGTCCACCGGGAGCGGCAACATCCGGATCCTTCGGCACTAGAGTCGGCGGTAGCCGACGTCGCAGGGTTGCAATTCGCAGGCGGTCATTGATGACCGCAGGCGCGTTCCGAGCCACGGCTGGCGCGGCGACCGAGGCGATGAGCTTCCCGCGCACGGGCCGGCGCTACTCGCCGTGTACCACCTCGATCACGGCGCCCAACCGCGCCTCGTCGCTCACCGCCAGCGTGTACTCGTCCGGGAGCAGGGCGCGGGCGAACGAGATGTCCGATCGTCGGAACACCATCGCGCTCTCCACGAGACGCGACCCGCCGACGTGCAGTTCCCGAACCGCGGTCCGGGCGAGAATCTCCGCGGCGGCGCGCGCGTCGATGCCGCCGCCGGCCATGACCACCAGACGATCGCCCGCACGGTCGGCGAGCTCGCCGAGCATCTCGATGCCGTCAGCGGCCCGCCGCGCACCCCCCGATGTCAGCACCCGCGCTACCCCGCAATCGACAAGCGCGTCGAGCGACCCGGCGAGATCGCGCGTGAGGTCGAAGGCCCGGTGGAACGTCACGGGCAGCGGCCGCACCGCCTCGACGAACGCGCGCGTCGCGTCGATGTCCACCGTCCCGTCGGCCGCCAGCGCGCCGAGCACGATGCCGTGCGCGCCGAGCCCCCGGGCGATCGCGATGTCGCGCATCATCGTCTCGCGTTCGGCGGGCGAGTAGAGGAAGTCGCCGCCGCGCGGCCGGACCATGACGAAGATCGGGATCGCCAGCCGCTCCCGGGCGACGGCGATCGCTCCGGCGCTCGGCGTCGTGCCGCCCTCGACCAGATCGCCACACAGCTCGACGCGGCCCGCCCCCGCGCGCTCGGCGGCGATCGCGGCGTCGGCGGAGTCCACGCAGGCCTCGACGATGATGGAACCTGACGGCATTCGGGATCATGCGGCCCGCCGGATACGGCGGCAACCGCGCCGGCGTACCCCGGCTCTTGTCCGCGCAGCTTCCCTCCGTAGCTTGTCCCGGGACGATGCCGCGGGCGCCGTGCCCCGTGAGCGCCTTCCCCGCCCTCTGACGAGCCATCCCGATGACGAGCCATCTCCGGCTATCCGCCCTGCTGGCCGCCGCTGTCGGCGCGGCGTGCATGGCCGCGCCCCGACCCTCGATGCCCGAGCTCCCGGCCGTTTCCGTCGCCGGCGCGCCGGCACACCAGATCATTCCCGCCCCGGCGACCGTGCAGCTCACGAACGGTCGCTTCACGATCGACTCCGGGTTCGCGATCTACATCGACCAGGCGGCGACCGCCGAGGTCGAGGGCGTCGCCCGCTACCTCGCGGCAATGCTCTGGCCGTTCGCCCAGTCGGAGCCTCGTCGCGCTGCGCCCTCGCAGACGCTGCCCCGCGGCAGCTTCCGGCTCGTGCTCGGGACGGGCAGCTCCGTGGAAGCCGAATCGTACGACCTCGCCATCACGCCGGAGCTGGTGACGATTGCGGCCCGCGAACCGGCCGGCCTGTTCTACGGTGTGCAGACGGTCCGACAGCTACTTCCCGCCGCCGTCGAGAGCCGGGCGGCAATCCAGCGCCGGCTGGCGCTGCCGACCGGGCGTATCACCGACGCACCGCGATTCGCCTGGCGCGGCGCGATGCTCGACGTCTCGCGGCACTTCCTGTCGCCGGCGGACGTGAAGCGGTTCATCGACCACATGACCCTCTACAAGCTGAATCGCCTGCACCTGCATCTCGCCGACGACCAGGGTTGGCGCATCGAGATCCGGTCGTGGCCCAACCTGACGCGACACGGCGGGAGCACCGAGGTCGGCGGCGGCGCGGGCGGCTTCTACACGCAGGCGGAGTTCGCCGACATCGTCGCCTACGCCCGCAGCCGGTACATCGCGATCGTGCCCGAGATCGACATGCCCGGACACACCAACGCGGCGCTGGCGTCGTACCCCGAGCTCAACTGCGACGGGGTCGCGCCACCGCTGTACACCGGAATCCGGGTCGGTTTCAGTACGTTGTGCGTCGAGCGCGACACCGTCTACCGGTTCGTGAGCGACGTGGTGCGGGAGATCGGCGCGATGGTGCCGACGCCATGGTTCCACATCGGCGGCGACGAGGTGGAGAAACTCACCGACGCCCAGTATCGCGCGTTCGTCGAGCGCGCGCAGGCGATCGTCCGGTCGCACGGCAAGCGCATGATCGGATGGGGCGAGATCGCGCCGGCGGCGCTCCACCCCGAGACCATCGTGCAGCACTGGAGGAGCGACTCGTCGCACCTGCACGCGGCGCGGGGCGGATCGATCATCCTCTCGCCGTCGCCGCGCGCCTACCTCGACATGAAGTACGATTCGGCGACGGTGCTCGGACTCGCCTGGGCCGGTCTCATCAGCGTGCGGCACGCCTACGACTGGGACCCGGCGATGCTGATTCCCAACGTCTCCGAGCGCTCGATCCTCGGCGTGGAGGGCCCCCTCTGGTCCGAGACGCTGGAGACGATCCAGGACTTCGAGTACATGGCGTTTCCGCGCCTGGCCGCGCTCGCCGAGATCGGCTGGTCGCCCCAGGGCGCGCGCCAGTGGGAGAGCTTCGCGGCTCGGCTCGGCGCGCACGGACCGCGCATGGCGGCGATGGGAATCAACTTCTACAGGTCGCCGGAGATTCGCTGGGGCTGGTGAGGAGGCAGCGACGCGGCGGCAACCGCGTGTCAGCCAAGCATCTCGCGCTATGGGCAGGCCGCGCATCCCATCGGGTCAGCCGCGACGCCTCACACGCTCGCGCAGGAACGCGGCGACGCGTGCATCGTCGGCCTGGTTCGTAGCGACTGCCATCGTGATCGCGTACAGCTCCGGCGGCGCGACGCGAATGGTCAGCCCGTTCAGTGCCAGGAACACGAGTGCTCTGGCGAGCGCCGTACGCTTGTTGCCATCCACGAAGCCCTGCGCGCAGCCGAACCCCACCAGATACGCCGACGCCAGATCAGCGTAGTCGCACTCGTGATCGTAGGCCCACCTGTTGATCGGTCGCGCGAGCGCCGAGAGCACGAGGTTCCCGTCCCTGACGCCGTGCCTGCCGCCATAACGCTCGATCTGCTGGGCATGGATGGCGAGGAGCATCGGTTCGGTGATCCACCGCGGTTCGTCGGTGATCGCCGGGTGGTCCACCTCGCCCTACTTCGCGAGTGCGCGGAAGACGGCATCGTATTCCGCCATGATCTCCGCGTGCGCCTCGAGCGCCTCGGCGAGATCAGGCGTATGGGGAACGACGCGGAACCCGCCCATGCCGTCCTCGATCCACTGCAGTTCCTGCCCCGGCGGGATGCCGAGCCGGCGTACGACTTCGGCGGGGAGCGTCGTTACGACCGAAGCCCCCTGTGCCCGCGTCCTGCTCGTCAGAACCCCCATGACTGCCTCACTAAGCCGTTACTAGACCGCGCGTTACGCTACGATGATCCGCTGCAGGGAGGATGTGGAACTAGAGTTACACTGTCAAGACGGGCTCAGTTCCGCTTTAGTCACGCGGACCTCCAGCCCTCCTCGCCGCAGCGGCATCGTAGGGTAGTTCCGGTTGGTCAGCGCCTTCCTCGACGGAGACCGCCATGACGAGACTGCCGCCGCTGGCAACTCTGATCGAGGCGCGGCGCTCCGCGGGCACTGAAATGGACCGTCGGGATCATCGACCTCGGCGACGATCATGCCCCGGTGCGCCGCATGATCTCGCGCAGGATCGGCACGTCCTGGCGGTCCTGCGGCCGGTCGCTCGCTTCCTTCGACCTGACGATGTCGGGAAGCGACGCGGCGTGCAGCTCGACGCCGAACACCTCGTAGCGAATCGCGCTCCGGGCGAGATCGTCGTAGCCCTCCGTACCGGACGGCCGGAACGCCACGTCCAGGCGGCCCGCCGAGGTGATGAGGTTCCACACCTCCGCGCGCGCGAGCATCGCCGGCGTACAGTCGAACTCGAGTCCCGCCGGCACCGCCTCCGTGTAGATGCGGGCCTCCAGCTCGCGCAACGCGTCGGCCAGCCGGTCGAGGTTCTCCGCATCTCGCGCCGGCGTGATGTCCGCGTCCGCCGTCAACCGCGGAAACCCCTGGAGTCGCGCGGCGAGCGCGCCGATCAGGACGTACCGCACCCGGTGGCGGGCCAGAACCGTGACGATGCGCTCTGGATCGAATGGTGCCGGTTCACGCACGGCGCGCGGCGCTCACGAACCGGCTCAGGTTTCGAACCTCGATGAGACGCTGCTCGGCGGTGAGCCGCAGAATGCGCGCGACGTCGTCGAGCATGTGCGAGTCAGTGACCGGTATCGGTGACAGCTCGACCCGCAACTCGCGGCCAGCCGCGCCGAGCAGTCGGGCGAGCGTCGCGCTGCTCGGCGACGTCCGACCGGACTCCACCCGGGCGACGACCGACTGCGCCGTTCCCGCACGGCGGGCAAGCTCGCGCTGTGACAGTCCCGCCGCCCGGCGAGCATCGCGGACGAGCGCTCCGGCATCGAACGGCGGGGTCATGGCGTATGATAGCTAATTGGCTATCACCAGACAAGCGCCAAGGGACTTAGATCGGCGCCAGAACCCGACACCTGCCGTCAGCCGCCCTCGTCGAAGACCGCGGCGAGCGCCTCGAGCCGCCCGCTCCAGTACTGCTTCGCATCCGCGACCGCCTCCTTCGACGCGAGCTTGCCGAGTGTGACCGCCGCGACCGCTCGGCCATCGCTTCTGGGCGTGATCCACACGTCGACGTTGGTGCCGTCGGGCCACGTGATGCGCACGGACTTCGGCGGCTTCGTCCTGCGGATCACGAGCTTCACATCGAGCCATTGCCGACGGCGATCGTCGTCGACGAAGGCACGGAACAGGTCCGTCGCCGGGACGGGGAAGGTCTTGCTCTTGGATGCCTCGTACGCGCCGCCGCGCCGCTGACCCATCTCGCGCAGTCCGCGGCGCCCACCGGTGCCGGCTGGCGTCATCCGCACCGGCGCATACATCGACGGTTCGTTCGCACGTTCCGCCTGGAGGGCCCGGAAGGCAACAGCCGCGTCTTTCACGCCGGCTGCTTCGCGGACGGCTCACTGCTCACGACCTCGGCCGGCGGCGGCGGCGTCCTTCGGGGTGAGCCGGGAACCGTGATCCGTATGGCGACGCACGCGTACCGCCACTCGACCGATGGAACCGTTCTGCACGAACTGTGGAGCTAGGTGAACCGTCCGAGGCTGGTCAATCAGGTCGGGCCCATCATCCACTACCCGTTCGTCCCGCTGTACGCCGAGCCCGTCGTCGTCGCGGCGGGGGAGTACGCCTACTTCGGCGACGGGAGCGAGCCGCAGGTGTACCGAGTGGACAGCGCCGGTGCCGTCGAGAAGATCATTCGCTGGCGCCCGGCGCACCGCGTGCGCACCCGCGAGGTCTGGGAATGGTACAAGACCGAGACGCTCGCCGAGATGAACGAGGACGGCCGGACTGCATCGGCTCGTCCGCGAGTGAGCTCGACGTAGCAGGTGCTCCGGTGTCAGACATCCGCCCGGCTCACTTCGACAGCGCTCAGCGATTGCGCGTCGCTCTAGTCCCGTTCGGTCTCCTCTTCATCGCCCTGATCCGCCGATGGCTGGCTCTCGCGCTCCGCGCGAAACCAGTCCTCCCGCTCGTCGCCCCCCGCGCCACCGCGCTCGAGGTAGATCTCGTAGGCGCGGCGGCGAATCTGCTCCTCGTCGCCGTGCTGCCCGTCGCGCTGAGGTTCCTCGGCATTGGGTTCGGCTCCAGCATCCGCTGCCGACGATTTCGCCGACTTCCTCTTCTTCGGGGATCCTGGCATGTGAGCCTCCTCTCCGCATGTGGGGCTGAGGATGAGCATATGTCGGACTCGCGAAATCGAGAAGACCGGCAATGGACGTGCCTCCTTTATCGGATGAAGACCGCAAGGAGCAGGGCTGCGTCGTGTTACAGGCTGGCAGCAATATGAAGGCTACTTGTTTTTGTTTTATTCGCAGCCAATAACATGGCACCATTCCAGCCGACTCGTCCGCTTGCGCCGGGCCCGATGGGGCCGCTTCAGTCCCGCGCCGCGGTCGGAGCTCGCATGACGGTCCCGTTCCCGCTGTCGTTCCGCGCGCCCGGCTCACCTCGCCCGCACCGTCTGTTCGCCTAGTTCGCCAGCGACAACACTCCGCCCGCCCCGACTCTCAACTGCGTCTGGAATCGACGCTCGTACATCTCGGCGCGACTCCGAGCGCGGCCGTCCGGAAGCCCAACCGCGCTCGTGGTCATCGACACTGCCGCCTCAATTCCCCCCGCCAATGAGCCTCTGCCGCGTCGTCACGTAGATGTCCGACGATCCCTCCCCACCCGGCCGCGGCGATCCGAAGTGGAGCGTCAGACCGTCCCATGAGATCGACGGCCGCGTGTCCGGGGAGGCACTATTCACATTCGGCCCGAGATTCACCGGCGCGGACCACGTGTGCGACGTTCTCGCCCTGCTGGACGAATAGATGTCCACGCCACCCAGCGTGCCCGGCCGCGTACTGAAGAAGAAGATCTCCAGCCCGTCGCTCCTGACGTTCGGCTCCGCATCCTCGAACGGCCCGTTCACTCCCGGCACCAGCTCCGCCCGCCCGTACCGCCCGCCATGCCAGCGGCTCATGTAGATGTCCTGATCTCCACTGACCGCCCCAGGAGCCTCGGCCGAAAACCCACCCGAGCGAGCACTGGAGAAGTAGAGCACCGGACCACTTCCACTCTCCGGCAACGGCGACGGGCTCGCCTCACCCGCGGCGCTGTTCGGACCGCCATCCCAGTCGCAGCCGAGGTTCTGTGATCGTCCGCCGTGCCGTCGGCCCTGAACCGTGTGATGTAGATGTCGGCGCCGCCGCAGGCAGCGCCACCCGACCAGGTCGGACGCTCGCTCACGAAAAAGAACCGATGCCCATCCCGATCGATCGTCGGGCAGAAGTCGTTGTACTCCGAGTTGATCGGCGCGCCGACGTTGACGGGCTCTCCCCAGGGGTCGTCCACGCTGTTCCGCTTCGCGATGTCGATCCCGCCGAGTCCACCCGGCCGGTCCGACGCCATGAAGAAGCTCTTTCCGTCCCGGGACACGAGCGGACATCCGTCGAGTGAGCTGGTGTTGAACATCGGATGCGTGCCAGGTATGTCCTCGACCCGGATCGCGGGCGTCCACGCCGAGAATTCCGCCGCCGGACCAGCTGCGCGCCCCATGGCGGCTGGCGCCGTGGACTCCGGCGAGACTGTCCCGGTGTCGCACGCGAGCAACACCACCGGGATGGCGAGAATCGGCGCGGCCCGCCATCGCCAAGCGGGTTGGGCGTGCATCCTCGCTGCGTACGGTTGCCGGCGCCGCCGCGAGGCCAGGCGTATGAAGAGTCGAACGGCTATGTGTTCCTCCCTCGAGTGCTGGTGATGCGTGGGCGACTCCCATGCCGCCGTTTACCGGCACGGGCCCCCGCTTGCTGCCCCATGTCGGGCCCCGTATGCTAGCGGAGGGGCATCGCGTCACTCTCGCGGCGCTCTCGCGTTTCTCTCGCGAGGCATATCGTGGCGATGCTCAGGCTGCTCGGCGCCCCTTCGATCGAGGCCTCCACAGGCCCCGTCACAGGGCGCGCGGCGCAGGGCAGCCGCCTCGCCCTGCTGGCGCTGCTACACGCGGCCCAGCTCGACGGCATGCGCCTGAGGAATGGCGGACAAACGGGCTTGCCCGGATACACTACTCGCGTTCGCCGCCGCGCTCGAGGTAGAGCTCGTAGGCGCGGCGGCGAATCTGCTCCTCGAAGCGCGAGGCCGCCCGGTGGGCCGAAATCAGGGCAGGGTGAACGGTTCTATCGACGTCGACAGATTCTCTCCCTACAGGAGGTCGCCATGATTCGGTTCGAGCGCGCAGTACTCGTCGTCCTGCTCGTGACCGCTGCCTGCCGATCGCACGTGCAAGCCATGCGCGACCCGGCGACGGTCGAAGCCGAGATCCGTGCCCGGAGTCACGCCATCGTGGCCGCCGAGCAGCAGCAGGATCTCGAGGCGATCATGCAGTTCTACGCCGAGGACGCGGTGGTGCACGTCGAGGGGGCCGCCGCGGCGCGCGGGCACGCGGCCATTCGCCGACTCTACGGCGAGTACTTTCAGATGCCGATCGTCGCGTTCGACGCCACTATCACGCACGTAGCCGTCGGCGAGAGCGGAGACCTGGGCTATGAAACGGGGGTCAACAATTTCACTCTCGAGCAGGGCGGACAGCAGGTGCCCTTGCTCGGCAAGTACCTCGCCGTCTGGCGCCGGGGCCCCGATGGCAGGTTTCGAATCGTGGCCCTGGCCGTGACCAACGATCGGGCGCCGTAGCCGGTCGCGCCTCGCGACGTGGATGCTAGTTCACACCGGGGGCGGTTCCGGTACGATCCGATGATCGTGCGCGCACCCCTTGCACCGTGATTGCCAGCGGGCGATCCGGCTGTCAGTCCTTCGCTCCGCCTCCGGTGAGCTTCGTGCGCGTCGTCATCCAGATGTCGAGATTTCCGGAGCCGCCCGGCCGGTCGGAGATGAAGTAGAGCGTCGTACCATCGAACGAGAGCGACGCGCGAGACTCATCGTGGGCCGTGTTGATGACCGGCCCCATGTTGACGGGAGCGGACCAGACATGCGATGTGCTCGCCCGGGTGGACCTCCACAGATCGAATCTCCCGAACGCGCCAGGGCGGGGCGCCTCCGCCGATCCACTCGTGGAGGCGATGAACAGCTCCAGTCCGTCGCGCCGCAGGAACGGTCCCGCGTCCGGGAACGGCGTGCTCAGCTCCTCGACCAGCACCGCCGGGCCGAAGGTGTCGTCCGCCTGCAGCGTGCTGGCGTAGATGTCGGTCCCGCCGAGCCCCGGCGAGCTCGCCGGCCGGTTCGAGTTGAAGTACAGCGTGACCGCGCCGGCCTCGTCCTCGAACTGGGCCGACAGGTTCTCGTTGAACGAGCTGTTGACGCCGGCACCGAGGTTCGCCGCCGGTCGCCACCCGAAGTCGTCGCGCGCATCGCGGCGACGGGTGACGTACAGATCGCTGCCGCCAAACCCGCCCGGACGATTGCTGAAGAAGTACAGCCGGTGCCCGTCTATTGTGAGCGACGGACCCTGCTCGTTGAACGAGGTGTTGATCGTCGGCCCGAGGTTCTCCGGCGGGCCCCAGGGCGCCTCCGGACCCGCGCGCCGGGCCACCCAGATGTCGAACCCTCCGTGTCCGCCTGGGCGGTTCGATGCCAGGTAAAGACTGAGGCCGTCCCTCGAGATCGACACCTCGATGTCCACGTTCGCGGAGTTGACGACCGGCCCGAGGTTGACAGGCTCGGACCAGTCGGAGTAGGCCGGCGCGTCGTCGGTCGATTGTCGCTGCGCGCGCGACGCGTGCGCAGCCTCCGCTGACATGATGCCGGTGATTTCGTCACGGCAGCCCGCAAGCGTTGCGGCGACGGCGAGGGTCAGGCTGGCCCGGCGAACGATGCTGCGCGTCATGGCGGTAGACATGTGAGCTCCATGGTAAGCCATTCACATTCGCACACCGCAACCTCTGACGGGAGTCGTGCCACGTTCGACGACGACGCGGAATGGTGCGAGCGTCGCGAGAACGGTGTCGACCTGGCCGTCACCGCTGTTGGTCGGGGCTTTCCGGAGGGAGAGCGCCCCGGAGGGCGTGGTGGTCCCGGCGTCACAGGCGAGCGTCGCGACCGCGGCGAGCGAGACGAATGCGAGGCGAGTATGCAAGGGTCACCTCTCGAGCTCGGGAAAGGCGTCGCCGGCCTTCCCCTCACTTGCGTTCTTGTCTTGTCGATGTCCTCCATGTTGAACGGAAAAGGATCGCGGAATTGCTCACCGCTCGAACGCCATGATACTTCGGCCGTCGGGCGATCCGGACGGCGTCTGTCCCGGCGCCAACGGCCTGGTCCCCCACCGGGCTAGTGACTCCGCAGCACTTCCACCGGGTTCGCCCTAGCCGCCCGCTGCGCCGGCACGAACGCCGCCGTGGCCGCTGCCAGTAGCAGCAGCACGGCGGCCCCGGCGAACGTGACCTCGTCCACCGCTCCCACGCCGAACAGCATTCCCTCCAGCCCACGCATCGCCAGCACCGCCAGCCACAGCCCGGCCGCCAGTCCGACGGCCACCATCACCAGCGACTGTCCGACGATCATCCCGACGATCCGCGAGCGAGGCGCGCCGAGTGCCACACGAATGCCCATCTCCTGCGTGCGGCGCTCGACGGCGAACGAAACCACGGCATAGACGCCGAGTCCGGCGAGCATCAGCGCGAGCAGCGAGAAGCCGCCCATGAGCGCGGTCGCCGCGCGGAGTCCGGCGAGACCGTTGCCCACGTGTGCATCGAGGTGAAGCTGACGCGTCACCGGCAGCGATGGCCGGACGTCGCGCATGACGCTCCGCAGCGCACCGGCCAGCGCCGCCGGCTCGCCCGCCGTGCGGGCGACGATCGAGAAGACGCCCACCGGCGACTGGTCCGCCGAGTAGTAGATCATCGGAGTCGGCGCCTCGCGGAGATCGTTGACCTTGACGTCGGCCACGACGCCCACGACATCCACCCACGCGCCCTGCGATCCCTGCGACCTGATGCGTCCGCCCAGCGCGTCGCCGCCCCAGTAGAGACTCGCCGCGGTCTCGTTCACGACTATTACGCGCGGCGTCTCCGGACGATCGTGTAGCGCGAATGTGCGGCCGGCGACCACGCGGATTCCCATGGTCTCGAAGTAGCCGCGGCTCACGTAGGCGAACGGCAGCTCGACCGAGCCCGTGCCCACGCGCGGCTCGTACCCCTCGACGATCTGCGTGGTGGTGCCCCCGGGTTGCACCGGCAGGCGCGTGGTGATCGCCGCGCGCTCGACGCCGGGCATCGCCTCCACCCGCTCGAGCAAGGCCGCCGTCACGCTCGGCACTTCCGGGCCGGTCACTCCACCCTGCGGGAGGTTCGTTCCCACGACCGCGATCCGCCCGACGTCGACACCGGCATCGACCCGCTGGGCGTTGGCGAGGCTGCGGGCGAGGAGTCCGGCGCCCACGATTAGCACGACGGAGACGGCGACCTGCACCGCCACCAGCCCCGCGCGGAAGACCGAGGCGCGGCGGCCGGCCGAGCGTCCCACTCCCTCATCCCGAAGCACCGCGGCCACGTCGGTCCTCGACGAACGAAGCGCCGGAAGGAGACCGAAGATCAGACCCGTCGCCAGGGTGAGAAGGAGGCCGAAGATCGCGACCCGGTGATCGAAGCTGACGTCGAGCCCTCCGCCGGGAGTCGGGATCGGAAGGAGCGGGACGAACCGCACCGACCACGCGGCCACGGCCAGCCCGGCGCCCCCGCCGATCGCCGAGAGAAGGAGCGCCTCGAGAAGGAACAGCCGAACGACTCGCTTCCGGCCGGCTCCAAGCGCCTCGCGCACCGCCATCTCCGGCCCCCGCGAGATTCCGCGGACGAGGAGCAGATTCGCGAGGTTGGTGCAGGCGAGGAGCAGCACGAGGGCGGCAACGGCGAACAGACCGACGTTGGCCCTGAAGATCCCGGCGTCGGCGGCCGGGTGGAAGCGCACCTCGTCGAAGGCGAAGACCGTGATGCCGCGCCCCTCGTTCAACTCCGGATACGCTTCCGCGAGACCGCGGGCCAGCGCGTCCATCGCCGCTCTCGCCCGCTCCACGGTGACACCGGGCGCCAGCCGCGCCTTCACCTGATACCAGTGATCCTGCCGGCGCTCGAGGTTGGCGACTCGGAACGGCCCGCCCACCGGAGTGCTGGAGATCGAGAGCCAGAAATCCGTGACGAGCGCGCCTGCTTCGCCGTTGAAGTCCGTCGGCCCGACGCCGATGATCGTGACGGGCTGGTTGTTCAGCCGTATGGTGCGGCCGACGGCGTCCGGGACCTCGCCCATCAGCGTGCGCCACGCGCGGTGGCTGACCACCGCGACCATCTCCGCACCCACCTGGTCGTGCTCCGCATCGAACCAACGGCCGCGAACGGGCCGCAGTCCCAGCACCGGGAAGTAGCTCGCCGTGGCGAACTCGATCGAGACCTGCCGCGGGCTGTCCGCGCCCTCCCAGGTAGCGCTGCCGGAAGACGTGGCGGCGACGCCGGCGAAGACGTCTGTCACCTCCGCCATCTCGCGGTACTCCGGGTAGGATGTCGAGCTGGGATCGCCGTCGTCCGAGTCCTGATAGATGTGGACGATCTCCTCGGCGTTCGTGAAAGGAGGCGGCCGGAAGATCGCCGTGTCGACGAGGCTGAACACCGACGCGTTGAGTCCGATGCCGACGGCGAGGATGGCGATCGCCGAGATCGTGAACAGCGGCGTGTTGCGCAGACGGCGGGCGGCGTAGCGGAGGTCCTGGAGGAACGCAGACATCGGGTGTGCTCCTGTCGTCGGTTCGTGGCGCCCGGACGGACTGCCTCGCTCGGCCGCGGCCGTCCGCACCAGGTCGAGCGCGGTGCGGGCCCAGAGGCTGATGACCGCTTGGCGTTTTCGCTGCTCGCGCGCGCGCGTGAGGCGCTCGAGGAAATAGCGGGTCATCTCGTCGCCGTACTCTTCGCGGAAGCTCCTCGGGTAGAGGCGGAGGAGCAGGCGGAAGACGCGATCATGCAGGCCCGCTTTGCGCTCGTCGTCCTCTTCCCCGTCGCGAGCTGGCGGGCCGGCCGGCATCAGGCGCGCTCCGGCAGGAGCTTGCGGTCACGCGCGGCCTGGACGAGCCGCTCCAGGCTGGCCGCCTCGGCGGCGACCGCTCGGCGGCCCTGCGCCGTGATCGCGTAGTATTTCCGGCGGGGGTCGGCGTCGGAATCCGGCGGCGCCGCTTCGCGGATGAGGCCCATCTCCGCCATCTCCTTGAGGGAGCGGTAGAGGGTGCCGGGGCCGAGGTCGACCGCGCCGCGCGTCAGCGCGTCGATGCGGTCGGCGATGCCGAGGCCGTGGAGGCTGCCGTCGGCGAGGGCCAGGAGGATGTGGAAGACCGGTGGGTTCAGGGATCTCTGCTGCATGGCGGGTCGGGTACGAAGTCGCCTCTGACCACGGGGGTCCGGCACGCCGCGGGCGGGCAGGTTCCGACCCAGATATATCCATTGCGGATAGATCGCGCAAGCAGGGGGCCGTGCTTCAGGCCCGAAGTCCCCCTGGCTGGCGCGGGAGCCCGAGGCGGTTCCCGGAAGGCCGCCGACCCGAGCCTCTCAGGGAATCACCGGTCGCGGCTCGAGCTTGCCGACCCACAAGCCGCTATTGAAGTCCGTGAACAGGACGTGTCCCTTCCACGGCATCGCGTTCATCACGAACGGCGCGTTCGCCGTGTACGCGTCCGGATCGAACGGCTTGAAGACCGCGATCTCGCGCCCCTGATCGGCGAGGTTGCCGAGCAGCTCGCCCGACACGTCGACCAAACGCACTCCGCCCTCGTAGTACGCCTGATACAGGATGTCGTCCTCGACGATGATGTCGTGCGATCCGAAGTCCTCCAGATGATAGCGGCCCACCTTCCGCATGTTCGCAAAGTCGGTGGCGTCCACGATGTGCGTGTAACCGCCCGACGTCTGCGCGATCTGACCCCGGGGCGGATTGCCGTCCGGCCCCCGCAGCGAATAGTTCGTCCCCTCCCACACCCGCCCGCGGCGGTTCATCTCCTCGTCGCCGATGAACAGGTAACGCTTGCCCGTGGCCTTCTGCTCGTACGGAAAGATCTCGTGTCCGCTGTTGATCGGGAACACGTTGATCAGCTTCGGGTTCTCGATCGTGCCGCCGTACGCGCCGTTGCCCACGTCCACGATGACGGTGCCGACGCCGCCCTGCGCCGAGTAGGCGATCCCGTCGCGCACCCACAGGTCGTGCAGCCGCGCGAACGGGTGCGCGTACTCGCTGACGTACTTCGGGTTGTAGATGTCCTTCACGTCGATGATCACGTACTTGGCGCCGCCGGAGACGGCGAACAGGTGATCGTTGGTGGCGAACATGTTGTGGACGCCGCCCGTGAGCTGTTCGTCGAACGTGGACGCGATCTTCGGATGCGCCGGATCCGCGAGGTCGAGGATGACGACGCCATTGACGCGGTTGGACGCGCCCTCTCGCGACAGCGCGCCGTATCGTCCGTCCGGCGACACCGTCACGTCGTTGATCGTGCGCGCATCGACCTTGACCGAGTCGGTCTTGACCGGGTTGTTCAGGTCCGTGATGTCGAACACCAGCGCGTAGCCGTCGGCGCCCCACGTTCCCACGAGCACGTAGTCACGTCCGTTCCTGCCGGTCCACGGCCACAGGTCGGACGTGTGCTGGTCGGTGATGACGCCGCGCCCCACGATGTTGAGGCGGCGGCGCACGTCGCGCGGTGCCACCGACAGCGTTTTGCGCGCGCTGACGCCGCCCGAGTGCACGATGATCTCGAACAGCCCCGGCGCGTTGGCCGCGAACAGTCCGCCATCGATGATCCCCGGGCCGCCGGGCGCCCGTGTCGTGTCGTCCGGCGTGTACGAGTAAGTCCAGGTTAGCGGCGCGTCCGGTACCGGCCGTCCGTTCGCGCCCCGCGCGGTGGCGACGAGATGCACCGCGTCGCCGGTGCGGATGTCGGTTTCCCCGATTCCGATCTCGATCCGCGCCACCGGGTTGGCCACGATGGTGTACGCGGTTCGCGCCATCCTGGCTTCCGCCTGTGCCGTGATCGTCACCTGGCCGGGCCGGTGCGCGGTGACGAAACCGAACCAGTCGACGCTCGCCACCGCCGGATCGGATGACTGCCACGTGGCGGTCAGCCCGTGACGCTCGCTGTCGCCCCGGTCGTAACCCTTCGCCGAGTGCGCCAGCGTGACGCCGGCGTAGAGACGACCGGGCGCCGGTACGATCTCCAGCCTGGTCAGCGAGGGCCGCGCCACGATCACCGGGATCGACGCCGTGACGGCGGTGCCTGCCTCCGACGCGAACGACGTCGCGATGATCTCGTGCCTGCCCGGCTCGATGGCCCGCACCTGGCCCGTTCGACTCACCGCCAGCGCGCGGCGCGAGCCGACGATGCGCACCGAGGGGTCGGACACCACGTTCCCGCGGGCGTCGTACGCGGTCACCCGGATGCTCGCCGTGTCTCCGGCCCGGAGCGACAGCGAGTCCGGCCGGATCTCCAGACGCGTGACGGTCGGAGGAGCCGCCTGCGACCGGGCGACGGCCGGCACCGCGAACAGGACGATCGCGGCTGCGAGCCGCGCGACTGAGGCTGCCATCATGACATCTCCGTTCATGGTGTTTCGTTCACGCTTGATCTGCCCGCCGGCTCCATCCGCCAGAAGGCGATGCCGCCCGCCTGCTGCCCGACGTCCACCGACGCGACGCGGCGCAGGCGCGCGAGATCGAATACGTCCACCTTGCCCGGCGCCGCGCCCACTCCCTCCGAGCTCACGAATCCGTAGCGTGAATCCGGGCTGATGACCACGCCGTGCGTCACGGTCGTCGATGTCTTCGCGTTCATGACGCTGCGGCCCGTGGCGAGATCGAATGCCTGTACCGCCCCGCCCTGCTTCAGCGTCGCCACCAGCAGCCGTCCGTCGGGGCTCACCGCTATGTTGTACGGTCCGCGCCCGGTCGCGAACCGGCGCGTGATCGTCCAGCGGTCGCGGTCGATCTCGACGATCTCGTCGGCTCTGTTGCAGGCGACGTAGATCCGGGAACCGTCCGCCGACGGCTGCGCCCAGGTGGGCGAGCACGTGGCCGGCGGCATTCGGTGGCCCGGGCCCGAGTGGCGGGCGTGGTCGTCAGCGACCGCGGCCGGCACCGGCCCTTCCTTGCCCTTGGCCAGAGAGAAGCGGCGCGACACCTCGAAGTCGCGCGTGTCGATCTCCACCAGCTGATCATCCATCATGCACGTCGAGTACTGCCGCGTCCCCGAGGGATCGATGCGGCTCCCGTGCGGCATCGTGCAGGTGGTCGTGCGCGCGACCTCGATGTTCTCCGGCGTGTAGACGACGGATACCGACGACGCCACCATCTCGCCGTGCAGGTTGAAGTTCACGACGAACGCGTACATCCCGTCGGGCGTGACGTCGATCGATGCGGGAAAGAATCCCAGACTGATCGGCTCGCCGACGAGTGTGTCCGGCCCCAGCTCGTACTTCCAGTACTTGCCATCGGGGAGCCCGTGGCCGGTGGTCATGTGCAGGTATTTCCCGTCGCGCGAGATCTGAAGACCGTGCGGGCCCTCCATCTCGGCGGCCAGCTCGCCGACCGGGATCGTCTTCTCCACGGCCGCTCCGTCGGGGCCGAAGCGCACGCGATGGATCTGGTCGGCCGATTCCGCGCCGACGTACACCCAGTACGTGTGGGTGGGAGGCGCCGGCTGCTGCGCGAGCGACGCCATCGGTGCAACGCACAGCGCGCCGATGAGAAGCGTCAGCGCGCCCGTCCGTGTCACGCCGGCCGGCACGCGGCGCCCTCGCCGAGTGCGTCCAGCAGTGTGGTGCGGAAGCGCTCGGGATCATCCAGCCACAGCACGTGCCCCGCGTTCGGGAACACCGCCAGGCGCGCGTTGGGCACACTCGCCGTCCACCGTCTGTGCTCCGGCAGGCCGTAGTCCACGTAGTCGTGATCCCCGATGAGCACCCAGACGCGACACCGGTGTGCGGCGATCGCGGGTGTGAAGTCGTACGTCTGCGGCACCGTGCGGCCCGCCGCGGCTCCGGCCGAGGCGCTGTAGAAGGTTCGTAACTCCGGCCAGCGGTCCACGCGATACATCGCCATGCCGGCCAATCTGATCTTCGCGGCGTGTGCGCGTTGCTTCGGCGACAGGAGGGCCGTGTCCCCATCGACACCCGCCTTGCGCAACTCCGCGAGAACCGCAGGACGATTTCTCATCGTATCACGTCCCACGATCATGCGCGAGCCCCGGCTAGTCCCCTCGTGCTCTGGGAACGTCCTCGCTGGCAACGCGCCGAGAAGAGCCAGTGCTCTCACGCTCCCTGGGTGCTGCTGCAGGTATGTCATCGCCAGAATGGTCCCCATGGAATGCCCGGCGATGTCGATGTTCGGCGTTCGAAGCGCGACGCGCAAGGCCTCCAGGTCCGCGACGTGCTTCTGAAGCGAGACGAGACTGTCCGGACAGGGGGACCGAAGCGCGCCCCGCGGATCATAGTAGATCACGCGGTAACGGTCTTCGATTCCCTCGAAGGCGGGGAGCATGTACGTGTGGTCCTGCCCGAAACCGCCGTTCAGCACGACGACGGTATCCGGGCCCTTGCCGCGCTCCAGAACGTACAGCCGGCATCCATCGGCCGTCGAGAGATACCACTCGTCGGCGCCCTCGAACCAGCTCTGCGCCGGCACGGCTCTTCCCATGGCCGCCAGGCACAACGCTCCCAGGAGCAGCGCGCGTCTCATGGGTTGCCGGCCGCGTCGGCGTCCGGAATCCGGTGCGTCACGCGGCCATCCGCGTCGAGAAACTCGACGCGCGCCGAGCCGAGCGAATCCACGAGTAGGCGCAAGCGCGGGCGACCCATGCGGTCGCTGAGGTTCACGATCGCGCTCTTCAACGTGTCCCGACCCACGTACACGCGTTCCGCGACACGCGGATCGTCGGGCTCGCCCGCTTGCAGCCGGCGCAGCGCTTCGGTCCTGGCCGGGCCGTCAGGGAGATTGCGGATCGAATCGCGCTGGTTCGCCCAGTCGAAGATGTTGACGTCGTGCCTGTCGTTGATCTGTACACCGACTCGACGCTTGCCGTTCCTGTCCACGTACTGGATGACGAACACCTGGTCCTGGTTGAACTGGTCGAATGAAAGGTGTCCGAGTCCGGTATAACCGGTGTCGCCCAGCTGTCTGCCGCCGAAGATGAGACCGCCGGTCTCCGTCCCCTCATCGTTGAAGAAGATGATGCCGGTGCGCGGTCGCTCGGCTCCGGTGTAGAAGAAGGGCTTGCCCTGGTACAGCGGGCCCTGCGAGCGCGCGGCATTGGACAGGACCATCCGGAACTTGCCATCGGGCTCGATCACGTTGATGCGCTGAACGTCGATCTCGTCGAACCTCACCCGTTCACCCTGCCCCGTACCGCCGCGCGGTGCCGCCTGCCGGAATGCCCCCAGCAACAGCACGATCATGACCACGGTGGTGATGACGGCATAGCCCTTCAGAAGACGAAGGTCCCGCTCGATTCGCGTTTCCATCCCGTCCTACTCCTGATCCCTGGGTGAGTCCTCCGCTCCTCGTCCGGCAGGCGGCGTGGATGCATCGCGCTTGAAGGCGATGTCTCCTTCGGCATCGATCTGGAGATCGGCGACTCCGCCGCGCGCGTCGAGCGCAAACGTCACGAAGTGTGGTCGTAGGCCGAGCGCGGGCCACTGCGCGCGAAACGTGTCGTAGTGGTAGTGCTCCAACTCGGTCTCGGGGCGCATGCCGAACGCCAGTACCAGCCGGCCGCCCTCCTCCAGCACCTGCACGCGCCCGTACAGACTGTCAGCGTACGCGCCGGCATAGCGCTCGATCGGGAGCGACGGCCGCGTCCCCTCGACCCGTTCCGGCGGCTGGCGCTGCGGGTTCGACCGCGCGCGCTCTGCATCGGCGAGGGCGCGCGCGCGCATGTCGGCGCTCCAGTCCTTCACCGGCGCCCTGAGATGGAGATCGAGAATCCTGTACATCAACGCGTTCGGCAGGAGCGTGCCGGCCGCGTTGGTGAGCACCACGACGCCGAAGTGCTCCTCCGGCAGCAGTCCCACGACGGCGCTCATCGCGTTCACGTTCCCCGAGTGCTGGACGAGCGCCTTGCCGCGGTGATCCTGCACGAACCAGCCGAGCCCGTAGGAGAGCAGGTGTGCCTCGGGCGAGCGCACCAACCAGGGTCCCGCGAGGCGCACCGACATCTGCGGCGTGTGCATCTCCCGGACCTGGGTGGCACTGATGAGCGGCTCGCCCGCGAGGGCGCCTTCGTTGAGGTGCAGCCGCACCCACTGCGCCATGTCCACCGCGTTCGAGTTCATGGACCCCGCGGCGCCCACGTCGTCGACGTTCTGCCAGCCCACGGGAAGCAGCGTGTCGCTCACGCGCATGTGCGGCGACGCGACACTGCCGGCGTTCGTCAGCGCCGCGACGCTCGTGCTCGTGGAGGTCATGCCGAGCGGCACGAAGAGCCGCTCGCGCAGGAAGTCGTCCCACGTCCTGCCCGAGACGTGCGCCACCACCTGCCCGGCGGTCACGTACATCAGGTTCTGGTATGCGAAGGTGGATCGGAAGCTCCACGTGGGCGCGAGAAAGCGGACGCGGCGGGCGACCTCGTCGCGGCTGTAATCGAAGGCCGACCAGACGGCGTCCCCCCGCGCCAACCCGCTTCGATGCGTGACGAGATCGCGGACCGTCAGCTCCCGCGTCACGTAGGGATCGTACATCCGGAACCAGGGGATCACGCGCGTGACGGGATCGTCCCAGCGCAACGACTCGGCGTCGACGAGCATCGCGAGCGCCGCGGTCGTGAACGCCTTCGTCGTCGAACCGATGGCGAAGATCGTCCGCGTGGTGACGGGCTCCGGTTTGTTCGCCTGGAGACGGCCGTAACCCTTCGTGTAGATGACCGAATCGTTTCGCACGATCGCGAGCGCCAGCCCCGGCACGTCCCACAGCGTCAGCGCGGCATCGACGTACGCGTCCAGACCGCGATAGGGCTCGCGCTGCGCCTCGGCGGGCGCGGGCGCCGCGAGATGAACCGCGAGGGCTCCGAATGCGACGCGCGCGCTCATCATGGGAAGTTCGGGTTCGTCGTGGACTCCGTCGTCGGGATCGGGAAGCACACCATGCTGCCGACGGGGTTCAGTCCGGGCTTGAAGTACGCGCTGCCCGGGGCCGGCACGTGCAGGACGTTGTCGGGGTTGCGCCGGAAGTCGCCGAGCCGCTTCCCTTCCAGATAGAACTCGCGTCCGCGCTGCTCCATGAGCTCCGTGAGCACCGAGGCGTCGTCCGTCGGGCCGCTGTACCCGGGCTGACTGTTCGCGGCGCGCTGGGCGGCGATGAGGGTCAGCATGTCGGCGGTTCCGCGCGCTTCGGCGGCGATGTACTCCGCCTCGATCGTGGAGGCGAGTCGTATCGGCGCGCCATAGCTGCGCCACTTGCCCTGCTGGTAGAAATCGGTGATGCCGTCGTTGGCGCGCGGCTGCTCCGGCGTGGGAGCCAACCATGGCACGCGGGGATCGTCCACGCGGAAGTCGGCGGCCACCACCACCTGCGCCTGATCGAATGTGAATCTCCAGAACGGGTTGGCGAGGCGGACGCGCGCGGCCGGATTGTCCACGTACAAGAAATCGAAGCGGAATCCCGCCGACACCTGGTCGGCGTCGGCCGCCGCTTCGGCCTTCCGTCCCGCCTGCAGGTGCGCGCGGGCGCGGCCCACCAGGGCCGCGTTCACGATGGTGTTGGCCGTGGCCTGCGTCGCGCCCGTCGTCGCGCCCGCGAGCGCGCGGCCGCCGTCGATCGCATCGGTGAAGCGGGCCCCGGCCGAGTCGAGCATCTGGGCCGTGGTGAGGGGCGGCCCTCCATTGATCACTCCCTGACAGAACAGCTCGGCGATGTACACCGCCGCAAAGCCGGCGATGAGCGACGACCGCACCTCCTCGAGCTTCGCCCGATCACCTGCGGTACCGCGCAGCGTCTCCACGGCGACGTCGGCCGAGCGGAGCGCGATGGAGAGCGGAACCCAGACATTGGCGCTCAGCAGGGGATTGTCGGGCGCCACGCTCCGCAGCCCGAAGTCCTCGAGCTGCACGGTGGGAAAGCCGTTCCACGCCTCCCACACCACGTATCCGGAACGCAGGTTGGCCAGGCCGGCGGCCGTCGCGAGGTTCTGCTGCGCCGAGAACGACAGAACGGTAGGATCAGCGGAGGGGTCGAGCGTGCCAGCGTCGATGACGTTCGGCGTTTGCACGCTGAGAAAATCACCGCAGGCGGTCGCCGGCAATGATCCGGCCGCAGCTGCGATCGCGGTGATGAACGTCCTGATGATTTTCATGTTCGTGGCCCTCAGAACAGAAGGCTGACACGCGTGTACCAGCGGCGGGTCTGTGGCAGTGTGTTGAACTCGGCGGCTGCAAACCGGCCGTCGCGCGGTACGTAGCTCACGGATTCGGGGTCGCCGAAACGATAGTCCGTCCAGAGTGCGAGGTTGCGGACGCCGATCGTCAGCGATGCGGTGTTCGCCCGAAGCAACGTCACCATGCGCGAAGGCGCATCGTACGTCACCGACACCTCGCGGATCCGCACGAAGCTCGCATGCTGGATGTAGTCCTCGAATATCGAGCTCGCTGCTACCGCCGTTCCGTCGGCCGTGAAGTACGGACCGAAAAGACGCAGCCGCTGGTCGTCCGGCAGGTCCGCCCGCTTCTGGTAACGCTCGGACGTCGTGCTGGCACGCTCCCTGAACCAGTCCGTCAGGTTGAACTTGTAGTGTCCCCGCTTCCAGTCGAGCAATCCGGACACCACGAGGTTGCGGAAGAGCGTGAGGTCGGTGGAGAAGTTGCCTTCGAGCTTCGGAATCGAGTTCCCGATGAATTGCGCGGTATCGGACACGATCGCCCGTCCCCCGGCCACATCGGTACTCACCACTCGTCGGCCATAGAACACGCCCAGCGGCTCACCGACCCGGAAATGGCTGGAGTTCTGAATGCCGATGCGAATGGGAGCCAGCCCACCGAGGCTCTCGATCTCGTTGTGGAGCGTACTCACTCCCAATCGCGCGCCCCATGCGAGGTTCTCCATGCGGATGATCTCCGCGTTCAGTTGGGCCTCCACCCCACGATTCACCACGCGGCCGATATTGACGAAAGGAGCGCCCTGGAATCCCATCGATGGCGGCAGGGGGCTCTGCAGCAGCAGGTCCCGTGTCAACTTGCTGAAGTAGGTCAGCTTGAGGCCGAGGCGGTCGTCGCCGGCACCGGTTTCGATTCCTGCCTCGAACTCCGTGCCGCGCTCGGCGCGCAGGCTGTCGTTGCCCGGACTCAGGAGGATCACGCCCGGTGCGGATACACCTGGACCGGATACGTAAGGCGCGGGCGCGAAGGTGCGCAGCGATGCGCCCGGTGTCGGGGAACGGCCCGTCGTGCCGTACGCCGCTCGCACGAGAAACGTGTTGATGAACGGGAACGTGCGCTGCCAGTAATCCTCATCCGACACGACGTACGACATCCCGACCTTCGGCAGGAAGAACGACCCGGCCGCCGTTCCGAACGCCGAGTTGCGGTCGATGCGTGCTCCGAACTGCGTGAAGAGGCGATCCCGATAGCCGAACTGGAGCTGGCCGAAGTATCCCACCGATCGCTGATCGCTCCAGCCGCCGCCGGCGTTGACGGTCGTAGCCGAGCTCACGACGTTCGATGCGTTGGAGGCGAGCCCCGTACCGCTGGTGAGAGCCGAATCGACGTGCGTAGCGATCACCTGCATCCCGAACGAGAGATCGGCGCGTAGATCCTGCCCGGCGCCGAAGCTGTGGTCGAGATTGCCCAGGTAGTCGAAGGTGTGAGTGTCGAATGCGTACCTGTTCTGCTGTATGAATCCGGTGTTCTCGATCGGCGTGTACCAGCCCTGGTCGTTCCTCGGCAGAAAGCGCTCGTACCGCACGCGCGACAGATCGGTGCCGATCGTCAGGCGGTTGGTGAACCAGCGCTGCGGCGTGTAGCTCACCTTCACGGAAGGGATCACGCGCACGTTGGCGAACTCGTTGCGAATGTTCGAGATCGCCGTGCCGGTGCGCCCCGGGATTATCCATCCGTCCGCCGCGCCACCGATTGAGAGCGGATTGCCGACCAGCGCCAGCATCATGCTGTACGTACCGTCACCGAGCTGGGGCTGACGGTTGATGTCCCGGGTGAGTCCGAGGCTTGCGTCCAGATTCAGCGTCGGGTGCGGCAGGAAGGTGAAGTTCGCCCGCCCGTTCGACTGAATCATCTCGTTCTGCGGAAGCACGCCCGTCTCGCGATTGTAACCGAGCGAGGTGAAGAAGCCGTAATTCCGATCTCCGCCCCGGCCACTCCAGCGGACGCTGCGGCCCAGTCCATCGTTCAGGATGTTCCCGCGTTGCAACGGACTGTCGGAGATCAGGCTTCCGACGGCCAACCCGTTGCAGGGGTTCAGGCTGGTGGGCGCTACGTCGGCCGCGCCACAGGTCGCAAAGTTCGCCGGAGGCGTCCAGTTCGGCTCGATGACGGCGGCATCGACAGTCAAGGTCTGGCGAAACTGCGTCGAGCCGAGCGTTCCGCGCTTGGTGAGGATCTGAATGACTCCCGCCGACGCGTCGGCGCCGTACAGCGTGGCGGCGGCCGGGCCTTTCACCACTTCGATGCTCTCGATGTCGCTGGGACTGAGATCGCTGAGCGTACTCACGTTCCCCGTACCGCCTCCGATCGTCATGTGGCGGTAGTCGATCTTCACTCCGTCCACGAACACCAGCGGCTCGTTCGACAGAGAAATGGAGGACACCCCCCGGATACGAATGAGCGTCGTGCCGCCCACCGCACCGTTGCTCTCACCGACCGACACACCAGCCACTCGAGATGCCAGCAGCTGCGAGACCGACGTAATGGGCGCCGTCCGCATGATCTTGCTGGCGTCCACGGTGGCCACCTCGGCGCTCTGCGCGCGACGCAGTTGACTGCCAGCGGTCCCGCTCACGAGGACCTCATCGAGCTTCACCACCTGCTCGTTGATGACGATGTCCAGGCGAATGGTCGCCGAACCGAGCTGGAACGGCACAGTCGAAGGTGAGTAACCGATGCGGGTCACGCGCAGCGTGTCTTCGCGCGCGCTGACCTGGTCCTCCGGAACGATCAATTGATAGACGCCAGCTTCGTTGCTCTGCGCCGAAAGCTGCAGCCTGGCGAGCGAGATGAGTGCGCCCGCAACCGGCACGCCCGCGCGGTTCCGCACCGTGCCGGTGATCACCGCGCGCTTCGGCCGCGGCACCGGGCTCGAAGCGAAGTACGGTGCCTGGATCACTGGTGCGGCCTTACGCAGCCTCAGTTCCTCCGCGATGTCGCGAACCATGGCGTCCGCGGCGTCGAATGCGCGCTCGCGCCGGAATGTGCTCGGGATCAGGAGCACGTATCCACCGGCCTCGCGGTACGTGAATGCCGTTTCGGCGAGCAGTACGTTGAGCGCGTCAGCGACGGTGAGCGACTCACAGGCACACGACACGCTGATGTTCGTGGGCAGCCGGCTGGGGCTGAGCGCCAAGGGCACTTCCGACCTCTCGACGAGCTTGGCGAGGGCGATCCGTAGAGGAACGTTCTCCACCGTGAGCCGCGCGGGTTGGGACAGCAAGGTGCGCCCGGATGTCGACGCGGGCACCACGCTGCTCTGCTGAGCAAGCGCCTGCGCGCCGGCAACGATCAACGGCAGGCCGAGCAGCGATTGACGGAGAAGATCCTTGCGGCTCATGGGCTGTTCCTGGAAGGAGTCAGCGGCTGATGGTCACCTGGGAGCTCGTCACGTCACACTTGAGGCCGGTGACGGTGCAGATCACGAGTACGACCTGATCGAGACTCTGATCCGTGAACATCGCGGTGATCGTCTCGCTGCCGAGTGCAGGATCCGTGAGCACCACGCGGCGCCCGTATACGCGTTCAATGTCGAGGATCGCGGTTTGCAGCGGCGTCTCCTGGAACGCCAGGAAGCGTTTCATCCACTTGGTCACGTTCGCCGGATCACCGAACTTCACGACGGGAATTCGCAGCCCGTCCTGGACGCCGGCGGCTTCGCCACTTCCCACTTCTGTCCGCTCGCCGCGCGTGAGCAGGGCGACGCGACCCTCGAGAACGGCGAGACGCAGCCCCCCTTCGTGCGTGCGGACGTCGAAGCGGGTGCCCAGAGCGACGAGGTCCCCGGCATCCGTGCGGACACGGAATGGCTGGCTGGAGTCCTTGGCCACCGCGAAGAAGGCCTGGCCCTCCACCCAGACGGTACGCTCGTGCCGCGTGAGCATCAGGCGCAGCCGGCTGCGAGGCCCCACGCGGGCAACGCTTCCGTCGGGCAGTCGCACCGTCGCCAGCTCTCCCTCGGCGGTGACGATCTCCGCGGAGGGTATGGCTTCGTCGGACGCGACAGTGGGAGCCGACGGGGACCGCGCCAACTGAACGGCCAGCGCCAGTACCGCGGCGGCGGCCAGGCCCCAGGGCAGCCGCGATCGAGCTCCCGACCTGACGGCGGCGGCGTGAGCTCTCCGGCGTTGCACGCTGGCGATGAGATCGGCAGCGCGCGGTGGCGTGAGCCGTTCCCTTGGTCCGGAATCCCTCAGCGCCGTCAGGAGCCGGACGGTCTCCCAATATTGGCGCTCGTTCTCAGCCGATGCGGCACGCCAGGCCTCGAGCTCGCCCATTTCCCGGGCAGTCGCCCGACCATGGAGTGCGCGCGCGATGATCTCGTCCATGGGACAGCTACGCGCGCCGCCGAAGCTTTATACCATCGACCTCAGGAAGGGCAGGGCGCCACGCAGAGTCGAGAGAGCCGCACTGAACTGGTTGGCAACGGTCTGTGGCGCGATTCCGAGCAGCCGGCCGATTTCCTTGTAGGTCAGGCCGTGGACGGTATGCAGCAGGAGGATCTCGCGGCGCCGCTCCGGAAGCTCGTTCACCGCTCGCTGGAGCACCGCGCGCAAGTGATGATCAGCCAGCTCGACGGAAGCAAACGCCGGCTGCTCGTCGAAAAGCGCGATCGCGGTTCGTTCCGAGGCTCTATCGCGACGCCGCTCACTGATGGCGAGATTGCGGGCCACCTGGTAAAGGAAGCCTCGCAGTGAACCGTCAATGCGTACCTTCGAGCGCTGCTCCCACAGACGATAGAAAGTCTCCTGCGCCACGTCCTCTGCCGCGTCCCTGGAATCGAGCACGACGCTCACGTAGCGGATAAGCGGCGCCCAGTAGCGCGCCAGCACTTCGTCCAGAGCGCTGACGTCCTCGCGCGAGATTCGATTCAGAAGCTCCCGATCTGCATCATCGACATTCGCGGCACCGCCCGTTGCCGCTTGCGCGCCAACCAGGACGGGAGCCTGAGTGTGGATGGTGGCGGGTGGGGGAGGCATGGCGATGGTCCGGCGCTAGGTGGTGCTATGATACTACTGTACTGCGAGGCCGCCGTGCCGTCCAGTAGAAGCGTCGCTCGCCGCGCAGCAGCCCGCACTTGCTCGACGTCGGCGCCGAGCGTTACGATCACGTCATGCCATTCCGCCTCGGTGTGCTCTGCCTGCCGCTCCTGCTCGCGGCGACGCGTACGGATGTCGCCCAGGCGCAGGCGGGCGAAGGTACGGTAATGGCCGTGTTCGCACACCCGGACGACGAGCGGATCGTCGGCCCGGCGCTGGCTCGACTGCGGGCCGCCGAGGCTCGGTGCGCCGTGCAGCGGCTCGGCATCGAGCCGCCCATTCTGCTCGGCCTCGAGGATGCAGGCCTGGCTTCGTTCGCCAGCCTCGTCCGGCAGCGCGACGAGCTCGCTCGCCTGGTGGACACGCTTTGTCCCGCGACAATGATCACCATCGGGCCCGAGGGCGGGACCGGCCACCCCGACCACCGTCTCGTGGGCAACGTGGTCACCGAAGTGGTCCAAGGGCTCACCGGCGTGGAGCCGCCGGCCCTGTTCTACGCGTCACTCCCGGCCGAGCGGATGCGGGATGCGCCGCCGCACCGTCCCAGGGTGACGCCGCTCCCGTTGCGGTACCTGTCGCTTCAGGTTCCGTTCGAGCCGCACGACCTCGACGCCGCGCGCGCGGCGTTCGCCTGCCACGCGTCGCAATACACCGGAGAGGAACGCGACGCCATCAATGCGGCGCTGGCCCATGGATTCGACGGTCGGGTGCACCTTCGCCCGTGGCGCGGGCGATAACGAGGACCCGATACCTCGAACGCGGAGCGGTGACTTGTCGGATCAGACGCTCAGTACACAGCGACCTTCACGTCGGTCCGGCTGAAGTCATCTCCCACGAACAGCAGCGCCGACGTGTCGGTCATCACGAGGCGCGAATGTCAGCTCGGAAGACCGTGATCGTCGTACCCGAGTATCTCGTCCGGGCTCCGTCGGTCGCGATCCGGTTGAGCACGCACGAATGCCTGTAGCTCGGCGATCTCGGCGCGCAGATAGGGACGCACTTGGTTCCGGCGAATGGCAGACAGCCGGCCCCGGAGAGCGACGATCACGGCTTGCGTGAGACTCTCGCCCGTCAGTTCCGAAAGCTCCCTGGCGAGTTGCTCCGCCGTTTGGTTCTTGATGTTCAGAGCCATGGCTCCAGGCAGGGCCGGTATGGTGGAAAACTATGGTGCATTCCATCATCGCCTCAATCCCGGCTTGATAGACCGAACGATCGTGCTTTTATTGGTTCCGATGCGCAAGGGCGAAGCTACTCGACAGGCCATCCTGGACCGCGCCACCGACCTGGCCAGCAAGGTCGGCCTGACGGGCCTCACCATTGGCCACCTGGCCGAGGATCTCGACCTGTCCAAGAGCGGTCTATTCGCGCACTTCCAGTCGAAGGAGGCGCTCCAGATCCAGGTGCTCGAGCACGGCGCCGCAAGCTTCGTCGAACGCGTCGTGCGGCCCGCCCTCGCCCAGCCGCGCGGCATCCCCCGACTGCGGGCGGTGTTCGAGGGGTGGCTGGCCTGGGACTCGGCCCTTCCGGGCGGGTGCGTGTTCGTGGCCGCGGCGAGCGAGCTCGATGACCGCGAAGGGCCCGTCCGCGACCGCCTCGTGGAGCTCCAGCGCCAGTGGGTGGACTTCATCACCACGTCCTTCCGCAGGGCGATCGACGAAGGTCATGTCGCCTCGGAGGCGGATCCCGCGCAGCTGTCTCAGGACCTCTACGGCATCATGCTGGTGTGGCACCATCACTCGCGCCTGCTCGGCGACCGCGAGGCGGAGCGGCGGGCGCGGCACGCGTTCGACGCGCTACTCGCGGCCGCGGCGCCACGCGAACCTCGACCTTCCTGACGGCGGATCCTTCCGAATGTCGTCCTCCCGTGGCCTCGCGATTCCCGCCCCGGCCCGCTACGCCTTCGGCGCGGTGCAGGCCGTCTCTACTTCACTCGCCGCAACGCTGGCCGAGCGGTGGTTCTTCAGGCCGCCGCGGAGCGCGGTGCCGCGCGAGGCGGAGGAGCTGCTGCGCACGGGGCGTCGCTTCACCGTGGAGGCGGACGACCACTGCGTGGCCGGCTGGTCGTGGGGCGAGGGCCGGTCGTCTACCTGGTTCACGGGTGGGGTAGTCGCGGCGCGCGGCTGGGCGCGTTCGCCGCGCCATTGCTCGAGTCGGGTCATCAGGTGGTCACGTTCGATGCCCCCGGTCACGGCGAGTCCGGCCGCGGGCCGAGCTCGATGCCCGAGTTCGCGCGCGCGCTGCGGGCGGTCGTGGAGCGGCACGGGCCGGCCCGCGCGGTGATCGCGCATTCGCTCGGCGCCGCCGCCACCGTGCTGGCGGCGCGGTGGGGGCTCGCGGTGGAGCGCGTCGCGCTGCTCGCCCCGCCCTCCGATCCGGCCGCGTTCGCCGACATCTTCGCCGCCGTGCTCGGCGCGTGCGGCGACGTGATGGCGCGCATGCGCGCGAGCAGCGAGCGGCGCCTGCGCTTCAGCTGGGCGGAGCTGGACGTGTGCGCCGCCGCGGCGTGCATGACAGCGCCGTTGCTCGTCGTGCACGACGAGGGCGACGACGTCGTGCCGTTCACCGAGGGCGCGGCGATCGCGGCGTCGTGGCCCGGCGCGCGTCTGCTCCTTACCACCGGACTCGGCCACCGCGGGGTCGCGCGCGATGGGCGGATCGTCGGCGAGGTGGTGCGGTTCGTCCTCGACGGCTTGCCGTCGCGAGGTTCGGTGGCTGACGCGACGCGGCTGGAGCACGAGCCGTTGGACCACGAGAGCGGCTGGCGCTAGACGACGCGGCGGACCGCGCGTGCGTCGAGCCTGCATTGGCGTGGGAGCAGTACTCGACCGGTGTGGTATCCGTACCGCGTCACGCGCTTGCGCCGGCCTTCGTAGCCGGCACCGCGCAACCGGTGGTCCTCGTGAATCCGCAGGGGAGCGGCCGCGGGATCGCGAGCACGATACAGCAGGGCATCGAGATGGCTGCGCCCGGAGGGCGGGTGCTCGTCCTACCCGGCACGTACGCCGAGGCGCTCGTGATCAACAAGGGGCTGACCCTCGAGGCGATCGGAGGCGGGAGTGGACCAGTCGTCATAGCACCTCCCGGCGCACCGACTGTCGCAATTACCGTCACTGCCCGGGCGCCGGTCGCTTTGCGAGGTCTGCACCTGCAGTTCAGCGGCCAGCACGGGATCGGCGGCATCGGTGCAGCGAATCTGCTTGTCGACGACGTCTCCATCCAGTCGGTCGATCCTCCGCTCGGCGGCAGCTTCCTCCTGTTCGCCAGCAACGACTCGCGTTCCAGCGGCGGCCGAGCGCGCCTGGTCGTGCGCGGGAGCACGATCGACGGCGCGATCGGGAACATCCCGCCGCCGTTCACGCAGAGCTTCGGCGTGCGGGTGATAGGCGACGTCGATGCCCTGATCGAGGAGAACCGCATCCAGCGTGTCGGCGGAGCCTGCATCTTCGTCTCGGCGCGCGCCTATTTCGGCGGTGAGACCAACGTCGACATAATGGGACAACGCGATCGACGAGTGCTATCCGCTGGGCCGCGTCGCGTCCATCCTCATCGGTCCGGCATTCCCGCTGCCGACGGCGCCGGCGACGGCGATCGGCGTGGTCAACATCGTCGGCAACGTGATCGGCAACAGCGAAGCTGCCTGCCGGCCGATCTCGGCGATCAGCTACGAGCACTTCACCGGCCGCATCGAGCGGAACACGATCGTCGCTGTCGTCCAGCCGTGCGCAACGCCCACGATCCGCAATCTCCCGTCCGCGATTTTCGTCGGCAGTCTCCTCGGCTTTCCCGGAGCAGCGCCGACCATCCGATACAACGACATCGTCGGAAACGCCTTCGCCGGTGTGCACATAGCCGGCAATCAGACTTCGGCGATCGACCTGACCTGCAACTGGTGGGGCTCGGCGAGCGGTCCCTCCGGCACGGGATCGGGGAGCGGCGATGCCATCGTACTCGCGGACGGCGCGGCGATGCCGGTGTTCGGGCCGTTCGCGACGGCGCCGATTGCGAAATCGACCGGCGTCTGCGACTGATCGCGGAGGAACGCGATGCGATCAATGCCGCGCTGGCGCATGGATTCGGCGGGCGGATGCACCTGCGCCCATGGCGCGCCAACGATCCGGAAGCTCTGGACGGGAGATGATCGCCCTCCTTGTAGCCATGCCATTTCCACTGACGTCCGTCAGGGCACGGGTCCCCTCAGCTTCCGCGCGAGATACGTGTATTCCAGCGCCAACCGCTTCGCCGTCTCCTTCAGGTTCGCCGCCGCCGAGTGCCCACCCGCCGTGTTCTCGTAGAACAACACCGGATATCCATACTCCTCGAGCCGCGCCACTGCCTTGCGCGCGTGCCCCGGATGCACGCGGTCGTCCTTGGTCGATGTATGGATGAAGACTTCGGGATAAGGCCGGCCTGGCGCGAGCGCCTGATACGGCGAGTACTCGGCGATCCACGCCCGCTGCTCCGGGATCTCCGGATCCCCGTACTCGGCGACCCACGACGCCCCCGGTGGGAGCTTGTGAAAGCGGAGCATGTCGAAGAGCGGGACTGCGATGATCGCCGCGTTGAACAGTTCGGGGTGCTGCGTGACCGCGACCCCCATGAAGAGCCCACCCTGCGATCCGCCGCGGATGCCCAGCTTCGCCGGTGACGTGATCTTCCGCGCGACGAGATCCCTGGCGACGGCCGCGAAGTCGTCGTGCGCCAGCTGGCGATTCTCCTGGAGCGCCGCCTGGTGCCACTTCGGCCCGAACTCGCCGCCGCCGCGCGTGTTCGCGACCGCGTATACCCCGCCATCCTCCAGCCACAGCTTGCCCAGCGTCCCGGAATAGCTGGGGAGCAGGCTGATCTGGTACCCGCCGTAGCCGTACAGGAGCGTGGGATTGTTCCCGTCGAACGTCATCGTCTTCGGCCTGACGACGAAGTACGGGATCCTCGTGCCGTCGCTCGAAGCAGCCTCGTACTGCTCGACCACGTGCGTCGACGCGTCGAAGTACTCCGGCGTCGCCTTCACCCTCTCGACCCGACCCGACGCCGCATCGGCCAGCCAGAGGCTGTTCGGCTGCAGGAAGTTGGACACGGAGATGAACAGCCTGTCGTCGAGCTTCGACGTCGAGCCGATGCCGACCGTCGAGTTGGCGGGGAGATCGAGCTTCCGGCGGCTCCACGTGCCGTCCTTCCGATCGTACACGTAGACCGCGCCCGTCACGTTCTCGTACAGCGCGACGATCAGCTTGCTGCGCGTGCCGGCGACACCCTCGATCGCCTCGCGCTCGCCCGGACGGAGGATGAGATGCGGCATCGCGCCGTCCGGGTCCGCCTTCAGCCCCGAGAGGTCGTAGGCGAGGAGATCGCCGATATCGAAGCCCTTCCACTCGCTCTCGGTCGTGAACACCAGCTGGTCATCGACCAGCGCCTGGATCGACATTTTCTCCGGGAATGGAAGCCTCACCGGCTCGCCATTCCCGGGGAGCAGCCAGTACTCGCTCTCGTAGAACGTGATCCCGCGCCGCGCCATCACCGCCTGGACGCTTCCATCGGCGTCGCGCAGTGTGAACACGCCGGCACTCACATCGCTCGGCTTCCCGCGAAAGATCTCCGGCGCGTTCTCGAGCGCCCGCCCGCGCGCCAGGCGGCGCGTCGTGTACGGATACCCCGAACGCGTGACCGTCTCCGGCCCGAAGTCGCGGCCGACGAGCAGCGTGTTTTCGTCGATCCAGGTCACGCCACCCTTCGACTCCGGGAGCCTGAACCCGTTCGGCACGAAGCGCATCGTCCTCATGTCGAACTCGCGCAGCACGTTCGCGTCCTTGCCGCCCGGCGAAAGCGCGACCATGCACAGCCGCTCCTCCGGCGGGAGACAGTCGGCGCCGCGGTAGACCCAGTTCGCGTTCTCGGCTCGCGACAGCGAGTCGACGTCGAGCACCGTCGTCCATCGGGGGTTCGCCGTGCGGTACGAGTCGAGCGTCGTCCTCCGCAGGATCCCCTGCACGTGGGCGGAGTCCTGCCAGAAATTGTAGATGTCGCGCCGCCGGAACTGCGGAAACGCGATCCGGTCGGTGGACTCGACGATCTCCAGCGCTTCGGCGTGCAGCCGCTGGTAGCGCGGATCGCCCTGCAGAACGGCGAGTGACTTCTCGTTTCGCTCCCTGACCCACGCCATCGCCCGGCCCCCCTCGGTCTCCTCGAGCCAGATGTACGGGTCCTCCACCTCCCCCCCTCCCTCCGGGGCGGGCTGGCGCGCGTCGGGGATCGTTGCCGCGGCGACAGTCGGGGCCGGCTGCGCCGGGGCAGGGGTGGCCGTGTCTTCCCGGCCGGTGCTGGCACAAGCGACGAGCAGGAAGAGAGCGGGGAGAATCAGGAGACGCCGCATGGAACGCAATCCTCGGTGAATGTCGTCCGATTTCGGGCTGGACGTGGAAGGTATCACGCTGTGCGACTGGTCGCCATCGACGATCGATCGGCTCGAGCGGTGGTCAGGGCGATGTGAGCGCAGGGACGCGGCGCGCGAGCTTCCGTCCCCCGAGCAACAGCGTGGCGCCGAGTGCGAACGCGAGCACTCCGGCCGCGAGGCTCGCGATGCGGATTCCGCTCGACGTGAGTACCACCAGTGCGGTGACGCCGGCCACGAGCGGTTCGATGGCGGAGGCCCACCGCGACGGCTCACCAGTGTCGCGCTTCTCGATCCGCGCCGCGTCACTCAGGGCGGCCGAGATCCGCCGAATCGCTTCCGGCTCCACATCCTCGGTCTCGACGAGCGCTTCGCGCGTCAGGCGCAGGCCCTCGAGGCGCGCGCGACACTCGTCGCAGTGTTCGAGATGCCGCAAGCCCGATTCCACATCCCAGTCCAGCGCCTGGCCGATGGTGAGCAGCTTGTCGCTGTCCAGACATTCAATCATCGAACTCTCTCCTTCAGAAGCTCCCGTAGTCGTCGCGTCGCGTGGTGGAGCGTCGCCTTCACCGTTCCCTCCGCGCAGCCGAGGAGGCGCGCCGTCTCCGCCGTGCTCATCCCCTCGACGAGCCGGAGGAGCACGACTTCCCGCTGCCGCTCGGGGAGCGCCAGCACGGCCTCGCGCAGGGAGTCGCGGAGCGGGCCCGCATCCGGGTCGTCGTGCACCGCGACATCGCTCAGTTCGTCCGAGGTCGGGCGCCGCATGCGCTTTCTGACGGCGGCCGCGCCGACGCTGCGAGCGACCACGAACAGCCATCCGAGAAACGAGCCGCGCCCCTCGAACGTCCGGCGGCTGGCGTAGACCCGCAGCCACGTCTCCTGGAGGAGGTCGTGCGCATCGGCGTCCACACCCGCGTAGCGCCGCAATGGCGGGAGCAGCCGCGGCGAGTGGATGCGCACGAGCTCCGCGAAGAGAGCTTCGTCGCCGGCGTGGAACCTCTCGAGATCGAATTCCAACCGGCCGCTCTCAACCGGTGTTGCCGGCGATCCCGGCGCGCCGAAGCAAGGCCAGCGTCGGCAGCCCGAGTCCGGCACAGAGAGACGCCGGGATCAGAACCGTGTAGAAGGCGGCGAAGCTCGTGTCGGCGGCGGTTCGGATCACGATCGCCTCGTACGTCGTATCGAAGACGGCGTAGCCGGAGACGAGAAGTCCGATGCCCACCGCCCAGTAGAGCGCGCGACGGAGCGGCACCGGCAGCGCCTGGCGCGCCCAGATGCCGACCTGCACACCGATGGCCGCGAACAGCAGCGCGTTCAGGGGCGCGAGCAACGTGACGTAGAAGCGCCACGCCGCGTCGTTGCGGCTCTCCCAGCCGCCGTCGGCTGCGTTCATCGCGGCGGCGAGCTGCGGGAGCGTTCGTGCGCGTTCTCCGGCGAGCGGCGCGACGAATGCGTCGAGCACGAAAACCGCGAGTGCCACGGCGCCCGCGGCGGCGAGCAAGTGGAGCAGCGGGTGCCACCAACGATCGCTCGCCAGCACGAGCGGTGCGATCGTTATCCCGGCAGGAAAGGCGGCCAGCGCGATGGCCCGGGCGAGCCACCGGGCGACGCGCTCCGCCGAGCCCGGGTCGGCGTCGAGCAGACTGACGGGCAGCATCAGGAGGAAAATGCCGGCCGCCCACGCGAGCTCGGCCACCAGGAACCGTCGTGTCACGTTCATGCCGTGCCTCTCACATGGTTGCACGACAGTGGATGCCGGGGCACCAGGATCGGTTTAGCGGGTGCCGCGGGTTTCTGCCCGGCCGCTCGTCAGGAGGTGTGGTCAAGGCGGGATCGGGTACGGTCGCGGCGTGACACGCACGAACGGGTGCGGGACGTACGGATCCTCTACCTTGAAGAACGTGTCGAAGATCGGATGAGTCGCGTCGATATGGTTGCCCTCGTCCAATCTGGCACAGGTGAAGTGCTCCCTCCAGAGGCTGCCGCCCGCGGCAAACCTGCTTGCCTCGAGTCATTGCCCGGCGATATGATGACCCGACCGACTTCTGCTTCGGCAAGCCGACGTTACGAGGGTCGACCTGATGCAATTCCGCCTCCGTTTGCTCTGCCCGCTGCTGCTGCTTACGGCGATGGGTCCCGATGCCGCCCACGCTCAGGCGGGCGGGCGCACCGTGATGGCCGTGTTCGCCCACCCGGACGACGAGCGGATAGTGGGCCCGATGCTGGCCCGCTACGCCCGTGAGGGACATCGCGTCCATCTCGTGATCGCGACCGACGGCTCGAAGGGTGTTCGCGAGCACGCGGGCGTCGCCGCCGGCCCGGCCCTCGCGCAGCTGCGCTCCGACGAGACGCGCTGCGCGGCGCAGCGGCTCGGCATCGAGCCGCCGATTCTGCTCGGCCTCGAGGACGCCGGCCTGGCATCGTTCGCCAGCCTCGGCCGGCTGCGCGACGAGCTCGTTCGCCTCGTGGATACGCTCCGCCCGGCGACACTGCTCACCATCGGGCCCGAGGGCGGTACGGGCCACCCCGACCATCGTCTGGTCGGAAACGTGGTCACCGAAGTGGTCCAGGGGATCACCGGGGCGGATGCGCCGGCCCTGTTCTACGCGTCGCTCCCAGCCGAGCGGATGCAGGATGCGCCGCCGCACCGGCCGAGGGTGACGCCGCTACCCGAACGGTATTTGCCGATTCAGGTGCCCTTCACCCCGGCCGATCTCGACGCCGCCCGTGCGGCGTTCGCCTGCCATGCGTCGCAGTACACCGCGGAGGAGCGCGATGCGATCAATGCGGCGCTGGCCCATGGGTTCGGCGGTCGTGTGCACCTGCGCCCGTGGCGCGGCGCCGATCCGGGAGGTCGGGACGGGAGGCCACCGCCTTCTTGATCGCTGCCGCACAATCTCGCGATCCCGAGCGCTATCGAGGCGACCCGACTCCGGGCTGGTAGAGAGAGTGAATCCGCTGCACGCGGAATATGTATCCGGGATTTCCCTCGATGCGCCACACGATGCGCCCCTCGGCGTCGTACTCCTCCACGCGTCCACCGGACCCGTACGCAACGAGTGTGCGTCCCTCGGACAGGCTCTGCGTCGTCCCGCCGAGCGACGCAATGACCGAAGGACTCGGGTCGTAGAAAGCGGCCAGCCGAGCCGTGCGATTCACCTCGTCGAGCGCGTAACGCTCCACCCTGCTGCTGACGGGATCGCCCAGATTGTCCAGCAGGAGAAGGCTGCCGGCACCAGTTACGCGAACACCGTGCTGACCGGCGAACGGCGGTAGCACCTCGCCCTCGATGGTGAACTCGTTTCGCCGCCCGCCCAGCCGCCACACGATCTCGCCGGTGCGGGTGTCGATCTTCGTGATCTCGCCGAGATTCCGGAACGACGCGACGAGATTGCCATCGACGTCCAGATCCAGCGCGTTGCCATGCGTCCAATTGACGCTCTCGCCGCCGCGCGATGCGGCGTCCAGGTCGGCGATCGCGAAGTGGTCGAATGGACTCCATTGAAACAGCAGGCCGCCACCCGCGCTCACGTGCTGGATGACCGTACCAGTGACCCGTGCACTGGCGGACCCGCCGAGCGCCGAAAGGTCCATTACGCGTGTCTCATCGCACATGATCCAGTACGAGTGGTCCGGCAGGCCGATCAGGTCGTGAAAGCGAGGCTGCAGATCGCGTGCGCAGGCGAATGTGCGGGTCGTGTCGCCGCGTGGATCGATCTCCACCCAGGGGGCGGGGTCCGTCGGATCGCCCGTCAGCGGCCGGGCGGTGTAGCGGCCCGTAGGCTGCACCATGAAGTTGAGCCCCGGACCATGTTCGAATCGATGGTACCACGCGACTCGTCCGGCATTGTCGATCACGAGACCATACGGGCCGGCGGCGAAGACGACGAAACCGGGCGAGGGATCCGGGCCGCTCGCCGTGTAGTGGGGCAGGTCCTCTGGCAGGGTCCCCGTCAGCAGCTCGAGGACCGGTCCGGCGAGCGGCTCGCCGCCGCCGTACGCCACGATCTGGAGGTCGTAGCGTGTGTCGGCCCGAAGTCCGAGCACGGGCACGAGCACCGACCCGTCGATTGGCACTACGGCGGGTGCCGCACCTTCCAGCGTCCCGCCGGCGAGTCCGTAGTGCACCGCGATGCTGTCGGCGAAGCGAACCTCCGCCGTTACCATCGCCGACAATACGTTTCCGGGATTCGCGGCCACGGCACTGGCGAGAATCTCGGGTGGCGGTGGTGGCGTGGGTGCGACGACTGCATCGCGGTCGCACCCCATGGAGACGACCAGCGTCAGCGCGGCCGCCAGCGCGCGATCACGGACGCCAGTCGGGGACACGGTCTCGCTCCGACGATGTGAGAGTGGTCTTTCCGGATCCATCTACGTTGATCACCGCAAGGCCAACGAACCGGCACCCCGTATAGATGTCGCAGGTGAACTCGACGAAGGCGAACCTCGCGCCGTCCGGCGACCATGCCGGCTGGAGAACGCCGGTTCCAGTCGCCACGATGCTCGCGTTCGATCCGTCGGCGTCCATCAGCGCGAGCGACTGGCGGCCCTCGTGGCTCGTCGTGAATGCGATCCGCGCACCGTCAGGGCTCCATGCCGGCCGGCGATCACTCTCGGCGGCGGTCGTCAGGCGGAGAAACCCGGTGCCGTCCGCGCCGACGAGGCAGATGTCCGTGTTTCCCTCGACCACCTCGCACTCGAACGCCAGGCGATTCCCGTCAGCGGACCAGGCGGGCACGGTTGCGGCGAACAGTTCCGGCAGCGGGATCTTCGTCTGCGAGGATCCGTTCGCGTTCATGAGATGGAGAGTGCGGCGCCCGCCGGGATCCATTCTCGTGAACGCGATGCGCGAGCCGTCCGGACTCCAGGCTGGTTCGTCATCGCTCGTGTTGCTCGTCAGCGATGTGAGCCCGCTGCCATCGGCATTCATGACCGACAAGCCGACGGGACGGCAGTTGCCGTAGTAGCCGTCACAATCACGGAACTCCTGGAACACGATGCGCTCGCCGTCCGGCGACCAATCGGGTTCCTCGCCATCCCCGAGCGCGGCAGAATCGGCGCCATCTGCGCGCGCCACCATCACCGTGGGGATGTCGTAGTAATAGCCGGGCATCATCCGGACGAAAGCCACGTTCCACACGGCCTCGCACGCGACGCTGAAAGTCGTCCGCGCGGTGTCGCGCGTCGGGCCGCCGGTCGTGACCGATACCGAGCGGGTGTCGCCTCCGGTCACGGTGCAATTGCCGGCGACGTCGTCGATGACGACATCGTGTGTTCCACCGGTCACGCCATCGAAGACCGTACTGCCTTGCGTGGCGACCGTTCGTGCCGATCCACCATCCAGTCGCAGCAAGAAGCCATTGGGATCGCGATCCTGTCCGGAGGTCGCGAGCGTGACCTCTATGCTCCCCGAGATCGCTCCACACACGACCTCGAACGCCGTCCGTGCAGTGTCCCTCGTCGTGCTGCCCACGACGACCTGGACGACGCGTGGATTGGCCTCGGCAATGCTGCAATTCCCGGCCGCGTTCGCCAGAGCGATCGTGTGCTCTCCTTCGGTCAGGCCCTCGAACACGGTGGTTCCGTTCGCGGCGATCGTGCGTGGCGTCAAGCCATCCACGCTCACGGCGTAGCCATCGGTGTCCAGGTCGATTCCGGTCGTCGATGTCGAAACCGCGACGCTCCCGGTGACGCCGATGCAGGTGGCGGTGAACTCGACCTCCGCCACTTCGCCGGATACGATCGTGGTCGTGGCGGGATTCGGCGCATCGACGGCGCAGTTGGCCGCCACTCCGGCGAGCGTCACGGAATGAGCGCCGGCGTCGAGCCGGGTGATCGTCAATGTACCGTTTGGCGCAATCGTACCCGACTGGACATCACCGATCGACACGGTATAGCCATCCGCGTCGAGGTCGATGCCCGCCGTCGCAACGGTGATCAGCACGCCGGTAGCCGAACACGCGATCGCGAATCCGAAGGGCGTCGTCGATCCAGCGGTGATGATCACCTGTGCCGGGTTGGAACCACTCACCGTGCAGTTGTCGGCGAGCCCGGTCAGCTCCACTGTGTGCGTGCCGGCACTGAGTGCCGTGAAATCGACCGTCCCGTTCACGGCAACCGCTCGCTGCTGACCGCCATCCACACTCAGTCCGTAGCCGTCCTCGTCCAGATCGCCTCCCGTCGTCGCCACCGACACTCGCAGGTCGCCGGTCGTCGGTGGGCTGGGGCCGTCGCCGCAGGCGGCGTAAACCAGCGCGGCGACGACGATGAGGCTGAACCTGGGGCGCATAATGCACCTCCGGAGTGCTCCGAGCCATCACTCTCCGGATGGCGGGAGTCGGTCAGGTGAATCGCGAAGCTTCACCTGAATTCGACGGACAGGAGGCTGCGCATTGCTCGGACAGGGCGGGGCGGGACCGGGCGGAGCCTCTTCGTCGCTGATCGTGTCGATTGGTCACCGACCGGCTGCGTTGACTAGGGGACACCGGTCGCGGTGAAGATCACCTCCCCTCGCCGAGCCGTCCCGTCGACCAGCGCCGCGCGCACGGTGATCGGCCCCGGAATGTCGCCGAGGGTCAGGGATACGGATGAGATGCCCTGGCTGTCCGTGTGCACGACGAAGTAACTGGAGAGTGACGGATTGACCGCCCCCCCTTCTGGCCACCACACGTCCCAGTGGATCGCCGCTTTCGCCTGGGGAACGCCGTCGTCGGCTGTCACCCGGACACTGAGCTGCCGCGGGAGAGTCGTGAGAACCCTGCCTGTCTGCCCATCGCCGTCGACTAGCTCGACCGAGCGGAACGGGGCGGGATCCGGCGGCATGCTGCCCACCGGCTGCCAGACCGGACCGAATCCACTCCTCATCCGCGTCATTCCGGAACCGTCGAGCATGACGTGGGTGATGCCGAACAGCTCGTAGATGATCCGCCGGCCGTCGGGCGACCAGGAAGGCGTCTGGCCGGCAGCCACCCGGGTGAGACCGCTGCCGTCGGGGTTGATCAGATGGATGACTCCTACCCCGTACGGGTTCCGCTGGAAAACGATCCTGCTTCCGTCCGGCGACCACGACGGATTGTAGTCCTCTGATCCGCTCGTCAGCTGGATCACGTCGGAGCCGTCGGCGTTCATGACGTGAATGGCGTTGACTCCCGATCGGGAGCTCGCGAAGACGATGCGGCTTCCGTCGGGCGACCAGCCGGGATGCGAGTCATGGCCGTCGTGCGACACACGCGTCACATTGCTGCCATCGCCGTCCATGACGTGAATCGAGCCATCCCGCAGGAAAGCGATGCGCGTGCCGTGCGGCGACCAGGCGGGATCCTGATCGGTCTGCGGTCCGCTCGTGAGACGTGTGAGACCCGAGCCGTCCCAGTTCACCACGTAGAGGTTCGAGCTGCCCTGGCCGTGCCGCTGAAAGGCCAGCCTGCTGCCGTCTGGCGACCACGCGGGGTTGTAATGGTCCGGGCCCTCGGTCAGCCTGGTGAGGGCTGAACCATCTGCGCCCATCATTTGGATGGCTCCGCTCGGGCTGAAGAGCGCGATCTGCGTCAAGCCGGATCCCGGTGAAGCCGGTGGTGGCGGCGGCGGCGGCATGGGTGGTGGAGGGGATTCCCCGGTCACCACAATGTCGCCCGTGATCAAGTCATGCATGTCGATGTCGCCAAACCACGGGTCGGCGACCGGGCGGGTAGCGCACCACTCCTGTGCCGAACGCACGCCGCCATCGACCAGGGGATGCGCGAGACTGAGCTGATCCGGCAGGCCGGCTCCGGGCGGACCATTGTCCACCGCGCGCCATCCCTGCTCGACCATGAGATTCGGATTGCTCGCGCTATCCACGACGCCGGCGACCCACGCCGCATTGCCATCCGTGGCGAAACAGGTGACGGTTCCGTAGACCGCGTGCCCGTTTTCCGGATAGAAGAGGTGGTAGTTGCCAGTCACGCGGCCGTCGTCGTGGAGGATCGCATCGAAGACGATCGCCCGCGGAGCGTTGGTGAGCGGATGGACGAACACCGCGGCCTGCTCAGTCCACGCAGTCGCCAGGGCGAGCGCGCTTCCGGTGGTGAATTCAACGGAGGCCGAGCTCTCCAGCCGGTCGCCGCTCAGGTCGGCGACTTCCGAGGGGATGATGAGGACATGGTCGGCGTTCGGCGCGAGGAGTTGTGCCGGTCGGAACACGGCCCGTAATCCGTCGGCCGAGAGTGTGACCTGACCGCCCACCTGCTTACCCGCTCCCCACAGTTGAATGCCCGCCAACGTGGCCAAATCGATCGGCTCACTGAACACGACCTTGATCAGCGCGTTCAACGGGACGTCCCGCTTGCGCGGGACCGGGTTGGTCCGCACCACGATTGGCCGTCGTGCCGCCGGGACCTTGAGCAAATACGACCTGTTCCCGCCCCCGACCATGAGAACTTCGAGGTTCAGAAGTTCCCCCGGCCTCCCTTCGACCGTGACGGGATCGAAGCCCCCCGCCGCCATCGCCGCCGGGACGTCTCCGCCTGTGCGGGAATTGCGGATCGTCGCGAGCCCGCCGTCGGGAATCGTTCCCGCCGGGAGCGACACGTAGACCACCTCCTCCGCCGACGTCAACGCGAGGGTAGCAAAGCCGGCGGCCGCGGTTCCCGGCCCGATGCGTGCCGTCGGGTTCGATACCACCGGTTCCAGTACTGTGACTGGCGGAAAGGGTTCGAGCGGGTCGCGTTCGCAGCCGCCGGCCACGACCGTGAGCGCCAGCATCGTATGAAGTGGTCGCCAGCCGCTTCGGAGAGAGGACACGTTCATCTCTCTGGCTTCGATACGGTCGGATCGGATGCGCCGACGCTGATCATGGTGCTCCGCCCACCACCACCACACCCGCCCAGTGAAACGGGTGCGCCGCACCCGGAACCCTGAGCACCGCGCGCTGCGCACGGGCGAGGGCGCGGCCGGGATCCGAGCCGGCTGCATGCTCCTTGTAGAACTCCTCCATCAGCGCAGCCGTGGCCTGGTCCTCGACGGCCCAGAGAGTGGACACGACATTGGCGGCCCCCGCGTGCAGAAAGGCGCGCGTGAGTCCCACCCAGTCGTCGCCCGTCGGTACGTCGGCCAGCCGGCCCGAGCCGAGTCCCGTCTGGCAGGCCGAGAGCACGACGAGGTCAGCCGCGAGCTCGAGCCCGAACACCTCGTGCACCTCGAGCCGCCCATCCTGACCGCCGTCGGGCGCGAACTCGACGAACGAGAACAACGGGTTGTGCTTGTTGAGCACCCCGTAGGTGGCGAGGTGCAGGATGCGCTTCCCTGGCGCCGTGCCGAGAAATGCCGCCTCCGTGGCGCGCCCGCCGATCAACACCTGCGCGTCGGCACCGGCGAGCCGGGCGACCGCCTGGACTTCGCGGCGCGAGCCAGGGAGGGCGTCGGGTCGGGGAGCCACCGCCAACACGCCCGCGCCAGTCGACTGCGCGGGCCGATCGCCCAGCGCGAGCCATACCGTCGCCGACGGCGTCGTGGTGATCTCGTATTGCTCGACGAGAAGACCGCGATCACCGAGCAGGGCAGCGAACGGCAGATAGTGGAGCTCCGCGTGAGGCACGAGAACGAGCCGCGAGGTCCCGGCGAGCAGGCCGGTTGCCTCGATCGGGGCAATGAGATGACGGTGCAGCCTCCGGAATGGACCGCGCCACAATGAGTCCGAACCCGGCCTTGGCGATTCCACCGTGCCGCGGGCGAACGCAGCGAGCCGGGCGAGGTCGCGGCGGCTGATCTCGAGGTCCACGACGGCGAGACTGTCACGCTGTACGACGAACGCCACCGAACCGGAATCGCTGACCAGGTATTCGATGAGCGCCTCGTCGGCTCCAAGCCGCCGGGCGACCTCGCGCCAGCCGGCCGTCTGGCGGGACACGAGGGCCGAGTGACGCGGCGCCCGCTCGCGCAACTCCAGCAGCAGGTCGGCGTACGCGTCCTGCGCCCCGAGCAACGCCTCTCGTATCACGCCCCCTTCGACGGTCATCGCCGGGCCGCGTAGTGTGCCCACCGCGACTCCTCTCAGCTCGCGCGTCAACTCGGTGATGCGGCGCCGTAGATCCTGCTCGCGCATTACCAGCTCGGCCGCGGCGCCGGTCGGTACGCCGATCCGTCCTCGCTCGAGCAGATCGAGCATCTCGCGGGCGCGGAGCCGCTCGCTCACCTCGAACGCCGCGCCCGGCAGCCCGCGAGCACGTTCCATCAGTGCGAGCTGCGCATACGCGTCCCACTTGTCGGCGAGGAATCCGGCGCGCCGCTCCGGCAGCGCCAGCGAGCGACCGGCTCGCTCGACCTCGGCCAACGCGGCGCGCAGGAAATGGGCTGCATCAGCTTCGGCCCCCTGGGCGCGCCGAGCGTGCGCGAGCCCCGCGTACAGACGCCACGCCACATCCGGCGCGACGCGATCATCGATGCGCGCGAGTGCCTGGCGGTACAGTGCTTCGGCCGATTTCGGCAAGCCGCGTTCGAGGTCGACCGCACCCCGTTCGCCGAGCGCCGCTGCGACCGCGACCGGGTCGCCCGCGCGCTCGAGCTCCGCGACGGCCTGGTTCAGCAGCTGCCGCGCCAGCGCCGTATCCCCTCGGGCACGCGCCACCTGTCCCAGCGCGAGCCGGGTCAGCCCGCCCGCTCGCTGGTCCCCCCCGGCCTCCTGAGTTCTGAGCGCAGCCTCGAACATCGTCTGCGCTCGGGAATAGTCGTCGCGCTCGAGGAACAGCAACCCCGTTCCGTGCTGCGCTTCGGCCTCGCCATCGAGATCCCCCGCCTCCCGGTAGAGCCGCTGTGCCCTGAGGTAGAGTCGTTCGGCCTCGGCGTAGGCGTTCAACTGGATGGCGATGTCGGCACGCGCGAGCACGATGCCCGCGCGGACGCCCGGTTCGACGCCCTGCGCATCGACCAGATCCTCGGCTGTGCGCAACTCGTCCAGCGCGTGCTGGAGCTCGCCCTGAGCGGCAAACGCGCCCGCCAGCGCCCGCCGCACTGCAAGCTCGTTGGCCAGCGGACCGGTGCGTTCGTATGTCGCGAGTGCCTCGGTCAAGGCAGCGCGCGCCGCGACATAGTCTCCACGGCGAAGCTCCAACTGACCGAGACCGTGCAGGGCGTCCGCCGCGTCCGCCCACTGTTCGCGTGTCCGCCACGTAGCGAGCGCATCGCGGTACAGCCGCTGCGCGCGGGCGAAGTCTCCCTCGAGGCTCGCCAACCCGGCAATGTTGACGAGGTTGGTGGCGGCGACTTCGTCACGCCCGTCACGCCGGTTGATGACGAGCGCCGCCTCGAACTGGCGCCGGGCCCCGCCCAGGTCGCCGGTCGCCCAGGCCAGGAGACCGAGGTTGTTGCGGACGAGGGCGATGCCGCGTGTGTCGCCCATCCGCTCGTACAGCTCGAGCGCGCGGCTGTGGCGCTCTCGCGCGGCCGCCATGTTGCCCCGATCTTCGCTCACCATGGCCAGCGCGCTCAGGGCGTTCGCCTCGACCCTGCGGTCGCCGACCGCCCGGGCGAGCGTCACCGCGCCGGCGAGATGCGTCTCGGCGCTGTCGGGCATGCCCTCCCTCAGGAAGCCCGCGCCGATGTTACCGGTGACCGCTCCGCTGAGCGCGGTATCACCGATGGACTGGGCCCGTGCAAGGGCGCGCCGCCACAAAGCGATTGCGGCATGGCCACCGTCGCTCGCGTATGCCGCTGTGCCGGCGCGCCGCACGCTGTCGGCCCACAGCCTCGCGGCACGACGTTCCGGCGGCCAAGCGGCAAATCGTGCGACGTCACGAACGAGGAAGGAGTCCTGCCATGCAAGGGCATATGCGGCGGCGAGCCGGCGCGCGACCGCGAGGTCGCCCTGGCGAACCGCCTCGCTGACCGCCTCGCGCGCGGGTAGCGGTGCGGCCTTCGTTTCCGCCACCAGCGCCGACTCCGACAGGCGAAGCGCTTGCGCCCGGAGCGAGTCCGCCGCCGGCAACTGGATGGCGAGGGTGAGGACTAGCACCGGACCCGGCATCATCGGCGTGCGCCTTCGGCAATCGCGAACTCGATCAGGTCCGACGCCGTCCACCGGTCGAATCCCGTACGTGCCTCGACACGCCACCAGTACGGCCGGCCGCTGTCAAGCACGACGGACGCCGGGAGCTGCGTGATCGTGCCGTCGAGCTCCGTTTCGTGCAGCACGGTGCCCTCGGCGTCGAACAGCGTCACGCGGTAACGATCCGCACCCGACACGGCCGTCCAGCGCAAGCTCGGCGCACCGGACACGACACCCACCGGCCAGACGGCCGTCGGAGCGGGCGAGGCAGTGATCGGCGCCGCCCTGTGCGGCGGCAGCGGGTCGTCCACGCGGTGCGGAATGGCGAGCAGAAGCAGCACTGCGGCGGCGGCGATCGGCACAGCGTACGTGAGCAGGCCCCGCCGCGGGACTCGTCGCACGGCGGCCAGCTCGCGCGTGATCGAGGGCGACTCGAGCGCCCGGGCGACCGAGGCGACGGCGCTCCGGCACGAGGCGCATCCCGCGACGTGCGGCAGAACGTCCGCGCGCAGACGAGGTTCGAGCCCATCCTCGGCGAGTGCGGCGATCATGTCGTCATCGAGACACTCGGGCGTCCTGGCCGAAAGCGCAGAGCTTTGGGCGGCGGCCATCCTGAGTTCCGAGCGTAGCGCGTCGAATGGATCGCGATCGGTCACCGGTTCGTGTCCCCGCACACTGGTTGCCCTGGTGATGTCATCCTCATGAAACGGCGCGGAATCACGGGATTGCTCAGAGGTCCTCCCGGCGGACACCGACCCGCTCCAGCCGTTCACGCAGCACCGCCAAGCTGCGATACACGCGATTGTAGACCGCCTTGGCGTTCGGCAGTCCGGCGATCCTGGCGACGGCGGCGGCGGAGACCTCATCCACCACGTAGAGCTGGAGGACCAGCCGGTCCTCGGCGTCCAGCGTGCCCAGAGCCTCCTCCATCTCGAGGGCGGCGCGGGGGTCGATGTCCTCCCCAGGCTCGGTCACGACCTCCGGCGGCGGCGGGACGAGGTCGCGCAGAATGTGGCCGCGTCGTCGCTGCGCGACGGTCTCGTAGGTCGCACGCAGCTCGCGCAGGAACTCTTGGAACGACATGGCGGGTCCGTCGCGGGCGCGGATCGTCTCGTAGGCCTGCACGTGACTGCACCGCTCCTCGAACACCAGCTCGAAGATGCGGCGCCTGAGCGGCGGCATTCCCTCTGCGACCGCCGAGAGCCGCCGGCGGCCGTCGCGGTGCCGGATCCAGTCGATCGTCAGGTGGCGAACGACCGTTACGAGCCACGTTCCGAACCGGGCCCGGTGGATCGGCTGGGCGGCGTACGATCGCAGGCGGCGGAAGTCGTCTTCGCGCAACGCCTCGCAGACGCACGCGAAAACATCCATCACGTCGTCCGGTTCGGACGCGTAGTGGCGGATGGCGCTGAAGATCAGGCGGCGGTAGCGCCCGATCAGGGCGTCCCACGCGCGCTCCGGGTCGCCCGCCGCGAGCAGAGCGATCCACGGTTCGTCCATGCGGCCCCCGCGATGGCGTCACTCGTATGACATGAGGCGGGATAGCGATCGAACAGCAGCACGCTCGCCCGCCACCAACTCGGCGATCCGGTCTTCCACGCCCGGTTCAGGCGTGCTCCTCGAACTCGCTTCGCATCATCCGCCGGTCATCCCGAATGGGCACAATCCGGGTGGCGAATGTAACCGCTCGCTATCTCCTCAATCCTCCGGCCGCCGCATCGGCGCGTTCGGATTGTCCATGTCGGACGCGATCAACCACCGGCCGCCGGGCGCACGCCGCAGCGTGAGCGTGAACTTGCCGTTGTTGATCGTCTCAGGGGTCGATCCGTAGGTGCCGATGATGTAGCCAACGGTGTCGTCGATGGCGTAAGCGATCGCCCGGAGGTGCAACGGGCCACCGGAGCCCGCATAGCGTGCCTCGATGGCCGCTCGGCCACGAACTGGAGGTTGCCCTCCCGAGAGCACGAAACCGTCCTCGGTGAAGAGGCGGGAGAGCCCCGCCGGATCGCGCGCGCGCCACGCGGCCTCGTAATCGCGCAGCACGCGATCGAGCGCCGGCGGCAGCGCGACCGTGGGAAGGGAGTCGGCCGAAGCGCGCTGTCCATGTGCGCCGGCGGGAATGGACAGCGCGGCGACAGTCAGGAGCAGGAACGTCGAGCGCATTCGGGTCTCCTCGGTGGACTACGATAGGGAGCTTGCACGAACACGTCCAGAGGGTGCTACCTGGCGTCCCGGTGTGTGCCCGCCAGCAGGTGCGACTCTCGTTCCCACGGCCGGGTCTCGTACGGGAGGAGAGCATTGAGTCCGAGCATGATGGGCATGTACAGGGAGAAGTCGACCGATCGTATCAGCCGCGGCGGAGCGCCAAGCCACGTCAGCACCGAGCGCTCGGCCGCCTCGTTCCACACGATATGGACCTGATCGTGCTGCAGTACGTGCACGCGTTCGTGGCCGAGCGCGCGCGCCATGAACGCGTCGTGGGCAATGTCGGCTGGCTCATCGCCGCGAAGGAAGACGACCCCGCCGATCTGCCGCGCCTGCCACCCCCAGTCGCCCTGCCACCGGCGTGCCAGAAAGACCGGAGCACCGGAGTCGAGCGTGCGTCCGACGTCGAGCGACGCACCGATCCCGGACACGTACGCACCCACGATCACTCCCACCGTTACGACGTCGACCGACGCGTGCACGTCTCCCTTGCCCGGCCGCCAATGGACGCGCACAGGCCCGAGTGGAATGCTCAGACGATCGAAGATCGGCAACCCTTCGGACGCGTTGCGACTCACCGATGCGCCCGCCGCGGCAACGCTTCGTCCGATCACGCCCGCGCCCGTGAAACGGCTCGCGGCGACTGCCTTGCCGGCGTACGTGCCGGCACCGCCGAGTGCACCGCGCCAGAACGCATCCCGAAACGACTCTTCATGGTGCGTCCTTCGAATTCCTGCGCTCAGGCCGCCCAGAGCCATGTTGACACCGAGCGCAAGCAGGTGGCGCCGGCTATCGAAGCGGGCGTCGTCTGGCGCGGGGCATGGTCCGGGGCAGCCCTGAGCGGCGGCGGTCGGCACACCGGCGAACAACCACACCAGTATGCCGGCGCCGGCGGCTGCGATACGACGCCGGGCCCTGCGCGGCCGCAGGCTCCACCTGGGCAGGGTCGGCACGGGTTCGCCGGGCAGCAGGCCGGCTGCGAGAGTATCTTTCATTCTCATGCAACATGCAGGATCACGCAGGACTGGAGAAGGGACAATGGCGATTCGCAACGTGACCGACCTGGCCGGGCGCACCTGGACTTGCAAGGCGCCCACGGTCACCGATGGTGGCGGGGGACATCAGGGCAAGGACGTGGTGATCGACTGCGAGACGCCGTCGGTGATCGGGCCGGTGCGCATTACGGTCGGCTGGCAGTGGCAGACGATGGCGGACAATGGTCTGGCGCGACTCATCAGCCGGACCTCGCCGGTGCCGCGGAGATAAAGCCGCCGGGGGGCGGTAGCCGTCGGCAGGAGTGAGATGACGAAGCGCATCGTACTCCTGGCCGCGGTAGCCCTGCTGGCAGTCACGGCGAGCCTGTTCGGCCTTCGATCCCTCGCCCGCTCCCGGACGTTCCAGCTCTTCGGCACGATCGTCGCCCACGCACCGACGCCCGAGCGTCGCGTCGCGCTCACGTTCGACGACGGACCGTCCCTCGGTCCGATCGACACGATCCTGTCCATGCTCGCAGCGCGGGACGTGCGCGCGACCTTCTTCGTGACTGGCGCCGAGCTGGCCGCGTCTCCGGACGCGGGGCGCCGGCTCGTCGAAGCAGGACACGAGCTGGGGAACCACACGTACTCGCACCGGCGGATGGCGCTCGTGAGCTCCGGCGTGGTGCGCGCCGAAGTGGAGCCGACCGACTCGCTCATCCGCGCGTCGGGTCACGACGGACCGATCTACTTCCGCCCGCCTTACGGCTACAAGCTGTGGACGCTGCCGCGATACCTCGAGCGCACGGGCCGCACGACCATCATGTGGGACATCGAGCCCGATTCGTGGCCGGACGTCGCCGCGACGCCCGAGGGGATCGTACGGCACGCGCTGGAGCGCGTGGAGCCGGGCTCGATCATCCTGCTCCACGTCTGGTATCCGAGCCGCGCGACGTCACTGGCCGCCGTGGGAACCCTCATCGACAGTCTGCGGGCACGCGGCTACGGGGTCGGCCCGGTCCGCGACCTGTTGCCGTGACTGGCGCGACCCACCGGTCGGCGCGGTCCACGTCAGATGACGTATGCCGCCGCCGATCCGCCGTACTGCCTGACGGTGCGTGTTTCTGACCGGCACCTTCCGCGGTAAACCGGTATGTTTGGCCCGGACGTTCTCAGCTCTCGACCACGCTCGCCACGGAGCGCCTCATGTCCTCGTATGTCGGTCTGCTCGTGTCCTGCATCTTGCTCGTGTGCGCCGCGGCCCGCGGGCACGCCCAATCCACGCTCGATTCCGCGTGCACCGCGCCCGAGCATCGTCAGTTCGATTTCTGGGTCGGCACCTGGGCGGTCACCGACTCCGCCGGAAGGCAGCTCGGCACCAACGATATCAGTCGCATCGCCGGCGGCTGCGGCTTGCACGAGCACTGGCGCGGCGGCCAGGGCGGCGAGGGAATGAGCCTCAACACCTGGCAACCGGCGCTCGGACGGTGGACGCAATTCTGGGTGGGCTCGGGCACGGTGCTGCACCTGACCGGCGGCCTCGACACCCTGGGGCGCATGGTGCTCGCCGGAGACCGGACGACGCCCCAGGGTACGGTGCGGGATCGGATCACCTGGGAGCCGCTCGATGCCGCGACCGTGGGACAACGCTGGGAGGTCTCCCGCGACCGCGGTGCCTCGTGGCAGACCATCTTCGAGGGCATCTACGGCCGCCGTGAGAACCGGTGAATCAGCCGCTCGATGGCCTGTCGAGTTCCGCGCCTGCGCGCCTCCGCCACCACCGGCACTGCCTCGCCGAGGACGACGTCGAGGCGACCATCCCGGCCCAGCTCGGCGCCGCGGCCCGCTTGGTGCACCGCGTGCTGACACCGGTCAGCGGCCGCTGCCGGTAACTACCGGCGCGACGCTGCGGGGAGGGCAGACATGTGACGCGGAAGGAGTTCGTGCTCGGCGCCATTGCGCTGAGCCTGATCGTCGGATGCGGGCCCCGAGGAGCCGAGGCGGAGAGGTTCGCCGGCACGCCGGAGGTGGTCGATGACAGCGTGCTCCTGTTTCCGAGCGGCGCTCGGTACGCGACCGGACTTCGATCGGTTCGATATCACGATGCACTGGCGAGCGCCGGCGGCGCTCCGTTCGTGGTGCTCTCCGGCGTCGCGCTCGAGGAGCCGGGCGAGGAGCGCATCGTCGTCGTCGCACGTCCCGAAGAACCGGGAGCGTCATCCGGTGCCGAGCGCCGCGTCGTCTTCCCATATCCCGGCAGGCAGGTCGATCCCTCCTCACCGGACTCCGTGCAGGCCGACATTCGCCTGTTCGTGGGCGAGTGCGTCTATGGCGGCTACGGCGGCGTGGTGCAGGTCACGACCACCGCCGATACCGCGGCGACGGAGACCGTGGTAGCGAACCAGATCGCCGGTGACTCGCTCGAGCTCGCGACGGGCGAGGCGGCGCCGTCGCTGTCCGACGTGCTGGCCGCAGTGGAGCAGGGGCGGTGCCGCGAGATCCCGCGGCTGGACAGGGCCGTGTCGCAACGAAGTACGCGTCCTCAGGTCGAGCTCGTATGCTTCTTGCTCGCACCCGTCGCTGCCTCGCTTGAAACCCGCGACATCCGCGGATGAAGGGCATCGACAGGAGGACGACATGCAGCAGAGTGCCGCACGCTACCTGTTCCTCGCGCTCGGCGCCGCCATGATGGCGCTGACCGCCGCCTGCGATCGCAGCGACCGGCAGGCTCTGGAGCAAAGCCTCGACACCGCCGTCGGCGAAATCGCCAGGGGGGCCGACACCCTCGCCGGCCGGATCGGCGCGCGGCTCGGCGGACGAGAGTACACGAACGCCGAGCTCGTCGGTTTCATCGACGCGTACAACGACGCCGAGATCGAGATGGGCCAAATGGCCCGCCCCAAGGCCACCGATTCGCGAGTCGCCGCATTTGCGCAGCGCATCGTCGCCGATCACCGCACGCTCAAGACGGAGGCGTCGAACGCCGCCCGTCGGCTCAACCTTGCGCCGGTCGTGCCCGACGACGACGAAGGACTCCGGGAGGATCATCGGACCGAGTTGCGCCGGCTACAGGAAATGGCTCGCGGTCCGGCGTTCGACGAGGCGTTCCTCGACCACGAGATCATGATGCACCGCAAGGTGCTGGACGAGGTCGAGGACGCACTCGACCGGGACGCGCATCAGGAGATGCGTGCGCTGCTCGACCGGGCGCGCGCCGGGCTCCAGAGCCACCTGTCGGCCGCCGAGGAGCTGCGACGGAGCCTGCGCGGCGGCTGATCGCGCGCGATGAGGGAGCGCCGCGCGGAGTCGGACGCGGCGCTCGCGGCGGTGGTGCTTTCGTGGTTACGGGAATCGGGAAGTGCCTGGTCGAGGCCAGCCGCGGCGAGCCACGCTCGCCACGGCACGACCTCGACGACTTCGTGGCGTCCCGACCCCCGCGGCCGAACGACCACGCAGTCGCCTTCCTCGAGCTCGCCGCGGACCGAAGGAAGCACGGAGTACATGGTGCCGATGTGCGAGATGATCACGCGATTGCCGTCGGAAACCAGCTGGCCGAGCACGGCGATGCGACGGTCGCGTTTCGGGCCGCTGTAGTCGCTTCCTCGCGTGTGCCAGGCGGAGTCCTGCACAGCCGAGCCGAACGCGAGCTCGCCGGTGCGCCATGCGCGCTGCATGGGACTGGCGATCACTTCGGTGACGTCGATCGCCAGCGCGCGGAACGCCCGTCCCAGAGCCTCGGCCTGACGTTGACCTCGTTCGGACAGGCGCCGCTGCATGGACGGGTCGTCGTAGCGCAGCGTCATCTCGTCTTCGTCGGCGGAATCGGTGATCGCGTGGCGGCATGCAATGACGACACCGCCCCGCCTGGCCGCATCGATGCCCAGCGCTCCTCTCGATCGTTGCGCGTCGGCGGGTAGCGCGGCGCCGGCGAGGGCGGCGAAAACGATGAGCGGAACTCGCATGGGTCGCCTCCTCGAAATCGGCGAAGCTAGAGTTCGGCCAACGCCCCGGGACTCCGCCCTTCCTCTACCATCGACAGCGTGAGCAGCAATGCCGTTCGCTCGACGGCGTGGATCTGCTGCGCGTCGCCCGCTCCGAAGTAGAGCACCTGTCCCGCGCGGATCTCGTGATCCTCGTCGCCGACGCGGAACCGGAGCAATCCCTCCAGCGGCTGAAGTGTCAACGGGCTGTCGGCGTGATGCGTGCCGACCTCGACTCCGGCCTCGAGCACGACCAGCACGAGTCTCAGCCGCCCGGACTTGGCCAGCGTCCTCCCCAGCCGGCCGGTCCGCTCGTATGCGGAATCGGCCCGGAGATTCTCGATCTCCCGGGCCAGGTCGAAGGAGAGCATGGGACCGGCGAGCTGGCGGCGTATCGTGCTCATGTCGGACTCCTCGGGATTCTGGAGCGGCCGGCGCGAGTTGCGGCCAGACCCCGTTGGTGAAACTTGTCGCCGCGCGGGCGGGGAGTCCATACGAGCGGGGCTCCGGGTTATCTTGGCGCATGCAACGTCTGCTCCTCCTGGCCGCTCTGGCGAGCGCCGCCGCATCGCTGGGCTGCGTCCGAGCCGCTCCGCACCCGGATTCGCCGAGCGCGGCGTACTCCGCCGACGAATGCCCACCGTGCGCCGAATGGAACGCGCCTGCAAGTCCAGTACGACTTCACGGCACCACCCACTACGTGGGGACGCACGGGCTGAGCGCGGTTCTTCTGACATCGGACGAGGGACACGTGCTGCTCGACGCGGGGCTTCCCGAATCGGTGCCGCTGATCATGGACAACATCCGGGCGCTCGGATTGCGCGTCGAGGATGTCCGGCTGATCGTGAGCTCGCACGCACACTACGACCACGCCGGAGGCATCGCGGCGATCCAGCGGGTCTCGGGCGCGGCGGTCGCCGCGAGTCCATCGGGCGCCAGCGTGCTCCGGCGCGGCATCTCGGGACCCGATGATCCGCAGCACGGCGTTCTGCTGGCGTTTCCGCCGGTGCCGGATGTCCGCACCGTCGCCGACGGGGAGACGCTTCGCGTGGGGCCGATCGTGCTCACGGCGCACGCGACGGCCGGACACACACCGGGCGGCACCAGCTGGTCGTGGCGCTCCTGCGAGGCCGAGCGATGCGTTGCCTTCGTCTACGCCGACAGCCAGACACCCGTCTCGGCCGATGGCTTTTCGTTCACCAGCGGCCGGACGTATCCCTCCGCGATTCAGGATTTCGAGCGCGGCTTCGCTGTGCTCGAGCGCCTGTCGTGCGACATACTGCTCACGCCACATCCGGGAGCGTCGCGGCTCTGGGAGCGACTGGCGGCGCAGGCGCAGGGCGGGCCTGGCGGGCTCGAGGATGGGGAGGCGTGCCGGCGCTACGCCGAGGCGGCCCGGGAGCGGCTCGCCCGCCGCGTCGCCGCCGAGCGCGCCGATCGAGGCGATCAAGCGGGTCAGAGTCGTTGAACCCGCCGGGATCAAAGCGGGATCAAGGGGTCAGAGTCGTTGAAACCCAGCGGGATCAAAGCGGGATCAAGCGATCGGCGTCATCTCATCCAAAGCAGCGGCTCAACGGGAGCGGGCTGGCCCGGCGCACGAGCGGCGCGGGCGACAAGATCCTGCCGGCGTGGGTCACGAGGTGATCGTGGCCCGGGGGGTCGGCTGTGGCGCTGCTAGCGGTCGCGCCGCAGCCGCTCTCTCAGGAACGCACCCGTATACGACGCCCGGCACGCCGCCACGTCCTCCGGTGTGCCGGTCACGACGACCTCACCCCCGGCGTGGCCGCCCTCCGGCCCCAGATCGATCACGTGATCCGCCGTCTTGACCACGTCGAGATGATGCTCGATCAGCAGAACCGTGTGCCCCGCGTCCACAAGGCGGTCGAGGCACGCCAGCAGCCGCTCCACGTCGGCGAGGTGCAGCCCGGTCGTCGGCTCATCGAGGATGTACACGGTGTGCTTCGCGCGCTGGAGCTTGCTCAGTTCGGCCGCGATCTTGATCCGCTGCGCCTCGCCACCCGACAGCGTCGTCGCCGACTGGCCGAGCGTCAGGTAGCCGAGCCCGAGGTCGTTCAGCACCTCGATCTTCCGTCCGATCGCCGGATCGCCGGCGAAGAAGCGCACACCCTCCTCGACCGACGTGCCGAGCACATCGTCGATCGTCTTTCCGCGCAGGGTGACCTCGAGCGTCTCGGGGTTGAACCTCGCGCCCTTGCACGCCCCGCACGTCACCTCCACATCGGGCATGAAGTAGAGCTGCGTGGTTATCACTCCCTCGCCCTGGCATTCCTCGCACCGGCCGCCCTTCACGTTGAAGCTGAACCGGCCCGCCTTGTAGCCACGCTCCACCGACAGGGGCTCGCGCGTGAAAAGGTCGCGGATGTTGTCGTAGAAGCCGATGTAGGTGGCGGGATTCGACCGGCTGTTCCGGCCGATCGGCGACTGATCGATGTTCACCACCTTGTGCACGTGCTCGATCCCTTCCACCGCGTCGTGAGCGCCGGGCAGCGTGCGCGTGTCCTCGAGACGCTTCCACAGCGCCTTGTAGAGGATCTCGTTCACCAGCGTGCTCTTCCCCGATCCCGACGCACCGGTGATCGCCACCATCGTGCCGAGGGGGAAGGCGACGTCGATCGACTTGAGGTTGTTCTCTCGCGCGCCACGCACGATGAGCGTGCGACCGCTCCCGGCACGCCGGCGCGCCGGCGTGGCGATCGACCGCCGGCCGGCGAGGAACGCCCCGGTCGGCGACTCCCGGCACGCGAGCACGTCATCCACCGTCCCCTGCACCACCACGCGGCCGCCATGAACGCCCGGGCCCGGGCCCATCTCCACCACATGGTCGGCGGCGCGGATGGTGTCCTCGTCGTGCTCGACCACGATCACCGTGTTGCCGATGTCGCGCAGCCGCTCGAGCGTCGCGATCATCTTGACGTTGTCCTTCGGGTGCAGCCCAATGCTCGGCTCGTCCAGAACGTAGAGCATTCCCATCAGCCCGGATCCGATCTGCGTCGAAAGCCTGATCCGCTGCGACTCGCCGCCGGACAGCGTGCCCGAACGCCGGTCGAAGTTCAGGTAGTCGAGCCCGATCCCGAGGAGCAGCTCGAGCCGGCGGCGGATCTCGGTGACGATCTGCCTCCCGGCGTCCGCGCCGCGGCCGCCGGGCGCCACCGTCCCGAGCCAGTCGTACAACCGGTCGAAGTGGAGTTGCCCGACGTCGTGGATCGACCTGCCGTCGATCGTGAACAGGAGCCGCGTGGCGCGCACGCGCGCGCCGTTGCAGTCGGGGCAGACGTGCTCGACCATCACCTTGTCGAGCCACGCCTCCATCCCCGAGCTGGCCTCTCCCCGCTGCCGATAGCGCGTGTAGTGGCGCTCGATGCGCCGCGCGATCCCATGGAAGCCGATCTCGTGCCCCTCGGGAATCTCGCGCGTCACCTTCGCCTCCGGAGGCCTGACGAGCAGGAACTTCCGGTCGACGCCGTAGAGAATCGCCTGACGCGCGGCGTCGGGGAGCGCTTCCCACGGGGTGTCGAGCGAGAAGCCGAGCACCGCCGCCAGGCTGTGCATCATGGCGCCGTCCCACGTGTCCGGATTGTAGCGGAAGGCCTCGCGCACGAAGCAGCCGCCGCGGATGCTGCGCCGGGGGTCGGGGATGAGCAGGTCCGGATGCGTCAGCTTGTGCACGCCAAGTCCGCCACACGTCCGGCAGGCGCTCTCCGGGTTGTTGAAGACGAACCAGTCCGGCTGGATGTCGCCGTAGACGAGATGGTGCGTTCGACTCGTCAGCGCGCGATGGAACCGCTCGCGCTCCGCCTTGCTCGCGCCCTTGACGATCTCCACCCGGAGCAGGCCGTCGCCGACGAGCAGCGTCGCGGCGATGGCAGCCTTGATCGCCTTCTCGTGCCGCCGGCCGGTCACCAGCCGGTCGACGACAGCGTCCATGTGCCGGATCGCCGACTCGTCGAGCGTCAGGCCCGCCGCGAGATCCACCTGCTCGCCGTCGATGACCATCAGCCGGCACCCCTTCTTCCGGACCTCCGTGAGGACGACATCCAGCTCCTCGCCGTAGAGCGCGAACACCGGCGCGCGCAGCTCGATCTCGGTTCCCTCGGGGAGCGACAGGACCGCCTCCAGAATCTGGCTCGACGTCCGACTCGGTGTCGCCTCGCCGGTGCGCGGGCAGTGGGGCTCGCCGATGGTGGCGAAGAGCAGGTTCAGGTAGCTCGAGATGTCGGTCATCGTGCCGACGGTCGAGCGCGGGTTGCTGGCGATCGTCTTCTGCTCGATCGAGATCACCGGCGAGAGGCCGTAGATGAAATCGACGTCCGGCCTGGCGACCTGGGCGACGAACCGCTTGGCGTAGCTGGACAGCGACTCCATGTACCGCCGCTGGCCCTCGGCGTAGATCGTGTCGAAGGCGAGGCTGGACTTGCCGGAGCCGGAGAGGCCGGTGATGACGACCAGTCTATCGCGCGGGATCTCGAGCGAGATGTTCCGGAGGTTGTGCACGCGCGCGCCCTGCACCGCGATCGTGGTGCGCGCGGCCTTCGGCGCGCCCTTGGCCGGCTTCCGCGTTGTTCCGGCCGTGTGCTTCGTCGGCGTCCGGGCCGCTTTCGGCGCGGCGGATGCCGCCTTGCGCGCCGGCTCGCGACTCACCCGGCGGGCCATTCGTCCGCCCCGCCCGGCCCGGCACCGAGCGCATAGAACGCCAGCTCCTGAACTTGAACCGTGCTACGCCTCGTGAGCTGCACGGGGGTCGACGCCTTGCCGATCAGTCCCTCGTCCGCCAGGTACTCGCACGCCACCGTCACGCAATCAATGTCCAGCGTGCGCCGGAAGTGGGTTTCGATCTCGGTGGCGGAGCGCACCTCGCCGGCCTCGCGCAGGTGGTCCAGCACCGGAGCGAAGAGTGCCACCGCACGCTCGGCCATGTAGCGATCGACGGCGGCGAGCGCACCCTCGACCTTTGCGCGCGTCTTCGGTTCGTTGAGCAGGTCGGTGTAGACGGTCCGGAAGAACGTCGGATTCAACGCCAGTGCCTGAGGAATCACCTCGCGATCGGCGAGCAGGCGCCGCCCGAAGACCTCGATCTGCGCCAGCGGCGTCGCCGCGTAGAGAATCCAGAGCGCGGTGTAGTCGAGATCCCCCCGCGTGACGAGCCACTTGTGCGCCTTCTGGATCGGGCCGAGCGCCGCCGTCGCCGCGCGGAGCAGGGCGACGGCCGTATCGCGCTCTCCGATCTCGGGGAGCCGCGCGAACAGATCGGCTATCGATTCGTCGTGGGTGTAGAGGAGTCGCCCCTTGGCGAGCAGCGAATGGGTGAACGAATTGCGCGTGGCGCCCTCGGCCGCCTGTCGGAAGGCGGTGCGCGGCATCAGGATCGTGTGCACGTGGACGCCGTCGGCATTGAGCGCGACTCCGGTCTCGGGGGCCTTCCGATCGTCGATCGTCACGAGGACGAGATCGATGTCCGACTTCGCCCACACCGTGTCGTGCGACAGGCTGCCGCACAGGATCGCGGCGAGGATCGAGCGATCGCCCTGAACCTCGGCGACGAGCGAGCTCAGTGCGCGTTTGAACTTCTGCTCGATCGGGCGCTCGATCATATTGATGGTGTGAGCCCGACCCCGGGAGCGAGTCGGTGACCGTTCCCGCAGGTCGATAGGTCGAGCGATCGGGACCGTGTGCCTGCGGGCGGGCAGTCATGATGGCGCCGTTCGAGTCGCCGCACCAGAGGGTTTGCATCGGGGCCGGCCAGCACCGCGGCGAAAGAGACGGGGCGCCCCGATGATCTCCATTGTCCCCTTCCACCCGGAGGAAGAATGGCGCGTTCCCTCGCCTACACGTTCACCATGGCCATCGCCGTCACGCTCGCAGGCGCGACACCAGGCCCGGTCCGCGGACAGACACCAGCGCCCGGGATCGATCAGGACAGCGTGCAGGGGCGTCTGGATGGAGCGGCCGCGGCGAACGAGCACCCGGTCGGCGGCCGATTCGTACTCGGCTTTCTCGGCGGGCTGCCAGTCGTAGTGCTCGGTATGCCCGCGCTCGGCGACGTCAGTGCGCAGCAGATCGTACCTGTCATCGCCGGACTCGGGATCGTGATCGGTGCGGCGGCGACGGGCTCCGCCGCGCCACCCCCGGAGCTCGGCGCCGAAGCGGACGCGCGCGGCACCACCTACGGGGCCGCCTACCGGGAAGCGTACGCCGAACGCCTCGGGGCGCGACGCGGCGGTGCGGCGATTCTGGGCGGCGTCGCCGGAACGACCGCCGGATGCGTCGTCATTATCTGGATGTTCAAAAGGTCGTTCGGGGGATCCTGACCCGGGTGACCTGCCCGGCCCCGGCGGTCGTCCTCCTTCGAGACGGAACGCCATCCACGGCGCCTGGCCTGAGGGGGGTGAGAATGAAATCGGTGATCCTGCTGTCACTCGCGCTTTCGACCTCGCCGGCCGCGCCGGTGGAGGATCGTGTAATCGGTCTGCTGACGCTGCCCGATGCCTTCGGCACCGGACCCTGCGACCGGTTCACGCCACGCGAGGTGAGTCTGTTCGCGACGCCGGACTCGAGCACCGTGGTCGGGGTCATCCGGGTCGATCGCCCGTGGACGTTCCCGCCCGAAGGCGGCTGTGAAGGACTGACCGTGGCGGTGCACCGCCGCGGAGGCGGACCCGCCGCGCGACTCCCGGCCGAGGAGTACGACTACGAGGCTCCGGCGGCGATCGTGCTGGAGCAGCGCGGCCGGTGGTTCAGAGTACGTCTCAACGATGGTGCCGCGTGGGTGCGAGCCTCCAGCCGGGATGAGTTTCATCCACTCCAGCGGCTTCTGACCGACGCCCTGACGCACATGACCGATTCGTGGGACGGCACCGTGGCGCCGGAGCCGGGTGCCGCGACACGAGTGCAGGTGCCGGGTGATCCGCGCCGCCTGTTCGTCGGCTATCTGGTGCCGCAGGTTCAGCGCGTGCGCGTCGTCCTCGAGGCAGGAGGGAAACCCGACTCGGTTCGCGCACATTACCGTGCGAGCGCGATGAGCTCGCGTTCCGGACCCAACGGCACGCGGATCCTCCAGCTCGAGACGGGATCGAGCCATCCGCTGTTCGAGCGCCCGGATCGGCTCGCTCCGGTCGCCGGACAGGTCGAGTCGAATCGCTGTGGCGCGGTTCTGGAGACGATCCGGCCGAATCAGGTGCCGGTCTTCGAACAGCGGGCGGGCTGGTATCAGGTGGCGCGCCGAAGCGACGATTGGCGAAACGCGGAGCGGTTATGGCTCGAGGACGCGTCGGTCTGGCGCTTCCACCCGGTCGCCGACGACGCCGAGCGGGAACGACTTGCCGTGGCCGCGTGGGGCGAGGAGATTAGGGCGGTGCGGGTCGGCGGCTTCCGCGAAGTGGCGGACACGTTGTGGGTCGAGGTCGAGATCCTGAGCCATTCGCCATGCGGGTCCGTCGACGAGCCGAGCGTCCGGGCACGGGGCTGGATTCCGGCGCACTCGCCGTCGGGCGCGCCAACGATCTGGTACTCGTCGCGCGGCTGTTGAGGCGCCGCCTTCCGGGAGCAGGGCTCGTGATTGCACACGGATCCCGAGTCGCCGATCGAGTTCCGTCATAATGTGAGGATACAGTGAAGCTCCGCGCGCTCGCCATCGTCGCAGCGGCAGTCGCAGTGCTACTGCTGGTCGCCGCCGGTCCGGGGACGCGGATGGGTTTGTGGCACTTCCGGACGGGACTGGGGCTGCTTCGCTGGGCGGCATGGGCCGGCATCGCGGGGGTGGTGGCAGCACTGATCGCGCTCGGGGTCACGCGTCCGCGCGGCACCGGCCTGTGGATGCTGCTCATCGCACTCGTGATGTCGGGCACCGCGGTTCTCCTCCCATGGCGAATGTCTCAGCAGGCCAGGCGCGTACCGCCAATCCACGACATCACCACCGACACGCAGGACCCGCCCGAATTCGTCGCCGTGCTGGCGGAGCGCGCCGGCACGGCGAATCCCGCCGCGTACGGCGGCGACAGCGTGGCCGTGCTGCAGCGGCAGGCCTATCCGGACATCGGCCCGCTGCACCTCGACTCGCCGCCGGAGGTGGCATTCGCGCGCGCGCTGGCGACGGCGAATGCGATGCGCTGGCGGATCGTTGCCGCCGATACCGCCGCGGGTCGGATCGAGGCAACGGCGACGACGACGTGGTTCGGGTTCAGGGACGACGTGGTCATCCGGATACGACCGGAGAACGGGGGATCGCGCGTGGACGTGAGATCGCTCTCGCGCGTCGGGCGAAGCGACCTTGGCGCCAACGCGGCGAGGGTGCGCGCGTTCCTGACCCGGCTCGCATCGGCCGGCGACATACGGTAGCTCGCATGAGCGACGATCGGGTGACCGCAGGACCGCGATCCGATCGAACGATCCGGTGGCTCCTCGACGGGGATCCCTCGATCCGTTGGCAGACCATGAGCGATTTGGTCGGCGCGCCGGATCGCAGCGTGGCGCGTGTGCGGAACAGCGTCGCGCGCGATGGCTGGGGCGCCCGTCTCCTCGCCAGGCAGGACGCCGAGGGCACCTGGGCGGGCGGGAAGTCGTCGGACGGCGGGCTGTACTCGCCGAAGTGGATCTCGACGACTTACACGATGCTGCTGCTCCGCGACTTCGGCCTGCCGGCGGGCAACCGGGCGGCACGGAAGGCCTGCACCCTTCTTCTCGATGGCGGGATCCAGCGCGACGGCGGGATCAACTATGGATGGCGAGGCCGGAGCGAAACGTGTATCACGGGGATGGTGCTTTCCATCCTCTCGCACTTCGACTACGACGACGTCCGGCTCGACACCATCGTCCGACACCTGCTGGCTCAGCAGATGTCCGACGGTGGGTGGAATTGCGGGCGCGACCTGGGCGCCACGCACGCGTCGGTCCACACGACGATCAGCGTGCTCGAGGGGCTGCGGCTGTACGAGCTGCACGGCCGGCGCGGAGTCAGCGCGGTGCGCGCGGCGCAGCGGCGCGGACGCGAGTTTCTTCTCGTCCACCGGCTCTTCCGCTCCCACCGCACCGGCGACGTCATCAAGCCCGTCTTCACACGCTTCGCATTCCCTCCGCGGTGGCATTACGACATCCTCCGCGCGCTCGACCATTTCCAGGCAGCCGGCGCGCCTCGCGACGAGCGCCTCGCCGAAGCAATCGACATCGTGCGCACCGGCCAGCGGGTGGATGGCCGTTGGACGCTTCAGCACCAGTGGAAGGGCAGAACGTACTTCGCGATGGAACGTCTCGGCGCGCCGAGCCGCTGGAACACCCTGCGCGCACTGCGCGTGCTCGGGTGGTGGGAACGCGGGCGCGAGTGAGGTGACCAGCGCGCGCCTGCAGGCGTCGCGAAACGGGCGCGCGTGCCGAGGGCGTGAGGTGCCCGCCTCGTGCGCAGGCCCTACCTGCGCACGCGCCGCCTGGCCGTGATCAACACCTGGATTTCATCCGGGCGCGGATTGATGAAGTCCAGCCGCATCCGCCCGTCCTGCGTCTCCGAGATGACGCCCGGTATCGACGATCCGGTGAGATACCAGCCCTCGGGCAGCACGACGGCGTTCGCCGGTCGCCCGAACGCACGATCCCACACCAGCTCGTCGCCGTCGATGAAATAGCGGGCGGAATCAGTGTACGTCTCGCAGATGCGAAGGCGCGTCGATTCGCCCGCTCGTACGGCGGCAAAGCGGATTACCACGACCTCGGTCTCGGGCGTCGGGGGTCGCCCGATGTCGATTCCCGCGCGAACGATCGCGTCGCCACGCAGCGTCTCGGTGGGCAGATCCTCACCCGTGTCGAGGATCTTCGCGGCCGGATTCGACACCGAGCTGCCGGCGCGCACGATGTTCAGGTAGCGGTCGGCACCCGGTCGCGACTCCGTGTAGTCGTGGTAGAGATCGAACGTGTGACTCTCGGGCTGCCGCAGAAAGTAGACGATCTCGCGATCCTGGCGCGCGCGCTCGGCAATGCGTGCGGAGCGAGGAGTCGCCGGCACCGTTTCCTGCGCCGCGGCCACGACCCGATACGGTACCGCCGCCGTCCCGACGTTGATGAAGCTGACCATCACGCGCCCATCAGGCTCCGTCCGTACCTGCGAGGGGTAGTTCGCCGAGGTGAGCCGCCATCCTGCGGGGAGCACGATGGCGTTGCGGGTGATGCCGAGCGAGCGAGCGAAGACGAGATCGTCTCCGTCGATGGAGTAGCTCGCCACGTCCTCGTAGGTCTTCTCGATGCGCAGCCTGATCTCGCCGTTGCGACCGATGGAGCGCGGAAGGCGAACGCGGATGTATTCGTGTTCGGCGTCGTTCGACCGGATGCCGCAGGGGAGCACGCCCTCGCCCCGCACGAGGTCGAACGGCAGCGGCTTGCCGGTCATGCGATCGATGACGGCAATGTCGCTGACGGTACTGCCCGAGCGCACGGAGTTGCAGTAGTGCGTGGCGCCGGCGGCCGTGGCGGACACGTCGTACAGGATGCGGAAGCGCGCCGAGCCGGGGGCGAGGAGCTCGTAACGGGTATACTCGTCGGCGCTGGTCTGCCGCGGAGACGATGGCGCCTGCGGGCGGGCCGCACGCGGGTGGGCGAGCTCGAGCAGCAGTACGATCGGGACGATTCGGCCGACGATGCTCATCACTGCACCTCTCCGTTGGCTCGCCGAGCAAACTACGTCGCCATCGCATCGTGGAACAGATGCCCGGGACGGGGCCGGCCGGGATCCCGCCGTCGCTACCCTCGTCTCGGCTTGCCTGCCGGCCGGACGGCCTCCAATTTGACCAGGCTACCCAGTCCGCAGCCGGCGGCGCCGCACCGCGTCGCGAAGTCCCGGAGACATGATCCCAGCAGCCGTCCGCTCTGCCCTGTCCGGCCTCCTCCTCGTTATCGTCGCCGCGTCGTGCGCCGGCACCATTTCGCCGCGAACGGCGCCCGCCCCCGCCAGCGTCGCCGACGAGCTGTCGCCCGCCGAGATGGAGGCGCTCTACCTGGCGCGGATCGACAGCGCCCGCATGCGGTTCACCGAGGCCGACGTCCGCTTCATGACCGCGATGATCGGCCACCACGCCCAGGCGATCGTCATGGCCCGCCTCGCCCCCACGCACGGCGCGAGCCAGTCCGTCCA
>DATKCV010000116.1:0-26055 GCA_035513015.1 Gemmatimonadaceae bacterium
AGTCTTCAAGGGGTCAGAGTCGTTGAACTTCGTTCAACGACTCTGACCCCTTGAATCTTCTGATGGATGCGGTTGAACGGCCCGGGAACCGGCAACCGGGGGCTCTCCACCCGTCAGAGTGTCGCCCGCGCCTTGACCTCCAGGTACCGGTTCACCACCGCCGCCGACATCTTCTGCGGACTGGTGTCCACGACCGACACCCCGGCCTGCCGCATCCGCTGGAGCGCCGCCTCACGCGCCGCTACGAGCTCCTCGGCTGCGGCGGCCTCGTAGAGGCCCTGGGTAGTCGTTCTCCCACTGGCCGTCGCGGCGGCCGTGAGCTCGTCGTTCCGCAGCGCCACCACGACGGGAAGATGCCGCGCCACGCTCCGCGTCGTGTGCGCGATCAGCGCCTGCGACGCCCGGACATCGATCACGTCGGTGAACGTCACGACCAGCGACCGCCGGCGGTAGCGCGCCGCCAGAGTGCGGAACGCCGCCGCGTAGTCGGGTTCCACCAGCCGCGCCTGCGCCGGGATCAGGGCCTCGCGGATGAGCTGGAGCGCGGCGCGTCCGCGTACCGGGGCGACGAACGCGCGCACCTCATCATCGAACAGGATCAGCCCGACACGGTCGCCCGAATGCACCGCGACGTCGGCCAGCACCAGCGCCGCCGAGAGCGCGTACTCGAACCTCGACCACTGGCCGGAGAGCTGCGTCATCAGCCGCCCGGCGTCGATCGCGATCATGACCGTCTGCCCCTGCTCGACGGTGTACTCGCGCGTGATCAGCTTGCGCCTGCGCGCCGTCGCCTTCCAGTCCACGTGCCGCGGGTCGTCGCCGAGCGCGTACTCCCGGAGGTTGGCGAACGTGGTCCCCTCACCGCGGCGGCGGATGTTGCGCACGCCCGCATCCTGGAGCCGGTGCTGGAGCGCCAGGAGCCGGTAGCGGCGGACCCCGGCGAGTGACGGGGCCACGGTGATCGAGTCGTCGAGGTCGCGGTGCAGCAAGCGTTGGACGAGGCCGAGCGTGCCGGTCACCTGGAGAGAAACCGGGCCGAGAGCGTGAACTCCCCTTTCGCGTCCGGCCACCGCGACCGGGAACAGCAGCTGGCCGCGCGGCGCCAGACGGTGCGTCCCCGGTGTCTCCGCGGTCTTCACGACCGCCCTCGGCAGCCGGTCGTGCAGCGACACGCGGAGCGCACGCGGGACGGCCGAGCGCACGCGGTAAATTCCCTCCACCGTCTCGCCCACGCCGACCGTCGGCGGCACCTCCCGTGTGACCTCGAGGGAGCGCCGGCCCGGCAGGAGCATCGCGTCGGCAAACATCACGAGAACGACGGCGAGCGATGCGGTCGTCGCGATCGCCAGTCCGATCGGCGCGCCTGAGAGCAGCCAGAGTGGCGCGAGCAGCGCGACGATGAGGGCAAGCCGTCGCGTGACCGAGTAGCGTGCGACGCCGATGAGCCAATAGACGCCCGCGCCCGCCGCCAGGATCGCGACTAGCCAGCCGAGATCGATCAGCGGCTGCACGTGCCCCGTTCCGCTCTGATCACTGCGGCGCGGGAACGCGCGTCAGCACGCTCTGGAGCACGTCGTCGGCCGACCGCCCCTCTACCTCGAGCTCCGGCGCCAGGATCACGCGGTGCCGCAGCACCGGCAGGGCGTAGTCCTTCACGTCGTCCGGAGTCACGAAGTCGCGTCCGGCGAGGAGCGCCGCGGCGCGCGTGACGCGGAACAGCGCGACCGTCGCCCGCGGCGAGCCGCCGAGCGTGAGCGCCGGATCCTCGCGCGTCGCCCGCACCACACGCGCCATGTACTCCTGCACCTCGGGCGCCACCCGCACGCGATCCACCCATTCGCGCAACTCTCTGCAACGCGCCTCGTCGAGCACCGGCGGTGGAACCATCGCGTCCGGCCGCTCGCCGTCGAACCCGGCCGCGTAATTGGCGAGGATACGCTGCTCGGCTTCCTCTGATGGATACGGGACGCGGACCTTGAGCAGGAACCGGTCGAGCTGCGCCTCGGGAAGCGGATAGGTCCCCTCGTATTCCACCGGGTTCTGCGTCGCGAACACGGTGAACAGGTCGCCGAGCGCATGCCGTACGCCGTCCACGGTGACCTGCCGCTCCTGCATCGCCTCGAGCAGTGCGGCCTGGGTCTTCGCCGGCGCCCGGTTGATCTCGTCGGCGAGCAGCAGATCGGTGAACACCGGGCCGGGATGGAACTCGAACTTCCGTCCCGTCTCGGCCAGCATGCTGACGCCGGTGATGTCGGACGGCATCAGGTCGGGCGTGAACTGGATGCGGCCGAAGCGGGCGTTGAGCGCGCCGGCGAGCGCGCGCACGAGCATGGTCTTGGCGGTGCCGGGGACGCCCTCGAGCAGAGCATGCCCCCGCGCCAGGAAGGCGATCAGCGCTTCCTCGATCGCGGTGTCCTGTCCGACGACGCGGGTCGCGACGGCATCGCGAATCTGATGGAGGACGTCCCTGACCTGCTCTGAGGTGATCACGTGGCGAGGGTCCTGTCGATGTGGTCGATGGAGTGGCCGACGGCGAGCAGCTCCGACGGCGGGATGCGGCGCTCGAGTGCCGCCAGTGTGCGCTCGACGTCGGGCGCGAGATGTGGATGCCGCGCGGCGACGGCGGCCAGGAAGGACTCGTCGCCGAGGGCGCGTGCGGCACCCGTGGCGCGTCGGCGGCGGAGCCCGTGCACCAGGCGGCGCGTCGCCAGCCGTGTCGCCTCCACCTGCTCGTAGGCGCGGGCCAGCGCACCGACGTGCTCGAGTGGCGAGCGGCGCTCGACTCGCCTGCGCGGACGCGGCACGATCGCCCGCGTGCCCGCGGCCACGACGAGCAGCAGCAGGGCGACGAGCAGCTGGAGGAGAACGCGGCCCTCGGGCATCTCCACGAGGAGCATCCGCATTGCGCGCCACAGGCTCGGCTGCCGGCCGAAACCCTGGTGATACTCGGTGAACACCACCGGAGGCCGCTCGCCCGGCGCGAGCCACTCGAGCAGCCGGATCGGGAGGACGCCGTAGCGATCGTGCCTGATGAAGTCGTTGCGCATGAGCTCGGGGTCGGCGACGACGGCGACGTGCCCGTCACCGAATGGAAGCCCTACCACCACCGGCGCGTCGGTGGTGTCGTTGATTGCCCCGCGGCCCTGCACGAAGACCTGGGCGTCGTCGTGAAGCGGTCCACGGATGCGCACCGCCCGCCGCGCCGTGCCGTCGTACAGGTCGGCGAAGTGCTCGGCCCATGGACTCGCGCGCGGCGGTTCGGGATCGGTTTCCAGGCCGCGGAAGGAATAGGACGTCCCCGTTATCCCTAGTGAATCGGCGAGAGGCGAGCTGCCGAGCGGTGGGGCGAACAGCAGCCCCGCACCGCCGCGCACCGCCTCGAGCAGGTGGTTCACCTCGCGCGCCGTCAGGTCCACCATCGGCGCGAGCACGACATAGATGGCGCCGGTGTCGAGCGACTCGCGCAAGGGAGTGAGCCGGCGCTCGACCGGCCAGCCGAGCCGCGCCGCGGCGTCGTGGAACCCGCGCGCGCCCCAGGGCTCCACCGAATAGCTGGTCAGGTGCGCTTCGCGCTCGCCCATCTCGCCGGGTGGCGTCAGCACGATCGTGAGCAGGATCAGCGCCGCCATCACGGTGAATACGACCCTGGGGGCGAGAAGCCGTTCGAGCATGCTATGCCGCCTGCACGATGGGCAGCGCCAGCTCGCGGAGCCGCTCGTATCGATCACGGTCGCAGGTGCCGATCCCGTAGACGACCACCTCGTAGGTGCGGGCGAACTCGCGGAACGCGCCGAAGAGCGACGACGATCGCGCGCGCAGCTCGCGTACGTAGTCGCCGATCGTCTTGGCCGGGTGGAGCCGGACCTGCTCCCGCCGGGCGAGCGCGTCGAGCAGGGCGAGGTAGAGCGCGTGAGCGGCGTCGGTGAAGTTGCCGCGCGCCGCTTCCTCCTGTGCCACTACCCACGGGTCGCGCAGACCGACTGCGCGGCGTCCGGCACGCTTCTCCGCGGCCAGCGCGGCGGATCGGATGCGGCGGGCCCGAATCAGCATGCCGATGCGCGCCGCCACTAGAACGAGGACCATCACGAGCAGAATGATCGACGCCCAGTAGAGCCCCGGCGCCGTTCGGGCCAGCCCCCGGAACCACAGGAATCCGCCGGACAACCAATCGAGCAGTTGCTCCCAGAGGCTCTGGCGCCACCCCCGCTCGAACTCCGGCGCGGCGAATATCGCGGTGATCGTGTCGACGATCGCCGACTCGGCGAGCGTGTCCGGCTCCACTGCGCGCTCCCCTCAGGTCCGCGCGGGTCGCGGCGCCTCGCTCGTGATCGCCTGCGCCATCAGCTCGATGTCGTATCCCTCCTTGCGGATCCGGAAGTCGTAGTAGAGCAGCGTCGTCACGGTCGAGTACAGGGGATGCGGCAGGGCGAAGCCGAGCTGCCCGAGAGCGGTGGCGGCGACCGGATTGCCGGCCAGTACGAGCATGATCACGCCGTAGAATACCAGCCCGATCGCGCTCATGATCAGATAGATGAGCATGAACGCCTTGAAGATGTGCCAGAGCCCGCCTTCGGTGAGCGCCCACGACCGTGAAAGCCCGGCTACCGACCCACCGTCCTCGAGGACCACCGTAGCCGGAATCAGGATCAGCCGAAAAAACACCACCATCACGACCGCGATCGCGGCGATGATCAGGATGGCCGCGATCGGGCCCGGAACGATCGCCGCCGCCACGCCCGCGCCGACGGCCGGCAGGAAGATCACCGCCACGCGGAGAAAGCTCGCGCCGATGACGGAAAGAACCCGGCCCAGAACGTGGCGAGCCGATCGCGCGGGAGAAGCCGTGTCACCCAGATAGGCCTCGCCCGCGGCGTGCACTATCATCGCGTCGAACACCAGGAACCAGAGTCCGGCCGCCGCGACGAGGATCAGCATCACCACTATTCGCGCGGGGTCCTCCTCCTGGAAGAAGAGTGGCATCGCCGCGAACCAGGCCACGAGCGGGAGGTATGCGGCGACCGCCAGCGTCAGCATCCCGGCAAAGTTGTTCCGGACTATCCGGATCGCCGCGTCGATCAGCTCCGACACGGATCGCGGGCGATACTGGTTGGTCTCCACGACCTCTCCTGGTGGTGGGATCGGAATCACTGGTCAGGACTGCGCCGCTTGGCGGCGCTCGATACGCGGAGGCAATCTGACCCCGCCCGGCACGAACTGCCAGCACGACAGCCTCGCCTCCCTTCCGGCGCTGGCACTCGGGGTGCACCGGTGACTCGCCTCACATGGCCATGCCCATCGAATGACCACGCCCGCCGACGACCGCCGCACGCTCCCGCGGCGCCGCGTTCGCCGTTCGATCGTCCACCTGATCGCCGTCCTGCATCGCTGGGCGGAGTCTGGCTGGTCGGGCCCAGCCGCGGGAAGCTGGGCCGTTCTACAGAGCTCCGTGATGCCGGGACCAGCGGACATCCTGCTCATCCCGCTGGGACTCGCCGACCCACCGCGTGTCTACCGGATCGCCGTCTGGTCCATCGCCGGCGCGACCATCGGGGGAATTCTCGCCTGGACGATCGGTGCGCTCGCCTTCGATGTGGTGGAGCCAGTGCTCGGCTGGATCGGTGTCGGGCCGGCCGAGCTCGCCCGAAGCCGCGTGCTGTTCGAGGAGCACGGCTGGATCGTCGTCCTCCTGGGCACGATCATCCCGCTCTCGACGAAGGTCATCTGCATCGCGGCCGGCGCCTTCGGCGTCCCCTTCCCGCACTTCGCCCTGGCCGTGATCGTCGGCCGTACGATACGCTATCTCGTGGTCGCGACGGTCGTGCGCTACGCCGGCGAGTGGCTGGTCAGGCGGCTCGAGGCGAAGATCGGGAAGCCGATCGAAAGGTGGGAATGACGGACCGGAGCGGCTCGGTCACTCCAGGCTCCGCCACAGATACCAGGACGCAACGGTCCTGTACGGCGCCCATCTGGCGCCGATCCGCGTGACGTCCGCCGGCTTCGGGAGCTTGCGGCGTCGCCAGGCAATCTGGATCGCTTTCTGGATGCCCAGATCGAGCTCGGGCAGGACGTCGGGGCGTCCGAGCCGGAACATCAGAAACATGTGGGCAGTCCAGCGCCCGATACCCTTCACCCGAACGAGCGCTTCGATGAGCTCGTCGTCGGGCAGGTGGTGCAACGTGCGTACCGGCAGCTCGCGCGCCTCGACCCTCGCGGCGAGATCGCGCATGTATCCGATCTTCTGGCGCGAAAGCCCCACCGAGCGCAGCGTGTCGTCGGTAGTCGAGAGGACGCGTGCGGCGGTCGCCGAACGCCGCGGGTAGAGTGCCACGAACCGACCATGGATCGTCGCCGCGGCGCGGCCGGAGAGCTGCTGATAGATGATGCTCCGAAGCAGCGCCTCGAAGTGCGTCCCGTCGGTGCGTGGCTCGAAGCGGCAGGCGCCGACGCGCGTAATGATCGACGCGAGCGTCGGGTCGGCGGTAGACAGATGGCGGATGGCGGTGCGGTGCATGGTCGTGGGGAGACTTGCGCTCCTTCGCCGGGTCCGGTACGGTCCCTGCACCTCAGCCGGTCGCCCGCGGGGGTCGCGGTGCGGACAATCTAATGGCGGGAACCGAACCGGACGAGGCGCGCGATGGGGCTCCTACGCGGCGGGCTGGCGGGACTTGGTGCGTGGAAGATGGGCGGTGGATGCATCAGTACGGTGCTCATCTTCATCGTTCTGTACTGGCTGCTCGGGCAGTGCGGCATGCAGTAGGCTGGGGCCGAACATCGAGGGGTCAGATTCGCGCCGGACGTGACGTCCGCGTCGTGCGATCCGATCTGACGCGCGCGCGGGCCCGCGCTCGAGCCGTTCATCATGCCCGCGGGTGGGCCGCGGGATCAGCTCCGCCGCACTGCCGATCTGCTCACCGGAAGGAAGCTCAGCCGTAGTTGCGGAACGACGCGCAGCCATGGGCCGATCGGGGCGCAAACCCGAGGCCATTGCCCTGCGCCGCCCGCTTTCGTTATGGATACATGGCTAAGCCACAGGAGGAGGCAATGCCGCACCGCTCGCAGATGACGGTCGGGTTCACCCGCGCAACCGTGTTGGGGGCGCTGTTCGCCGCAGCCGCGTGTGCTTCGTCGCCCCGCGCCGTGCCGATCCCCGAAGTGACCGTGCCGCCGCCGGAGGCGATGACGGTGGATCTGACGCGGTCGTTCGCCGACGCCGAGGGCGCGTTCGTCGTGCTGCTCGGAAACGACACGCTGGGCGTCGAACGCTTCCAGCGCACCGGCCAGGTTCTCGAGGGGCAGCTCCTGCTGCGCTCTCCGCGGACCCGACTCATTCGATACCAGGCGGGGCTCGGTCCCGGCGGACGGATCGCCAGCTTCGAGTCGTCCACGCAACAATTGCCGCGAGGCACTCCTTCGCCGACGGTCAGGATGGAGCTCACGACCGACTCGGTGATCGTGCGCGTGCCGGCCAACGACACGGTTCGCGTGCAGCGCTTCGCCGCGCGCGGCGTCGCGGTGCCGTGGCTCGGCAGCTCGTACGCGCTCGCCGAGGCCGCCGTGCGCCACGCCCGACAGCTCGGGCGGGACAGCGTCGAGCTCCTGCAGATCGTCCCGGGCGCGGCGCAGCCGACGGTCACGTTCCTCCGTCGCACACCGGCGGGCGAGTGGGAGCTCGGCTACTTCGGCGATCCGTTGCGGCTCCGCGTGGACGCCGCCGGCCGCGTCCTGAGCGTGGACGGTATGGCGACGACTCAGAAGATCACGGTTCAGCGCGCGCTGAGCCTCGACTTCGACCGATTGGTGGCCGACTTCGCCGCGCGCGATGCGCGTGGGGAGGGGCTGGGGATGCTCTCCGGTCGCGACACGGTGCGGGCGACTGCCGCCAACGCCCAGCTCACGGTGGACTACGGCCGCCCGTTCGCCCGCGGCCGCGAGATCTGGGGCGGCGTGGTACCGTTCGGTCGGGTCTGGCGTACCGGCGCCAACGCCGCCACGCACCTGACGACCACTCGCGAACTGGAGATCGGTGGTACCAGGATCCCGGCGGGCACCTATACGCTGTGGACGATTCCGCACCGCGACCGCACTCAGCTGATCATCAACCGCAACGTCGGCCAGTGGGGGACGAACTACGATCAGGCCGGCGACGTCGCGCGGATCGATGTCCGTCGTGAGCGGCTCGCGTCCCCGGTGGAGCAGTTCACGATCCGGATCGAGCCCGGGCCGCAGGGCGGCGTGATGCGGATGATGTGGGACACCGAGGCCATCGTGGTGCCGTTCACCGTGCGCTGAGAATCAACGGGTGGACGAGGCGATCAAGGGGTCAGAGTCGTTTAAATTGGTTCAAAGACAATGAACCCGTGATCGCCACGATCGACTTCGATCGCCTCACCGGAGGAGTGTCTTCGCGATGGTCTGGAGCTGCATGTTCGACGTCCCCTCGTAGATCGTCCCGATCTTCGCGTCGCGGTAGAACTTCTCGGCCGGGTAGTCCTTGGTGTACCCGTATCCGCCGAACAGCTCCAGCGCCAATGACGTGACGCGCTCGGCGATCTGCGAGGACAGGAGCTTGGCCATCGCGCCCTGACAGGCGATGTCCTGGCCGGTGTCCTTGAGGCGGGCCGTGTTGTAGACCATCAGGCGAGCCGCCTCGAGCTCGGTGGCCGCCTGGGCGAGCTGGAACTGTACGGCCTGATTGTCCGCGATCGGGCGGCCGAACTGCTGCCGTTCCTTGACGTAGGCGATCGCCGCCGTCAGCGCGCCCTGCGCTACGCCGATCATCTGCGCGCCGATCCCGACGCGGCCCTCGTTCAGCGTCTCGATCGCGACCTTGTAACCCTGCCCTACCGGACCGAGCACGTTCTCGGCCGGCACTTCGACTCCGTCGAGGATCAGCTCCGTGGTGCTCGACGCGCGGATGCCGAGCTTGTCCTCCTTCCTTCCGACGGCGAGACCCGGGAACGCGCGCTCGACGATGAACGCGGTGATCCCCTTGTATCCCGCCTCCGGTTTCGCGTTGGCGAAGACGACGTAGATCTCCGCCTCGGCACCGTTGGTGATCCACAGCTTTCGCCCGGTGAGCTCCCAGCGGTCGCCCTTCTTCACGGCGCGCGTCGCCATGCCGAATGCATCGGAACCGGACGACGCCTCGGAGAGCGCGTACGCGCCGACGGCGCCGGCGGTGAGCCGCGTCAGATACTTTTCCTTCTGCGCATCGGTGCCGTAGCGCCCGATCGGGTAGTTGACGAGGGTGTTCTGCACGTCGATGAGAATCGCCGCCGAGGGATCGACCTTGCTGATCTCCTCGACGGCCAGCGTCACCATGAACAGCGATCCACCGGCTCCGCCGTAGCGCTCCTCGACCTCGATCCCCATGAGCCCCATCTCGAAGCTCTTCGTGATGAGATCGGGATCGATCTTCCCGGCGCGCTCCATGTCCATGACTCGCGGGCGTACCTCCTCCTCGGCGAAGGTAGCCACGGCCTCGCGGAACATCGACTCTTCGTCGGAGAGGCTGGTGAGCGGAGAGGGCCTGGTGTCGGTTCGCATGGCCGCCGCGCGTCAGGTGGTGGCGGCGCGATCCAGCCTGTCGGCGGTCTGCCGCCCGGCGCGGCATGCGTTCCCGCACGAGCCCTCCTGCTCCCCGGGGTGCCAGCAGTGGGCGCGCTCGAGCGCGCGGCCGGAGCGGTCGGGCTCGACCTCCGCTCGCAGCAGCACGACTTCAGCGAGCTTCTCGTGCACCCCGAAGGCCGGCGTCACCGTGAACGCCACCGACGGGTGGGCCGCCGCCGCATCGCCGACCATGCGGGGAATGTCGCGCATGGAATGCTTCCCCGGCGAGAGCATGTACGGGAACACCACGACCTCCGTCGCGCCGGCCGCGACGCAGGCGGCGAATCCTTCCTCGATCGTCGGCGGCGCCAGCTCCATGTGCGCATACCGGACGATGGTGCCGGTCCCGGCCATGCTCTGAACGAGATTGGCGACGCAGGCCAGCATCTCGTTGGCCTCGTCGCGGGTGGAGCCGTGGTCGATGAGCAGGATCGCCTTCATGATCGGGGCAGGACTGGGGTTCGCGCGTCGCGTCCTCCTACGATAGCCCCCGATCGCTTCCGATCCAACCCGTACGGCCCTATTGGAGGCTGACGGCCCGTCCGCAGAGGTCTTCCAGCTGCCCGTCGGAGCTTTCCTTCCAGCCCGCCGGTCGCGGCCAGAGCCTCCTCAGGTCCACGCTCGACACGAACAGCAGCCCCGGATTCTCCGCCGACACGGGGTGCTCGAACGCGAGGGCGAGCCCCGCGTTCCACTCGCTTTCGTCGAAGACCTCCCACTCGGTGCCCGTCGAGTCGATGAAGATCCGCGCCATCAGAGTGAGCATTGACAGTGCGTGCGATCGCATGGCCCACTCCGGCGTCGGACAAACTCGTTGGGCCGTGTGCAGGCACTGCATCGCGCCGGCGCTGGTGGACTCGCCGGGGATCACTCCCCTCGACGGGTCCGGGACGAGACGAGGCGGAACCTCGTCTCTCGTCATCTGTTAGACCACTGACCGCCCACTTCGTCACCGCTGTAAGATTGCTCGACGAGCGGACGCAACGTCCGCATTTCGCGTCGTAGAGGTGTCGATTCCGGGCTCCGCGTCGCCTCGGTCGAAATTGCCGGTCGGACTGTCGCCGAACCCCAGCGAGGAGCACTTTTCCCGACATGACACCCTGGGTCAAACGGCTGCTCATCGCCAACATCGTGATGTTCTTCCTGCAGCAGACGCTGCCGGTGTACGCCCGCTACCTGGTGCTGTACCCGGACATGTACCTGCTGGTCCGGATGCCGTGGACGCTGATCACGTACATGTTCCTCCACGGCTCGTTCATGCACATCGGCTTCAACATGTTGGTGCTGTTCTTCTTCGGGCCCCGTATCGAGGCGCGCCTGGGAAGTCGCCACTTCATCTGGCTGTACATGCTGAGTGGAGTGGCCGGCGGGGTCCTCTCGATCATCCTCAGCCCGGCAGCGATCATCGGCGCGTCGGCAGCGACGTACGGGGTCATGTTCACGTTCGCCCGATTCTGGCCCCACGAGCGCATCTACATCTGGGGCGTGCTGCCGGTCGAGGCGCGCATGCTCGTCATCATCGCCACCGTGGCATCGCTCTGGGGCGGCTTCGGTGTCTGGGGCTCCGGAATTGCCCACTTCGCCCACCTGGGCGGGTTCGTCGGCGCGTGGCTGTACCTCAAGTGGATGGAGCGCAACGCGCCGTCGCGCAAGTTCAGGGAGCGCGCCACGCCGGGAATTCCGAAGGGCCGTTCGGAGGCGGCCGACCTGCGGCGCTGGGCGACCATTCCGCGAGACGAGCTTCACCCGCTGAACAGGGAGGAAGTCGAGCGGATCTATCAGAAGATCGAGACATCGGGGGTGAGGAGCTTGACGATCGAGGAGCGGGCGAGCCTCGACCGGTTCAGCCGCGAAACCGGCTGAAAGCTTCGCCTTATTCGAGCCGGTCTCCAGCGATATCGCCCTCGGGGCGGCGCGGTGCATGGAGCGCCGGCGGCGGGTCACCCGCGCTTCCCGCGCAGTCTCGCCATCACCATTCGCGCAGTGCCCAACGCACCTGCGATCCGCTCCCCGACTGTTGGACCGTGGGACATCCTCGCCGAGTCGTCGAGCCCGCGCAGGAGCGACTCGTCGTACCCGAACCACCAGAGCTGCCGCATCGGGAGCAGATCGTCGATGATCGCCTTCGAGCGGACGCATTCGTGGATCCCGGCGAGCCCGTGTGACCGGCCGATCCCGCTGCTCCGGTTGCCGCCGTGCGGGACGTCGGCCATGCCCGCCGACGTCACGCTGTCGTTGATCATCACGGCGCCGACGTCCAGCTGTTCGGCCACCAGCCGCGCCCGCGCGTGATTGGTGCTCCACACCGAACCGGCAAGCCCGAAGCTGGTGGCGTTCGCTCGCTCGATCGCCTCTCGTTCGTCACGCACCCGCTGTACGGCGAGCAGCGGTCCGAACGTTTCTTCGGTCATCACCCGCATGTCGGGACTGACCTCGGTCAACACGGTCGGCAGGAAGTAGCGCTCGGCATCCGCTCCGGCCGGCGGCGCCGCCGCGCGGGCGGCCACGCGCGCGCCACGAGCCATCGCGTCTCCGAGCTGCTCGTCCAGCAGCGCCACCTGGCGCGGCCGGATCACCGGACCGACATCCCCGCCGTTCGCCGTCGGTCCCACGCGCAGCCCGTGAACCACGGCGGTCACGCGCTCGACGAACGCGTCATGGATCGGAGCGACGACGAACACCCGCTTCGGCGCGACGCACGACTGCCCCGCGTTGGCGAACCGCCCCCAGGCGATCCCCTCGGCGGCGAGATCGACGTCGGCATCGTCGAGCACGATCGCCGCATCGCTCCCGCCGAGCTCCAGCACGTATGGCTTGAGCCGCTCGGCGCAGGCCAGCGCGACCTTCCGTCCCGCGGCCTCGCTTCCGATGAAGAAGATCTTGTCAGTGCCCGACTCTACCAGTGCCGCGCCGGTCTCGGCGCCGCCCGGTGCCACGGTCAGCACGCCCCCGGGTAGGCCCGCTTCGCGGAACAGATCGGCGAGCAGCACGGCCGATGCGGTCGTGAGCTCCGACGGCTTGAGCACGACCGCGTTGCCGGTGAGCAGCGCCGGGATGACCACGCCGGCCGCAAGCACCAGCGGGTAGTTCCACGGCGAGATGCAGCCGATGACGCCGAGCGGCTCGTGCACGATGCGGACTCTCTTCCGCGCGAGCGCGATCCCCGCCGGGGTGAACGCCCGCGTCCCGCGTCGCAGCTCGCGCGGCGTCACCCGCGCGTACCAGCGCGCGAACTCGAGCGTCAGCAGGACCTCGCCGATCGCCTCGACCGGTGACTTCCCCGACTCGCGCGTGATCGACCGCGCCATGTCGCCGCGCCGGGCGAACAATCGGCGCCGCAGGCGCCGGACGACGTCGGCGCGCTCCCGCGGCGGTACGCGTGCCCATTCGCGCTGGGCGGCGCGTGCAGATTCGATCAGCAAGGGAACCTCGCCCGCCGGCACCGCGTCGAATCTGCGCCATGTCTCTCCGGTCGCCGGGTCGATCGAGGCGACGACGTCGGGTGTGCGGAGGGTCGAGGTCATTAGCGCTTGCGTCCACCAGCCGGATGAATGATCCAGGGTGCCGTACCGCCAGGCGCACGAGGCCCCGACCGAACGCTCGCCCGATGGTGTCCAGGGAGCAAGGGTACCTCCAAACGCCTGCCGCTCCTGCCAGGGCGCGGAAGCGGCGCCGCGCCGGCTGTTGAGCGGATGCTGCACCGCGGGCGTGCCCGCCCCCGGAAACAGGCTCGGCGTCCAGGTTGAGCCGGTCAACGGCGCCGGAACGGGCAAACGTGAGCGCGGTCACACGCGCACGAGCTTTGCACCGCGGGGGTCCGAAAGCAATCCCTCGCTCGAGGGCCGTTCCGTACCGCGCGAGAACGAATGCAAAGCAACGCCGTGATCGAGATCCCGTCGGGCTCCGAGTCGGAGCTCCCCGCCGATCTCATCGAGGCCGCCTATCTCGCCAGCACGACGCGACCGGTCATCTTCATCGTGCCCGCCGAGATGCGCCGTCTGGTGGACCGGCTCCTCGATCCGATCGTGGCCTCCGCCGGCACCGGCAAGCGCGGCATCGTCTACATCGGCGCCGAACAGCAAACCGCGGTTCTCACCGCTCTCACGACCAGCGACTGTATTGTCCCGGCGACGCCGGCGCTCAGCGCCCGTTGCCGCGAGCTCGGCATACCCATTCTCACTGCTGCCTCGGCGACCAGCACGCTCCGCCGCCTGGCCGCCGGCGACTCACGCTCGACTCGTACGCACAACTCTGCCCCGGCTCTGGCTCCGACACCGTCTGCGGCCTGAGCTCGGCTCAGTCCGGACTCGGATCGCGGAAGGTGGAGCCATCCGGGGCGCCACTTTGAAGGGCCTAGGGGAAGGGGAAACGGGACACCGGTAACTGGCAACCGGCAACTGGAAGGTGACGCGTCACGCGCAACGCGGCCGTACCAGCCCGGGACAGTGGTCATGCCGCCGATCTCAGCGCTTCCCAGCTCGCCGGCGGCGATCTTGGCCGCGAAGCGCGAGCGCTCGGCGAACGGCACCGGGCACCCTGCATCAAGGGCCCCGTGGCGCGGCTGGTCGACGAATCGTCCATTGGCTGAGGCTCTCGGGCGGGGGATGCGGGAGGCCTCCGCGCATCCGACGTCCTTCACCACTCCGGGCTCATGACCACACCACGCATTTTCGATCAGTACGCGCGCGACTACTCCGCAACGGTCGATGACGCGATCAAGGCATCCGGCGAGAATGCGGAATTCTTCGCCGCCTGCAAGGTCGATATCATCCGCGCGCGGTTGGGCGCCAGCGCGCCGTCAAAGGTACTCGACTTCGGTTGCGGCGTCGGGCTGGGAACGCGCGCGCTGGCCGAGGCGTTTCGCGGTTCCACCGTTGTGGGCTTCGACCCATCCGAGGACAGCATCGCTGCCGCTACCGCGCGGTGCGCGGACCTGGCCAATACGCGGTTCGTGGGTGGCGATGCTCCTCGTCTTCCGATGCCGGATGGCAGCTTCGATCTCGTGTTCGCCGCGTGCGTCTTTCACCACATCGAGCGCGCGGATCATCTGCACTGGATGAGGGAAATTGGCCGGCTGCTGCGTCCGGGCGGCTCGCTTTTCCTGTTCGAGCACAATCCGTACAACCCGCTGACCCGACGCGTTGTCGCGACGTGTCCGTTCGACGAGGGCGTACAACTGCTTCGGCCGGCGTACACGCACCGAATGCTGCAGCGGGCAAGGCTTGCAGCCGTGCGGCCGCAATACTACTTCTTCTTTCCACACGCCTTGCGAGCGCTCAGGCGCTTCGAGCCCGCGCTCCGGTGGCTTCCTCTCGGTGGCCAGTACTTCGTGCAGGCGCATCGCTCAGGACTTCGGTCACGACGCCAACAGGCCGCCGCTTGACTTCCTCGAAGATCCGGCCTACGTACTCGCCGAGGATGCCGATCGAGAGAAGTTGAACTCCGCTCAGGAAGAGCACGGAGAGGGCGATCGTCGCCGTGCCGGCACCCGTGGGCAGCTTTCCCATGATCTTCCAGGCGATGACGAGCAGCATCCCGATTCCAGCGATGCACGACACGATCATCCCGACGTGTGCGGCAAAGGTCAGCGGCGCGCTGGAGAACGAGACGAGGCCGTCGAGCGCGAATCGCACGAGCTTCGTCAGGTTGTAAGTCGGCACGCCCGTGCGCCGCGCGTCGCGATCGACGGGGACACCGACCTGGACTCCACCAAGCCACGCGCGAAGTCCCCGCACGAATCGCAGACGCTCCGGCAGCCCATTGAGCCGCGTGACGAAGCTGGCATCCATCACGCAGAAGTCGCCGGAGTCCAGCGGGATCTTTATGTACGAGAGCCTGGCCAGCAGCCGATAGAAGAGCCTGTACGCGGCGCGCTTGAGAATGTGTTCGCGCCGGCTTCTGCGAACCGCATAGACGACATCGGCCCCTTCCTGCCAGCGGCGGTAGAGCAGCAGCAGATCCGAGGGGCGATCCTGCAGATCGGCATCCATCACGCCGATCGCGCGTCCTCGAGCGTGGGACAGGCCGACGGACAGTGCCGTTTGGTGACCGAAGTTCCGGCTCAGCCGAAGCCCCGCCACGTTGCCGTGCTCGCGCGCGAGCCCCTGTACGACTTCCGCGGTGCCGTCGCGGCTTCCGTCATCGACGACGATGAGCGTGAAGCTGACATCGACCACGTTCAGCGTCTTGGCCAGCTCCCGGTAGAGGAGAGGCAGGTTCGCTTCCTCGTTGTGCGCGGGCACGACGATGCACAGATCGGGAGTGGCTCCGCCCGCATGAGTGAAGGCAATTCGCTGATCCTGCGTGAATGGGAGCATCGGAGTGGTTGCCTATCGGCTGTTCGGGGTCGAAGCCGGTCCGCGGACCAAATCCCGTGCTTCCCGCAGCTCGAACAGGTATGCGCCGCCCGGTCGCGCGACCAGGCGGAGGAACGCAGGAAGATCGTTCACGTCCTGCCAGGATGGACGCCAGAACTCGAGCTCTCTCTTGGTGAGAAGTATCGCTTGCGCTCGGTATCGCTCCATGTAGTGCTCGAGATGTTCCTCGCCGGCATCCGGGATGGAGAGGGAAGGAACGCCGGTCGCCCAGGTGTAGAAATACGGCTTGGATCCGACCACGACCGCCGATCGGTGGCCGAGGGTGTCCGCGACGGCGCGGCTCAACTCGAAGTACCTCTTCAGCTCCTCGTTCTGTCCATAGCCATCCTTCCAGGCGGCTGACAGGGCCGGAACGTATCCGACGATCCAGGTCGCCGCCGCTGCGAGAAGGACGAGCGAGGCGAAGGAACGTTTGTGGGCGCGCGGTGTCGACCGCAGGCCATCGAGTGCCAGCCATCCGATCGCCGCGGCCAGAACGGTGCTGGCCAGGATCACCAATCGGATCTCCAGGCCCAGGTGCTGCGAGCGTCCGGCGAACACCAGGACCAGCGTTGCAACGTACGTCGCCGCGGCGAGGGTGTACGGCGATCGAAAACCGTGCGGCCGGATCGCGAGCACGGCGAGGGCGGCAATGCCCAGCACGACGGCGAGCTGCGGGCTTCCGAGACCCCATCCGTCGGCGAGCGCGCGCCACACACATGGCAGCCCGTCGATCCAGTGCAGCAGGAGTCCGACGGCATCCGTTCGGAGAATGTCGAGGAGCGAGGGCGGGAGGGAGATGCTGTGCCAGAACCGTTCGACGGAGTTTCCGTGCCCCCCGGCGAGGTAGTTCTGAAGCAGGTAGTACGGAGCGTCGCTTCGGAGAGGATTCCCCCAGACGCGCCAGGTGTGGAGCAGCCAGGGAGAGGCCACGAGCGACGCCGTGGAGCCGATGAGCGCAAGCGCCCGGAGTGCCGGTTTCGCGCGGAGTCGTGCGATGAGGAGCACAGCGAGGGCCGGGACGAGAAGGATGGCCGTCGAGCGCGTCAGCCAGGCCAGGCCGAGGAATGCACCGGCGATCGCGTAGTCGCGCGGCCGCGTCGCACGGATCGCGAAGACCACGAACCAGAGCGCGAACGCCAGCCACAGGGCATCCGGGAGAACCCGCGTCGAGCTGGCGAAGACGGGAGGAAATAGAACGCAGAGCGCCGTGAGTGCGGCTGCCCGCCAGTCGCGGATGCCGAAGTGAGCCAGCAGCAGCACGAGGGCTGCGGCACTGAGTCCACTCGCCAGCGCGGAGATCAGAAAGCCCGCGGTCTCCACCGAGCGACCCGTGGCTGCGGACACCAGCGCGATCGCCAGTGGATACAGCGGATTGGAATTGTGAAACGCCATCGGGAGCTGCGATGGCGAGAGGAACACGAGCCAGTGCGCGTCACTGACGAGGCCGCGTCCGGCGAGGACGTTGCGCGCCGCGGTCAGGATGTATGCGCTGTCGTGGCTGATGCCGGCGGGAAAGGGTGCGATCGCGGCGAGGAGCACGATGCGGCAGGCGGTGTATCCCAGGACCGCGAGGAGGGGCCAGGCGGGCGTGCGCGCGCCGGCGATGGCGGCCGGGAACGAGCTACCATCGCTCCGAACGAATCGCAGATCGGGAACGGCGGGGTCCAACCCTTTACGTGTCACCGGCTTGCCGAAGCGATGGCGGGAGCGAGCGACGCAGGCGTTCGGTAGAGGTAGTTCGCCTGCGAGGTGGCCGACGTGCGGAGCCTGGCGTCGGCGGTCATGGGACAGACGACGGAAACGCGGCCGGTGTTACGCCCGGGCGCGCGACGCCGCCCGCTCCATCGTCAAGCAGCCGACTGCGGCAACGATGCGAGGGTCGTCCTGAACACCTCGAGCGCCAGCTCCACCTTCCCGAACGGCGCCGAGACCTGCGCTCCCTGCACCAGCGGGTGTACGCGCTCGAGCATCTCGCGCGCTATCGCGATGCCCTCGGCCACGGCGCGCTCCTTCGACTGCTCGCTGGCCTTCCGCATTCGCGAAATGATCTCGGCGGGCACCGTCACACCGGGCACCTCGTTGGCGAGGAACTCCGCGTTGCGCACGGAGACGAGCGGCCAGATTCCCGCGATCACCGGAATGCGAACGTGAGCGATGCGCTGGAGGAACGACTCGAGCTGAACCGGATCGAACACGGGTTGCGTGATCGCGAACTCGGCTCCGGCGTCCACCTTCCACTCGAAGCGGCGGATCTCGTGCTGAAGGTCGATCGCCGCCGGGTTCACGCCGACGCCGATCGCGAATCGCGTCGGCGTGCCGATGGAGTGTCCGCCGGGATCGAGCCCGCGATTCAGCCGGCTGACGAGGTTCGTCAGTCCGATCGCGTCCACGTCGAACACGGCTGTCGCATCCGGATAGGGTCCCATCTTCGGCGGATCACCGGTAATGATCAGCAGATTCCTCAATCCCATCGCCGAGGCGCCGAGCAGATCGCTGAGCATCCCGAGCAGATTACGGTCGCGACAGCAGTAGTGCGTGACCGTCTCGATTCCGACGCGCTGCTCGATGAGAAGGCTCGTGAGCAGAGCTCCCATGCGGCTCTGCGCGCGGGGGCCGTCGGGCACGTTGATCGCATCCACGCCGGCGAGCTTGAGCGCCTCGGCGTCCGTCAGCAGCTTCGTCGCGTCGACACCGCGCGGCGGGACGATCTCGACCGAGGTAACGAATCTCCCGGCGGCGATCTTTGACCCCCATTTCGAGCGCTCGGAGAGCGGCACCGGATCGACGCCCTCGGTGCCCGCGGCCTTGCCTGCGTTGGCCGCACGCGCGGCCGGCGCTTGCGTTTCGGCGGCCGACACATGACGTGGCGCGAGCGGACGAACGCCGTTGACCATTGCCTTGATGTGCTCGGGCGTCGTACCGCAGCAGCCGCCCAGGACGCGCGCACCGGCATGAAACAGGTGGCGCGCATAGCTGGCCATGTACTCGGGGCTCGCCATGTACATGCTGCGGCCGCCCACCTCGCGCGGCATGCCGGCGTTGGGCTGCGCGCTGACCTTGCGACGCGTGGCCGGCACCATCTTCTCGATCGCTTCGAGAATCGCCTGCGGACCAACGGAGCAGTTGAGGCCGATGATGTCGGCACCCCAGCGGTCGAGCGCGCGCGCGACATCCTGCGGCGTCGCGCCGTACGGCGTGAGGCAGTCGGCGCCGATCGTCATCTGCGTCACCACAGGTACCGAGGCGTCGACATCGCGCGCGGCGCGAATCGCCTGCTCGATCTCGGCCAGATCTCCGAACGTCTCTATGATGAAGAGGTCGGTGCCACCTTCCTTGAGCGCCTGCATCTGTTCGCGGAAGATCGCGCGCGCCTCGTCCAGGCTGGTCGGGCCGTACGGCTCGATGCGGACTCCGAGCGGACCCACGGCGCCGGCGACCAGATGATCGTCGCCCACGGCCTCCCGGGCGAGCCGCGCCGCGGCACGGTTGATCTCGCCCACGCGCTCCTCGAGCCCATACGCGGCGAGCTTGAGCCGGTTGGCGCCGAAGCTGTTGGTTTCCACCACATCGGCGCCGGCCTTGGCGTACGCTCGGTGTACTTCGCGAATGAGATCGGGCGCGCGGACGCTCAGCTCATCGTAGCACTGATTGATGAAGATGCCCTTCGCGTAGAGCATCGTGCCCATGGCGCCGTCGAAGATCACGACACGCGAAGGGTCCAGCAGACGTTCGAGAAGATGGGCGCGAGAAGATGTCATGCCGCCGACGTCTCCGCCACGGTCTTCGAACTCTCCGGCTCACCCGCACCTCTGACGGCGTAGTACTTCGCTTCAGGATGATGCACCACGATCGCCGCAGTCGACTGCTCGGGAATGAGCTGGTAGGCCGACGTCAGCTCCATCCCCAGTGCCTCGGCGGCCGGCAGGAGGCGGAAGACGATCGAATGATCGTCGAGATCCGGACACGCGCCATAACCCCACGAGTAGCGCTTCCCGCGTGCATCCCCGATGCCGAGCTCCGCGCGCACGCGCTGGTGCATCCACGACGCGACCGCCTCGGCCGCCTCGACCGCCAGCCCGTGCGAGTAGTACGCCTCGGTGTACTCTCCCTTGCCCTGAAGCTCCTCGAACCGGCGTGTCGCGGCGTCGCCGACGGTGACGATCTGGATCGACGCCACGTCCACGTCGCCCGATTCGACGGAGCGGAAGTAGTCGGCCAGGCAGAGGCGCTCGCGCCCGACCATGCGCGGGAACGTGAATCGCGCGATCTCACGCAGCGAGCCGCCGTCGCTGGCGTAGGCGGCGGGATCGTAGACGATCACCTCGTTCCCCTGCGACTGCACGGGGAAGTAGCCGTACACCGCCTGCGGCTCGAGCCAGCCGTCGCGCTTCGCCTCTTCCTTCAGGCGCGCCAGCACGGGCTCGAACTCGTCGCGTACCGTGCGCTCGTACTGCTCGCCCGAGCCGCGGGCGCCCCACTGGAGCCGGTACAGCTCGTCGAGGTCCAGATACCGATAGACCTCGTCGAGCGGAATGTCGCGGACCACCCGCGTGCCCCAGAACGGCGGGGCTGGGACGTGCACGTCCGTCGCGACGTCGCTGCGTCCCGTATCCGACGTGCCGGCGGCGATGTCCTTGCCGACCGTCGTACGCAGGAAGACGTCGTCCCGGGCCGCCTGGATGCTGCCCAGCACGTGCGACTCCCTCCGCTCCGGGTCCTGGAGGATGTCCATCGTCTCCAGCCCCTCGAACGCATCCTTGCAGTAGAAGACGCCCGGCTCGTACGCGCGCTCGCCATCCACGAACAGCGCGCGGCGCCCGAACCGGCGGTTGATCGCCGCGCCGCCGATCATCACCGGGAACCGCAGGCCCCGCTTGTCGAGCTCCTGCACGCAGAGCGGCATCTGCTTCGACGTCGAGACGAGCAGCGCCGAGAGCCCGATCGCGTCGGCCCCCACCTCGACCGCCTTGTCGATGATCGTGTTGACCGGCACCTGCTTGCCGAGGTCGTAGACCGTGTAGCCGTTGTTGGAGAGGATCGTGTTGACGAGCGACTTCCCGATATCGTGCACGTCGCCGTAGACGGTGGCGAGCACGACCTTGCCCTTCGTGTACCCTTCCTGCTTCTCGAGGAACTGCTCGAGGTGCCGAACGGCCTTCTTCATGACCTCCGCCGACTGGAGCACGAACGGCAGGATCAGCTCCCCGGCCCCGAACTTGTCACCGACCTCCTTCATCGCCGGCAGCAGGACCTCGTTGAGGATCCGCACCGGCTCCTCGCGCACCCCGGCCGCGTCGAGCGCGTCCTCGATCCCATCCTTCTTGCGGTGAAGGATCTGCCAGTGCACCCGCTCCGCCGGAGCCATGCCGGCGGTCGGATCCGCCTTTCCCTCTCGTCCCTCGTCCCTCGTCCCTCGTCCCTCGCCGTAGTGATCAATGAACCGCTGCAGCGCATCGGGCCGCCGGTTGAACACGAGATCATCCGCCATGCCGCGCTCCTCGGCCGAGATCTCGGCGTACGGCCTGACGTGCGCCGGATTCACGATCGCCGCGTCGAGCCCCGCCTCCACGCAGTGGTGCAGGAACACGGAGTTGAGCACCGCCCGCGCCTCCAGCGACAGCCCGAAGCTGACGTTGGAGACGCCGAGGATCGTCGAGACGCCGGGCAGCTCGCGCTTGATCAGCCTGATCCCCTCGATCGTCTCCTTCGCCGACTCGATCCACTCCTCATCGCCGGTGGCGAGCGTGAAGGTGAGCGCGTCGAAGATCAGATCCTCGGGGGCGAGGCCGTACTCGCCCGTCGCGATGTCGTGGATCACGCGCGCGATCTCCAGCTTCCGCTCGCGCGTCTTCGCCATGCCGATCTCGTCGATCGTCAGGGCGACGACGGCGGCACCGTGCTTCTTCACCAGCGGGAGCACCGACTCGATCCGCTTGCGCCCGTTCTCCATGTTGATCGAGTTGACGATCGCCCGCCCGGGGATGTGCTCGAGCGCGGCGGCGATCACGTCGGCCTCGGTGGAGTCGATGACGAGCGGCGACTCGACACTCATGGAAAGGAGCTTGACGACCTTCGACATCTGCTCTTTCTCGTCGGCCCGCTCGGTGAGCGCGACGCAGACGTCGAGCACGTGCGCACCGGAGTCGACCTGGTCGCGGGCGACCTCCAGGATTCCCTCGTAGTCGTCGGCGAGCAGCAGCCGCTTGACCTTGCGCGATCCCTGCGAGTTCACCCGCTCCCCGACCAGCAGCGGTGGCGGATCCTGGTGCAGGGTAATGGCTCTCATGGCGGACGAGACACGCGGCACGTGCGGCGCATGCGCCGGGCGATGTGCCGTTCCCGAGCCGGGCGCGTGGGCCGCACCCGCTCGTCCCTCGTCCCTCGTCCCTCGTCCCTGTTCTTTCGTCCCTCGTCCCTCCTCGACCACCGCGACGATCTCCGCCAGGTGCTCGGGCGTCGTCCCGCAGCACCCGCCCACCACGCGCACCCCGAAATCCCGAACGAACTCACCGAGCATCTTCGCCATCGGCCCGGGTTCCAGCGGATAGATCGCCTCCCCGGTCCCCGTGTTGAGCGGCAGTCCGGCGTTGGGGATGACGGAGATCGGTCGTGAGGCGTGCTCGGCGAGCCACCGGATCGGCTCACGCATGTGCTCGGGGCCCGTCGAGCAATTGAGCCCGATCACGTTCACCGGGAGCGCCTCGAGCGTCGTCATCGCACTGGCGATGTCGGTGCCGAGGAGCATGCGGCCGCTCGTGTCGAGCGTGATCTGCGCCTGGACGGCGACCCGGCGCCCGAGCTCGGCGAACAGCCGCTCGAAGCCGGCCACCGCCGCCTTGACCTCGAGGATGTCCTGCGCCGTCTCGACGAGGAGAACGTCCACCCCGCCCTCGACCAGCGCCTTCGCCTGCTGATAGTAGTTCTCGGCAAGCTCGTCGAAGCTCGTCTTCGAGAGCACGGGGTCGTCGCTCGACAGCAGCATTCCGGTGGGGCCGATCGAGCCGGCGACGAATCGCGGGCTGTCGGGCGTGGCGAACTTCTCGCAGGCGGCGCGGGCGAGACGGGCGGCGGAGACGTTCAGCTCGCGGACCTTGTCGCCGAGCCCCCACTCGGCCAGCCGGTGCGGCGTGGACTGGAACGTACAGGTCTCGACCACGTCGCACCCCACCGCCAGGAACGACTCGTGGATCGACTGGATGACGTCGGGGCGCGTGAGCACGAGGTTGTCGTTGCAGCCTTCCAGCGCCGGGCCGCCGAAGTCGTCGGGCGTCAGGTTGTGACGCTGGATGTTGGTGCCCATCGCGCCGTCGTAGACGAGGACGCGTTGAGCGAGTGCCTCGAGGTACTTCGAGGCGAAGCTGCGATCGGCCATGTGCAGGAGTGTCCCCCAACGAAAAGCGGCCCAAACGCATTGGGCGCCGGGCCGGCGCTTTAGCGAGTTGTTTAACGTGGCCGCAAGTTGCCTTAAATCGCCACGGTTTCGGTTGTCGAGCTACCCTGCACGTTAGCAAGGATCGTGCAACGAAACAAGGCTCGTGGGGTCCGGCTACCTGCCGTCCAGGGGCTCCGGCTTGATCGCCTGCTGATCCGCCGGCGTCTGCGTGGGGCCCCGACCCGTCCGGCGCGCGCGATCGACGACGTGGTGCACGAGGGCGATCAGTCGGTGGCGCTCCAGTGGGAGCGTGAGGTCGGCCATCACCGCGCGCTGGAGCGCAGGTAGCAGCGGCGGCGCGGGGGACCCGGCGTCGGATCGGAAGAGCACCAGCGTGCCGCCGGGGGCGAGTGGTATTCGCAGCGCCTCTGCATTACCGGCGGCGAGCTCGCGTTGAACCACGGCGATCAGCGGCAACGTCGTCGCCGCTATCTCCGACGCCTCACTCAAGGTCAGCGCGAGCTGCGGCCGGTGCCCGATCGCGCCGAGCGTCTGCGCGAGTCCCTCCAGAAGCGGGAGGTCGGTGCCAATGAGAATGATCGTCGCCATCGCTCCGGAGAGTATCAGCCCTTGGCGTCGGACGCCAGTCGTTGGACTGCATCGGCTGTGACGCCATCGACCTCGACCGTCTTCGTGCGCGACGTCGAGCCGGTCACGATTCGCACCGCGTGGCGAGGGACGCCGAGCGACTCGGCGAGCAGGCGGACCAGTGCCTCGTTGGCGGCGCCGTCCACCGGCGGTGCAGTCAGCCGCACCCTGAGGGCATCGCCGTGGGTTCCTTCGATCGCCGTTCGGGACGAGCGCGGCTGGACGCGGACGGCGAACCGGACGCCGCCATCCCGCTCGCGAATCGCGATCACACCAGAAGTGCCACGATGAAGCCCTCGAGGATCCACAGCCCGAAGTAGGCGACGAGGGGAGTGAGGTCGATCATTCCGATCGTCGGGATGACGCGACGCAGCGGGGCGAGGATGGGCTCGGTGAGCCGGTAGGCCCAGTGGACCCACTTCGAGTATGGCGAGACGCGGATCCAGGACGAGATCACCCGGACGATGATCGCGATCTTGAGGATGCCGAAGGTCCACCGGACGAGCAGGAGTATCACGCCGATGGCGCCGCGCTGGGGCGCGGTGACCGCGGCCACGAACTGGCCGCGGAGGAAGCCGAGCAGGGTGAGGAGGACGATCCCGCCTACGATGACGACGACGAGAGCCCACCAGGGGGCGGCGGAAGGCATGCCTCCGGCGCGGACGACCCTTGCTTCGATGGGGCGGAGGAGGGGGTCTACGGTGCTACGGGTGAAGCGGGCGATCGGGCTGAAGGCGTTGATTCGTCGCGTTCGCACCATCCAGTCGAGGAGGGCGACGACGGCGAGGAGTACGGCGGCAATGAAAAGCGCGACGCGGAGGACGGCGAGGAAGGCGTCGTAGGCGGCGAAGGCGGTTTCCACGCGGGGAAGGTGGACTCAACGTGCCGCACGAGGCAAGGGTAGCTCGCGCGGCGCGCGATCAGCGGCTGCCGCGCGACATTTGGCGACCGGCCAGGGTTCCGCACACGACGGCGACGATCGCCATGGCGATCTCGACCGGTGGCGTGGCGAGGAGGCCCGTCACTGACGGCGCAACGAGGAGGGCGAATCCCGCCGGCAGCAGCGCCGGTAGACTGCGCGTGGACCGAATCCAGAAGCCGAGCGGCACGAACAGCACGGCGATCCACGCAACGTCGAGGAAGCGTACGAGTGGTGATGGCAATGTCCCGGGGTACATGAGGATGCTCCATCCCCGGCCGGCGGTGAATCCGATGCCGCATCGGACCTCACCATCGCGGCCGAGGCAGTGCGAGCGATCCTGCCGCCACGCCGCGATCACCATCGAGTCCCCGGGCGCGACGTCCCGCAAGGCGCCCGTGGCGCGCAGATCAGGCTGATCGAGGCGAAGGGCACTGGATCGCGTCCGGTAGCGCAGCACGAGGTCGTCGCGATCGATTCCGAGGAGCAGGATCTCGCGTTGCGACTGGTCCTGCACGGCGACCACGGGGACGAGACCGGACGGCGGAGGTCCCGCGACGGCGCGAACCCAAAGGCGTTCGCTGCCGAGAAGCATTGCGTACACCATGCCGGGGTCCTCGATTCGGCCCCACGGCAGCGGAGAGGTGCCGATTCGAGCCTCGATCACCCGCCCCCGATACCACTCCAGGTGACCCAGTTCGGGCGTCCACTGGCCGTAGTGGTTCGACCCGGTGGGCGACGGCGACAGCAGCACCCCCGTTCCCAGCATCACGGCGGCCACCACCGCACTCCACGCCCAGCCGAGAGCGGCGACACTTGGCCCCTTCGGCGCGAGCCACCAGCCGGCGCTCGTGAACGCGGCTACTCCGACCGCGGCGCCAAGGGTGTTGAAGAGGATGTCACCGATGCTGGGATCGCGTCCCGGAATGGCGACCAGTTGCGCTGTCTCGACGAGCCCGGAGAGAAGTGCCGCGGCCACCACGATGTGCCGGGTGCGCACGCGCAGGAACGCGAGCGCGGCGCCGAACGGCGCAAAGAGCAGGATGTTGAGGAGCGCATCCGCCAGCCCGCGCTCGCCGCACACGATGCAGGCGGAGACGGTGCCCGTTTCCGGCGAGTGGCCCGGGAATGTCGTGGCAGCGAGGATG
>DATKCV010000117.1:0-31362 GCA_035513015.1 Gemmatimonadaceae bacterium
GCCTCGTTGGGGAAGGCGAGGCGCGGCGGCATCACGCCGGCGATCCGATACGGCTTGCCGTTGAGGACCACATCGCGCTCCAGCACCTCGGCGGAGCCCGCGTAGTGGTGGCGCCAGATGGCATGCGAGATGAGCGCAATCGCCGGCGCGCCGGGCGCTCCTTCGGCGGCCGCGAAGTGCCGACCCAGAACCGGCGACACCCCGAGCATCGGGAAGAGGTTCGGTGTGACGACGCCGACGCTGATTCTCGCCGGTGCATCGCCCAATCCGAGGTTCAGCGCGCCCGGCGCATAGGCCGCGATCTCCTGAAACGCCGGCAGCGCGCGCGCATCGTCGAGATGAGCGACCGTCTGCGATTCGGCCAGCGCGAAGGGGAGGTGCACGTCGTGGAGAACGACGAGCTGGTCGTCGCGATGGAACGGCAGCGGCCGGAGGAGCGCGGCATCCACCGCGCTGAACATGCTGGTGGTGGCGCCGATGCCGAGCGCCAGCACGAGCACGACGGACAGCGAGAAGGCCGGCTGCTGCCAGAGCCTGCGGGCGGCGTAGCGGACGTCCTGGATCACGGTTTCCATGTGCTCGACTCTCGCCTCGCGGCGCAGACGGTGGTGGTCGTGGGCGCGAAGCCACTTCTGCACGCCGGCTAAGTCGCCGAAGCGGCGGACGGCCTCGTGCCGCGCGTCCTCGGGTGTCAGTCCCAGCGCCTCGAAGTCACGAGTACGTGCCTCGAGGTGGAAGCGGAGCTCGGCGTCGATGTCGGCATCGACGTTCGGACGGAGAAGGTGCAGGTAGCGGTGCCAGCGCGACGGCTCGGACATCCGGCCCTCACACCACCGACGGGTCCGTGCGGAGCACGTGCGTCACCGCGCGGGAGTAGTGCATCCACGTGGACGCGTCGTCGCGGAGATGGCGGCGGCCGGCGGCGGTGAGCGCGTAGACGCGCGCACGGCGGTTGTGCTCGGTGACCGTCCATCGCGATGTGATCATCCCCTTGTCCTCGAGTCGGCGGAGGGCGGGGTAGAGCGAACCTTCCTCGATTTCCAGCGCGTCGCGGCTCGCCTCGAGAATCCACCTGGCGATGCCATAGCCGTGCAGGTCCTGGGCGACGAGCGACTTCAGAATGAGAAGGCCGAGTGTTCCCTGAAGGAGCTGTCCGGTGTCACGAGCCATCGTCGGTGTCCGGTGCGTGGAGGTCGGGAGCAAGTATGGGATGGGATACATAGACTTGCAAGGTGAGTCTTGCCAGTTGCGGGGATGCCGGGATGAGCGGCGAGGGACGAGGGTCGCTCGCCAGTGGTCGAGACCGTGGCTATCGTACGGAAACGTTCAGGGAGCGCGGTCAAATGGCGGATGGGGATCGAGCGCGTGGGCTCGGCGAGCGGCGCGAGGTGGTGACCATCTTCGCACTTGGTGCCGTCGCGGTCATTGCGGCGCACGGTTGTGGGCGACGCGCTCCGGAGTCGGGGCAAGCCGTTCCGCTCATCGTGGAAGGCTTCGCTCCACGTCTCGTCCCGCAGGCGAGCGGCACGTCGGCGCTGCTGCAGGCCGTTGGGGTGGTGGACGAGCGCACAGTCTGGGTGAGCGGACACCAGGGCACCTGGGCGCGCACGCTGGACGGCGGCGTCACCTGGGGCACCGGTCGCGTGCCTGGTGCCGATACCCTCCAGGTCCGCGATGTCCACGCCGCGAGCGCGGACACGGCGTGGCTGATGAGCGCCGGCACCGGGCCATTGTCGCGAATCTTCCGCACGACCGACGGTGGAGCAACGTGGCGCCAGCAGCATGTGGCCGAGGAGTCGGAGGCGTTCTACGACTGCATGGACTTCTGGGACTCGCGAACGGGGATCGTTTTCGGCGACGCCACCGGCGGCCGGCTCTCGCTGCTGGCGACCGCCGACGGCGAGCGGTGGGTGCAAGTGCCGGCCGATCGGCTTCCGAGCGCGTTGGCGGGGGAGGGCAGCTTCGCGGCGAGCGGGCGCTGCATCGCCGTGGCCGGTACCGGCCACGCCTGGATCGGCATGGGGAATTCGGCCGAGACGCGGGTGCTGATGACGCGCGACCGCGGGCGGAGCTGGGAGGTCGTGCGGACGCCGATCGTGAGCGGCGAGGGAAACGGCCTGACGACGGTCGCGTTCCGCGACACGCTTCATGGCGTCGCGCTGGGCGGGACGATCGGGGCGCCGGACGCGTACTCGGACAACGTGGCCGTCACCGCCGACGGCGGCCGTACATGGACGCTAGGCGCCCGGCCCCCGTTCCCCGGCGCGATCTATGGCGGCACGTACGTTCCCCGGTCGCGCGCCGTGGTCGCGGTGGGGCCGCGCGGGACGGTGTGGTCCGCCGACGACGCGCGGAGCTGGGCGCCGCTCGACACGCTCGCCTACTGGAGCATCGGATTCGCATCACCGGACGTCGGATGGGCCGTTGGGCCGCGCGGGCGGATCACGCGGATCGAGATGCGGTGAACAAGGTGTTCACCGCGTCCCCGGAGCCTTCCGTCTCCCTGTCTCACTGACGCATATTCGCGGTGTCCCCCTGGTTCACCACCGCTCGAAGCCGATCATGACCCGACACGCAACTCTCCTCGTGGCGCTGGGCCTCGTCGCCGGCTGCGCGACGCCGGCGCGGCAGCCGGCGCAGGCTCCCGCCGGCGGCGAGTCGAATGCGCGCGCGACCACGCTCGCCGGGCGCTCGACTGTCTACGCTCCCCGCGCGGGGATCGCCACCAGCCACCCGCTGGCCAGCGCTGCGGCACTGGAGGTCCTGCAACGCGGCGGCAACGCGGTCGACGCGGCCGTGACGGCCGCCGCCGTGCTCACCGTGGTCGAGCCGCACATGACGGGGATCGGCGGAGATATGTTCGCGCTCGTCTGGCTGGCAGGCGAGCGACGCCTGATCGGCATCAACGCCAGCGGGCGCTCGGGGTCGCTGATGACGCGCGAGGAGCTGGGGCGTCGCGGTCACACGTCGGTGCCGCTGTTCGGAGTCGAGTCGGTCACGGTACCTGGCACGCTCTCCGGCTGGGCGATGCTGCTCGAGCGGTTCGGCTCCATCCCGCTGGCCCGCGCCCTCGAGCCGGCGATCAGGCTGGCCGACGAGGGCTTCCCGGTCTCGCAGATCATCGCCGACCAGTGGGAGGCCGAAGCCGAGCGGCTCCGCGGCGACGAGGGCGCCCGCTCCACTTTCCTGGTGGATGGGATGCGCGCCCCACACGCCGGCGAGTGGTTCCGGAACCCCGACTTCGCGCGGACGCTGCGCACCGTCGCGAGCGAGGGACCGGGCGCGATGTACGGCGGCACTCTCGGACGACGGATCGCCGATCACATGCGTGAGCACGGTGGATTTCTGACGATCGAGGACCTGCGCCACCATCGCGCCCGCGAGGTTACGCCGATCTCCGCGTCGTTCCGCGGACATCGAGTCTGGCAGCTCCCGCCGAACAATCAGGGGATCGCGGTTCTCGAGATGCTCCGGATCCTGGAGCCGTTCGACCTCCGGGCGATGGGGCACAATTCGGTCGGGTACCTGCACCACCTGGTGGAGGCGAAAAAGCTCGCCTTCGCCGACCTGAATCGGTACGTCGGCGACCCCGAGCACATGCCGGTCCCGGTGGACCGCCTGCTCACCGACGAGTTCATCGCCGAGCGCCGCGCGCGGCTCGATCCCCACCGTGCCGCCGAGCGCCAGGAACCCGGCGGCGCGATCACCCAGAGCGAGACGATCTATCTCTCGGCGGCTGACGGCGAGGGAAACATGATCTCGCTCATCAACAGCAACTACTGGGAGTTCGGCTCGGGCGTGGTCGTCCCTGGCACCGGGTTCGTGCTCCAGAACCGTGGCGCCGGCTTCACCCTCGAGCCCGGCCGCGCGAACACGGTCGCGCCGCGGAAACTGCCCTTCCACACGCTGATCCCCGGCTTCGTCACCCGCACTGTAGGGGGAGCGGAGGAGCCCTGGCTCAGCTATGGCGTGATGGGCGGCGCGATGCAGCCGCAGGGGCACGTGCAGCTCCTGCTCAACCTGATCGTGTTCGAAATGGAGCTCCAGACAGCGATCGACGCGCCGCGCTTTCGCCATACGTCCGGCGTGCGGGTGGCGATCGAGGAACCCGTACCCGACGCCGTACGCGACGGGTTGCGGGCGATGGGACACGATGTTCGCGAAGGGAGCACGCAGCCGTGGGGATTCGGCGGCGCGCAGGTGGTGATGCGATTGCCGCGCGGCTGGGCGCTCGGCTCCGATCCACGAAAGGATGGCCAGGCCGTCGGCTGGTGAGGCTGCCGGCGTTCGCGCCGCCGCGCCTGCCGACGGGATCGAGATCCGGCCGCTGCGGTCGCACGACGAGTTGCAGGCCTGTCTGGCGCTTCAACGGGAGACGTGGGGCGATGCGCCGGGCACGCTCGTTCCGACACCACTCCTCCTGGTCGTGCAGCGGATCGGCGGCGTCTCCGCCGGCGCGTTCGATCGGGACGGACGGCTGCTCGGATTCGTGTTCGGAATGACCGGCGTCGAGCGCGGCATGCTCGTGCACTGGTCGGACATGCTCGCGGTGCGCCCGGAAGCGCGGGACCGCGGAGTCGGCCGCCGGCTGAAGGAGTACCAGCGCGACGCGGTGATTCCGCTCGGTGTGCGGCGGATCTACTGGACGTTCGATCCCCTCGTGGCGAAGAACGCGTACTTCAACCTGGATATGCTTGGCGGTCAGGTCTGGGAATACGTGCCGGACATGTACGGCGACACTGGCAGTCCGATGCACGAGGGGCTGGGAACCGATCGGATCATCGTCGCGTGGCTGATCGGCGACGAGCCGGACGAACCGGACGAACCGGACGAACCGGATGAACGACGGCCGGGCGGCAGCCAGCGCGGCCGGCGTGGCCGGCGTGCGCGGCGAGGCGCGGCGGAGGACCGGAGCCAGAGGGCGAGCACGTATCGCTCCGCTCCCGTGCTGAACCCGGACGGTGCGGAGTTCGAGTTCAGCGGCTACGCGGCGGAGCGGGTCCGCATCGAGATCCCGCTCGACATTTTCGACGTGCGCGCCCGGTCGGTCGAGGTGGCGCGGCGGTGGCGAGAGTCGTCGCGTGCAGCGTTCGGCTGGGCGCTCGAGCAGGGCTATGACGTCGAGGGGGTGGAGCGCGACCGGGAGGACGGGCGGGCGTATTACCTGTTGAGCAGGGTGCCGTGAGCGAGGTGCGCTGATGCTGCGTGTCGAATCGATCGAGCTGCGCGAGATCAGGCTGCGACTGCGCGAGCCGTTCCGGATATCGTCGGGCGTGTGCCACGAGCGTCGGATACTGCTGCTCGAGCTGCGGGACGTGGACGACGTCGCCGAGTGGTCGGAGTGCGTGGCCGGTGAGCTGCCGAACTACAGTCCGGAGACGATCGACACGTGCTGGCTGGCGATCCGAGAGTGGGTCGCGCCGCGCGTCCTCGGTCGGGAGATCACCGACCCGGCGGGTGTGCACGGGCTGCTGGATGTCGGCTTTCGCGGGCACAACATGGCCAAGGCGGCGGTCGAGATGGGGTGCTGGGCGCTGGCGGCCCGCAAGCGGGGCGTCGCGCTCGCGACGCTGCTCGGCGGCACGCGGGAGAGGGTCGCCACCGGGATCTCGCTCGGTATTCAGGAGAGTCCGGACGCGTTGGTCGAACGGGCGCGGGCCGCACACGAGCGAGGCTACCGCAAGATCAAGCTCAAGATCCAGCCGGGCACCGACATCGATTACGTGCGGGCTGTGCGCGAGGCGCTCGGCCCGGCGGCGCCCCTCATGGCCGACGCCAACTCGGCCTATTCGCTGGACGACGCCGATCACCTGAGGCGCCTCGACGCGTACGACCTCGTGATGATCGAGCAGCCGCTCTCGTGCGACGACCTCGTGCGCCACGCGGCGCTCCAGCGCCGGCTGCGCACGCCGATCTGCCTCGATGAGTGCATCATCAGCCTCGAGCGGGCGGAGGACATGATCACGCTCGGCAGCGGCCAGATCATCAACATCAAGCCGGGACGCGTCGGCGGGTTCGGCGCGTCGAAGGCGATCCACGATCTCTGTGGCCGCCACGGCATCCCGGTGTGGTGCGGGGGGATGCTGGAGAGCGGCGTGGGCCGCGCGCACAACGTGGCGCTGGCATCGTTGACGAACTTCACGCTCCCCGGCGACATCTCGCCGAGCGATCGTTACTGGACACGCGACGTGGTCGAGCCGCAGTGGACGATGGAGGATGGGATGGTGCGGGTGCCGTTCGGCGGGCCGGGCATCGGTGTCGACGTGAACCGCGACATGGTCGAGGACATCACCGTGCGAGCCGAGCGCCTCGACGCGCCGGTGGCGGTCGCCTGATGGCGGCCGGGATTCCGGAGAGCACGGCTCCGCTGCCGCCCGCCGTCGCCTCTCTCTTCGATGCGCCGACACGCGCGTCTCTGCTCGAGCTCCGCCGGGCGTTGCACGCCGACCCGGAGCTGGCGTTCCAGGAGCACCGTACGGCTGCGCGGCTCGAGGAGGCGCTTCGCACCCTGGCTCCGCTCCGGCTGGAGCGCGTCGCCACCACCGGGGTCGTGGCCCGGTTCCGCGGCCGCCGCCCCGGGGCGCCCGTTACGGCCATCCGCGGCGACATCGATGCGCTGCCGATCCAGGAAGCGACGGGACTTCCGTTCAGCTCGCGCAACCCGGGGGTGATGCACGCCTGCGGACACGATGTGCACGCCACGTGGACCGTTGGAGCGGCACACCTGCTTGCGCGCGACCCGGCGGAGGGCGATGTCGTGATCATCCTCCAGCCTGCCGAGGAGACCGGCGGCGGCGCGCTGTCGATGATCGAGGGCGGCGCGCTCAGCGATGTCGCGGCAATCTTCGGTGGGCACGTGGACCGCCGCTTTCCGGTCGGGCAGGTGGTCGCCGATCCCGGCCCGCTGGCCGCTTCGGCGGACGCTTTCCGCATCGAGCTGGTCGGTCGCGGCGCTCATGCGGCCAGGCCGCACGAGTCGGCCGATCCGATCGTCGGGCTCGGCGCGCTGATCGCCGCACTGCACACGGTGGTCTCGCGCAAGCTCGACCCTGCCGACCCGGGCGCTCTGACGATCGGCCGGGTCGAGGCCGGAACAGCGTCGAACGTGATCCCCGAGCTGGCACTGCTCCACGGAACGATGCGGGCGGTCACCCCGCGAACGCGCGCACTGCTCCGTGAGCAGGTACGGCTGATGGCCGAGCATGTCGCCATCGCCTATGGTCTCGAGGCGCGCGTGACACTGGACGATGGAACCCCTCCGGTGATCAACGCGCCCGACGCCGCCGCGTGGGCGCGCGAGGCCGCCACGTCGCTGCTCGGCTCCAATGGCGTCGTACCGTTCGGGATCGTCAACCTGGGGGGCGAGGACTTCTCCCACTACCTGGAGCGCGTCCCCGGCTGCTTCCTGCGCATTGGGGCCCGCGAGCACGACGGGCCGCCGACGCCGGCCCATTCGCCGAGGTTCCAGGCCGCCGAGGAGAGCATCTTCGTCGGCGCGGCGGTTCTGGCCGCCGCTGCGCGGACAGCGAGCCGGCGGCTTCTCGACCAGAAGAGTTCAGGAAGCTCGAGGCCTTCAAGGGGTCGTTCAACGCCCTGAAAGTCTTGAACGTGCTCTGCGCCACACGAAGTACACCGGGACGCCAGCGAGGATCACCGCGAACCCGAACAGCGTCAGCCCCGTTTCCTCGACCAGTGCATTGCCGAGCAGGAGTACGGACGCGAGGAGAAAGCCGAGCGGCACGAGCGGGTAGCCCACGGTGCGATACGGCCGGTCGAGCTCCGGGCGCGTGTGGCGGAGGACGAACACGCCCGCGACGGTGAGCGCGTAGAACGGCCAGACGCCCAGCACGAAGGCGCCGGCCAGCTGCTCGAAGGTTCGCACCGACACGTAGGCGATGCCGAGGCCGCCGGTGACCAGGATCGCCACCCACGGCGTGGCGAAGCGGGGGTGCACCGACGCGACCGGCGTGAAGAAGAGCCCGTCAGAGGCGAGTGCGAACAGGATTCGCGGACCGGTCATCATCGCCGCGGCGAGCGCGCCGAACGCCGACAGCGAGACGAGTCCGGCAATGAGGGTCGTACCGCCGGCGCCCAGCGTCCGTACCGCGGCGTCGGTGGCGACGAGCGTCGACGCCGCCATCTCCGGCGGTGAGAGTACCCACAGGTACGCCGCGTTCACGACCATGTAGATCGCGATCACCGTGAGGATGCCGCCGAGCAGTGCCCGCGGGATCGTGCGGCTCGGATCGCGCATCTCGCCGGCCATCGCCGTCGTGTCCGCCCACCCGTCGTAGGCCCAGAGGACGGCGATCAGCGCGACGCCGAACCCGCCCCACGACGCTGGCGCGAACGACGGAAGCTCGGTGAGCGACCCGCCGGTCCGGTCGCCGAGCAGGAACAGCGCGCCGGCAAGCACCACGAGCGCGACGGCTTTGGCGACGGCGGTGGCGCCCTGAAGCGCCGCACCGAGATCCACCGACCGGAGGTTGGCGGCCGTGACGAGGATGATCGCGACGATCGCGATCGCGCGAGCAGCCCCGGGATCGATCGGCAGGACCACCGTCGCGTACTCGGCGCTGATCGTCGCCAGCGCGCCGACGGCCGCGGGCCGGGCGACGAGGAGCTCGGTCCATCCATACAGGAACGCGGGCAGGGGACCGTACGCCTCGCGAAGGAAGACGTAGATTCCGCCGGCGCGCGGAAAGAGCACAGCCAGCTCGGCCAGCGTGAGGGAACCGAACAGTCCGATGGCGCCGCCAAGGATCCAGACGAGCGCGATCGCGCCGACCGTTTCGACGCCGGCGGCGACTGCACCCGGAACGCGGAAGATGCCGCTGCCGATCGTCAGGCCGACGAGCAACGCCGCGCCACTGAGCGCGCCGAGGCGGCGGGTGAGGTGGCGATCGGGCTCCGGCATGGGGCGATGTGGGGCGCAGCCGGGGGAATGTCAAGCGTGGGCGCGAACAGCTTGCTTCCTGGTTCGCGGATTTGGGTGCAAGCGCCCACGGTACTTCTCAGCGATCAGCCGGTAGCTGCTCGGTACGCCTGTTCGGCGCGTGGAGAGCTACGGATCGGGTCCGCGACCGTCCACCAGCCACGCGTGGCGTGGACATCGACCGCGCCGGCGGGCAGATTCCGCGAGCCACTCGCTCCGGAGATCCTGCCCGATGCGCCCTGCCCGCCTCCTACTGGTGCTCATCCTCTCCACCCTGCCGCTGCCGAACCTTGCTACGAGGGCAGGGGCGCAGCACGCGTTGGCAAACGGGGGCGGCTACTCAGCCAGCGTCCCGGTGCCGAAGTCGGTGCTCGGGTACGAGGTCGGCGAACGGTTCACGCCACACCACCTGCTGATGCGCTACCTGGAGCGCGTGGCCGCGACCAGTCGACGGGTGCGGATCGACACCGTAGGCCACTCGTTCGAGGGACGCGAGGTGATGATGGCGATCGTGACGAGCGAGGAGAACATGGGCCGGATCGAGCAGATCCGCGCCGACGCCAACCGGATCGCCGATCCGCGCGGCGTTCCCCAAGGGGAGCTCGACGCCGTCGCGCGGCGGCTGCCGGCGATCGTCTGGATGGGATACACCGTGCACGGGCCGGAAGCCTCGGGCGTCGAGGCGGCGATCGCGTTTCTCTACCAGCTCGCGGCAGGTGAGGACGCGGCGACGCGGATGATCCTCGACAGCACGGTGATCCTGATCGACCCGGTGCAGAACCCCGACGGACACGAGCGACACGCGCAGGACGTCATGCGCATGCGGTCGTCGCTCGGTGTGCCATCCCACCCGTCGTCGCGGATCCACTCGGGCACCTGGCCCGGTCCGCGAACCAGCCACTACTACTTCGACCTGAACCGCGACTGGTATGCGCAGTCGCATCCGGAGACGCGGGCGCGGACGGCGGCGATGCTCCGCTGGTGGCCGCAGGTCGCGGTGGACCTCCACGAGATGGGATCGAACTCGACCTACTTCTTCCCGCCGGCGATGGATCCGGTGAACAAGCTCGTGCACCAGAACATAGTGCGGTGGTGGGATGTGTTCGCCGAGGGGACGATCGGCGAGTTCGATCGCGAGGGTTGGTCGTTCTTCCGCCGCGAAGGATACGACGAATTCTATCCGGGATACGGAAGCTCGTGGCCCCTCTATCTGGGTGCCGTCGGCATGACGTACGAGCAGGCGTCGAGCCGCGGCGGTGCCATTAGGCGCAGCGATGGCACGGTCCTCACGCTGCACCAGGCAGCGCGGCAGCACTACACGGCGTCGTGGGCCACCGCATTGACCGCCGCCCGCAACGCGCGTCAGCTGGTCCGCGACTATCTCGCCTACCGGCAGTCGGCGATCGCCGATGGCATGCGGGCGCCGTTGCGTTGGGTGGTGCTCGAGCGGGATTCTCAGGGACGGGCCGACTCGCTGGCGCGGCTGATCGCGTCGAACGGGATCGAGGTACAGCGGCTGCGGAGCGGCGGAACGGTCCAGGCTACGGAGTACGGCGGCACTGGCCCACGGTCGGTCCGCCTTCCGGATGGCGCGTACGTCGTCGACTTCGCGCAGCCGCAGGGGCGCCTCGCCCGCGCCCTGCTCGAGCCCGACGCGCCGCTCGATTCGGCGTTCATCGCCGAGGAGCTGGAGCGGCGGCGGACCGGCCTGTCGGAGCGGTTCTACGACGTCACGGCGTGGGCGCTGCCGTACACCTCGCGGGTGCGCTCCTGGGGGACCAGCGTGTCACCGGGAGCCCTGGAGGCGGCGCCGGCGACTGCTCCCGGTCCGACGCCGCCCGATCGGGCGCGCTACGGCTACGCGTTCGCGCCCGGGAGCGAGGCCGCGCTGCGGATGCTGGCGGGGCTCCTCGCCGACAGCGTCCGCGTCTGGTTCGCCCCGCGATCGTTCCGCGCGGGCGGCACGGAGTTCCGGCGCGGCGCCCTGGTGGTGCGAGTCGCGTCCAACGACACTTCGATACACGATCGGGTGCGCCGTCTCGCCGCCGAGTCGGGGACTCCGGTGATCGCGCTCGCGTCGTCGGCGGTCGAAGCGGGAACGGACCTCGGGAGCAACAGCGTGTTCCCGCTGCGGACGCCGCGAGTGGCGATTCTCGCCGGGACGCCGGTGAGCGGCCAGTCGTTCGGCTGGGCGTGGTATGCCTTCGACCAGCGGCTGGCCTACCCGACGACGCCGCTGGAGGTGGATGCGGTGACCGGTGCGGCGCTGGCCGACTTCGATGTGCTGGTGATCCCTTCGACTTCAGCGGGTGCCCTGGCTTCAGCGTTGGGTGACGGCGGACGCGACCGAATCGCCGCCTGGGTGCGCGCCGGCGGCGTCGTGATCACGCTCGACGCGGCCACGGCGTGGCTCGCCTCCCCGCGCTCGACGCTCTCGCGCTTCCGGCCGCACGGTGATTCCGCGCGCGCCGAGGGACCGCCAGGAGCGCCGCTGTCGATGTCCGTGCCGGGCGCGATCGTCCGTGCGACAGTGGACACGCTGTCGCCACTGCTTGCCGGGATCGATGCGGCGGAGATGCCGGTGCTCGCCAACTCCGACCGTGTATACACGGTGCCTCGCGACCTGCGTCCTGGCGAGCTGCCGATCCGCTACGCACCACGGGCGCGGCTGCGCCTGGCCGGCTACATGTGGCCGGAGGTTCCCGAGCGGCTCGCCGACTCGCCGTACCTGTTCACGGAGCGCGTCGGCCGGGGACGCGTGATCGGGTTCGCCGGTGATCCGAACTTCAGGGATCTGTGGCGAGGGCTGCTGCCGCTGTTCGGGAATGCGGTGTTCCTGGGGGCGAGTTACTAGCTGCGCGCCGGGTCACGGGCGAACCGCAAAAGACCCCCTTGAAGTACGCACGGGATCAAGCCCTTTCGCACGGGCAACTGGCAACGGGCAACGGGCAAGAAACGCGAAACGCATAACGCGCCCTGCCTCACCCCTCGCCCTGCACATGCTTCAGGTACTCCTGATCCCATGCCGCCAGCAGACTCTCCCGCGGCGAGTACGGCCCCGGAGCGTACTTTCGCGATGTAACTCCATGCTGGCTCTGCTCGCAGATGTTCCAGTCCTGCCGGTTCGTCTCGTCCCAGAACGCCACCGCATCGCGTGGATCGCAGTCCTCGCGTGACAAGCTGTCGGGGTGGAACAGCCACTCGCACACGATCCGCGTCCGGTCGGGGGCGAGCGGCCACAGAGTGTGGAACATCACGTAGTCCGGGTGGAGACTGAGAAGCAGGTTGGGGAACACCGAGTAGTAGTAGACGCGCCGGTGATCGTCCGCCGGCAGGGCCCCCACCGGCACCCCGCACGCGCGACCGCTCGCCGTCATGCTCTCCGCATCCTCGGCGATCATCATGTACCCGCCGAGGAACGGGCCCTCTATCAGATCGTTGGCGCCGCTGTCATAGGGCGAGAGTCGCGTGAGCCCGGGGTGGATCACCGGGCAATGCTGGCACTCGGAATAGTTCTGCGTCACGATCTTCCAGTTCGCCCGCACGTCGTACTCGATGCGCTCGGCGGCGCGCAATCGCGGCAGATCGAAGCGCTCGACACGTGAAGTCATCGGCGCGATCGAATCGGCCAGGGGCACTGGCGCATCGGCCAGGGAGACGAACAGGAATCCCTGCCAGGCCGCGACCTGCGCAGTGTGGAGCCCCCAATCGGCCTGATCGAAGTCGGTCGCTTCGCGCATGTGAGGTGCGGTTAGGAGGCGCCCGTCGAGTCCGTACGTCCAGGCGTGATAGGGGCAGCGGATGCTCCCCGTCATCCGGCCGCTCGATACCTCGCAGAGCCGGCTGCCGCGGTGCCGGCAGACGTTGTACAGCGCCCGCACCACGCCTTCGCGGTCGCGCACGAGCAGCATGCTCTCGCCGGCCGGATCGATCAGGCGGAAGTCACCCGGCTCGGGAATGTCGCGCTCCCGCCCGACGCAGACCCACTGCCGCGAGAAGATCCGCTCGCGTTCCACTGCGAAGTGCTCGGCCGACGTGAAATAGTCGCGAGCCAGGGTCCGCGCGCCTTGTCGGTAGAAGCGGTTGGTGCTGAGGAAGGTCGCCATCGAGTTCCTCCACGACTCGGCCGCGTCTGAGCCGCGCCGTCGTGAATCAGTGTTTCGCTCTGAGAATCTCCCGTGCCGCGAGCCGGCCGGACACTCCGGCGATCCGGCCTCCCGGGTGGGTGCCGGAGCCGCAAAGCCACAGCCCGTGGATCGGCGTGGCGTGTCGAGACCAGCCGGGCATCGGACGCATGAACAGTATCTGGTCGAGCATCATCTCGCCCTGGTCGGGGCTGCCCTCACGGAGTCCGTAACGCTGCTCGAGATCGCGGGGCGTGAGGACGCACCGCTCGATCACGGTTTCGCGCAGCGCAGGTGCGTACTCGGCGAGCGCGCCGACCACGAGGTCGCCGAGCGCCGAGCGTCGCTCGGGCGTCCACTCGCCCTCGCGCAGCGTGTAGGGCGCGTACTGCATCGTCACCGATACGATGTGCGTCGCCGCGGGTGCGCGGGACGGATCGGCGAACGTCGGAATGGCGATCTCGAGGTACGGCCGCTCGGAGACGCGCCCGTACTTGGCATCGTCGTAGGCGCGCTCGAGGTGGTCCAGCGACGGTGCGATCACGACCGAGCCGCCGAGCAGCCCGTCGCCGCCGATGCCCCGGAAGCGCGGGAGCTCATCCACGGCGAGGTGAACCCGGGCCATCGGCCCGCGGAACCGAATCTGCCTCGCGGCGCGAGCGGCATCCGGATCGAGGTGAAGCGGCTCGACGAGATCGAGCATCGTCGTCCGCGGGTCCTTGCCGGACAGTACTGCCCGCGCGGCGATCTCGTCGCCGTTGCCGAGCACGACGCCGGTGGCGCGACCTCCCTGGACACGCACGCGGTCGACGCAGGCGCCGCAACGGATCTCGGCGCCCGCCTCGCGTGCCGCGGCGGCCAGCGCATCGGCGAGCCGTCCGGCTCCGCCGCGGGCGGTCTGACGCGCGCGCACGGCGCCGGACTCGCCGCCCACGTGCCGGTGCAGAAAGAGAAACGCCGTGCCGCCGGAGCGTGGTCCCTGCATCAGCCCGCCGATTGCGCCGCCCGCCAGAGCGCCCTTCAGCGTGTCGCTCTCGAACCAGTCGTCGAGCAGCTCGGCTATCGACATTGGCACGACGCGCGCGAGCTCGAGCAGATCGGCGCGGCCTCGCAGCCCGGCGCGCCGGCCGAGCCGCAGCAGCCCTCGAAGGTCGTCGGAAGTGGGCATGCCCCCGGCACCGGGGCGGGGGGCCGGTGCCTCGTAGAGCGACTCCAGCAGCGCGGCGTGCTTCGCCATCCCGGTCGCGAAGTCGGGCCAGCGCTCGGCGTCACGTGTCGAGAGGGCGCGAATGGAATCCTGGGTGCGCCCGAGCTGTCGCCAGAGCGCGAGATGCCCGCCGTGCTTCGCCGGCGCCGTCACCATCGGATCGAGTTGGACGAGTTCGAGACCGTGCCGGCGAAGCTCGAGCTCCGAGACGATCGACCGCGGCAGCCACCCGATGTCGTCGAACACCGCATCCACGCGGCACCCGGCCAGCAGCTCCTCGGTGACCACCGCGCCGCCGAGGTCCTCGCGCCGCTCGAGCAGGAGGACGCGACGCCCCGCCTTTGCCAGGTAAGCGGCGGCCGTCAGCGCGCTCGGTTCGGAGCCCAGGATCACGACGTCGTAGGCGGCGGTGGGCATGCTCAGGTGGCCCGATCGTCGAGGATCCGCAGCGCGGCGAGCCGGCCCGACGCGCCCATGATGCCGCCGCCCGGGTGAGTGCCCGAGCCGCACTGGTAGTAGCCGCGCACGGGCGTGCGGTACCCCGACCACCGCGGCGACGGACGAAAGAAGAAGAGCTGGTGCGGCGTGAGCTCGCCCTGAAAGATGTTGCCCTCCGACAGCCCCGTGATCCGCTCGATGTCGGCGGGCGTCAGCACCTGCCGGTGGAGGATCGCCCGCTTCAGGTTTGGCGAATAGCACGACACGGTGTCGATGACGGCATCGCCGAACGCTTCGCGTTTGGCATCCGTCCACCCGCCCTCGATGTCGTATGGTGCGTACTGCACGAAAATCGACATGACGTGCTTCCCGGGCGGAGCCATGCCCGGATCGATCATCGAGGGGATGACAATGTCCATGTAGGGGCGGCTGGAGAACCGGCCGTACTTGGCCTCGTCGTAGGCGCGCTCGAGGTAGTCGAGATCGGGGCTGATCGAGATGGCCCCGCGCAAGTGGGGACCGACGCCGGGCAGGCAGGTGAAGTCCGGGAGCTCGCCGAGGGCGAGGTTCACCTTCCCCGAAGACCCGCGGAACTTGAACCGGCGTACCGCGGTGACGAGGTCATCCGGCAGCTCGCGCGGCTCGACCAGCTCGAGGAACGTGCGCCGAGGATCGAGTCCGGAGACGACCACCTTCGCGCGGATCTCCTCCCCGCTGTCGAGCACGACCCCGCCTGCTCGGCCGTCCTTGACCAGCACGCGGGCGACGCCGGCGCTGGTGCGGATCTCGGCGCCGTGTCGTCGTGCCGCGCCGGCCACCGCCTCGCTCACCGCGCCGGTGCCGCCCTTGGCGAAGCCCCACGCCCGGAAGGCGCCGTCGAGCTCTCCCATGTAGTGGTGAAGAAGCACGTAAGCCGTTCCCGGCGAGCGGGGGCCGAGAAATGTGCCGATGATGCCGCTCGCCGATTTGGTGGCCTTGAGCGGCTCGAACTCGAACCACTCGTCGAGGAAGTCGGCTGCGCTCATGGTCATCAGCTTGAACAGCGAGTGGATCCGCGCCTCGCCAAGGCCCGTCACCTGCGCGCCCAGCTTCGCCATTGCCAGCAGCTCGCGCGGATCGAGGGAGAGCGGGTCGGGCGGGATGGTGGCGAGGAGCGGGCGCACGGCCATCGCCATGTGGTGCATCAGCCGCCCGAACTCGTCATACGCCTCGGCGTCGCGCGGCGAGTGGCGGTAGAGCTCCCGACGGTTCTTGTCGTGGTCGCCCCACGAGCCGAGATAGTCGCCGTTCGCCAGCGGCGTGATCGTGCTCTCCAGTGGAAGGATCTGAAGCCCGTGCCGGGGAAGCTCGAGGTCCCGGATGATCTCCGGGCGCAGAAGGCTCACGACGTAGGAGAACATCGAGAACGTGAAGCCGGGGAACACCTGCTCGCTCACTGCCGCGCCGCCGACCCGCTCGCGCCGCTCGGCGACGAGCACGCGCTTGCCGGCGCGGGCGAGATACGCCGCGTTGACGAGTCCGTTGTGCCCGCCGCCGATCACGATGACGTCGTAGCTCCGTGCCATGATGCTCCTATGCCCGCTTTCGTTCGGGATCGAAGAACGGCGTCTTCGCGACGCGCGCCACCGCCTGCCGCCGCCGGTGCTCGACGGTGACCTCCATCATCACCGTGGTGCCGGGTGCCGCGTGCGCCCGCTCGACGTGCGCCAGGGCCAGGGGCTTCTTGAGGAGCGGCGACCAGCAGCCGCTCGTGCCGTAGCCGATCTGCCGGCCGCCCGCGTAGACGGGGATGCTGGTTCGCCACGGCTCGGCGGCGAGCCGCGGCGGCAGCCCCACCTCGGCGTACAGCCGCTCGAGCGAGTCCCAGTCGATCTCCAGTCCGACCAGCGACCAGAGCGAGCCGCGCGCGTGCTCGTCGCGCAACGCGTTCTGGCCGACGAACGGCGCCTTGTCGAGCTTGACGGTCCACCCCAGGCCGAGCTCGAACGGCGACGAGAACTGGTCGGGGATCAGGGCCCGGGTGGCCGGGACGTAATCGACGCCGAGCAGGATCAGGCCGGCCTCGATACGCGCCACATCGAGCGCGAGGAGCCCCGTCGGCGTGATGCCGTGGGCGGCACCCCCTTCGATCAGCGCATCCCAGACCCGCTCGGCGTCGGCGTTGTCCATCCACAGCTCGAAGCCGAGATCGCCCGTGTATCCGGTGCGCGAGATCGCCACGTCGCGTCCGCGGATCCGTACATTCGTGATTCGGAAGAAGCGCAGGGCGTCCAGCCCATCGTCGACGATGGCGTCGAGGACGGCGCGCGACGTAGGCCCCTGGAGGGCCAGCGCCGCGATGCGGTCGGAGACGTCCTCGATCCGGACGTCGAGCCCGATCGAGTTCATCGTGAGCCAGCGCAGATTCGGCTCCGCGCAAGTGAGGCGGAAGCGATCCTCGCCCAGGCGGGCGAGCGTGCCGTCGTCGATGATCTTGCCGGAGGCGTCGCACCAGGGCGTATACAGCACCTGTCCGACCCGGCACGCGGCGACGTCGCGGGTGACGAGCCGGTCGAGGAGTCGGACCGCGTCGCGGCCCTCGATGTGGTACTTGAACAGCGGAGTAATGTCGAGCAGCGCGGCGGCGTTCCGGATGGCGGCGTACTCGTGATCGTGCGTAAGCTCGTAGGCGCTGGCGGCGACGTAGCCAGCCCAGCGACGCCACGACTGTCCCTCGGAGAGTGCCGAGGTTCGTACGTGGAAGGGCGTGGTCTTCAACATCAGCGGCGCCTGGCGGCGTTGGCGCGGCGCGCCGCACGCTCACGGCGGGCGCGTCGCGGAGGTGCCGGCGCTGCCGCGGAGGATTCGCCGGCCGCCGTGTCGCTTCCCAGGGCGTGCGAGATGCGGTCGGCACCCGCGCGCACGACACCGGCCAGCTCACGGATGCGGTCGCGGCCCATGCGCGCCGCTGGCCCGCCGACGCTGATCGCGGCGACGGCGCGGCCCTCGTGGTTGCGCACCGGTGCACCTACGGCGACGAAGCCCGCTTCCAATTCCTCCTGGGCGACGGCGTAGCCCCGCTTCCGTACACGTGCCAGCTCAGCGGCCAGGGCACCGGGGCTGGTGATCGTGCGCGAGGTCGCCCGGGCGAGCCTGAGGCGCGGCCGCCGAACGCCGGCCGTTTCGTCATCGGCCTCACGGGCTGCCAGCAGCACCTTGCCGGTGGATGTGGCGTGCGCGGGCCACCGTGTACCGACGGAATGCGCGACGTTGATCAGACTGCGTCCGTGGACCTCGTCGAGGATCACCACGTCGTCGTCGATCAACACCTCGAGCGTGGCAGTCTCGCCTGTGGCGTCGGCGAGCCGGACGAGCTCACGGCGCGCGATGGCGCGAAGGTCGTTGGCCCGGATGGCGCGGGCACCAAGGGCGATGGCGTCGGGGCCGAGGCGCCAGTCACCGGTGGCCGGATTACGGGCCACCATCCCGTCCAGCTCGAGGGTCGCGAGCAACCGGAAGACGGTCGTCTTGTGGAGGCCGACGTCGCGCGCGAGCTCGCTGAGGCCCCACTCCGGGCTGGCGTCGGTGAATGCTCGCAGCAGCGTGACCGCGCGCCGGACGGCCTGTGTGCCGGAAACCGGCGGTGCGCCGGCCGTCGTGGAACGCCGTTTCATTCTGCGGACTATGCACATCCATGCCCGTGGCGTCAAGGGCGGACGACCCGCGCCGGCCCAGTCCAGGTCAGTCGCCGGCGGCGCGCCCGACGATGTGAAGTGTGCCCGTTCCCGACTCGAAGGCTCCGAGGTTGGCGACGGTCGTCGCGGAGATGTTCGCCAGCGCCTCGCGCGTGAAGAACCCCTGGTGGCCGGTGATCAGTACGTTGGGAAACGTCAGCAGCCGGGAGAAAACATCGTCCTGGATCACCTGATCGGAGAAGTCCTCGAAGAACAGTTCGGCCTCCTCCTCGTACACATCGAGGCCGAGCGCGCCCAGCGTGCCGTCCTTGAGGGCATCGATCGTTGCTCGCGTGTCGATCAAGGCCCCGCGGCTCGTGTTGATCAGCATTGCCCCGGGCCGCAGACGCGCGAAGGCTTTCCGATCCATGAGATGCTGCGTGTCGGGCGTGAGCGGGCAGTGCAGAGCGATGATGTCCGACGCCTCGAGCAGCGTCTCCAGTCCGACGTACTCCGCCCCGAGCGCCGAGCACTCATCGGAAGGAAACGGATCGGTGGCGAGCACTCGGCAGCCGAAGCCCAGCATTATCCGCGTGAACACCGTGCCGATCGCTCCGGTGCCGACGGTGCCGACGGTCCGTCCGTGCATGTCGAAGCCGAGCAGTCCGTCGAGCGCGAAATTGCCTTCGCGGACGCGAGCGTAGGCGCGGTGGATGTGGCGGTTCAGCGAAAGAATGAGTCCGACAGCGTGCTCGGCGACGGCGTACGGCGAGTAGGCCGGAACGCGGACGATGGTGAGGTTCTCCTCGCGGGCCGCGGCGAGATCGACGTGATTGAATCCGGCCGAGCGCAGCGCGATGAGACGCACCCGGCGGTCGGCCAGCTCCCGCAGCACCGGCGCCGAGAGGTCGTCGTTGACGAACGCGCAGATGGCGTCACAGCCTTCGGCCAGCGCGGCCGTCTGGATGGTCAGCCGCGGCTCGAGATACCGCAGCTCGTGTGCTGGCGGCGTGTTCGCCTGATCCAGGAACTCCCGCTCGTACGGCTTCGCGCTGAAGACTGCAACCTTCATCGTGTGCTCCTTGCGGGGCGGTGGCCGGGACGCGGGGGCCCCAGGCGCATCCAGGGGCACGCGACCGAGTCCGCGAAGCACGATCGCCGGCTTCCTGTGCGGCCGATCGTTGACAGAGAGACGAGCAGGCTGAATACTAGGCTCACCTCGGAGGGCTCCGGACCCGGAGGCCTCCCGCACCGAGGAGGACAATGATGGACGAACGCACGCGCGGCATCCTTCGCGAAGGGCTGATCGCCGGTGCCATCGGCGCGACCAGCGTGGCGATCTGGTTTCTCCTCCTCGACACGATAGCCGGTCGGCCGCTGTTCACCCCGCTCGTACTGGGAAAGGCGATGATCAGCGTGCTGGGATCGCCGCCGGACGATGCGTTCCATCTCCTCGACCAACCGGCGGTGCAGCTGATCACCTACACCGTCTTCCACTTCGTCGCGTTCATCGCGGTCGGGACGCTCGCATCACTGGTGCTCGACTGGGCGCACGAGGAGCCGTCGATCCTGCTCGGCTTCATCATTCTCTTCGTCGCCTTCGAGATCGGATTCCACGGCCTCGTCGCCCTGCTCCAGCACACGACGGCGCTCGGCGGGCTCGCCTGGTACCAGGTGATGATCGGCAACCTGATCGCGGCTACGGCCATGGGCACTTACCTGTGGCGCGCCCATCCGGAGCTGGCGGACGAGCTGGCGCACGCGGTCGACTGAGGGACGAGGGACGAGGGACGAGGGACGAGGAGCCAGCGTCCGGAGATCAGAGCGGACGACCTAGCGGCTGATTTCGGTTTGTCGGCGAGCTTGCGCGCTTCGCGTCTGTTCCTCGTCCCTCGTCCCTCGTCCCTCGTCCCTCTTCTTCATCCACCACCACGCCGCGATCACGCCCCCTCCCACGACGATCGGCGTGAACGCGAACAGAGCCCCCACCCAGAACATGCTGGTGTGCAGCGCCTCGTTATTCACCGGCGGCGCCAGAGAAAGCGGTCGAGGTGGCGGAGGTAGTAGGCGAATGCGGCGGCGCCGACGATGAAGATCACGCCGATCACGAGCGCCGTCATGTCGCCGTTCTGGCGGTAGGCGCTGAGCGACCAGGCCGCGAAGACGGCGCAGAACAGGATCGCCGTGCCGATCAGGAAGCGGTGAAAACCGATCATGGGGCTGTCCGGTCGAGGAGAAGCAGGACGAGCAGGGCCGGCAGATACGCCAGCGTCACCAGGAACAACTTCCTGGCCGCCGCGGTGGTGCGCAAGCGCGCGGCGCGCCGCGCCGTCCAGAGCAGCCATCCGGAGACGCCGGCGGCGCCGGCGAAATAGATGACGCCGCTCATGCCGAGCAGCGTCGGGGCGAGGCTCACCGGCACCAGCGCCGCCGACTGCAGCAGCGCCTGATCGAACGTGCGGGACCCGTCGGCGTCGCCGACGCTCGGCATCCGCAGTCCGGCGCGGGCGTAGTCGTCGCGGTAGAGCCAGCTCAGCGCGAGAAAGTGCGGCAGCTGCCACAGGAACAGGATCCAGAACAGGACCAGGGCTTCGGCGCCCAGCGCTCCGCCGGCGGCGGTCCAGCCGCCGACGATCGGCAGCGCGCCGGGAACCGCGCCGACGAGCGTCGCCAGCGGCGTGCGGCGCTTGAGCGGCGTGTAGAAGAAGACGTACGAGACGAGCGTCGCCGCGGCGAGGGACGCGGTGGTGATGTTCACCGCGAGGGCGAGGTGGGTCACGCCGGCGAGCCCGAGGCTCCAGGCGAACACCGTTGCCGCTGGCGCACCCAGCCGCCCGGACGGGAGCGGCCGCCGCGCCGTGCGCCGCATCAACGCATCGACGTCCCGCTCGAGCACCTGATTGAGCGCGTTCGTCCCGCCGGCGACGAGGCCCGCGCCGAGCAGCGTGTGCAGCAGCGGCCCCAGCGCGGGCATCCCCGGCGGAGAGGCCATGACATACCCCGCGGCGATCGTCACCAGCACCAGCGCCACGATCCTCGGCTTGGTCAGCTCGAGGAACGGCGCGCCGAGCTGGTCGCGCAGGGCGATGGTGGTCACCGGTATTCCATTATCACGGCGACCACGAGGATCAACGCCAGCGGGAGCGGAGCCATCGCCAGGACTCTCAGCCGCGTCGGCTCGTATCGCAGGTGCATGTAGTACAGCGCGACGAGCAGCGCCTTCCAGACCGCGAGGCCGACCAGAATGAGGATGATCGTGATCTTGGCCCAGGGCAGAAAGGCGACCCCGAGCTCGATCGCGGTGAGGAAGGCCAGCCCGAACCAGACGCCGATGTAGCTCGGGTGGTGAACGGGCTCGTCGGCGGGCGGCGCCGCGGGCGTCGCGGGAGTGGTCGCGTCCATGCAGCCCTCGGGCTCAGATGAGGTAAACGATCGTGAACAGAATGATCCAGACGAGATCGACGAAGTGCCAGTAGAGACCGATCACCTCGACCCCGCGGTGGTCCTCGGCGGTATACCCGCCCCGCCAGGCGCGGAAGGTGACGAAGATCAGGCACAGCACGCCGACCGAAACGTGAAAGCCGTGGAAGCCGGTCATCGTGTAGAATGTCGAGCCGTACAGCCCCTCGCTCGGCACGAATCCCTTGTGTATCAGCTCCGCGTACTCGTACGCCTGCACGCCGACGAAGCTGGCCCCGATCAGCACGGTCGCCAGCAGCCAGAGCGTCAGGTGCTTCTGGCGCCCTTCCTGGATCGCGGCGAACGCCTTGACCATCGTGACGCTGCTGCAGATCAGGAGAAAGGTGTTGAAGGCGGTTATGGGGACGTTGAGCATCTCCCCCGGTTCCTGCCACGCGCCGGGGTGCGCGGTGCGCAGGATTATGTAGGCGCCGATCAGCGCGGTGAAGAACATCACCTCGGAGCCGAGAAACACCCAGATGCCAAGCTTCTCGTTGTAGACGCCGGCGCCGGGTTCGGCGAGCACCGGCGGACGCATCACTGCGGAGCGAGCCATCGCCTGTCTCCTAGTCGCCCGCCGACGCGGCGGCCGGCGGACGGTCGGTGGGAAGCCGGAGCGTCTGTGGAAGGAAATCCTGCTCGACCTCGGGGGAGCTGTACTCGTACGGGCCGCGGTACACCACCGGTGTGGCGGCGAAGTTGCCGTGGGGCGGCGGCGATGGAACGGTCCACTCGAGGCTGTTGTCCTCCCACGGATTCATCGGCGCCTTCTCGCCCTTGAACCAGCTGAGGATGAAGTTCGCCGCGAAGATGAGCTGCGCGGTGAACAGCACGAACGCGCTGATCGAGATCATCTCGTTCAGCCCCTGCAGCGGCTGGAGGAACTCGTACTGGTTGGGATCGTAGATCCGGCGCATGTGGCCGCCGAGCCCGAGATTGTGCATCGGGAAGAACACGAGGTTGTAGGCCACGAACGTAAGCCAGAAGTGGATCAGTCCCCACCGCCGGCTCATCATTCGCCCGAACATCTTCGGGTACCAGTACGTGATCCCGGCGAAGATCGCGAACAGACTGCCGCCGAACAGGACGTAGTGCAGGTGCGCGACGATGAAGTACGTGTCGTGGATGAAGATGTCGACCGGCGTCGAGGCCATGAACACGCCGCTCAATCCGCCGATCACGAACATCGATACGAACGCGCAGGCATGGAGCATCGGCACGGTGAACCGGATGTTGCCCTGCCAGAGAGTGCCCAGCCAGTTGAACACCTTGATCGCCGACGGGACCGCGATCAGCATCGTCGAGATCATGAACGACGTCCCGAGCGTCGGATTCATTCCGCTCTGGAACATGTGGTGACCCCAGACGATCCACCCGAGGAAGGCGATCGCCAGGATCGCGAACACCATCGAGTTGTACCCGAAGATCGGCTTGCGCGAGCCGTTGGCGATGATGTCCGAGACCATCCCGAACGCCGGAAGGATCAGGATGTAGACCTCGGGGTGGCCGAAATACCAGAAGAGGTGCTGCCAGAGGAGCGGCTCGCCGGCCCGCAGGAAGAAGTGCGTGCCGATCGTCTGGTCGAACAGCAGCATGATCACGGCGCCCGACAGGATCGGGATCGCGAGCAGGACCAGGACTGCCGTCACGAACAGCGCCCAGATGCTGAGCGGCAGGCGGAACCACGTCATCCCGGGCGCCCGCATGTTGATGATCGTCGTGATGTAATTCGTCGCGCCGAGGATCGACGACAGGCCAAGGACGATCAGGCTGACGCACCAGAGCTGCTGTCCGAGGCTCACGCCCGAATGCTCGGGGCTCGCGCTCAGCGGTGCGTACGCCGTCCACCCGGCGCCGGCGTGGCCGCCCTCGGCGAAGAAGCCGAAGATCATGATGATTCCCGCCGGCACGGCGATCCAGAAGGACGCCATGTTGAGCCGCGGAAACGCCATGTCCGGCGCGCCGATCTTGAGCGGAATCAGGTAGTTGCCGAACACCCCGACGAGCAGCGGCATGATCGCGAAGAAGACCATGAACGTGCCGTGCATCGTCACCAGCGAATTGTAGAACTCGGGCGCGATCACGCCGCCCGGCGCCATGGTCTCCGGCAGCACGGTTCCGCCCGGCATTGCCTGGCCCGGATAGCCGAGCTGCCAGCGGATCATCATCGCCAGCGCCCCACCGACGAGCAGGAACGCGAGACTCATGATCAGGAACTGGATCCCGATGATCTTGTGATCGGTCGCGAAGATGTACTTCCGGAGAAACGACGGCTCGTGGTCGTGGACGGCGTCGTGCGGGTGCAGATCACCGACATGCGGTGCCGCGGTCCCGGCCCGGGGTGTGGTCATCTGGGCTCTCCTAGCGCGCCGCGGCGACGGTGGTGGATGCCTCTCGAACCCATTGCTCGTACGCCTCCGGCTCGTGTACGGTGACCATGCCGCGCATGCGGTAGTGCCCCAGACCGCACAGCTCGGCGCAGGCGATCTCGTACTGGCCGGGCGTGGTCGCCTCGAACCAGACGGGGATCGACATCCCCGGCACCGCGTCCTGCTTGACGCGGAATGCCGGTACGAAGAACGAGTGGATCACGTCGTCGGCCACGAGGTGGAGCACGACCGGTCGTCCCACGGGAATGTGGAGCTGGTTCCGCACGGTGAAATCATCGTCCGTCCCCAGCTCGCCATCCGCGCCTGGATACGTCACGTGCCACTCGAACTGGCGGGCCTCCATGCCGATCGGAATCGCATCCGCCGGCACGCTGTCGTGTCCCTTGATGTGCGTCCAGACGCTGCCGCTCATGATGCCGATCATCACCACGACGACCGCCGGGATGGCTGTCCAGATCACCTCGGCGGTGTTGTTGCCGTGGGTGTACCGGGCCTTGCGGCCCGGCCGACTTCGATAAGCGAACAGGAACCAGATCAACCCGACCTCGACGATCACGAACGCGAGGCCGGTGATGACGAGGATCAGGTAATAGATCGCGTCGATGTCGCGGGCGTAGGTCGAGGCGCCGGGGGAGAGGAGCCAGCTCATGTCGCCTCCTACGCGGCCGGCGTGAAACTGATCTCCGTCGTCGCGCTGCCGTCGGCCGGAACGGTGACGGTGGCAGTGCGCGTCCCGAACCGCTCGTGCCATGCCTCCACCGTATACGTGCCGGCGGGAAGTCCCTCGAGCCGGAACGAGCCGTCGGATCCAGTCACCGCATGGAACGGGTGCGCGACGACGCCGATGTACCCCTTCATCCAGCCGTGCACGTTGCACTCGAGCGGCACCATTACTTCCGGCCGCGTGAAGGTCTGGGTGAAGGACTGGCCTGCCGTGGCCTGCGACCGGTTGAACCCGCGGTTCTCCGTCGGAACCGCCTTGACGTTGTGCAGGAGCGGGTCGCTGTTGCGGATCTCGACCGGTTGCCCTGCCATCACCCCGACGACACGTGGCTCGTAAAGGCATCCATCCTGATCGACGACCACGGGCGTAGAGGGCGTCGGATACCGCGCCCCGTCGGGAAGGCCCGAGGTGATGTAGACGAAGACGTTGGCCAGCCTTCTGTTTTCCACCAGGACGATCGGATCTCTGGGTGCCTCGCCGTACTTCTGCCGGCACTGGGGCTCATCGGCCATGTCGATGACCGGATTGGCCGCTGCGGTGCCGGCGAACATCACCGTGCCGGTGATCGAACCGCCGCCGGTCGCACCCGGTGTGGCTTCCTGCGCCGCGCCCGGCGTGCCGCCGGCCGAATCGCTCTGCCCGCCGCAGGAAAGTGCGACGAAGGCGATACCGATAACGAGGACTGCTCGCATCATGACTCCTCCGAAGTGGGACGTTCGGGGTCGCGGCCCCGCCGCTGCGCCTGCCGCACGAGCACGAGCCCGAGGCCGGCGGTCAGCAGCATGGTGGTGAGCGGCGCAATGTAGACGCCGCGCGGTGTCGGTACATCCAGATAGATCGCGTACCAGGCGCTGACGGCGCCTCGCATCTCATCTTCGCCGCTCGAGCCGTCGGCGGCGTAGAACGCGATCGGGATCGCGCGACCGACGACGAGCGTCGGCGCGGCGGCGGTGTCGGTGGGCACCAGCGTGCGGGACAGCAGCAGGTGCCAGGCGCCGTTCTCGAACACGGCCTGGTGTCTCACGTCCGGCGCGCCCTGTCGAGGAGCAAAGCGACCCAGCCCGGTCAGCGCGCCTTCCTCGGCCCGATCGGGGGCGCTCGACCAGCGCCATCCGTGCGCCGGCCGGCGCGCGCTCCCGCCGAGAAAGAACGGCCGCTCTCCCTCGAGCTGCGACGGGAACTGGACCACGAAACGGTCCGGGCCCTGCGTCGCCGCGGGCGGACCATCCACTTCCGTATGCACCGCGCGAACGCGCTCGAGCCACTCGTCCCACGAGGGGTCGGGGCTGCGCGATGGGTCGTGCCAGACGAGCCGCAGTGCCAGCGTCGTGTCGTCGTGCACCGCCTGCACCCAGACGCCATCGACGCTCGGCGCGAACCACCGCGGCCTGACGATGATCTGGCCGACCAGCGGGATGTAGAAGCGCTCGATCCCGGCCCACGCGGAGTCCGTCGGCGAAGAGGGAAGACTTCCATCATCGATGCGGTACGCGCGCACGACCTCGCGCACCGCCGGGGCACGGGCGGGAGAGAGGCTGCGCACGTACTGCGCAACCCGCCACAGCTGCTCATCGGTGATGATGCCACCCTCGACCGCATCGGTGAAGGTCGGCATCGGCGTCCCATCGAGGCCGGTGCGGAGGCGTGCATAGATCTCCTCGACCGACCCACCGCCGTTGAAGTGCCAGTTCTCGGTCAGGTCCGCGGCACGGATGGGCGCGTTCCAGTCGTCGGTCAGTGTCGGGGCCGACGCGCCATCGCCCCGGCCTTCCTGCCCGTGGCAGCGCCAGCACTCGAGCGTCTCGTACACCCGCCTCCCTTCGGCGATCGCCTCATCGCCACCGCCGGGCGCGCCGCCGAAGCGCAGCGGTTCCGGCGGCTGATCCTCGAAGAACCTGGAGAACGTCTTGAGGTACGAGACGAGATCGTCGCGCTGCCGCGCCGTGAGGATCGTCCTCCACCCGGGCATCGCCGTCCCGGGCATGCCGTCGTCGATCACACGCCGCAGATCTGCATCTGTCGGCAGCTGGCCGGTCGCGGTGCTCCGGATCTGATAAGAGGCGCGGGTGAAGTCCCGCGGCGGCGGCAGCATGAACCCGGCAGCCGGTCCACGTCCGTCACCCTCCACGCCGTGACAGCCGGCGCACCACTTGTCGTAGACAGGCTGGCCCGGATGCGGTGCCTGGGCGCGCGCAGAACCAGCCGCGAGCGCGACCACGAGCGTGGCCAGAACGGTCACGCCGATCCCCCGCGCACGACCGGCCGACTCGACGACGGCGGGCTCAGTCATGACCAGCCTCCCACGTCCGCGGCGTCCGACCGGATTGCTGGTAAAGGAAGATGATCACTGCCCAGATCTCCTCTTCGGTGAGGAAGTCCTCCCACGCCGGCATCGCCGAGCTCCAGGGGGCACCTTCGCGCGGCAGACCGGGGCCGCCCTTGGCGACGCGCCAGAAGACGAAGCTCTCGGTGAGCTGCGCGATCGTTCCCGCGTCGAAGGGCAGGGGACGGGGGCTGAAGCCGTGGCCGAAATGCCCCTCGCCGTCGAGCAGGTCGCCGTGACAGGGGAGACAGTTCTGATAATAGATACTCTGTCCGGTCGCGTAGTGCTCGTCCAGCGACCCGGAGGAGCGCAGCGGGTTCTCGAGCCCGGTGAGCTGGATGGTCCGGCCGCGAAAGGTGATCTGGCTCGGCGGTGCGGGATGGATCGAGCGGAGCTCGATCGGCGCGGCGACTCTGGGGCGTACCTGCTGCCAGGTGACGAAGCCGACGAGTACGGGAAGCAGGACGAGCAGCCCGCGCCGCAGCCACCGGCGCTCGGGATCCACCATCGTCCGATGGATCGGCGCCCGGAACAGGCGCCACTTTCCCTCCTCGTCGCTGACGTAGATCAGGATCCCCACGAGCGCCGTCAGCATGTATTGCAGCATGACGCTGGCAGGCACCGGCGCACTCGGAATTCCGAATAACGGCGGAATGTAGGCAATCCCGAACTTGAAGATCGCGTAGGCGAGAACGAGCAGGACGGCGGCCCGGCCCAGCGGGTGCCGCAGCCCCGACCGAAGGCCCGCCATCCGCTCGCGCCAGCTCGTCATCGGCGACCTCCGAGGTAGCGGACGATCGCCTCGAGCTGGGCCGCCGACAACTGGTCGGCGAACGTGGCCGGCATCATCCCCGCGAACTGCTCGTAACCCGCGGCGATCTCGGCGTTCGGATCGAGGATCCCGCGCCGGATCTGATCGGCCGTCAGCCGGCGGCCCATGCCGTCGAACGGCGGACCGATCGGTGCACCCACGCCGTCGAGCACGTGGCAGGCGACGCATCCCTTCTCGCGCACGAGCGTCTCTCCGTCGACCGTCGCCGAGAACGCCGCCGGTGCGCCGGCGGCGGTGGGCGCGCCCGGCGCCGCGGCCGCACCGGGCGAGGGGAGATCCTCGCTCGTCACCGTCACCTCGCCGCCCAGCGACTCGAGAAACGCGACGATCGCCCAGATCTGATCCTCGGGGATCTGCCGTCGCGCATCGGGCATGATGTTGTCGAAACCGGGCACCACGTGTGCCCCCGGCTCGATCATCGATTGGTGCAGGTAATCCTTGCACGACAGGCCGGCCACACGCGTGCCGCACCGCGCGCCGATCTGTCCCTCGCCGCCGTGGTCGGCGAGCAGGTTCGGGGCGCGGGTGCCGGTTCCGTGGCAGGCGGTGCATGCGCCCGCGCCGTGGAACACGCGCTCGCCGGCGGCGACGAGCGCTTCGGGTGTCACGTCAGCGCCGAATGCGAGCACCTCGGGAACATCGGACTCGAGCTGCGGAATGATGTGGCCGATGCCGGTATAGAAGCCGAGCACGACCACTGTCAGGCCGAGCACCTTGAGGTTCGTCCTCCACATGGGCGGCTCAGCCTCCGGCAACGCGGGTGGGCGGCACCGGCGCCCCGGGCGACGAACCGATTCCCGGGCCGGCGGGGAAGACCACCGCGGGCTGCACGCCCGCGGTTCGCTCGGCGAGACCGCCGAGCCAGAAGATGAAGGCTACGAGGCTCAGGAAAATCACGACGCATACCGTGATCATGTTCGCAGCATAACCGAGCGCCGGCGTGGCGGCCTGCGGACTGGTGTCCCGCATGACCTCCCAGACGTGCCAGTGCTGCCTGATTCCGCTGCGCGCGAAACCCATCAGTCCCATGAGCCAGGTGAACGTGACCGCCAGCACGAACAGGGCGTACTGTGACCGATCCGGCATCTGACCCCACCTGATCTCGCCGCGGGATTCCGCCCCGCGCCCGAGCAGGATGTCGATCACGGTCACGCCGATGATGCACATCACTACGGCCAGCACCTGATAGACGCTGAAACCGATGCGCACAATGGCTTCCACGAAGTAGCCGTACACTCCATAGAAGAGTACCACCGCCGCAGCGATCCCGAACATCACGCCCTGGGCGAGCGTTCCCGAGCGGGCCCACGGCACCGTCGGCAGCTTGTTGGCCCGCCGGTACATCAGGAAGGAGAGGAACGTGGTGAGGATCATGAGATTCACCGCCGTGTTCTTGGCGCTCATGACCCCGAGCACGTTGAGGAACGGGTGGTGCGAACCACCCATCGCCGCCACCTCCTCGCGGCTGGCGATCATCGTGTGCGGTGTCGCCCACACCATCCAGCAGATGATCAGGAGCAGAAGCATCCACTTGGTGTACGGCGCGAACCGCTCGGCGCCGGGAATCCGCCCCATGCCAAGCCACAGATAGTAGTTGGCCGCGAGGAAGAGCACCCCGATGAGCACCGCCTGGACGATCCAGAGCCAGCTCATGAAGCCGCCCATCATCGTGATCCCCATCTGCTGATTGTACTCGTAGATCTCGCGCCCCAGCCAGTAGCCGGCGAAGGGCAGTACGATGAAGGTGGAGATGGCGATGAAGTTACCGACGTATCCCATCCAGTCGTAGTGCGCCCGCTCCTCGTCGGTCCTCGCGGCGAGGAACCGGTAGCCGGCGTAGGCCGCCACGATCGCGCCGCCGAAGACCGCGTTGGCGATCAGCCGGTGGATGTTGATCGGCATCCAGGTGGCATTGGCGATCGCGTTCCAGAGGCCGACCTCGGCCGGCAGCGTTTCGGCGGTCATCCCGGCGGGCGGGGACATCATGTACGTCAGCCAGCCGTTGGCGATGAACATGACCGACGTGCCCCAGACGTTGAGGAGGATCCCGAGACCCCAGTGCCCCCACTTGGCGCGGCCGTACTTCCAGCGATCCCAGCCGTAGTAGTAGAGGTACAGAGTGAAGGACTCGATGAAGAACAGGCCGGCGTAGATCCACATGGAGAGCTCGAAGATCTCCGCCATGTGGCCCCAGAACCTCGGGTACAGCGTCGTCAGGAAGAACAGGAGCAGCGCGCCCCAGAGTGCGGTTGCGCTGTAGGCGAACACGAGAAGCCTCGTGAACTCCTTCGACAGCCGGTCGTAGCGCTGGTCCTTGCCGACGATGCCGATCAGCTCGGTGATCACGGCGAACATCGGCACGCCGAGCACGAACGCCGCGAACATCAGGTGGACCTCGGCGGCGATCCAGACCGCGCCGCGGCCGCCGATACCGGGGAAGTGCCCGTACTCCCGCGTGCTCTCGGCGGCCGCCTGGAGGAGACTGAGTGGGAGGGAGAGGTCGGTCATTTGCGCAGGAAGAATGGCGCTCGGCTGGAGAAGTCGACGGGCATTGCCTTGCGGACCTCGAGCATCAGCTCGGGCGTGATCTCCTCGATCCCGCGCTCGCGGGCGTACGACTCGAGCCGCGCGGTGATCACGCCGCGGACGAACGATGGGATGCGCTCGAGACGCGCGCTGGCCTCAGGGCTCCAGCGCATCGCCGTGGCCACCGCGGTCCCGTAGGTGACGGGTCGCATTCGCTCGAGGACCGGCGCCGACGGGTCAGGCTGGTAGGCGCACGAGGGGTCGGCGGCGAGGAGGTCGCCTTCGATTGCGAAGGCGCGGGCCCGGCAGCCTCCACACAGCTTGCGGTACTCGCATTGCCCGCATTTGCCGCCGAGCGTTCCGCCGCGCAGCTCGCCAAAGAGCGGCGCCTCACGCCAGATCTCGCCGAACGACTGCGAGCGCAGGTCGCCCGCGGCGGTCGGGATGTAGGGGCACGGGGTGAGCTTTCCGTCGGGCGTGATCCGGCAGTACTGCACGCCGCACGGGCAGCGGGTCTCGTAGCCGAGGATCGTCGAGTCGGGGTCGCGCTGGTGGACGTGCCGCATGAAGTGCGGCGCGCACTTGGCGCGGACGAGCATTCGTCCCCGGTACGTGCGCTGGTGCTCGGCGAGCTCGCCGAGGAGCGTCTCGTAGTCGGCCGGGGAAAGATCCGCGAGGCGCGCGCCGCGCCCGGTGGCGACCAGGAAATAGAGGTTGAACGCCACCGCGCCCTGCTCGGCGGCCCACGCCG